>JAIEQI010000126.1 GCA_019747875.1 Candidatus Obscuribacterales bacterium
TTGCTGGATATTGCAGTTAACGTGGTGGTAGAAAGGAGCTTGCTACCAGTGGATACACCGGTATTGCCAGTGAGATTGAGAGCGGTAGCGGCAGTGTAAGCATTGTTGAGAGTGACGTTGCCACTGGTCGAGGTCAGAGTGATGGTAGGAGCCGTGACTTGGCCAACTAGAGCGTCTGAAATGGAGGCATCGGACTTGACGGTAACGGAGATGCTGCCGTCCAGTTTGTTAGCAAGCAAGACGGAAGACCCGGCTGTGGTGGCGTCGAAGATGATGTTCTTAGCGGAGAGATTGCTACCATTAGTAAGGACCATACCAGTATCAAGAGCTGTGAATTCGATGTTGTTTTGTACGCTGCCGCCGGCCGCGTAGTCTAAGGAAACGGTGCTGTTCTTGGCGCTGTTGGAGACTTTGGCACTGCCGAGCGGAGAGCTGACCTTGGTTGAGGCAGCGTTAGTGTTGCCGATGGTGACATCGCCGTTGCTGGAGATTGCGGTCAATGCAGCTGTGGAAAGAAGTTTGCTGCCGGTGGATACACCGGTATTGCCAGTGAGATTGAGGGCAGTAGCAGCCGTGTAGGCGTTCGCAAGAGTGACGTTGCCACCTGTAGAGGTCAGAGTGATGGTAGGAGCCGTGACTTGGCCAGCTAGAGCATCGGAAATGGAGGCGTCAGATTTGACGGTAACGGAGATGCTACCGTCGAGTTTGTTGGCGAGCAAGACAGAGGAGCCAGCGGTTGTGGCATCAAAAGTGATGTTCTTGGACGTGAGGTCGCTGCCATTAGTAAGGACCATGCCAGTGTCGATTGCGTTGAACTCCAGCGAGTTCAGCACGCTGCCGCCAGCAGCAAAATCGATAGAGACGGTGGTGTTCTTGGCGCTGTTGGAGACTTTGGCGCTACCAGCTGGAGTGCTCACTTTAGTGCTTGCAGCGTCAGTGTTGCCGATGGTGACGTCACCGGTGCTGGAAATTGCGGTTAATGCAGCTGTGGAAAGCAGTTTAGCTCCGGTGGAGACACCAGTATTGCCGCTGAGATTGAGGGCCGTAGCTGCTGTGTAGGCATTGGCGAGAGTGACATTGCCACCGGTCGAGGTCAAAGTGATGGTAGGAGCAGTGACTTTACCACCGACGGCGTCCGTGATGGAGGCATCAGATTTGACGGTAACGGAGACACTTCCATCGAGTTTGTTAGCAAGCAAGACGGAGGAGCCAGCTGTTGTGGCATCGAAGGTGATGTTCTTGGCGGAGAGGTCGCTGCCATTAGTGAGGACCATGCCGGTGTCTAGAGCTGTGAATTCGATGTTGTTTTGTACGCTGCCGCCGGCCGCGTAGTCTAAGGAAACGGTGCTGTTCTTGGCGCTGTTAGAGACTTTGGCACTGCCGAGCGGAGAGCTGACCTTGGTTGAGGCGGCGTTAGTGTTGCCGATGGTGACATCGCCATTGCTGGAGGTTGCGGTTAAAGTTGTGGTAGAAAGGAGCTTGCTGCCAGTGGATACACCGGTATTACCAGTGAGATTGAGAGCGGTAGCAGCAGTGTAAGCGTTCGCAAGAGTGACGTTGCCACTGGTCGAGGTCAGAGTGATGGTAGGAGCCGTGACTTTGCCGGCCAGAGCATCGGAAATGGAGGCGTCAGATTTGACGGTAACGGAGATGCTACCGTCGAGTTTGTTAGCGAGCAAGACTGAGGAACCAGCCGTGGTGGCATCAAAAGTGATGTTCTTGGACGTGAGGTCGCTGCCATTAGTAAGGACCATTCCAGTGTCGATGGCGGTGAATTCGAGGGAATTCAGCACGCTACCACCAGCTGCAAAATCGATAGAGGCGGTGGTGTTCTTGGCACTGTTGGAGACTTTGGCGCTACCAGCTGGAGTGCTCACTTTGGTGCTTGCAGCGTTGGTGTTACCGATGGTGACGTCACCGGTGCTGGAAATTGCGGTCAATGCAGCTGTGGAAAGCAGTTTTGCTCCCGTGGAGACACCAGTGTTGCCGCTAAGATTGAGGGCTGTAGCCGCGGTGTAGGCATTAGCGAGAGTGACATTGCCACCTGTCGAGGTCAAAGAGATGGTAGGAGCAGTGACCTTGCCACCGACGGCGTCCGTGATGGAGGCATCAGATTTCACGGTAACGGAGACACTTCCATCGAGTTTGTTAGCAAGCAAGACTGAGGAGCCAGCTGTTGTGGCATCGAAGGTGATGTTCTTGGCAGTCAGATCGCTGCCATTAGTAAGGACCATACCAGTATCAAGAGCTGTGAATTCGATGTTGTTTTGTACGCTGCCGCCGGCCGCGTAGTCTAAGGAAACGGTGCTGTTCTTGGCGCTGTTGGAGACTTTGGCACTGCCGAGCGGAGAGCTGACCTTGGTTGAGGCAGCGTTAGTGTTGCCGATGGTGACATCGCCGTTGCTGGAGATTGCGGTCAATGCAGCTGTGGAAAGAAGTTTGCTGCCGGTGGATACACCGGTATTGCCAGTGAGATTGAGGGCAGTAGCAGCCGTGTAGGCGTTCGCAAGAGTGACGTTGCCACCTGTAGAGGTCAGAGTGATGGTAGGAGCCGTGACTTGGCCAGCTAGAGCATCGGAAATGGAGGCATCGGACTTGACGGTAACGGAGATGCTGCCGTCCAGTTTGTTAGTAAGCAAGACGGAAGACCCGGCTGTGGTGGCGTCGAAGATGATGTTCTTAGCGGAGAGATCGCTACCATTAGTAAGGACCATACCAGTATCAAGAGCTGTGAATTCGATGTTGTTTTGTACGCTGCCGCCGGCCGCGTAGTCTAAGGAAACGGTGCTGTTCTTGGCGCTGTTGGAGACTTTGGCACTGCCGAGCGGAGAGCTGACCTTGGTTGAGGCAGCGTTAGTGTTGCCGATGGTGACATCGCCGTTGCTGGAGATTGCGGTCAATGCAGCTGTGGAAAGAAGTTTGCTGCCGGTGGATACACCGGTATTGCCAGTGAGATTGAGGGCAGTAGCAGCCGTGTAGGCGTTCGCAAGAGTGACGTTGCCACCTGTAGAGGTCAGAGTGATGGTAGGAGCCGTGACTTGGCCAGCTAGAGCATCGGAAATGGAGGCGTCAGATTTGACGGTAACGGAGATGCTACCGTCGAGTTTGTTGGCGAGCAAGACAGAGGAGCCAGCGGTTGTGGCATCAAAAGTGATGTTCTTGGACGTGAGGTCGCTGCCATTAGTAAGGACCATGCCAGTGTCGATTGCGTTGAACTCCAGCGAGTTCAGCACGCTGCCAGCAGCTGCGAAATCTATAGAAACGGTGCTATTTTTGGCACTGTTAGAAACTTTGGCACCACCCAGCGGTGTACTGACTTTGGTGGTGGCCGCATCTGTATTGCCGATTGTGACGTCCCCATCACTGGAAACAGCCGTCAACGTCGAAGTGGAAATAAGTTTGTTTGCCGCCGTTGAGACTCCGGTCTTGCCGGTCAAATTGATGGCGGTAGCAGCGCTATAGGCATTAGCAAGAGTAACGTTGCCACCGGTGGAAGTGAGGCTAATTGTCGGAGCTGTCACCTGTCCACCAACTGCGTCAGAGATGGAAGCATCTGATTTGACAGTTACTGAGACGCTGCCGTCGAGTTTGTTGGCAAGAAGGACCGAGGAGCCAGCTGTTGTGGCATCGAAGGTGATGTTTTTGGCGGAGAGGTCGCTGCCATTGGTAAGAACCATGCCAGCGTCGAGAGCTGTGAACTCGATGGAGTTCTGTACGCTGCCGCCAGCTGCGTAGTCTAAAGTGACGGTGCTGTTCTTGGCGCTATTAGATACTTTTGCACTGCCTAGTGGGGCACTAACCTTGGTCGTGGCCGCGTCTGTGTTGCCGATGGTGACATCGCCATTGCTCGATATAGCCGTCAAAACCGCTGTCGAAAGGAGCTTGCTGCCCGTCGAGACTCCAGTGTTGCCCGTGAGATTGAGGGCCGTTGCAGCGGTGTAGGCATTTGCGAGCGTCACGTTGCCACTAGTTGAAGTAAGGGTTATGGTCGGCGCCGTGACTTGTCCCGCAACAGGATCGGAAATTGAAGCGTCGGATTTGACGGTAACAGATGTGCCACCAATGAGTTTATTGGCTAAGGATACAGAGGAGCCGGAAGTGGTGGCATCAAAGGTGATGTTTTTGGCGGAGAGGTCGCTGCCGATGGTAAGCACCATGCCGGTGTCGAGGGCGATGAACTCAAGATTATTCAAGACGCTGCCTGAAGGAATGAAATCTAGAGCTACGGTGCTGTTCTTTGCGTTATTGGAAACTTTTGCACTGCCGAGAGGTGTGCTGACATTGACAAACAGAGCGTTCGTTTTGCCAATGGTGACATCACCGTTGCTGGACTGAGCGTTAAGAGTGTTGGTAGACAGTAAACCCGCCGCTGCAGTGCTTACTCCGGTCTTTCCAGAGAGGCTGATGGAAGTAGAAGCTGTGGTTGCGCCGGAGAGATTTACAGCTCCGAATGTGGAGGTTAAGCTCAAAACATTCGTTGTTATAGTTCCGGTGGGGTCTGTGATCGTTCCACCTGAGCTTACTGTCACGGAACTGCTACCGCTCACAGAGCCATTTACTGCTACATTCGCTGCGGCTGAGCCATCGGCTTTCAAAGTAACATTGGTACCGCTTACTGCTCCATTGATGCTAACCGTGCCTGTTGTGGCGCCACCCTTGGTGGTGTCGAGGGACACGTTGCCGTTGGCGCCGGCACCGCTGCTTGAAACGTTTCCTGTGACTGTAATATCATTGCCGAATGTATTTAGTGTAACTGTCTTAGTGCCGGCTAAAGTGAGTCCAGCTCCGACCGTTGTTGTACCTTTTGCAGTTGTTGTAACAGGTCCGTCGAATGTTAAGGTACCGGCAGTTAATGAGCTCGGTGCTCCGGCTAGTCCGATTGTCAGCGTGCCGGTGCCATCTGGAGCGATGTTGACCTGGCTGGCTGCGACTTTCGCAAATCCCGTCGTACCGACAGTACTAGATGATGAGCTAAGCAAAACTTGCAGTGGTGAATTGGCAGCAGGAGAAGCGATCGTAACAGTTGAACCGGCTGCGCTGATGTTGGATGCGGCAATTCCAATGTCGTTGAACTGAACGATCGGTGCTGTGATGTTGACCGGGGAGCTGCCTGTGATCGTTTGCAGGCTGTTGTCGAAAATGAGTTTGCTGTTGGCTGCACTTGTGTTGCTGAAGTTGACGCTGGCGCCCTTTGTGGACCATGTTCCGGTGCCGGCCGTCCCAGAGATAGTCAGTGCCGTGTCGGTCGAGCTGACATTAATGCCGGTGCCTGCATTCAGTGTGCTATCTAGCGTACCGTCGTTTGTGAGTTGGCTTGTGCCGCCGACGTTGTTTACGCTGATGTTGATTTGGTCGCCTTCAACAGTCGTGGAGCCGCCCACCGACACGTTTCCGTTTGTCGAAGTGATTGTGGTATTTGCACCGCTGACGGTTAATTTGCCAGTCTTTGCATTGGCTGTTGTGCGCGAGAAAGATACATCTCCGCTCGTGGGTGCAAAGCTGACAGTGCCGCCGCCGCTTGTGATGCTGGCTTTGGCGTTGCCTGCGCTATTGTCTATTTGTACTGATAGCGCGCTGCTCTTGCCGATTTGGATAGCTAAGCCCGCGTTTCCTATTGTCGAGATCGCGGATTTGTCGCCCAAAACCAGTGTTGGCGTATCAAAAATCAGTGATGTGCCCTGGGTTACGCTTTCTGTGACGTTGGCACCGACTACGATCTTGTTTCCGCTGAATATCGTGGTTCCCGCCGCTCCTGGTGCGAATTCTTGAGAGCCCAGAAATGATAATGTCCCGTTGGGGGCGGACGCGGTAATTGTTCCAGATTTACCGCCGGTAAACGCAATAGTGCCCATAGTGGCAGCGCCGTTGCCGAAGGTGAGGTCGCGGATCGAATTAATCGTTATGGCTCCACTGGCCTTGCTAGAGCTTACGGTGCCGTTATTGACGAAGCCATTGTCTCCCGCTGTATTGCCAAAAGGATTACCAGCAATGTTCATCAATATGTTGTTGTTTGATTGAACTGCAACGTTCGTGTTGATGCTTGTTGTTCCACCGCCGGTAGTATCAGTGGTCAGGAGTGATCCGTTGAAGTTCAGCGCACCGCTCGTAGCAGCTCCGGCAAGTCCAAAGGTGATGCCGCCTGAACCGTTTCCAGAAATCGTCGTTCCACCGGTTGAGGAAACTGTTGCCGTAGATGCCCCAGCTGTCGGTCTGGACGCGTTGATACTTAGCAAACCGTTTGCGACTGGCGTTGTTATTAACAATGAGCCGGTAGTGCTATAAGTCGATCCATTCTTTAGATTCAGCGTCGGTGTCGAAATAATGGTCTTGCCGGTACTGTTCACTTGCACTGCTGCAGTTGACTCAAATGTAATTGAGCTTGTTGCACCGGTTGTGGCGAATGTGACATCGCCAGGCGTGGCGGGCATCGATATGATGCCGGTTCCATCGACTGTTAATGCACCACCGTTTATGGAGTTTCTAACGGTGACTGGTATGTTTGCGCCCGTTTGTTGAACTGTACCGTCATTTTTGAAGGTGCCGCCCTGGACGTTGAACTCCATCGTGCTCGGAGAACTGAGTGTTGTTCCGCTATTCAATGTGACGCCTGCTGCGGCGCTAGTTGCAGTTACAGTTAGTTGATTGGCTCCAGCGTCAAGGGTGCTTGTGCCCGTTCCGTTGAACGTCACCGCGGTTCCACTGATTGCAATTTCGCCGGCGTTCGTAACAAGCGTCCCACCTGAGCCGCCTACGCTAATCGCTCCTCCGCCGGAGCTGCCTATTGAGGCTTTGGCCCCAGCTGTGTTGATAGCGAATTTGCCGGTCCCATCCATATTGAAGGTCGGGGTCTGGAAAGTGACTCCTGTAAGATTGGCGCCATCAATTTTTAAATTCGCAGCATTCTGAAGTGTCAGGGTGCCCGCCGCGTCGAACAACGCAGTGCTGGCAGCTCCGCCATTCAAGCTATATGTACCGCTTCCGGAAATGTCCAGCGTGCTGCTTGACGTGACAGAGAGTGCGTTCGCACCGCTTCCACCTACTTGTACTTTTCCACCAAGAAATAGAGTGCCACCATTGGCGGCGATGCTCATCGTTCCCGGGGCTGCAACTGTGATGGCGCCTCCGAGGCTCGTATTTTTGCTTGTTATGCTTGCATTCTTGCCGAGTTCGATGGTGCCAAGTCCACCGAAGCTAACATCGTTCGTGCCGACATTAATGTTTGTGCTTCCGGCCGCATTGAACACACCCTTGCTTCCGGCTCCTGGACCGGTGATACCCAAGGTTGGCTGGCCTGCCGAATCGATGTTGATTGTGTTACCAGTTGTGCTAATTCCGGTGCTTGTCCCACCGGCGACAAAGTTTATGTTGTTCGTTGAGATGTTGACGTTGGCATTTGAGACATTGATGTTTGCGTCGTTGGCAAAATTGATCGTGCCACCCGCTCCAGTTGCAGAGAAATTGACATTGCCGGGATTCACAGCGGGCGCGACAAATTTGCCTGTGCCATTGAGCGTATATCCGCCGACGGTCTGGACTGTGATATCGGTGTTGGCAGAGGTTTGCTGAACGGTTCCGCCTGCGCCACCGGTTAGGAAACTAAGGCTTCCGCCGTTTGTCAGATTGAAGTTCATCTTTGCATTTGATGCGACTGTTGTAACGCCGTCGATGCTTATGTCCTTCGCTGACAGAGTCGTCTGTGCTGTACCGGAATTAAATGTGGTGGTGTTTGTGCCATTCAGCAGTAGGGAAGAGGCTCCGCCCATCCCTACGTTAATGGTACCGTTTGTGGTGGCAAGTGTACCGCCAGTGCCTCCTACGGTCAAAGATGCAGTCGACGAGGTTACATTGGCAGTCGCTCCTGCGGTGTTGACGGTGAACGAACCGCCACTATCCATATTAAAGATAGGGCTTGTGAAGTCCACTTTAACCAGGTTGGGACCGTCTGCTTTAAGCGCCGCCGTTCCCATAATTGTTGTACTGGTGGGTGCCGTGAAGGATATGCTCGCCAGTCCTGCGCCTGCTGCATAGGTGCCGGTTCCGTCCAGAGCCAGGGTGCCGGTTGATGTCACTTTAATGGAATCAACGCCGGTGCCAAAAGTAATGATGTTGCCGGAGTTCGAGAGCGTGCCATTGTTTGCTTGTATCTCCAGGGATCCCGACGAGACTGTGGTGCCGCTGGAAACCGTTGTGTTTTTGCTGATTAAGGTTGTTGTAGATCCGCCGAGTAGCACGGTGCCACCGCCGCCAATCTTGATGTCGTTCGCTCCCTGGTTGACCTTGTTTGTGCCGGTGGTTTGGATGCCTCCGGTGTTACCAGCGCCAGGGCCGGTAATCGTCAGCAATGATTGTCCAGCGGCATCAACAGTGACCGTGCCTGCCGTTCCGATACCGGATGAGGTGCTGACGCCACCGAGAAAAGTGATGTTATTACTGGAGAGATTTAAGTTGGCATTTGTGGCGGTGACGTTTGCGTCGGAAGCAAAATTCACTGTACCGCCTGCTCCTGCAACGCCAATATTAGTTATGCCGCCAGCGGTGTTTATTGTTCCGGTGCCGGCGATCGTGAATGCGCCACCGCTGGTCGGGTTAGTTACATTGACTGTTCCGGCAGCACTTTGGATTATCTGTCCGCCATTATTGAAATTGAGCGTGCCACCGTTCAATTCGAACTGCATCAAGCTTGGAGAGGAGATTTTCGCCGAGTTTCCAAGGCTGATGCTTCCAGCTCCGGCTGTTTCTGATACGACAAGTTTGGATGTGCCGGGAGTGAAGGTTGCGGTACCATTTAACGTGAAGTTAACCGATGAGCCGGAAACATTTATTTGTCCATTAGTAGTTGCCAGCGTGCCGCCGGACCCGCTGATCGCTATGTTGCCTGCACTTTTTTCGCTCACATTCAATGTTGCACCGGTTGTTCCCACTGTAAACTTGCCGGTGTTGAGATTAAGGTCCGGTGACTGCATTGACACCGAGGTGAGATTTGCACCATTAGCAGTGAGGTTGGCGCCTGCTCCGAGGATGATCTGGCTCGCGGCCTCCGTCAGAATCGAGCTGCTAGCTGTACCATTTGCTGTGAGCGTGCCAGAGCCATTTAGTCCAAGAGTACCGGTGGACAGAATTTGAAGCACGTTAGCTCCGGAGGCGTTTGCCACAAGAGAAGCGCTATTGTTGACTGTCAGATCACCGCTGTTTGCGTTAATGGTCATCGTGTTGCCAGCGGAAACTGTCGTGTTTGCATTAACCGTTGTGTTCTTCGAATTGACGGTTACGGCACCGCCGTTAAGGTTGAGGGTTGCAACTTTTCCGGTGCTGGTGCCAAAAACAACATTTCCGATTGCTGGTTGCGCAGCCAGGACCCCATTGCTTGCGATCTGGATGCCACCACCATTGGTGGTGAAGCTGGCTGAGGTGTTTGTGGTCGCTGTATCTATAAGAAGAGAGAGATTCGCGTTGGCGGCAGTAACACCACCCGAAATCAGGAATCCCCCTGTTGTGTTTCCAGCTGCGATTGATAGTGCTTTGCCGTCCGCAATCTGTACTGTCGTCGTACTTCCGGCGGTACCGAGGCTGCCGATTAACACGTTTTTATTGGTTCCCGGATCAAACTTTTGATTGGCAGTAAGGTTGACGGTGGGCGTCGCTCCTGCAAATGCATCCCCGATTTGGATCCCGTTTGTAGCCACGGTTGAGCCTGCGCCGCTGCCTGAAAGCGTGAAACCGGCCGCAACAGGAAGATTGGCGCCCAGTCCGTTGACCAGCGAAGCAACATTTCCGGAGCTAATGCTACCTGAGTGACTGATGCTGTTTGAATAGACGCCCACGTCGCCGCTGCTTGCTTGAATCATCGAGGTGGTCGGGATGACGATTGAATTTTTTGCGCTGCTAGCATTGTTGGCTAGAACGATAGCGCCCGTGTTTGCGGTTATGGCACCGGTCGTTAGCACATTCGTTGAGGTGGTACTTGTCGGATTGATGGTCACTGAGGTTCCGGTCGCATTTACGATACCGGTCAAGGTCCCGCCGACAACGTTCACTGCCTGTACTGCGTTTATGGCGGCAATGGACGGCACGCATGTTGTGCAAGTGTTGAAATTGATATTGCCTAAGCTTCCAGTTCCGCTTGCTGAAATCAGTGCAGCGGCTGTTGCGAGGCTCACGTCCATCTTCGTTCCGGCTCCGGTGAACTGGTTCGTGATGTTAATCGTTCCGCCGGTGGTGCCTGCGTTAGTGCCACCATCAGCGATGATATTTCCGCCAATAGAATTGGCAGCGGCGCCGCCAACTGTTAAAGTGCCGGCACTATTGTATGTAATGGTGATGGTGCCGCCGGCTCCGCCGCCTTTTCCGCTCGCGTCCAGGTTGCCGTTCACCTGTAGAACGCGTGCCGTTCCAGTGCCACCGACTGCGTTCTTAAGGGTTATGCTTCCGCCAGCTCCAGAAGCCCCGCGAACGTTGACCAGGATGTTTCCACCGGCACCGCTATCGGTGATATCACCGCCAGCTTGAACGGAAATGCTTCCACCGTCACCACCGGCCAGTCCGCTTCTAGCATCGAGAGTCGTGAACTTTCCAAGGTCGATAGCGGACGCACCACCGGTTTCGAGGCTTATGCTGCCGCCCTTGCCTACAGTTCCAGCTGCGGTGCCACCATTGGCGCTCAAGCTTATACTGCCACCGGCAGGTACGACTATTCCTCCAGTTGCTTTGATGTTGATGCTGCCTAGATTCAGAGCGCTCGCTCCGGCACCCTCTGCATTAGCGCTCAACGCATATGCAACAGCTGGGAACGTGATGGTGCTGGCACTTTGAAGATCTATCTTTCCGCCATTGCCACTGGTTACGGCGACTGTGGGAACGGCAGTGGACAGCAGTGTCATACCGCCTGCGCCAGTTGTTTTAACTGTGATCGAACCGCCATCACCGGCGGTGCCGCCTTTGGCGCTAAGGTCCATTGTCTTGCCTGCGGCAAAGGCATTGTGGCCAACCTGTAGGGCCTGGCTGCTTGTTATGGAGATTTGTCCGCCAGCACCGCTTTGACCCGCTCCTGCCGGTCCGTTGGCTGAAATTGGCGCAAGTGAAAGAGTACCTCCGGAAATGGTGACTTTTCCGCCGCCTCCGTTGCCGCCTGTATTGGATGCATTTATCGTGTTTCCAGCAGCCGTGTTGCTTATTGACCCGGTGGTTGTGATGCTGATGTTTCCGCCGCCTTGTGTTGCCGCAACGCCAGAGAAGCCCACTGCATTAATAGCTCCTTGGGTAACAATATTTCCGGAGGTAGATGACAGGTTGACAGTTCCGCCGATGCCAGCTCCCGCCGCTGTGTTTTGAACGCTAATTGCTCCAACCGTCATCAAGCCATCTGTGGTAGTGACGTTGACGACACCTCCTGCATTGGTTCCATTTGCAAAAGAGGTGGCAGTCAGTGCCGCTGTTGTGATCGTGCCCGCGACACCGGTGTTTGTAATATTGATTGTGCCGCCTCGACCGTGAGATATTCTTAGAAGTTGTGTTTTGAAAAATTGAATAGGGCGGCGTATTCTTTCAATCGCAAAAGAGAAGGAACACGCCTATGAAGAAAGATACAGTCAGGCAGCTGAAAAAGCCAGAGGTTTCAGCTGAAGATCCGCTCACGGAAATTTTAAAGAAAGGAGCAAGACAATTACTGGCGCAAGCTTTGGAAGCTGAAGTTGAGGAATTCTTGATTAAATTCAAGAATCTTCGCGATGACAACGGGAGGAGGCAGATTGTTCGCAACGGCTATATGCCTGAGCGTACGGTACAAACCGGCATTGGAGATGTTGAAGTTAAAGCGCCCAGGGTGACAGATCGGCGAAAAGGCGCCACGAACAAGATTCGCTTTACGTCCAGCATCTTGCCACCGTATCTCAGGCGTACAAAAAACGTTGAAGAGCTGCTTCCCTGGCTATACCTGAAGGGTGTCTCCACCGGAGAATTTGGAGAGGCATTGAGCGCACTTTTAGGACCTAGAGCAGCTGGGCTGTCAGCTTCAACAATTAGTCGCTTGAAGGATGTTTGGCACGATGAGATGGATGCGTGGCAGAAGCGTTCGCTGAAGGGCAAGCATTACGTCTACATCTGGGTAGACGGCATACATTTCGGTGCGCGCATGGAGGACGCCAGCCAGTGCATGCTTGTCGCAATCGGTGCCACCAAAAACGGTGACAAAGAACTCCTGGCGATTGTTGACGGTTATCGGGAAAGCGAGCAATCGTGGCTTGAGCTGCTCAGCGATCTGAAACGCAGAGGTATGACGGTTGCTCCGAGAGTCGCAGTTGGAGATGGCTCGCTAGGATTCTGGAAAGCCCTGCCTCAGATCTTTGGAGAAACCCGAAACCAGCGTTGCTGGATGCACAAAACGGGAAATGTGTTGGATAAATTGCCTAAAAGCGTTCAAGCTCGTGCTAAAGAGAACCTGCATGAAATCTGGATGGCCGAGACGAAAGAGCAAGCAGAAAAAGCCTTCACTCACTTTGTCGAAAGCTACCAGGCAAAGTATCCGAAGGCTGTTGAATGCTTACAGAAAGACCGAGAGGTGTTACTGACCTTTTATGATTTCCCAGCTGAACACTGGATACACTTGCGCACCACGAACCCAATCGAATCGACATTCGCAACAGTTCGCTTGCGCACTGCAAAAACCAGAGGGATGCTCACACGCGCTACGATGCTCACAATGGTTTTCAAATTAGCAATAACTGCGCAATCACACTGGAGACGGCTAAACCGCCCTGAAAGGCTTGGAGAACTGGTTCAGGGAGTAAAATTCATCGATGGTATCAGAGCGAAAGATGAGGCTGCCTAAATTGCCTGAACACAACATTTGACAAAATCTCGTCGACCGTTAGTCGAAAGCGATGATGTTGCTCCTGTAAGCACTATTGTTGACGCGGCGCCAGTCGAGTCAATGTTTATAACGTTACCGGGATTGATCGTGTTGCCGCTTGTCTTGGCGGTGATTGAGCCGGCAGCGCCTGTTCGATATGACCCGTTTGTGAAGATTCCGACCGATGGCAAGGTCGCCGCTGTTACGCCACTGGTAGCTATGCTTATCGATCCAAGTCCGGCTGCATTCACGGCGCTAGAGCGCAATGAGGCTGTGCTTCCATCCAGTGTTCCGAACCATACATTGCCAGAATTGCCCCCGACCGATGTGGCGGTCAGAGTTGCCGCCATGCCGGTGCCGCCATCTAGAATGCTGCCCGTCGTATTGAAAATTATGGAGCCGCCGCTGCCGACACCAGGAGCCGTGGCGTTGAGAGCCATGGTCGAGCCGGCTCCAGTGTAGGTTGGAAAAATGTTGCCGCCGCCGGATGAAGTGAACGAGATTGTTCCGCCGTTTCCTTTGCCAAATCCATTGGCGTTGACGGTGAAAGCTTTTGCTGCGGTTGCATTAATGGAACCTGTGCCGGTCGAAACCAAGAGTTTTCCACCGTCGAAATTGTCTGCCCCTGTGCCCTTAGCATCCAGTGTTAGGGTCGTTGCTGCGGTGAAATTTATGTTGCCGCTTGTGGTTTGGAGGTTAATGGTACCGGCACTGCCTCTGGCAGGAGTTACGGTAACCGTTGGGTTCGCAGCAATCGTCAAATTACCAGTGCTGCTATTAACGGTGATGGTTCCCCCGTTGCCTGTATTTAGCAAGGCACTGGTTGCACCATTCGCGCTCAGCCCCATGGTGCCACCGGCAGTGAAGGCCGCGTTGCCGATAGAGGTTGCGCTGTTGGTCTGAATGTTGATTGTACCGCCATTGCCACTCTTATTGGCTACAATGCTACCGTTGGCTGTTATTGGCGATAGGCTGATGGCGTTGGCTGTGATATTGATAGTCCCGCCGAAGCCGTTGTTAATCGCATTAGCGCTTATGGTATTGGCCGCAGCGTTTGTGGTGATTGTTCCGCCAGTGGCGGTCAGGTTTATGGTGCCTCCTGCCTGATCCGTAGCAATAGCCCGCGATCCGCTGGCAGTCACTGCTCCGTTAATGCTTATCTTCGCTCCGGCCCCCGCCCCGGTCGCAATATCGATGGTGCCGCCATTGCTGTTTGCGGCAGTGCCAGCTCCATTAGCCTGTATAGCACCAGTTGTGATGGTGGATGCTGCGGTTGTGATGATGTCGATGTTGCCGCCTGTCCCACTTGTTGTGGCGTTGGCAGCAATAGTTCCACCGATTCGAACTGCATTGCTGGAGAAAACCCCAAC
This sequence comes from Candidatus Obscuribacterales bacterium, assembly GCA_019747875.1. GTDB lineage: Bacteria > Cyanobacteriota > Vampirovibrionia > Obscuribacterales > Obscuribacteraceae > JAIEPM01. Next base: position 14,215 of record JAIEQI010000126.1, read on the forward strand.
TTGTCCGCCGGAGGTGGCACCACTGGTAGTAACAACCAATCCACCGGCAGTGCCTGCGCTGTTGACTTTGCCAACACCCGCACCAGAAGCGGATGTACCGTCCGTCGTTCCGAGGAAGAAGCGCCCACCATTGGCTCCAGCTGAGCTAGCATTGAAAGTCATGGATCCTGTGGTACTGCTTTCAAAGATTGTGCCGGGAGTAATAATTTGGATCAATCCGCCAACTGAACTTGCAGAAGCGCCCACACCCTTTGCTTGTATATTAGTGATGCTGTTTGTAGCAGCTGCCATCTGGACGTTGCCGCTTGTGCTGGAAATATTGAGTTCGCCTCCGGCTCCGTCGGTTCCGGCGTTCAAGTTCCAGTTTGTGGCGTTGGCAAAGACAATGTTGCCGGTATTCGTAGTAAGTGTTACTTTTCCGCCGTTGCCTTTAGTTGAATTGACATTCAAAGTTGCTGGCAGATTCACCGATGTTCCGGCGCCTGTTGTCGTGAGCGTAACGCCGCCGCCTGTTCCATTGGCCGCAGTTGCATTTACCGCTCCTATTAGGCTAATGTTGGATGCCGCATTTACTAAAATTGAACCGCCGCTACCTGCTCCTGTGGCATTGGCAGTAGTTGCGCCGCCTAATCGAACGCTGCTGGAGGAAAAAATGGCGACTTTTCCGCCGGAGGTCGCTCCGCTGGTGTTGACTGTGATGGCGCCCGCTGCACTCGAGTTTATGGCGCCAATGCCGGCGCCTGCTTTGGCTACGCCATCGGTAGTTCCTAGCCAAAAATTACCACCATCTGCGTTTTGCGAGGTGAGCGTAAAGGTGAGCGCTTTTGTGCTTGTGTCAAATACATTCCCTGCAGTAGTAATCTGAACGGTACCGCCTGTGTTTGCAGCGCCCGCACCTAGTCCAGTTGATGTGACGGCTAGAGTTCCATCAGTCGCCATCTGCACGTTGCCGCTGTTGCTGGTTATGGTCAGGTTGCCGCCGGCACCGGTAGCTTTTGCATTTAGATTTATTGTAGAACCTGCTGTAAAAGCAATATTTCCCGTGTCTGTTGTTAGATTGATATTGCCGCCGGAGCCAGTGTTTGTGGCGTTGACACTGATAGCAGGTATGGTCAATGCGCCAGCACCGGTGGTGCTAAGATTGACTGTTCCACCGATACCCTTCACGGCTGTTGCACTCAATGCCCCAACCACTGTCAGTGAAGCCGCGTCCATGGTGATTGTGCCGCCTGTGCCACTGGTGGCATTGCTTGCATTGGCGCTGACTGTTCCACCAACCCTTACCGAATTGGATGAGAATATGGAAACCTTTCCGCCCGTGGTCGATCCTGAGGTGTTGACTATCAGCCCGCCAGCGGTACCAACGCTGTTTACGTTGCTAACTCCTGAGCCTGATGCGGAAGTACCATCTGTTGTGCCTAAGTAGAAACGCCCACCATCAGCTGCCGCGGATGTGGCATTGAAAGTCATCGATCCTGTAGTGCTGCTTTGAAAGATTGTCCCTGGTGTAATGATTTGGATCAAGCCGCCTACTGAACTTGCAGAAGCGCCCACACCTTTTGCTTGTATATTCGTGATGCTGTTAGTAGCAGCTGCCATCTGGACGTTGCCGCTTGTGCTGGAAATATTGAGTTCGCCTCCGGCTCCGTCGGTTCCGGCGTTCAAGTTCCAGTTTGTGGCGTTGGCAAAGACAATGTTGCCTGTATTTGTAGTAAGAGTTACTTTGCCGCCATTGCCTTTGGTCGAATTGACATTCAATGTTGCTGGCAGATTGATAGAAGTTCCGGCGCCAGTTGTCGTGAGCGTAACGCTGCCGCCTGTGCCATTGGCCGCAGTTGCATTGACCGCTCCTATTAGGCTGATGTTGGATGCCGCATTTACTAAAATTGAACCGCCGCTGCCTGCTCCTGTGGCATTGGCAGTAGTGGCGCCGCCTAATCGAACGCTGCTGGACGAGAAAATGGCGACTTTTCCGCCGGAGGTCGCTCCGCTAGTATTGACTGTGACAAAGCCCGCTGCACTGGAGTTGATGGCACCAATGCCAGCGCCTGCCATGGATACGCCATCGGAAGTACCCAGCCATAAATTACCACCATCTGCGTTTTGCGAGGTGAGCGTGAAGGTGAGAGCTTTTGTGCTTGTGTCAAATACTGTTCCTGAAGTAGTAACCTGAACGGTACCGCCCGTGTTTGCAGCGCCCGCACCTAGTCCAGTTGATGTGACGGCTAGAGTTCCATCAGTCGCCATCTGCACGTTGCCGCTGTTGCTGGTTATGGTCAGGTTGCCGCCGGCACCGGTAGCTTTTGCATTCAGATTTATTGTAGAACCTGCTGTAAAAGCAATATTTCCCGTGTCTGTTGTTAGATTGATATTGCCGCCCGAGCCGGTATTGGTGGCGCTAACATTTATAGCAGGTACTGCCAATGCGCCAGCACCGGAGGTGCTAAGATTGACTGTTCCACCGATACCCTTCACGGCTGTTGCGCTCAAAGTCCCAACCGCTGTCAGAGAGTCTGCCTTTATGGTGATTGTGCCGCCTGTGCCACTGGTGGCATTGCTCGCATTGGCGCTGACTGTTCCACCAACCCTTACCGAATTGGATGAGAATATGGAAACCTTTCCTCCGGTTGTAGAGCCTGAGGTATTGACTATCAGCCCGCCAGCGGTACCAACGCTGTTTACGTTGCTAACTCCTGAGCCTGATGCGGAAGTACCATCTGTTGTGCCTAAGTAGAAACGCCCACCATCGGCTGCAGCGGATGTGGCATTGAAAGTCATTGATCCTAAAGTGCTGCTTTGAAAGATTGTGCCTGGTGTAATGATTTGGATCAAGCCGCCAACTGAAGTTGCCGAAGCACCGACGCCATTTGCTTGTATATTCGTGATGCTGTTAGTAGCAGCTGCCATCTGGACGTTGCCGCTTGTGCTGGAGATGTTGAGTTCGCCTCCGGCTCCGTCGGTGCCAGCATTCAAGTTCCAGTTAGTTCCGTTAGCAAATACAATGTTGCCGGTATTTGTGGTAAGTGTTACTTTTCCGCCATTGCCCTTGGTTGAATTGACATTCAATGTTGCTGGCAGGTTGATCGATCCGGCCCCCAGGCTTGTCAGCGTAACCTTGCCGCCAGTTCCATTGGCAGCGCTTGCATTGACTGCTCCTATGAGGCTGATGTTGGATGTGGCATTTACTAAAATTGAACCGCCACTAGCTGCTCCGCTGGCATTGACAGTAGTAGCACCGCCTAATCGAACGCTGCTGGATGAGAAGATAGCGACTTCGCCGCCGGTCGTGCTACCGCTAGTAGTGACCGCAATCGATCCAGTCGAGCTATTGACTGTCCCAACACCGCTCCCAGAAGCTCCAGTTCCGTTCGTTGTTCCCAACCAAAATCTTCCACCGTCGCCTCCAGGAGAGCTTAGAGTAAACGACAACGCACCGACGCTGTTGTCAAACACTGTTCCGCTGCTGGTGATTTGAACAGTGCCTCCCTTATTGGTGGCGCCTGCACCGAAACCTTTAGATTGAACAGTTAGCGCTCCTGCAACTGTAGACATTGCAATGTTTCCGCTGCTGCTTGCAACGGTTAAGTCACCGCCAGCACCTGTCAATCCGGCTGTTCCCACTGTGGCCGCATTCAGATTTAACGTACTTCCGCTTGTAATTGCGATATCACCAGTAGTGGTAACTAAGTCAATGTTTCCACCGCTACCTTTGCCAGAGCTGACATTAATAGAGCCGATTTGTAAAGCACCACTCTTTGTGGTCAGTAAGACATCGCCACCGGCAATTCCTGCACCAGTTGATGTTGCAGTTATTGTGCCAGTAACTTTTAGTGTCCCCGCTCCTCCAGCCGTTTCGATGGTAACGTCACCACCAGTTGCTGCTGTTGTCGTAATAGCACCGCTTTGGATCGCGCCGGATCCGGAGCGCAGCAGGACATTGGCTCCCGTTGTCGTGATGGTGCCGGTCGTAATTCCGGTACTGCCAAGTGCCGCTAGGTTTGGGGAAAAGGTGCCAGCTTGAGTAATTTGGGTGGCAGAAGTTATCTGAAGGGTTGTTCCAAGGGAAGCGGCTGTTGGGGCCGCGTTCGTAATATTGACGGCACCGTTTCCGGAGCTAATATTGCCTGTGGTGATGGCGCCAGATCCGATGACAGTTACAGAGCCATTGCTGGTTGTGATGTTTGAAAGCTTGTTGGCGCCCGTTCCAAAATTGACTACTGTTAGATTACCTCCACCAGTACTCAAGGACGTGGCTGCTCCAGGCGTGAGGTTAATAGACGCTGCCGCCGTGAGGGGCGCTGACAATGTGTACAGGCTTCCGATTGTGCTGTTGCCCGGGACTACTGCTGTTGCTCCGGCTGGTGTAGATACAGTTGCTCCCGCAATCAACCAAATGTCACCGCCATTGGAGTTAAGCGTACCGTTTAATGTTGTACTAATTCCGTCTCTGGCTATTATTGCTATGTCAGCGTTTGCACCGGTATTGAATCCTCCGGTGATAGTAACGGTGCCGTTGGCTGAGTAAACCGGATCTTCAATCATGCAAATCTCGCCGAGGGTCAAGTTGCCTTGGCTCAAAACGTGTGAAGAATTGGCGCTAATGTTGAGGACGCCAGAAATGTCGTTGACATCCATGTAGGCTTCACCCTTGCCGCCGTGGATGTTGATCTGATCGGCAATTAAATCACCGCCGACGATGCTGGTTATCTTTGTGTCTTCGTATAGAAGATCCCGAACGTTGATGCTTCCGCCTAACGACTGCAAAATACCGTTTGTGTTTGTAATGTTGAGGCTCTGATTCAGTAGCGAGTTTATGTTCAGATTGGCGTTGGCTGTTATCAAACCGGAGTTTACGATGCTTCCGGCGCCGGACATTAGATTGACTGTCTGTGCGGATATAGTCGCTTGCAGATTGTTCATCGTCTGGTTTACGATGCTGCCGCCGGCATTGATATTCAACGTTCCAGGCGTTGTAATCGTGCCCATGTTCATCACATTGTTCGTGACGTTCAAAGTCATGCCATTGGAAGCAAATACATTTCCAAGCAAGCTTGAATAGCTGGGCAGGGCACCGGAAAGTAAGCCACCGGATCCAATCGTCAGGTTGCTCATGTTGAGTACGGAGCCGATTCCGGCACTGGTTTGTAGGTTGTAGAACGATCCTAAGATGTTTATGTTGCCCAGCACATTCAACGGATTGCTTGCATTGAAACCAATCGAGTTGAGCGAGACATTTTGCGGAATGATGATTGAACCAAATCCGTTAGCCAGAGGTTGGTTTGCGCTTATGCTTGCAAATCCAGCTAAGGCACCACCTTCATGTGACACCACTAGTGATTGTGTGCCGGAAAGAACTTGAGTGATTGCAAGGAACTGCGCTGCAGTAACCATTTGTCCCGGCAGGATTGTCATTGTGCTGCCGCCTTGCACAATTCCACCGGTTAAAGTGCCGCCAACTTGAATATCTACTGGAGCTGAATTCGTCGACTGATGGGTCGCTTGTGTTGATGAAAGATCTAGATGCGCCGCGTCGATCGGTGCTCCGGGTTCCTGGGCATAAACGCCGATCGGAAAGGTACCTGCTGTTGTGACCGTGGAAACGAAAACGCAAAGGGTTGAAATAACCCTTCTCATTTTTTTAGGGGATACCTTGCGCATGACGGGATTTCCTGGAAGTTTTTTCATTATACGGATTGCATTATAAAGATCACATCCGGCGCGTGGCTGATATGCTATCGAGTTTTATAAGATGCTTGTATGTCAAAGGTTTTCGGCTTCGTCTTCTTTTGCTGGGAAACGATTTCTCAGCAAAAAAATCGATAAAATTGCACAAAAGCTGCTGAATGTGAAATCAGCGTGAAGCCTTGTTGTGCAATGGTGTCTGGTTTCTCGCAGTGTGCGTGTAGGGAATTGTGGTAGTCGTGCTTCCAAAAAACCTTACAAGGCTGCCTTTGGTCCTAAGCTCATGCTCCTCAATCGTTTGCGCGATCGTGAATTGTTGGAGCAAGGATTGTCCTAATAAAAAAAACGACTGATGACCCGGTTTCATCGATCGTTTTTTTTTGCAAAAGGAGTTTTCGCGACTCGGTCGAGAATTACTTCGAACTTGCTGAATCCAATTCTTTGATTTCTGCAAGAGCGTCGTTGATTGGAATGCTGGCAGAACCTGCTCTGTTTGCCAATACTTTCACTCCGATTACTTCGCCGTCTGCATTGAATTCTGGTCCGCCTGAGTTTCCTGGCACGGCTCTGACCTGTGATTGAATCAGTCCCTTGTATTGCTTATCCTTTCCAGTCTCCGGATCTTTCATTTTGATATCCAGGTTGAGCTCCATAACCTGACCGGGGCTTACAACATCCCACGGACTTCCAAGTGGATGACCGACAATGAAAACGCTATCTTTTACTTTTGGCATGGCGCCCACTTCGACTGGCTCGCGGTTATCTCCAGGTGGTCGCTCTACAAGAACCAGATCCTTCGCTTCGTCGCGATTCACGATTTTTCCATATTGCACCGTTTTGCCATCCGCCGCTACAAGCCCAACAGAATCAGCATCGCCGGCAACGTGTGCATTGGTGACATAGTAGCATTTGTCTTCGGCGTCATTGCATAGCAAAAATGCTGTACCGAATCTGATTTCTTGCTTGTCTGTATGTCCATTCTGGTTCCTATCAACGTCGTCAAGCGTTCGCGCAATCGCTTGCGTTACTGACTTTGATGCATCATCAAGGATCTTTGAAAAAGGCAAAGAGCATGTGTCTTTGATTGCCTCACCGGTAATCGCCGGCGATTGCGGTCGCGTATCGCAGGCCCCTTGAGGTTCTGTTGTGATTCCCAGTACTTGTGCAAGCAATGGTTTATATGGTGGCAGCGGTAAGCTTTTTAGTATATCTTCCAGTGGTTCTTCCTTTACTTTTGTCGAGGCTTGTTGATTCTTCTCGATTGCCCCAACGTTCATCACCGGTCTATAAGCATCATCAATTGCCAGTTCACTCAGTGTGCTAGTGTTGTTCTTTTTGACCGCGTCCTGTTCGGACTCTCGTAACCCCGTTGCCTTATCCATTCTGTCACCTCTAAATATAGACACGCGTCCATTACCCAGAGTAAACGGTAATCGCAGTTGAAAGGCTTGTGAAGTGTTGCAGCCCCGATGCGGCCGGGCCAATGTTAGTGCTTCCAAATCAATATTCTCTATTGAAAAATTGCGATGATAACTTGCACGCTCTTTGCACTCCTGGTTAGTTATCTTGTAATTGTCCCTGAGTTAAGGCAATTCGCGAAATTCGTTAGTGGTGTGCTTAACCCGACGCCAACCAACCAGCCTGGCGCACCACTGACGTATCGCGAAAATCTGGCAAGGACACAAAGAGGCAAGCCTGATATTATTGACCTGGAAGTTCGGGCTTGGGTCGGTGGGCGGAAAAAACACAGGCAAAATAGTGATGATGGTTCTTGCCGTGGCAAGCACCATTATTGGTGTTATTACAATTCTTCTGTCTCAACAACTTACGCAGAAGGTGATTGAGAACAGTCCAGATCTTCCTGAGCAGGCAAGGCGCTTTCAAAATACCTTTGGCAGATTCTCTTCGTTGATATTTTTTATTGGTGCCGCTGAGGGCGTTGTCGGTGTCGTATTGCTCGGCCTGCTTTTTAGAAGCAGTCCTTCAGCTTCTTCGGCAGCCAATAGCCAAATTGGAGAACTACTAGCACTTTTCCCTTCTCAGCAGAATGCCGCCGAGCGGAACGAAGACCCGATGCGCAAGTTGAAAGACTCGATCAGCCGAGTGAATCTGGAGTTGCTTGAAGCAAGAAAAAGAGAGCGCGCTGTGGTCGAGCGCGCCGTCGATGTAATTTGTATCATCGACATCGAATCGAAATTCGTATCAGTCAGCAAGGCAAGCAAAAGCGCGTGGGGCTATGAGCCTCAAGAACTAGAGCGGCAGCCATTATTCAATTATCTTGTCAGTGAAAGAGCTGATGACATTCTCGGTTCTATTTTGGGATCTGCTGCCAGCATCGACAAGATCGTTTTTGAATGTAAGTTGCGTAAGAAGAATGGCGATTTGATTGATGTAGTCTGGACCGGGCATTGGTCCGCCTCTGATAGCGGATTGTTCTGCATAGTTCATGACATAACAGAGCGGAAAAAAGCCGAAGAACTAGTGAAAGAAAGTGAAGCCCGCTTGCGCCACACCCTGGAGGGTCTGCCTGCTGGCGTTCTCATTGCCCAGAACAATGGGCAGATTGAATTTGCAAACAGTGAAGCCGCAAAATTATTCGCCTGCTCAATTGACGATTTGGTGGGCAAGCAGGTCGCCACTGCTATCAAAGATCGAAAGCCATTTGATCGTGCCGACCATGCCAACAGCAAGAATGGCGCAGAATCCGCTCGCGTGCTTGCTTCCGGTGCGCGTCCTGACGGCTCATTTTTCCCTGTTGAGATATCTGAGAACCGAATTGCACTAGGTGGTGAGGCGAAAACAATTGCGGTCTTTTTGGATAAGACAGAGCAGGAAGAACTCGAAAAAATGAAGAGTGAGTTTATAGCGATGTTGACTCACGATCTAAAAACTCCGCTCACTTCCATTCATGGAATTCTAGCTTTACTTGAGGAAGGTGTTCTTGGGCAGCTGTCCGAACATGGTTGTGAAATGACCCGCCGTGTGCGTTTGACATGCAAAAGATTGCTCCGTTTGATCAACGACATGCTGGATTTGGAGAAGATCGATGCTGGAAAATTCTCTCTTGAATGCAAAGATGCGCGATCAGATTTTGTAGTTCAACAGTCAGTTGAAACTGTAGAAAACCTGGCTTCCGAGCGCAAGATCTCGATAAATGCTTCGCCTGTTGAGACTACGTGTTGGGGCGATGAGGATCGTCTGGTCCAAGTCTTAGTCAATCTGCTTTCCAATGCAATCAAGTACTCAGCAGATAATGGCGTTATTGAAGTTTTGACTGAGGATAGTCAGTCCGCGGTGAAATTCTCGGTTGTGGACCATGGGCGGGGTATCCCAGAAGACAAGGTTTCCCGCGTTTTTGAGAAGTTCGAGCAAGTGGAAGTATCAGACGCTAAGAAAAAAGGTGGAACAGGCTTGGGTCTGGCTATTTGTCAAGCAATAGTTCGAGAGCATGGCGGCGAAATTGGGGTTGTCAGCAAGCTCGGAGAAGGCAGCTGCTTTTGGTTTTCCATTCCAAAGAAAAGCTGAGTGTTGATTAAGTCTAAAAATGGCATAAAATCAGTGCACAGCTTGGTTTGTCACGTCTGATAAATCAACCGAATAAAGACCGGTGCCTATTGGGCGCTTCTCGAATTCGAAAATTGTAGTTGGTGTGGCAGTTGGTGGAAGGCGCAGATGGCTAAACTCTTAGTTGTTGAAGATAACTTAGAGCTTGCAACTATTTTGGCGACCTGGCTTAAGGCTCAAGGTTATGTTGTGGACGCGGTTCACAATGGCGAGGACGCAATGCAGCTCTTGGGTAGTTTTTCGTATGATCTACTTATATTGGATTGGGAGCTTCCGGGTATTGAAGGAATTACTGTTTGTGAGCGTTATCGCAAAAAGGGTGGGACAAGCCCAATACTTTTCTTGACTGGTCGCGGAGATATTGACAGCAAGGTAATGGGATTGGAGTCGGGGGCAGATGACTATCTGGCCAAACCTTTTGAATTCCCGGAGTTAGGAGCCAGGGTCAAGTCACTGCTTCGAAGACCCGGGGGCATGGTGCAGAACGTGATCAATGCACCAGGTATCTCCTTAAAAGTAAATTCTCATGTTGCGCTTGTCTCTGGCAAAGAGATTAATCTGACGCCGCGTGAATTCTCTCTTCTTGAATTTTTGATGAGGCATCAAAATAAAGCCTATAGCTCGAAAGCTTTGCTGGATGCGGTTTGGCCCCTAGACTCGGCTCTTTCTGAAGACACAGTGAGGTCTTGCATGAGAACTTTGCGCAAGAAGATCACTGTCGATGGAGAAGATTGCGCGATCAAAACTTTGCAGGGTTATGGTTACGTCATTGAAAATAAATCCGAGTCCAGTTCGTCGTAAACTCGCTTACTGATTGCTGCTCCGTAATCTAATAACTTCCATTCTCCCTGGCTGTTCTTTCCGACCTGCCACCATTTTTCTTTCATATCAGGGCAACGATAACCTGCGTCCTTTATTTGTTTGACCAGATCCTTCCATTTTGAGGGATTTGCCTGATACTCCGCTTCCGTCAAAGGTTCAAGTTTTTCTTGTTTGTACGAGATGATTTTTTCGGTGGAATCAATTGTGTGGATTTCGATTGGTGAGAGCAGTTCGGCATCGAAGGGGCGCTTTCCGTAACTTTCAAAGTCTTTGTACTGCGGTTTGAATTTTGGTCTCATTATTTTGAAGACTTCTTTTCCATTGGCTAACGGGAATACCAATGATTCGCCGCCGGCGCGGATATCGGCTCCGGCGCAGTATAGCGATTTCAAGCCGGGCACTTTCAGGTACGAAAGAATGTGTTTGTGGTGAAGTTCGCTTAGAACAGGGTTTTCTCTCATGGCATGCTTCACGGAAGCATCGAAGGAGTTTGGGTTGAGATACACTTCCCACAGCCATTGCTCTACGCATCGATTCTCATGTAGATCTAGAGGTGTTTTGATTAATCCCTTATTCAGTAAAGCCTTATTCAGCAGATGGTATCTGTGGCCGATAATGTCTCCACTGGTGGTGCCATCAAACTTGGTATCGCGCCATCCGTGGGCTGCGTTGAGAAGTGGATCTCGTCGAATTTCATTGAATTCCTCGGCATCTTTTCTGCGCTGCTCTTTCGTTGCTTTAAACAGTTCGGTTTGTTTCTGTTGAACTTGTTTGAAGTGCTCATCTGCTTCTCGCTGGATTTCTTGGTGTTTTTGTTTTCTTGCCAGTGCCTCTTCGCTAAGAATCTCTTCTTGTTTGAGCTGTGCGCGTTTGTGGTCAACAATCTGTTCAGTGCCATTTTTTGACAGGACGTATCTTGAGTTTGAACTTTCGATTGTCAAAGACTCGTTTTGTTTAAGTGTCGTCTTTGTGGTACCTTCGAAACTGTTGAAAGTGCCTGGAAAAAAGGAATCTCTCTGCCAGTGATCAGGTGTAGCGGACAACGCTTGCTTCACTTCTGCGCTGCTCATCTTAAAGCTTCGCTCCCATATGAAGGGTGAGGTTTCTTGCCAGCCTAATGCTATTCTTGTCTCGGCGGACGCTGACAAAGCTTCGCTTGCGCTCAGATGGGCCAGTGAGGACATCTTTAAGAAGTCGTGCTGAAGCGGTGCCTGTTTTACTTCTTTGTTCTGCGATCCTTCTCTTGATACTTTTAGTCCAGTTCTTCGTACGGCGGCGAAATCGGTTTGCGCGCTTCCTCGTTCCATTTCTTGGCGAAAGTGTTCTTTATATGTCAAACCCTTCGGCGTTTTTTCGGCGGCGATTTCCTTCAATTCTATACTTTGTTTGGGCTGAGACGAATTGCTTTCTTTCGCCGCACGGTTCTCGACTTGTCTTGCCAGCTTCTCTGCTTGCAGTCTTGACTCCACGCTGCCAGCCGCGCCGCCTTCTCGCCTGACTTTTTGAAGGTGATGAAGTTCATGGGCAAGTTCTGCAGGGGTGGCATCTTTGTGCAAGGAGATCTTACCTGTGCTGTGATCCGCTGCGCTGTACTCCCCTGTTTGGACCTGTGCCAATGGGTTTCTGGCGATCATGAGATCCAGAACTGGTGATTTACCTGCCCAATTGTTTTTTGTTGCGTATTCACTTGCTGGCATGGTTGCATTGATGTGAAATCCCGAAGGCGCCTTAGTGAAGCGCATTGGCAGCTGCTGTACGTGCGGAAGGACAAGATTGAGAGCTCCCCCTGAAACGGCATGGTTTGCTATTTCGTTTAGATCAATCTTTTTGCCGTTGATTGTACTTTCGGTCACTGCTCCGGCGACAGCTCCCGTTGCTCCAATCAAGGCTGGAGCAACAACATGCTTTAGGACAGCCCCATATGCGCCTGATTGAGGGATGAATTTGGTGGCGGCGTTCATTGTTTCAAATGTGCCGAATTGGACTGCACTGCGCCCCATGTTGCCGGCTCTACTTTGACCCTCGTGCAAATCTTTCAGTCCGTCATATGCCACTGAGCCGGCTATGTTGGCGGTTTGCTTGCTAACAAGTATTTGCTCTGCACGTAGCGCTGTATTCATCAGTTGCTTGCCGGCACCGAGTTTTGCTGCCGTGCTTTCCAGTCTTAATGCCATAGCTGTGCATCGAAGACCGGCCCCGGCTATTCTGGAGGCGCCGGCATAGGGAATGACAAAGGAGAGTCCGGAGCTAATATTTTGCACCCAAAACTCGGTGGAACCAATTTCGGCTTTATCTACTTCAAGTAGTTCGACTTTTGGCAAAACATCGCGGCCACCGCATGCGCGGGCGGCGCCGTTGACTATTTGTCCAGCGGCTTGTGCTGGTTCAACGAGTAGTCCATTCAAAAAAGGGTTGACTGCATTTTTCCTGACCCAGTCAAGATTTTTGTTGAACGAGGATGGTTGTGCGTCCAGTAAATTTACTTGTTGGCTTTCCATAGTGCCTGCTCGTGCATGTTTTGCGGAGGTTACCAGCAGATTCTGAGTTTTCCTTGAAACGTCGCACGCATTTTGCACGGGCCACTTATTATGATTCAGCCATGGTTTCGGTTTGTACTCATCTCGCTTGAGTCAAGCAGTGCCAGTGGACTTGAACGGGCTGGCAGACATGGAAGATGGTGCTTCCAAAGCATCGTCTTCCACCCTGCCGGGGGTAGGGAAATAGAATGAACCAAGCAAACTTAGTGTCAGGAAGTGATCTTCAGTTTCTTACAGACAAAGCGCCACAGAGCCTGGATGCAGGTGTGAGCAGGGAGCATGAGCTTATTAGTGATTTGCCGTCGCTTGAGTTATGCGATCGGCCTCCTTGCCCTTTTGTCGAAGCTGACGAGAGAATTGAGCCACAGATGCTTGCTGAGGCCATTGCAAGTGAAATTGAATCCAGCGCCAGCGAGTCTGAGCGTGTAGCGTTCTTCAAGCAGGATAATGAGAAGCTTCAGAAAATGATTGCTCATTTGCAGCGCTATAACAAGTCTCTTCAAGCGCTCGTGGAATTTGAATATCCAACCCCGAATCAAAAACGAGCTTTGCTTGCGAAGCTGGAGCAGGAATTTGGAATTAGCCGCCGCCATGCCTGCCGGATTCTGAAATTGGCGCGCTCAACATTTTGGTACAAGTCCAGTTCATGCACTTCTGAGAAGGTCCTTGCAGGCTAGATTGGATTGCACGATCACTTCTTATCGTAGAACGAGCGGCATGTGTATGTGCCGCTCGTTCTGCATGTGGACTTTTGGACGCTTCCGGGATCGAACCGATCTCCAAAGCATTGGCTCTCTCTAAACTCTTGCGTACTCATTTGGATTCTTTTTCTTTTGTTTCTGGTTCCGACTTTGAACTTGTTTGGAACTCTTTTTCGTCACGTTTAGTATCATCAGCAGTTTTTGTTTCTCTGACCCGAACGTCTTCCGTGCTTGGCTTTGATTCAGGTTTTTCGGTGCTGTTGGCCGCTTGCTCTGCTTGTTTGGTTCGTTGATCTTGCATTATCTTCTTTGCCGCAAGCTTGATTTGGCAGTATTCATAGTCGCTCAGGCAGCTGTTCAGCAGGTTCTTATACACAGTGCCCGAGGACTTCAAGGTTTCAATCGACTTCTTCAAAAGATCCGCGGCTTCTTCCAGTCGCCCCTCTTTGATATAGACGGATGCGAGGTTGTGCCGAGCTTTGACCGTTTCGGGGTGATTTTGTCCTTGCGAGCTTTCAAAAAGTGCCAATGCATCTACCCGTGCATGCTCTGCTTTCTCAAATTCGCCCTGATGAAAATAGGCGCTTCCCAGATTGTCCATCATAGTTGCATATAGAGATGGCGGTACCTGTTCGCCGCTTCGGCAAATTGCTACCGCTTCTTCATAGGTCTCCAGCGATTCTTTGTGTTTGCCCTGGCGTGACAGAATGTAGCCACGATTTCCGAGGACGGTGATCAAATCCATCGTTGCATTCGGGGCATCTTTGTTCTTGCGATATATAGCGATAGCTCGCCCATTGAGGGCTTCTGCTTCGCCAAGTTTCTTGGCTGACGAACACACAACTGAAAGGTTATCCAATATCGCAGCCATGTCTAACGAGTCGGGCTTTGCTGTCTTTTCCAGGAGAGCAAGCGCTTTTCGGAAGTTCGCTTCAGATTCGATATCATTTTGGGTTTGCATGTACAACCCGCCGAATGCATTGTGCACTAGTATTTTGTCGGCGTCTGTGTTCGCTGATTTCATAGCGGCCTGCAGAACTTTTTCTGCGGATTGATAATCTCCACGTTGACGCAATTTGTAATTTAGGAGAACCAATGTGCGGCAGTCTGGTGCTTTTTCCGCCGGTGCTTGCGAAGCTTTGCTGGGGGACTGGGCCAGTAGCGTTTTAGTTTTGTATTTTTGCAAAACATTGGACTGGGCCGCGAATTTGTTTAGCGAAGACGCGCTCTGCAAGCCATGCTTAGTTGTTGCTGCTTGTGCGAGGGACGATGCCGAATAAGTGCAGAGCAAAGATAAGCTCGCGCAAAGGCCGATCGATTTGTGCATGTGTGTCTCCGCAGATGTTGATCGTGGTCACATTGTTCTAGTTAAGCATGGCCCAGAACAAAATAACCTGGCCCTGCGCTAGGCTTGATATTAATTCTGGACTTTTCGATTGACTGAAAAATGTCCGTTATGGCAGTTTTGGGTTGTCAGTATCTATCACTTGCGATTCGGAATTTCCACACAACTATCAGTCATCAACTCAAACAAATTCGCATTTAGCCTTCCACCTTGTGGTGGCGTATGTGGTACCGTCGCAAGACTGACTCATCACAGGTCATTTAATTGGGGAACCAAGACGATGACTATGAAAGAGTATGATGGTACGCTAGCTGTCGCATGCATCATACTCTCTGTGATGCTTAATGCGCTGCAGATAACCTTTATCGCAGATGGGCTAGCGTCAGTGTCCGGACAAGATTATTTGCTAGCAGTTGTCTATGCAATAGTCGTCACGTCCGGATTGATGTTCAGCATGTTCGTTGGACATCGTTTATCTTCTAAGCACCACTCGCAGGGGTACTCGTTAGCGCTTGCGTTCGTCGCAAGTTTGCTGACTGGTGGAATGGCGGGCTGGTCTCTTTCGCACACGGCTGGTATTTGGTCTGCCAAATGGTGCTTCGGCATCTTTATTGGTGCGACCATTCCAGGTCAAACGATTGTTCTCTGCAAGATGACTAACGGTATGCTTGATCTAGCTGGCTCTGGCTGGTGGGACAAGTCGATGGTAAGGAGATTGCTCTCCGTGGTACTGCCAGCTCGTCCTTCGCACGTGCCGTCTATGACGGAGGCGCCGATTGTGACGACCGAGGCGGAACTGGTTAGTGCAGTTAGCGCTGCACCAGCTGTGGTGTCTGAGTCCAAAAGCGTCGATGCTCATTTGCCGGCTGGCGGTGCGACCGCTCAGCTAGCTACCGACACTCCGCGAACGGACGAAGCACTGGAAGCAATCTCGGAGCCGGAGATTATCGAACCGGTCGAGGAAAGTTATCTCATCTTGCGCAATGATGGAGTCGCGACAATCTCTCTCTCTGGAGAGCGTTTGAGCGTCTGCATCGGGGCCAATCTCTCTAAGAGCCGTTGGAAGGACCTGCATTCAGAATTACGCCGAATTCCCCATGTTGTCTGGGACTCAGCCGGTAAGGGTGAGGCTCAAGATGGCAATCGGTCCCGCATGCTTGAAGGTGTTATAAAGGTTCCGGCGCCGAAGGGCAAGAAGAACCGTAAGAAGATGGAGAATGCGAAGCAACGTCACCTGGAAGCGGTTTCCGCTGAGATCCGGAGAATTGTTGCGCATTACTCCAAATGAACTAAAGCAAGGGCGATCAAAAGTCGCCCTTGCTCCTTCCTTATTAAGTTCGTTCCTTCAAGTAAGGAATGTTCACTATCCCGTAATCATTCATCTCATTAGCGGAGGAGTTGAGAGGGGCGCCAGCCCAGCGAAACTCCGGAGCGTTTGAGAAAATGAGGGGGCCTCATGTTGGATGAGGTGCGCTCAATTTTCGCGAGAAAATTGAAGGGGAGCTTTCCAACCTCCTGTGGTCGGCATATGCCGCCCACCGCTCGGCCAAGGAAAGGCTTGATTCATGACCGACGCGAACAAAACCCTGACGAAAGTCAGCCTTCCGTCCAAGGTTTACACCTGGTACACGGGAGGGACGTACGACCAATTGCTCGTGAAGTGTGCGATCACCATTCAGCTCATCTTGCTCAGCCTCTCTCTGGTCCACCAGACCACGGCGGTTGCGCTTGTAACGGGCATGAGTTGGTGGTTGGCCTTCATGCAGGCGTTGGTTCAGGACTTCGGCCTGTTTGTAGCAGAGCTGATCTTGATCCGATTCTTGCAGACTGGACGTCCGATCAAATGGGCAATGATCTTCGTGATTTTCGCGGCGCTTGCAAGCGGCTCTGCGAACGTGTACGACTTCACGCATAAGTTGGAAGCTTATACTGTGAACTGGTGGCTCTCGGCCCTGTATGGCGGCTCCGTCCCCATCCAGGTCTTGCTGCTTGGTAAGCTGGTCGCACAGCTCACCACTGACATCAAATCTTCTTTCGGTCGCGAGCCGGAGAAGAAGGGAGCAGAGCAGTCGGACACGAACCGCAATCGCAAGCGGTAATCTAGATCGTGCGCGGGGAGGCGGGCTTTCCACCCGTCTCCCTGCTCGCGTTGCGACCCCAAGCTGCCGCGTCCACGTCGCGGGGTTGGAAACGGTTGCGTATCTAAACGCAGCCGGCCAAGAGCAGCTAGGCAACATGCATGTGCACTGCATGCAGTATCAACGGAGATACTTACATGAAGAGGATCCTCGCCTCATTTAGGCGTAACCGGAACAACGATGTCGACGAACGCTTCGTCGTCACTGAGCGAAAAAATCGCAAGGAATGCGAAGCCGACCAGTGGTTCTGGTGGCCGCTCATGCTGCCGAATCAGGTCGACTAAGTGAACGCGTTCCCGGAGCTGGTTTCGACTGGCTTCGGGAGCCGTTTTCTTGCCCTTTTTTAGTTTTGAATTTGATACTATAGAATGTAGCAATAATTCCTCTAAGTAAGATGGCAGAAGGGACTCCGGTTATTTGGAGCTTCATCTGCCCAGAAGGAAAGTTGACTTAGCGACTATCTATCATGGAACGCGGTAGCCGCTCGGTCCTTTTAGATGTCGCCGGGGTTGATCAGTCCGAGCTTAACCTGTACGTAGTGATCGCAGGTGGCATTGTCGTCGCAGAGAGGATCCCGAAGAAGCAGCCTCTCGGAACAGCCCCCGATATCGGTCCAAGACTTGACCTTAGCTATCCAGCCCAGCTCTCTGTAGTGGTTGAGAAGCTGGTTGACGAACTTCGAGTCGGCGTTGTGAGGTAGCTTGAATTCGAAGTAGCCCTTGTTAAAGGGGCTGCTTGAGAGGTGGACCGGACGGTTTGTGAACGGGTGGCGTTCTCGGAGCATCCCGCTGATTCGATTCACTTCGTCTTGCACGAGGGCGCTTGTGTTTTGCCAGTAGTTACGCACCTCCTCCAGGCTGTCACCGTTATTGTTTGCGAACATGCTTTTTGTCTCCTTCTACTTTGAATTGATCGGATCGTTTTCAGCTGGGGCGCAGAGGGCAGCTGGTCTGCTGCCTTCTGCGCTGTTGAGCGGTTTAGTTTATGTGCCGAGGGGCCCGGTCGCTACTTCCAGATCAGCCTGCTCATCACCAGGAAGATGACCACGAAGCCGACGAGGGTCGTGACGGCACCGGCTGCGACGCCAAGCAGTCCGCCGAATTCCAGGCTGACCAGTCCGCCACAGAATCCTGACAGAGCGCCTGCCGTGCCGATGACGCGCCGGTTGCCTTCGCCCGGCTTGTCGTTCCAGGTGACAAGAAGGGCCGCCGCGAGACCGACCACCGTTCCGGCGAGCGGCCCACCGACGCTAGATGCGATCAGCGCAGGAAGCGCCACCGTGATGATGAGGAGACCGAGCGCGACGAGAGCCAGGAGCGCGATTGCCTTGCACATACCGGGGGTTGCCATAGTCTTTGAATCTCCTTTTCGTTTTTGCCTGGTGCTATTGCTGTTGGTTGGTCGTGGTTACTTGAGCTGCAGGCAGACGGCGTCCCTGCTTTTGTCTCGGGGGTCAGCCCAGCCGGACTTCGCGTCCTGCACTTCGCGTTGGGCATTGCTGCTGTACAGGACGGACGCAACCGTTGCCTGCACATCGGCCAGGGTCTTGTAGTAGCGTTCGGGCTCTCGAGCGTGTCGCGTCGTTGAGGGCGGATCGGCGATCACCACCAGGGCTTCGCCGGGCAGCTTCTGCAGCATCTCGATCAGCCGCGTTACGGTCAGAAGACCATCGTTATCTTGCATGGGATCTGTATTGCACATGCTATTTCCGTTGTTTCCTTTCTTCTGTTGATTGGCTGGAATCTGATCCTTACAGCAGGTGAAAGAGCTTCAGGGCTACGACCTTGCGAATCTCCTTGGTCTCTTCGCCGGGGGAGCCCATCATCGTTTGATAGACCGGAACCTCCAGCTTTTCCAGGTCGAACTCCGTAGTGCGCTTTTCGGGCGTGTGCAGCCTGGCGAAGTCTGCCTTTACTTTGTGGATCGGCTTGAAGAAGGATCTGTCATCGCCGAAGCACTCGCGCTTGGGCGGCTCTTCGACGACGACGATGGCGTCGGCGGGCATCGTCTGGAGAATCTCGATCAGTTTCGCTGCCGTCAGGTGGTTCACGTTCTTCTCGGTTGCGTTGGTCTGGTCGCTGCTGGAGTTCATAGTTGTAACCTCTGTGCTAGCGCACATTGTTGATGTTTGATCCCGTTGTGAGTGCGGACCCTGGACTGCCTGCTCCAGGGTTCGCACTCATGTCTAGTGCGCTCTCTTCAGCTGCAGGCGAACGGCGGGGATGATGTCACCGCTGGCGGTGGTGCCGGTCGCCATCAGGACCACTTCCTTGAACGAACCGGCGTGCTCCTCTTCCGAGGACTGCTCGACGTGGGTCTGCACGACGTCGACGATCGCGTCGAAGTACAGCGGAGCTGCCGGTCCTCCGTCGTCGCCGTTGTCGCTCACCACGAGCGTTCCCTCGGGCATCACCTTCTCCAGTTCCAGCAACCGCTTCACCAGCGCACTGAGAGTCATTTCCTTGGGATTTGCCATTGTCTCGGGCCTCCTTCTTTTTCTTGATGATGTTGTTGCAACCGCTCTGCTAGTACTCTCGCAAGAGGGCGAGCGTTGACTTCGGTCCGCTGCTGGGGCTGACGCCCGCCATCCCGCGACGGCGGCCGAACATCCAGTCGCAGTACTCCGCCCGCACCCAGCCGTAGTCGTTGAGAACCGCTTCCTTCGCGCGGGACAGCAGCTCATCATCGGGTTCGTTGCAAGCGATTGCAATCTGGCAATCGCGATTCGTGTTCTTGGCGCGCAGCTTGAGCGCCATCTCCGCCAACTGTCGCGCGCGGTGTTCGAGTCGTGCTTCGTAGCCGGGCTCGCGCTGGATGAACGGGATGTACTTGCGGCAAATCTCCTCGTTCTGGAGATTTACCAGAGCATCCTTATGTGCCTGCTGCTTTCGCCCCTCGCTAATCGCAGCCAGTGCCGCCTGCAGTTCCTCTTCGCTGATGGCGATATCACTATTCATCATTTCGTCTCCTTTGGGTTTTTGTTGTAAGCGTTGACTCCTGGTCTGGAGCGGAGTTTGTTGCGCATTGATTGTTTCGAAGCTCGGAATCTTGTACGACTAACGCCAGCTGATACGGAACTTGTAGAGGAGCTGATTGCCCTTGCTTGCGTCGACGGCTTCAACGTTGAAGCCGTTAACATTGGTATCGCTCAGCGCTTCGTACACCCGTGCTGGAATCGATCGAGCCTTTTCCGGTCGGAAGTTGGGGAGTGCGTGCTCCTTCCAACAGGCGCGAACATTCTTCCCACAGAGGGGAATCTCACAGCGCGTGTCTTGTATCAGTCGGAAGGCACCCATGAGGAGAGTCACCAGCTGCAGATAGACCTTGAGCAGCAAGGTCTTCTTTTCCAGGGGAGTGCAGCGCCTACAGTCATGCTGATGGCATAGATCCGCGCGCAGGCATAACATCGAGTCGGTCGATTCTTCGTATACCTCTTCGAGAATCACGAAGCCCTTCGACGCATTTTTGCTGGCTGCCTCGACGGCGTTCCTTACGTGCTCGGCTGCGATCTCTTCTGATGTCGGCGGCGGCGGCGGCTTGGGGTAGAGCACGGGAACCACGCAGTCAGCGGGAGTGGAGAGTGCGAGCTTTTCTTTCAGATTCATGTTTCCTCCAGGAGGATTGCACTGTGAAGACAACGGACATCTCGCGCCGAGAGACCTTGCAGCAGGCTCAATCTCTATCTAATCGGGTTTGCTGAACGTTACTGGTGCGGTTTTTTTCGAGAAATAAATGGAAGATATGAATAATTCGATGATGCTGATTTCATGTGGTTCGAAACAACGGCTCTGAGCTTAATTCCGGGCGCCGGCTTCGTGCATGTACGCGGATGAACAATTCGAGAGGCGTTAGCGCAGGTAGCAAAATGCTTCCTTTAACCTCATCGCAACTTAATTCGTCTTCCCCGTGGATGGGGTCTGTAAGCTTGCTTAGCGAATTTGCGTTGGCAATTTTCGAAGATTAGCGACCAACATCATTCTGCGAACTGCTACTGAATCGTAAGAATACGATTTAAGCTCATGACCCAAAAATGTTGGATTCTTGCCTCAGTTATGGACAGTCCATTTTCTATTATCTGTTCATCAAGCATGAGGGAAAAGCGATGAAACTTGCTCATTTTGCAGCTGCGATAAGCATTGCTGCATTCGTAGTAGCCCCATCGGCCTTAGCTCAAAGTTTCAACGACGTTGGTGAAGTGCAAAGCACATTTGCCGCTGACACCGCATCAGACTGGTGGTCTGGCTCTGCCCCTCAAGCCCAAGCTCAAGCGGCAAGAGCCAGTCGTCCGACTAGCTCATATGGATATGCTCCACGCTATAACAGTTTGCCTGTGGCAAGTTCGATGCAAATGGCGGACTTGGCAGGATCTGCCGATCGAGCGTTTCAAACTGCTGGTCGGCTCAACAATGCAGTAAATGCTGTCTCCACCGCAATTAGTAATGACGATTCGTCCCATGTAATGGATGCGGCCGAGATGGCAATATCATTCGCGAAAGCAGCTGCTCTGACAAGATTGAAGCCAACTTATGCGTTCTCCATGAAGGTGCCGCCAGCTCATCGCGGTTGGTAGAACTAAAGCGAACTGACGAGGTATTGAAGTATTTCTCTGTCTTTTAGAAGATCGTCGAGCTGTTGTTTCAAGCTTCTATTTTCGTCTTCCAAGGACTTAACTTCTTTAAGACCGGCCTGATCCAGTCCATGGTATCGTTTGCGCCAGTTGTAGAAAGTGGCAACGCTAATTGATAAGCGCGAGCAGATCTCTTCAATCGGTGTGCCCTTATCGACTTCGGAAAGTGCTTGACTTATTTGTGCTTCGTTGAACTTTGACTTGCGCACGATCGTATCTCCCAGTAGTCAATCTCGATGCTCTAATAATGAGCTAGTAAAAGTGCAGTTAGCGTGCAAAAAGACATCGTGCGATAAAATGATGGACCCCACTAAACACTCGGAGGCCAAGTGCAGCAGAACGATCCATCCAAAAAGTCCGGACATGATTTAGGCGGAGCGACAGCAGAGCCGGCAAAAGTTAACCCAATGCAAAGTCCGGCAATGCGCATTCTCATGGGTGTTGTGGGCGTGATCGTTATGATTTCGGGGATCATGCAGATGATGTCTGGTTTCAAGGAAATGAATTCCGGCGGCATGCCCAGCGAAAAGGACCGCGCTGCAGTTGTTGAAAAATCGCTGGCGGCAATGACCGAATTTCAGGATCCAAGCTCTGCTTTCACCATGAGTTATCCGAGTAATTGGAAGAGAACTCCCAAGGTGGAAGCACCGACAATCCTTCACCTGGCAGTCTACGAAGGAACGGTCAACGTGATTGCCACGGCTGAAGATGAACCAAAGGATTTGACAGCGGTTGAGTATGCCAAAGTGACTGATGAAGCCATTAGCAAAGCAATTCCCAAGGATTCGTTGAAGAGAATTTCTGAGGAAGATATTTCGTTGAATGGAACTCCAGCCAGGAAGTGGACGCAAGTTGTTAGCTCGGTATCCGGTGGTGAGAAAGTCAACGTCAAACAAGTGATGATTTTGACTACCAAGAACGGAAAAGGATACTGTGTCACTGCTTCTGCGCTCGAAAACTGGTATTCGCAATTTGAACCTGTGTTCGATAAGATGGCCAGCAGTATTAAGATCAAAGATTAGTAGTACTTAAAATTGGCTTTGACGTTGTCCGGCCAGGCTCTTGATATTCCTTAGAAGCTTGTCTATGGACCTGGCTTTTCCCAGCTGCTAACCTCGATGCATATACAGTCGGCTACGCTTTCAGCGGGAGACGGTTTTGATTCAGAAAGCAAAAGCATTGAGCTACCAGGCGATGGCGGACCTTGTCCAAAATCGTGCCGATTTGTTGTCTTGCAATAGTTTCGTTTGTATAGCGCAACCGCATCTTTTCGGACCCCAGACGACGGGGTGGCCTGAGGATTCGGAACGGTGGTTGAATGTATTCTTCGAAGATGTGCGCCCTGAACACATGTCGATGATACATGAGCTAGAAGCCCAGTTTGGGCGTGCAATCAGAGTGTTCAATGAGGAACTCGCAGACAAGATAATTGAATTTCTACTGCAATGCAATGAAAGAAAAGACAGCGAGGCGCTTTTTGTGAATTGCGCTGCCGGCGTCTCGCGAAGCGGAGCAATTGCCACATTTGCCGCTGAGATCTTTGAGCTCGATCGCAAACAGTTCCAGAAAGACAACCCTGGAATTGCACCAAACGGATTGGTTCTGTATCTGTTGAGAGAGCGTTGGAATCTAAGAACCCGCCCGCATCAGAGCAAAATTCCTGCCCACTCCCATTCAAACATCTCATAAGCTCGCAAGCCATGGATCAAGTTCTCAAGTTTCGGAGCCGGCAAGATGCCGGCGCTCCCGGGATCGAACCATATGAATCGATGCACCTTCACAAACAATAACTGGATCATGGTGTGCTCCTAGGAGCTAACCGAATCATGGTTTGCTCCTAGGAGCTAACCGAATCATGGTTTGCTCTTAGGAGCTAACCGAATCATGGTCTGCTCTTAGGAGCGAACCCAATTCATTGAGTCTGTATGTTTCGAACATTTGGATAATCTCTCCCGCATGTTCGTTCACTCTGGGGTTCGATCCTGGGAGCGCCGCCATCTTGGCGGCTTCTGGCTGTTTGCTTCTAATGTGTGATCTTCAAGAGATTTGGATAATCCTTCAACAGTGCAAGGATTTCCTTGTCTTCATCACGCGCAATGCCGCTTGCAACCTGCATCACAACATCTTTGCCAGTCGCATCGGTGGCTAATGATGCTTGATCGAATTGAGTTGCCATCGAGAAGAAGATCACGAGTCCATGTTCTCGTGCGGCAAGAACTGATGAGGCTTCCGTGTTTGCAACATTCACGCAATTGACCACGAGATCGCAGTCGCTAACAAAGCTGATGATCTCTTGGGCATTTGCCGCATCGATCTGTCCAAGGTTCTTGCTGAAGCCGAAGTCTTCAATGCGTTTGAAATTTGAATTGTTTACGTCAGCTCCGAATATCTCAGTTGTCGGAGAGTACTTCTTAATGCTAGCCATTGCTGCCACGCCGGCATTCCCGCAGCCAATTACAAGTGCGCGTTTGATCGGCCTTTCTTGTACTGCTCTCTTTACTTGTACAGCGAGGCTTGCGATGTCCAAAGCTGTGGCGGCTAGCCGCCAGTCCATTCCTTCCGGAACTGCCGTGAAATGGTAGCTTTCGAATAAAACACCTGTCCCGACAACGTCTATTTGTTGACCATGAACTTCGCCAATGCTTTCTAGATGCAATGGAATCGCACTTAGTGACGCCCAGGGGACGATAGCTTGTCCATTGTATTCGGCTAGGAGTACACCACCAGAGTTTGTAACCGGATTGTGCATTTTGCCGCGCTCATTAACAATCTCCTGAATGCGGTCTTGAATTTTGATACCAGATTCGGTGATTTGTTTGGTGCTTGTTGAATCCAGGTTCAACAGTTTTACTTGAATCAGTTTCTCGCTTGGATGCAATTGTTCGGGTCTGTTATCTACACGCCAGGCCGCTTGCGGCACCACACCTTTTGGTTCGATGACCCTGTGAAATCCATATCTTGCTATAACTTGTTCTTTGGCTGATTCCGTCGCTGTTGAGTTCATATTAGTTCTCGTAATTCTTCCTGGAGCGGCTTCCAATGCTCGTCCGCGGGGAACGAGTTCGGTCAAATTTAGTCTGCCCAGTCTATCACCTTGACTGGCTGGGGATCTAACGGGGTGCATTACCCGAACTCTCGAAAATAGCGGGAACAAAACTTGCTGCCTCTAATCTAAAGGCTTGTCAGTTGTGTCAGGAAACCTGGTGAAGTCCTACCGGCGGAACCGAGTTATCTCGTAGCAACCTGACCGCTTCCTCTGCAAGGTCTGTTTGGAGAACTTCTAGTGACATCCCGCAAATAGAGCTGGAAAGCCCTGCGGGTGTTGGTACGGTGCGGCATTGAATCTTGCCACTCAGAGTTTTTTCGGCTGCTAGAACCTGAAAAACTGTTTCGAAAGTCAGTATTGACCTTGTCATGATTTGCCCCACACTTAACATGAGGCTAACATTAATATGGCAGAATTGGGAATAGGGGTACTAGAGCTCGCCACTGCCTTTGTCCGAGGGAATTCAATAGCTATGACACATCAACTCTGTCCACGTTGCAAATTTCGCATCACATCAAACAAAGCGATTTGTACGACTTGTGGTTATTCCCTCCATAACGCTCGCAAAGTAAATGACGCGCCTGTCGCGACTCCAGCGCCGAAGCAAGTCAAGTCGGCTCCAATATCGTCGCCATCGACTAATGACAGCTCAACTTTGCGCAAAGCTCAAGCATCGTCACAGCAGGCGCCAAGTTTTTGGCGAAGCTTTTTCGGTCTAGACCAGATCGCGCCCGAGAAAAGCGAATCTTAGTAATCATCCGTTGGAGAGCGTTTTGGTTGTCGTATGGAGCGCGGACGTCCCGTCCGCCCATAGCCTCACAAAGCGATCCTAATAGTTCAAGATGTTGAATCTGCGCTGCTGTGCATCAAGGAACGTTCGCGGTCTGCGTCGCTGCTACTTCTTTCTGTTTAGCAGCAAGCGTTTCTTTCAGCACTAATTCGATTACTTTTTCGATTCGAATACGTCCAACGGGAATGCGTTTCTTCGCTCCTTCAAGCACAATTATTTGTTTGAGATCGTGCTCTCTCATTGTCGCAATTGCCACCGCCAATGGTTCGTTGCCAGCGATCGCTATTGGGTCGCGGACCATAATTTCGGTGACGGGAACGTCTTCGTCGGGATCAGCCAGCGCCGCTTTCTCGACGGCGCGCAGAAGGTCTGAGCGAGTTATCACGCCTGCCAAAAAGCCGTCCTTATCTGCCACGACGCAGAGATCCGCCGTGTGACTATTCATCAGCGCGATCGCGTCTTCAACTGATGAGGTCAGGCCGATTGGAGGGATTGGAAGCGGCTCAACAACAGCAGATATGGCCACTGAATCCAACAGCGCTCTGACGTCGGGAATGTTTTTCCACATACTGATTCGTCGTTTTGCAGCTTTGGCTACAGCGTCGCGCAGAGGAATCATTGCTGATGATATCTGGGTGAATACATTACTTCCCAGCACGGTACAAACCAGTTCTGATTTTGCTTTTACCGTATGGTTGCGTGCGGTTCTGTTGAGGAGAGAGGACTCACCAAAGAAATCTCCTGGTCCAAGCACGGCTATGCACTCAGTACAAAGCTCATCATTTTCGTCGTGCTTAAGAATCTCGACTTCGCCCTTTTCGATGACGTAAAACTCGGTGGCGCTGTCGCCGCGTTTGAAAACAAAGTCGCCGGGAGCGTAGTAGCTTTTTGCAATGCGTCTTGTGCGATCCGCGCGTAAGTGAGCTAAGGTGCGAGGAAAAACGAGATCGCAAGCCCATTCAATGCCGACTTTGATCTGCTGTGGTATCGAGGGCAGTTTCATCAAATAAATTCCGCGCCACATAAACCAGGCGAGGAAGCCTGAAACTCTAAAGTCAAATATCTCTGCGACGGCCGAGCGTCCGCCGATTGAGCAGAGTTGTCCTTGCATTTGGAAGCTGAAAGGTTTTTGTTCTTTTCCTTTGATAGCTGCAACGATATTTTTTGCAGCTTGAACTCCTTGC
The DNA here is from genome assembly GCA_019747875.1 of Candidatus Obscuribacterales bacterium. Taxonomy (GTDB): domain Bacteria; phylum Cyanobacteriota; class Vampirovibrionia; order Obscuribacterales; family Obscuribacteraceae; genus JAIEPM01. The sequence continues at coordinate 40,651 of JAIEQI010000126.1, forward strand.
CGCTCTGCAAATTGCGCCACCGGTGGGCAAACAGCTCCATCCAGAGCATTTACAACGTTGGCGCAATCGCCGAAGGCCCATGCATCTTTCCGCTCGGAGATACTCATGGTCGCGTCGGTTTTTAGTTTTCCACGGTCTTTTGGTGCATCTAGTTTTTTAACCAAAGCTTGCGTTGTTGTCCCGACGGTGCAGACCACTGTACCTGCTGAAAGGAAGGTATCGTCACTTAGTCGCAGTCCTTCTGGAGTGCACATTGTTGCGCGCAAGTTGAGCATTGTTTCGACGCCCGATTGCTCCATCTTTTTCTTGGTGAATTTGCGCAAATTCTGACTCACTTCGGGGAGGAGCTCATCCCTCGAGTGAACAATCACTACGCGGATGTCTTCTTTCTTGATGTAGGAAAAGAAGCGCAGGCTGCTGCGTACGAGGTCATTGATTTCACCGGCAACCTCAACACCACTGAAGCCGCCGCCGACTACAACGAAGGTCAAATACCAGCGCTTGCGTTCGAGGTTCTCGCAAACCTCGGCTTTTTCCATTTGCTCCATGACGTGCGCTTGTAGAGTAAGTGCATCACCAATCGTTTTCAGTGGATACGCGTGCTCGTCCATCCCTGGAACGAGGGATAGATTGACGGTATTGCCGCAGGTGAGGACTAGATAGTCGTACTTCATCGAGCGAATCTGACCATCGTGTGCTTCGTAGAAGAGATCCTTGTTATTGAAGTCTATGTTTGTGACGTCTTCGGTTCTGCATTGAACGCCCGTGAGCAGTTGCCTCAAGGGCGCGCCCACGTCCTTGGGCTGCACCGATGCGCTGACGACTTCGGCAAGAAGAGGGTGGAAAACCATGTGGTTTTCCTTGTTAAAGACGACAATTTGGAATTCGTTGAGCGGCAGTTCTTTACGCAATGTGCGGGCGCATTTAACGCCACCGAATCCACCGCCAACAACAATTATTCGTTTCATGCTTAGTCCTCTGACCGATTTGACGATCTCAGCGGTTATTTCGGAGCGAAGTGCTAGATCATACTATGTTTAATCCTTACTAATGCAGTTTGTTTGGTTAGGGGCAGCAACTTTGCTACATCTCTAAATTAAGCTTGGACAAGAGCTCCTTTAGAATTGCCGTGGCTTGCATGTCGCGGGCTTGTACTGCTGCCGCTGGAGCGGTGTCGTTTGAAAACGATATGCAATAGTAGGGGCGGAATGCAAAAAAGAGGCGCTAAAAGCAAGCAAGGGAACTGCGGCGGTTGAAGTCCGCAGTTCCCTTGGCGAGCAAGTGTCAAGCCAGTCCTTTGAGGAAACTGAGGCTTGGAGAGAAGAAGTATTCTCCTCCCTTGAGACGCACGAACCCAGCGATATCGACGCCCGGGCAAGTGGTCTGTTTGTTCCATCCGGCAGGCCATTTCTGCGCCGCGTTACACGGTGCATTTGGGTCCTGCTGACCGACTACGGGATCTAATCCGGTTGCCGGTTTCGGGAAGTTGCTGAAGTTCGCCCAGGTGCGCTGAATGAACTCGAACTGCTCGAAGATGTCTGCCTGGTAGCAGAAGAACAGAAGTCCACGTCCGGTTTCCGGCAGGTCTTCCAGTTTGTCGCTTTCGATCAGCGTACCACCATATGGGATACCGCGCCGAGCAATGCGATGACGCAGCTCTGAGCTACCGGTTACGGACAGTCGCGGATTCGTTTTGCGAACGTGCGACTGGAACGGGCATTTCAGACCAGCACTGTCATCATCGTAATTGAAGTTATTGGGCACGTCACTTGTGCCGCTCTTGTCGCGCAGCGTGACTGGTGTTCCATCCTGGAAGCGACCCATCACCATAGCCCGAGCAAGTTCGACCGGAACGTCGAGAGTCTTTGCCAGGTCGTGCACGCTTTTGTGAAATGCGCGCACATTTTGCTCCAGCTTGCGGAAGACCAGGAAGCTGCCGAAGCTTTTCCCCGGTTTTCCGAGTGGGTCAGGAGCGAGCACCAGATTTAGTGGCGCCGACGGATCCCATTTGTCGGTGCCGCCTTTTTGCCTCTCTTGTTCGATTTGCTCTTCGACCATGAGAGGCTGGCTGCGCCCATCTACGAAGCCGAAGTGCTCGACGTGAGCGACTGTGCTGGGGTCCTGCGGGGCGAGCTGACGAGTCAGTCCGAGTCCGCGTTCGACATGCACGTGTTCGGCCGCGTTCGATAAGCTTTCGAGCGTAGTTGCCAGCACGGTGTCAAGCTGAGCGTCATTATCGGCCGCCAGAAGAACCATCATGTGGATGTCGCCCAGAAAGGCGCGTTCCCACTGCGACAATTCCGGGTCGTGGAGCACATTCCGGCGGGATTTGAGTCCCTTACGGAAGACTTCCTCGTATCCCTTGCCGTCCTCGTGATTGCGAGGATTGAGCCCGTGCGGCTGTTGAGCGGTCTGGAAACCTAGCGCCGAATAGCCGCTAGCCGAGAGCGCAATGTGCCCAAAGATTCCGGCGTCGATGCCGAAGGTCTTGAACTGCTTAGAGCCGTTGAACTGCTCATACGCCGATTGGACATGCCGTTTGGCGAACGAGGCAATCCAGGCTCTTGCGGCTGCGGCTTTGCCGGGCTCGAAGCGAACGAAGACGTGTGCCGCGTGATCGCGACCGTGCCCGTTCAGGATGTTGCCTTGCAAATCTTCGAGAAATTCGCGGTTTGCAGGATCGCTCACCCGCATCGATTTGCTCATATCGGGCGCGCCGCCATTGGGCTTAGCTGCACCAGAGCTGAGCTTCTTCGTGTCTGTGCTAGCGAAATGGAAGGGGCATTTGCCCTGGCGGACTCGTGCCACCATCAATGCCACCACTATTGCGCCGGCGCCTGCCAGAAGGCAAGCGAAAAGATTGACCGGTAAAACCAGGTCACTAATCGAAATAGCCATGATGATAACCCTCATGAGTTTCGAAAAATGGTCCTACGGCTTACCGTAAGACGCTGGCGAGACTGTCTCGCAAGAAACAACGGCAGCAGACGAGATGACAGTGCATCTCGTCTGCTTTACCGTTTAGAGCGCGTCCAGCGCGGAGTTAGCTCAGGACTGGAACGTCCACTTCTTTGGACGAACATTCTTGAGCCACGCATCGAACTCGCGCTCGAAGAGCCTGCCGGCGAAGCGGTCGAGTGGAACGACCTTCTTCAGCAGTTCTTCGCAGTCGTTGAGTTCGGACGCCAGTTGCCCATGCAACTTCGTTGCTTCGAGAATGGCACGCTGAGCCAGGAAGCGCTTGGTTCGATCGACCGGAAGGCGCTTTGCGAGCACCTTCATCTGATCTTCCAGCGAGCTGTACAGCGTGGCAAGCTCATCGGCTGCTAGAAGCAACCGGATGCGCTTATCCTCGGTGTTCAATACTTCCGGCGCGTACTCGTCATCGAGCAGCAGGTCCACGGGCAGCCCTTTCTTGCCGACTTCGTTGTCGAAGAGGGCTTTTGTTCTTTCGGTGGTCATGTCGGTGAAGACAACGCCGCCGCTTTCGATGTTGGGTCCACGACCACAGCGACGAAGGCAGCCGAACTCGGTAACGCTAACGTCATCCTTGTTGGCGGCCAGCTCCTTCAGCTGGGCAAGCAGGTCCAAGCTGCCGCGAGTGCAGCAAACCGGACCCTTCGTGCAGACCCTGAATTCGACCGCTTGAGCGGCCGAGGCATCGAAAATATACTTGCTAAGAAACGGCTGAATGCGCGCGATTGCATGTTCGAGCGCCTTCCTGCCTTTGCGGACTTCCTCCAGCTTGGACGCAGAGTCTGCGTGCAGCTTGGAGAGGAGTTCCTGATTCATGGCAATTCTCCCTTGGGAGAGGCTTCTTAATGAGCCTGTCGTAGCGGGGGAGCAAGTGCTTGACTGCATCTTGCTCCCCCGCACTTGCCGGGAGCTAGTCCCGTTTAGCGACTATTCGCTGTCTCCTTCGAGCGTCGCAGCGTACGCCGCGATGTGCGAAGCGATCCCGATGGAGAGCAGGTAGCCCATGCCATCGTGACCGTAGTTGTGGATGACCGTGCGCCCGTCGAGCAGGGGCTCGGCCTCGACGCGCGGCAACCAGCCTTTCCGCTCGGGGCGGCAGGCGCGGGTGACGGCGACGATATCGTCGGTGGTGGCGTTCAGTTCGGGCACCAGGCGATTGCAGCGGTCCAGAATGTCCTGGGTCGCCGTGTCGTCGATCTCGGTGCCGTCCTGATCGCCATCGAACACCCCGCCGAGCTTGACGTAGCTGCCGTGTGGAACGATGCAGGCGCGTTTGTTCGGACCCTCATCGTCGATGATGACCTTGTTCACCACGCCTTTGTTCTTGATCTTCACGACCTGAACACGGTCGGCGAAGACGTCGGCATCCGGAACGAGCGTGCGAGCGCCAAGTCCGGTGCAGTTGACGATGATGCCGTATTGCGAGGGCAGCGCCGACAGGTCGGTGACCGTCTGCTGCTCGAACTTGCCGCCGGCCGCCAGTACTTGCTGCTGCAGCCAGGGAAGGTAGACTTCAGGGTCGATCACCGGTGCCGACTGCAGCACATGCGCATCGGCATAATCGGGGGAGATTTCCTCCGGCAGGCTGTGGCGGAACTCGGCGAAGGAGCTGGCGAACCAGGGTTCGCTGCGCTCGGTCTTCAGCTGGAAGATGTCCAGCAGGCGAACGCCGGTGGACGGGTCTTCCGCGAGCTTCCGAAATGCGTTGAGGCTCTCGAACGTCCACTGCTCGATGCGCGGGTCAGCGTCAATCTTGACGGGGACCCACATCGCATACGCGCTTGCAGACGTCACGGGGAAAGTGCCGGCAGCTTCTTTCGACCAAACGGTCACATTGAAGCCTGCCTTAATGAGGTGCAAAGCCGTGGTGAGTCCACTGACACCGGCACCGATGATGAGCACGTTTTTAGTGTTCATTCAGGTTGTCCTTTGCGGCTAGAGTTACTTGCCTTTCAGCAAGCGTCGATTCAGTAGCAGTAAGAGATGAAGCCGAAGAATTTCTTCAGCCCCATATCTCACTTCACTTCACGTCAGGAATGAAAAGTGACTCAGCAAAAGCCGGTCACAAGATTCTCAAGAGGTCCGAGCGTCGCGAGCTGCAACACGAATTTTGCAGGCTCTCTGTTCGCATTCCTCGATGATCTCCTCTCGTTCGTCCGTGTCAAAACTCGCTCGCCATCGGCGATCGGAGAAATTCAGCAAAGCGGAGATTTGCGTTGTTTTGAGGTGGGGGACTTTCGAGAAAAAGAGAGAATCAGATACTCAGATACTATCGGGTTTGATGCATCAATTTCAGGTCTAATCTACGGATCGTCCGAGGGTGCTTAAACGGCTAATAGTGCACTGATTGGCGACATTAAAGGGTGTATTTATGGGTGCTCTCGACGATGCGTGTCTATTGAGAATTTGTATCAATAAGCGTTCGGCTAGCTAGCGATAATTCCATCCGATGTCACAATCTCTCGGAGTGATCAGTAAGTGATAAGCTTTGTCAGATATAGCGCATCACTCGATTGGAAGCCGGCGCACGAATGAACGAAAGTAAATCTACCGTGACGGAATTGGAAGTCAAAGCATCGGCAGAGGCTTCGAAAAGTCGCAATATGAGTGCGTTTTTCGCGATTGCATATGTTTCGCAGGGGTTGTCTTGCGCGCAATTTGGTGTCATTTCTCAACCCCTGCAATTTTTCATGATGGCGGGCCTGAAGCTCTCCGCAGCAGATGTGGCGGCAAACATGGCGATACTTATGTTGCCCTGGGTTTGGAAGCCAGCGATAGGTATAATCACCGACTTTCTGCCGATTGCTGGTTATCGCCGCAAATCGTATTTGCTTATTGGATTTACCTTTTCGGCGATTGCTTATGCTCTGATTTTGATGAGTGCCAAGCTGCAAATTATCATGTCTGGGATTTTTGTAGCGGCGATCTGCATGTCTATGAGCACGGCGTTGATGGTCGGAATGGCCGTAGAACTTGGGCGCGCCGATGGAAGAACGCGACAATATTTTCGAATTCAGGAGATCTTTTATTACGCAGCTAACATTGCAGCATCGATCATTAGTGGTGCCTTATGTCAATCATTTGGACCAAATGGTGCTTTTAGCTATGCTGTCGGATTTGCGACTATTCCGATGATCGTCATGATCGTAATGACGACTCTCCAAGTCAAGGAAGAGAAGTCGCCGCTTCAGGTGTATGCATTGTCGAATACACTCGCTTCATTTAAGCAAGCTTTCAAATCGCCCTTCTTGTGGATGGCTGCCGCGTTCTCTTTGTTTTGGAATTTCATGCCGGCATTTGGTGTACCGTTGTACTTTTATGAATCAAAACAGCTCCTTTTTTCGCAAGCTAGCATAGGGCAACTGGCCGCCTGGAATTCCTTCGGGATGCTCATTGCGGCACTCTTGCACAAAAGGTTGATGGACAGATTGAGTGCAAAAATGCAGCTAATAGTCACTACCTTGATTCTCTCTGTAACCACGCTTGCTTATCTGGCCCTCAGTACACCAGAAACAGCTATCGTCCTCGAGATATTCCGCGGTATGGCTAACATGCTGGGGATACTGGGAGTTTACTGTTTTGCTGCAGAGTACTGCCCGAAAAGAATTGAAGTGACAGTAATGGCGCTACTTGTCGGATTGCGAAATGTTGCCACCAATACAGCTTTGTTTACAGGTGGACAACTCTTTACCAATGTGTTTCCAAATAATTTTTCGGCGTTGGTGATTATCTCGGCGCTGGCTCCTCTCCTAGCTCTGCCAATGATCTTGCTGCAGGCCAAAGCTGATAAGAATGCATCGACTATTGATAACAGTGTAGAAGCGTAACAAAGAATTTGTCTCTCGAATTGTGCTTGTTCAGTACGTTTTAGTCTTTTGCTGCCACCACATAAGCACCATTTCAATTTTCAATAATCCAAAAAGCATAGAAGATGGATTCATACAGATTCTCTCGGTTCGATCCTGGGAGCGCCGGCAAGCTGCCGGTTTTCTAATTCCTGATTCGGTGCTGAAGGGCGACGCATGGTCGCCCCTACGGAGGCAACAACGATGGATTTGTTCTGGATCATTCTTCTAATAACAGCACTTACTGGCGTCCTGGGCTGGACCACCAGTTTTTTCACGAACGTTGTTTGGTGGTGGTGTGAATGGCGTGAAGGCAATGAGATTAATTGGGGTTCCGATGTTGCTTACACATTTTTTGTTCCGCTGGCCTTCATTTTTCCAATTGTCGAAATCATCTTGATGTACTCGAGATAATCTACGACGCCGGCGCTTTTATGGCAGCGCTCCTGCCGGATCCGTGCCTTTCTTAGACCGAAGGCAGAAGCAGTTCAATCTTATGATCGTACGATCATAACAAGATGATTGTAGGGTGGCGTTGCCTGTTCTGCTGGACGATTTCACAGAATGAAATAACGCACAATCAAAACTGCGCTTACGAAAGTGCAGCCAGAGCTTTCTCGGTTTTATTGGCTTGAAAGGTCTGAAATTGAGATTTCAAAACATGCTTCAGCGTCGACGCTTCACCACTAACGTTTTCGCCGCCAGTAATTTTTCGATTGACATTATTTGAGTCGGCGATCTCAACAAACAGGCGTGCTGTTTCTAACGCGCAGCCCCAGGACATTGTTATCCCCGAGCCGCCGTGTCCGTAATTGTGGATCACGGTTCCAGAGCCAAACTGCTCCGCGCAAAGTCTGACGCCTTCGCCGTCGGGATCTCGATAATATCGGTAACCCTCGCGCGCTATTAATTCGCGGTCTGCAAAAGTAACGCCGAATAAGTCGCAGAGCAGTTCTTCATTCAATGTCAGGATCGCTTTTGGAATTTGGATCCCGTTCAGGTCGACGTATTCTCCGAGGACTGCCTCACCAACCCATTCATTTTTTTTGTTCAATTGACCGGGCTCTCTAGTTTGTCCGAGAAGCCAATCTCCCGTTCTGGCAAAGAAGTGCACATACTCACTGTTGCCGTCGGCTCTCGAAAATATTTCCGGGCTGGGTGTGTAGTTGTATGCGAACGGCAGCTCCCCGTCCGCCTTTAGCATAGGAGTATTAGGTATCAAAACTTGCTTGCCGCGCACTATATTCAGGGGGGCGCTATCTGCAAATAGAGTTTTCGCACCAATCCCCAAACAGTTGATGATTGGTCTTTTCGAGCAAAGTGACTCTATTTGTTCGGGAGCATTTAACTCCATTTCAATGACCTGACCGCCATTGGCTTTGAATTCTTTCCATAGGAAGCTCAAGTACAGTGGCATGTCAGCGAAAAAGGAATCAAATGACCAGCCCCAGATCTGCCCCGCCTCGCGCCGAACTGGAACATTCATGCTCTTGCGGAGCAACTCAGGCTTGCCATCGAATCGTTGGAAGTTAATGCGCTCCTGCCATAGCGGTGGCTCTGTCGGCTCCTGCTCATAGACTTCGAAGATCCTATAGCGGCTCACGCCGCTGTTCTGAACCTGCTCCAAGTGCTTGAACACTTGCTGCGACGCTGAGCTTAAACCTGGCAAATTCTCCACGCGCAGGTTGTGTGGATAGGCTGATGCCATAGCGTAATCGGTCGGCACTGCCGGAAATTGAGGAACACTGTCCTGCTGCATTGGTATGTACTTGCTAACGATGCAAGGCTCGAATCCCACTGCCTGCAATACCAAAGCTGTGCAGATGCCGCTAATACCGGCACCAAGAATTACGGGATTCGCCGAGTCAGGTATTGCTGCATCAACTGCCATATTAGCCAAGGGCTTTCTCCAGATCTGCAATCAGTACCTCCGGCGGTTCGATACCAACCGACAGGCGAATTGTGCTATCGAGAATCGCGGAGACGCCAGTTTGTTCTTCCGGGAAACTTCTTGCGTAGAAGAGCCACGCGGGGTTCGCAATTGATTGGGTGAAACCAGTTCCAAAAGCTATGCGGAAGACCTCTAGATTGTCGAGTGTCTTGCGCATGGTGGTACCGTCAACGGTGTCGAAAGCGAGCACGGATCCGAAGTCCTTCATTTGTTTCTTTGCGATCTCATGGTCCGGATGACTTTCCAGCCCAGGGTATAGGACTCGTTTTACTTTTGGGTGCTGTTCCAAGAATTGCGCGATCTTCATTGCATTGGATGACTGTCGTTCAATACGCAAATCGTATGTCTGCATGCCCTTCCATATTTCAACTGCTGAGTGCGCGCTGAGGGCATCGGTATTCCAGACATTTGCGTTCTTGACTTTCGATACCATTTCACGCGATCCCAGAATCGCTCCTCCCATTACGTCTCCAACTCCTGAAGCGTACTTAGAGAGGCTGTGAGCGATCAGGTCAACCGGAATGTCCCCGTGGTGGTGGAACCCAGCAAGTGAATTGTCCAGCACTGTAAGGATGCCGTGTTCCTGGGCAATCGCGCACGCTTTGCGCAAATCGGGCACGCGAGTCATTGGATTGGTTGGTGCCTCGAGAACCATTACTGCCGTCGGTTTTTTCTCGACAATTTCGTTGAGGCGATGGAGATCGTCAACCTTGACCAGCGTGACTTCAACACCTAATTTCTGAAGGATGCCTTGCGCGAATAAGCGTGTGGATTTATAACCTTCTTGCAGAAGAATGAGATTGTCGCCGGCTTTGAGAAGTCCAAGCAAGCAGGCGGCTAAGGCGGATTTACCTGTGCTAGTCACCCAGCATTTTTCAACACCCTGTATTTTTGCCAATAATGTTTCCAGCGCCGCCAATGTAGGGTTGCCGTCGGTGAGGTATACCCAACCATCTTGTTCGCCCTTCAACAAATCTTCCCAGCTCTTCATAGAGGGCATCGAGAAGCTGATCGTTTCAAACGATGGTACAACGAACGGATCGTTCTTTTCTTTGACTAACCACTGACGATCTTTAACTACCATGGCAATTTTTCTCCCGATGCATGCAAGAACATTCCAGTTGATTTGTTGTTGAGGGCCAGATCCACGATGGAACGAGCCGCTTCGCTCGCTTCAGTATCAGCGTCGTTGGGACCGAAACGCGTTTTTACTTTTCCTGGATCGATCGATAAGACTCTGATGTTTTCGCTCTTCAGTTCCATCGAGAGGCACGATGTGAACATGTTGAGCGCCGCTTTGCCGATGCGGTAAGGGTAGGTCGCCTGGTCGTGTGGAACCGTTCCGGTTGCGACCCATTCAACCGAGCCAAAGCGCGATGAAATATTCATGATCGACGCCGCCTGTGATTTGCGCAGATACGGCAGGCAGGCGCGAACGCAGCGAATTGGTCCATAGCAGCTTACGGCCAGAACCCGATCTAATTCGTCGTAACGCATGCCTTCTACGCCATATGCGCTTGCACCGAAGCCGGCGTTATTAACCAGCAAGTCTATTTTGCCGGATTCGCCGAGCAAGTCTTTGAGAAAGTCTTTGAGAACTTGTTCGCTTTCTGGTTTAGTGACGTCGCAGAGAACTGCTTTGATGCTTCCTGGAGCCAGAGCATTGATTTCGTCAATGTGCTCTGAGCTTCGCACGACAGCCACTATTGCAAACTGATGCTTTTGCAATTCGTCAAGGAGCGCGCGTCCGATTCCGCGTCCGGCACCGGTTACAAGCGCTGTTTTAGTGGACGAATCAGTAAACACCCTTTACCTCCAAGCTATCGCTCTCTAGAAGAATATTCTTTGGCAGCGGCGACCCGTGTGTGCCAATTTCCATATGATGTGCCAGATAGCCGGCTGTATTTGGGAATGCGCAAAGATCGCCTGGCTGTGGAGCCTTTGCAAGTTTGATTCTGCGCCTATATATCAGATCGCTTTCAGAGCAGAGATTCCCCACCAGGAAGGCGCCCGGCTCGGCATGGTGTCGATTCTGCGTTGTTGATTTTCCTTCTTCGGTGGAGACGAAAAGTGGATCGCAGCAAAACTCAGCCCGAAAGGGCCGAAGGTTCATGCGGTTCATTGCCAGTCCTACCATGAAGTTCCCTTCTGTATCTTTCTTGCGGAATGTCACTTTTGCCAAAGTCATTCCGCAATTATCCAGTAGTGAACGTCCTGGTTCGAAGTAGATTTCGAGCCCTCGCTCGTTCAAGAGTTTGTAGAGGGGCACGCCACCGCCCTCGGTATTATCAAGCACGGCGCTGATGAAGCGCTGCTTTGCCAGGTCGTTGTGAGCAGGGTAAAGATCCGGTTGTCCGACAATTTCGTTGCCGATCTTTGTATAGCCAAGTCCGTCGCCGCGGAAAGTGAAACTTGTTCGCTCGCCTTTAACCGATGCCAGCAATTCTTGCTGAAAATGTTTCCACTGGGTCGCGTCGTTCAAATAACGCATCAGGATGCCTCCGCCAAGGTCGATCCCTTTTACGTCAGCGCCAAAGGATTTTGCCAGGTCGACGAGTTCTATGAGCTTGCGTCCTGCTGCCGCTCGTTCGCCTATGTCATACCGGTCAAGGTGTGCGTGAAAAATTTCGAGTTGCAAGTTGGCATCTTGGCTAACTTGTTCAATCACCGCTCGACTGTCTTCAAGCGCCATTCCGAATCTGCTGAATACCTTTCGTCCAGCATGTTCGAATCCAGCAAATCGTAAACCGATACGTGCTTTCTTTTCGAGTTCTTGGGCGATGCTTTGGATGAGGTCCAGCTCGTCGAAATTATCAATCACAAGCAAGCAGCCACTCGAAATCGCCTTTGAGACGAGCTCACGTTCCTTTCCGATTGCTGTGACTATGATGTTTTCCGCCGGAACGCCGAGTGCCAGTGTCTCAATTACTTCTGCAAGGCTGGCCGTATCCACACCTATCCCGTTTCGGTTAGCGGCAGCGACGAAGCAAGGCAATTTGTTCGCCTTTCTTGCAAAGAAAAGGCGACCCTTAACGCCTCTTTCTGAAAACGCGGACATGAACTTGCTGACGTTGCGCTCAAATTCGCTGTCGACCACTACATGGCACGGGGAGCCGTGGTTGCTTATCAACTCAGACAGCAAATCAGGGCAAGACAAAATCTTTGTCATCCAGGGCGCTAACTTGGCGGTCAACGCCGGGGCGCAATTGCCAAGTTCAACTTGCGTTGCTGTCTGCGTTTGCATTACTGCGACTAATCAGCCTCCGGAATTGGGTGGACGGTTGGGAAGAATTCATCACCCAGCGCGTCAAAGTATTCATCGACGTGCGGTAGTGGGGAATCGCAGCAAAGAAATGCGCATACGATCTCGCCATCCTCGTTGCGCAAGCTGTCTAGCTCGCCTGCAGCTTTGAGTTCGCTGATGTATTGCAATGCGCCGGCATAGTTCATTCCGGAGCTTGGACCCGCCATTAGTCCACGGCGCAGCAGTTTGATACTGGCTTTGAAACTGTCTTGGGCGCCCAGTTCCATTTTTGCATTTGCGACGTCGTGCCAGTCAAAGGTTACATCGTGCAGAAGTGATTTCTCGCGCGGCCCAGGCACAGCCTCGCCCTTTGCAGGGCAGCAAGCAACTACCTTGATGTCTGGATTCTTTGAACGCAGTCCGCGGCTGACACCAACCATGGTGCCGCAGGTGCCAAGTGCGCAAGAAAGTATCGAAATCTTGCCATCAGTTTGATTCCAAATTTCAGGAGCAAGGTATCTCTCGAAACCGGCTGGATTATCTTTGTTGGAGTATTGGCCTGGGTTGAACCAGCCTGGCTGGCTTCCGCAACGTGTGGCTCTGTCGCTGCGTGGAGCAAGCACTCCGAACAGCTCGTGGCCGGGCGCCGGGTGCGGGAAGATTTCAATGCCGAAGAGGCGAAGCATCCGCATCAATCCAGGCGCAATTGAGTGATCGACGATTGCACAAGTGCGGTCGATGCCGAAGAGTCGCGCCACCACGCTTAGTGACAAGACGGTATTTGATGACGAGCTTTCGATCACATTCGCTACTTCATTGAGATCGCCGCGAGCTGCAGCTTCTGCAAGCATTGAGTAGGCCGGAATCGATTTGATATTCATCAATGGAACGAGCGGGACGATCTTCGCCATCAAGCGAACGCCTTCGGCAGCGAATGGATTTAGATCATTGGGCAGCTCAACCATGGGAGATGGCGCATAATTCTCCGGGCAGAGATAATTGTGCAATCCTTCTGGTCCAGCAAACACGCTGTTCTTGAATCCAAACTTGTTCTGCTCGGGAACTGCTTTGACAGCTCTCAACTCGACCTTTCTTGAATTTGGACTAGCATCAAAACGGTTCTTCCAGGATTCAGCCAGAACCTTATTGCATTCTTCCAAGATCTTGACGAATGTGTGGATTTGACTGAGTGTTTCTGTTCCGACTGAAACTCTCAAGAAAGGCTCTTCAAATCTTGTAGCCGGAGCGGTTACATACAAGCGGGAAACGTCGAAGCCAAAGCTTGTGCTGAATGCGATTGGATGTCCATATTTTTGACAGAGTTCCAGAACCTTCTTCTCAAGCTCCTGGTAGAAGTTGATTGAGCGGAACTCCTTGCGCAAATGCAAAGTGAAGCAAGATGCGTGGAACCAGGGGGCATTTGCTGGCGGCTCATCAAGCCATGAAACCGAGTCGAAGATGCCGTTGGATTGTTTGCTTGCTTCGCTGAGCTTTTGGCAAACGATCTTTGTATTGCGCGAGTGTCTATCCATTCTTTGAATGAACAATTCACGCGATGGACGAGGCAGGCTGCCGACGCTGGTATCAACGATGTTTGTGCCAATGCGGGCACGTGTTTTGCGGAAGCTGTCTTGCATTTCTTGCGCGGCGTGCAGTAGCACTGCCCCACCGGTGACCGCATCCATTCCGAATTGGTGATATTTCGCCAGGCTTTCAACGAATGCAACCATTACATTGTCAGGCAGATCTTTGAGGAAGCCTGATTGCAATAGTGGAAGTGGAAGGCACGTCGTGTCGATGACGATCGCGATTTGCCGCTCGGTTTGCGTCTTTGCCCAGCTAGTTACGCGTGCAAGGTCGTGGTAGACGACTTCATTACAGTTGCTGACGGCATCAATAAAGATAATAGAGGGCTGTTCGCGATTGAGTGTTTCTTTCAGCTCGTTGTTGCCGCTGCTGTGTATCGCCAATCCTGGGAAAACAGCGCGGGCCAAGTGCAAGTTCTCAAAATACATTGGCAGGACCGCAAGAGCTGAATCGCGCATTTGCAATTCGCCAGAGAGCCAGTTGAGCACCGTTGTGAAGGCTGCCATGCCGCTGTTGGTCAAATAGACCTTTGCGTTGTCCGAACCCAAGTGTTTGCAGTATTCGTCATTGAATTGAGATTCGTATGCCAGCGCGTCCAGGTGTCCGTCGCGTTTATAGTCCCAAATATGTTCGGCGATTCCATTTGATAGGCGGTTTCGTTCAAACGCGAAGGATGAATCATATATTGGACTCTGCCAGTCGTCCCCACACAAAAATGCGCCTGTCTGCTTATAGATCAAGCGCAGTTCGGATTTCAGTCGCAGAAATTCAGTTCTGAGTTCTGTGCATGTCTCGAGTGTGTTTTTCTTAGATACATGATTGCTTTGCGTGATCGATTGGATCTGCTGGCGGCGCAATTGCACTTTTGTTTTTAGCGCATTTAGCCTGTTCTCAAGCTCGGTTATTTGGAAGAAGTTGGAAGAGCCGATTTTGCCCTCGGCTGCTAATGATGCTGACAAGTCGCGAATCAAATAATCAGCTTCTTGTAAATCGTTGAGCGCATCATTTATGTCTTCGCTGAAGCTACTGCTGCTTGGCGTTATTGAATCAAGGTCTTGATGCCTGGAACGTATTACAGCTATTGCTCGCGATTTCAGGTTGTGCATCTGCTAACTCCCTTCGGGACTTCTTCGCATCGACAGCAACTTACAAATTATGAGAGCTGTCGAATCTAGTTGAGACTGATTCTCAATTAGTTGCAGATGAATCTATGCCTACCGGGGGGCGGCGTCAACGAGGCCCGAGTGAGATGTGTTTGATGTATCTGACGCTTATTCGCAATGAGAAAAATGTCAGAGTCCCGGAAGCCTTGTGAAATTGGGGAAAATCCATTAACTCTTGAAAATCTTAGTCTGGTATTTATTCTCAATAATCTCTATTTCTTATTACGAAGATCGCAACATTTGTCAGACTGATCTGAACAGGGCGCGATGTCATACGTGATACCACCACTGATGTCTCATGGGTGCACAGTTCATACAAAATACTAGTAACGGGTTCGATCTGGTGTACTTAATCGGAGGACGGCATTTCAAGGCTATAGGTGCTTTTTGCTGTTCGGCGATTAACTGTAGGGCTTTCGAGAGGCAGAGCTTAAATCTCGCAATATCTTTTTTCGCGTTGGATTTCTTCATTTCCTGTAACCTGCTTTCTCTCGCTATGGTGTATGTGGCAATAGTATTATGTACAGTAGTATGATTTTTGCAAGCAAAACGAGGCAGGGAACGTCCTTCAGAAAAGGGGTTCCCTGCCTCGCTAGAAGTCGATTCGTCGTTTGGCTTCTTAGTTATCTATCGCGTAGCGACAGCGCTCAGCTAGTGGTGATTAGCTGAGGAGTTGAGAGGGGCGATAGCCCTGCGAAACTCCAGAGCGCTTTTGACTAATCGTTCTTCGCGCCGAAGCTGTTGCCGACGAAGCCGCCGAACCAGAAGCCGACACCGGAGAAGAGGGTGAGGGCGAACATGTTGGCGCCGAGCGTCAGGATGGTGGTCGCCGGATCGACGCCGACCGGAGCCTGGTTGCTGAAGAAGGTCAGCAGGCTGAGCAGCGAGAAGGCGATGCCCATCGCGAGCGCCGACTTGATGACCGTGATGGCGGTGAGGCTGGGCTTGAAGGCGTTCCAGCCCTCGATGACCATCCAGTTGATGAAGCCGAACACGGCGCCGCTCCAGAGGAGGATTTCGGCGGACAGTTCGGGGCGGAAGCCGAAGCTCTGCAGCGTGAAGAGACCGGCGGTGGTGGCGGCAATGCTGCCGACGAACGAGAGGAAAGAGCGCATGTGTGTTTTCCTTGCTTTCTGAAAGATGGTGTTCAGTGCCGGGATGGCTGCTGAACTAAGAAATCTGCTCATCCAGCATCTTGGGGTGAACCCGCAGCTGGATCGCGAAATAACATGGGCCGAAGAATCTCTCCGAGCCATGGCTGAGCTTGTCGCGCAGGCACACGAGTTTGGGCTGGCAGCCGGCGGCTTCCAGATCGTTCCAAACCATGAGCGCCGCAAAGCGCAACTTCGTCGGGTCCGCTGTGATGCCCAGAGCAGCCTTCTGCTCGGACTCGTAGCGGTTGAGGTGCATCACACGAAGATCGCGATAATCGCCGCCTTCGGCAACAATCTGGCGGATCTGGTTGCGCACCAATCCGGGAATTTCATCCAGGATTTCCAGCGCTCGCTTGCGAGCACCAGCTTGCTGGATTGCCATTTCCTCGGCTTCGTCTTGCTCGCGCTTCGCTTTTGCTTCTTGAGCTTCGGCTTCACCGAGCCTGAGCGCTTCAGCGAGGCGATCAGCGAACGGGGCGTTGTGGTTGCCAGGCTCGAACTTCGGCTTGGTGGGGCCGAAGATGTAAGCCAGAGCCCAGTAGCCCAGACCCATCGCAGCGCCGCAGAAGAAAACCTGCGCCAGTGCGTCTTGGGTTGCAAGCGATTCCGGCTGGAACGCGACCGCGTTGACGAGTGCGGCGATTGCCGTGACTACGCCACCGCCGAGCGTGGTGAGCAAGCCGTTCATGTCGAATGTGCTGTGCAGCAGTGCGAGGGTGCCACCGCAGAAAAGTCCGAGAATCGCCCAGTGAAGGGCAGTTCCTGGCATGAAGAAGCTCAGCAATATGGACGCAACAATTGCGCCCACGGTACCAATAAGCCTTTGTGGCATATTAGCTCCTCGGTCGTTAGAGTTGAGAGCAGAGGTCGTGCTCCGTCGAGCTCTTCTTCCAAGTGCTATCGCAAGTACCATAGCTCGCGCAAACCATAATTCGCAAGACAGTTCAGCTTGGCACCGTATTTGGTGCAAGTAGAAGTGCTTAAATTGCGCTGTGGTTTTTGGGCTGTGGGGTTATCCTGCGGATATACGTGGGGGAAGAGAGTGAGATAGGTGTACTAAGAGATCTGATCAAGATTCAAACGTGTTTCTGATGCGTTACATTCTCTGCTCTCCCTTAAGCATTCCTTCCAAATCTCGAAAGATCATGTTCGGTAAGGTTTTCAAGAAAGAGGAAAAGGGGTTTATCAAGAGGTGGTTGTAAAGAGGTTTTGCTCTTAGTCTTTTCTTCATTACAACTTCGTTTGCGCGGCTTGCGAAGGTCGGAAAAGCTTTGAGGGACTTAAGATTTTCCCGCTAGCTCGCAAGCCTTATCTCTGGTCTGATGAAGCGCAGGTGGTAATGACTTGTTTAGAAAACTCTTTTGCTCGATTGATCAAATCGTCTTCTTCAAGTTGTATGAAGGGCACCAGAAATTCATTCCGAGGAGCATCTGAGTGATAGAACTCAACTGTCGAAACCAGGGCAAAGTTTGAATTCTTCGCTGCTTTCAATATTCGATCGTGATCCCATTCTTCGGGAAGCCTCATCAAAAGCGCACTGCCGCCTGAGCTTTTCATGATCTCAACATGCTTGCCGAGTTCTGTTTTGAGGGCCTGAACAAGCGATCGCCACCAGGCTAAATAGACCTTTTCGGTCTTGCGAATCTGTCTTTCGAAATGCCCATCAGCGATGAATTCATGCATCGTGAGCTGTTCCAACATTGGTAAATGTGTTTGAAACGAGTGATAAGTCACGCGCCAGATTTGCTCGAAAAGTGGAATGAGCCGCTTTGGAATTACCATGAATCCCAGATTGATTAGTGGATAGAGAGTGCTCCAGAAGTTGCTCAAGTAAATCACATTGGCTGATTGGGAAAGCCCTTGCAGGCTTGGCAATGGCGACGGACCCTGTCTATTTTCCCAATTGCAATCATCTTCGATAATGAACATTTTGCGTTCAGCCGCTATCTGCAGGAGCTGTTCTCGCCGTCGCATAGACATCACTGTTCCGCTGGGATTATGGTGCGAAGGCGAAACATAAATGATGCTGTCTTTTGAGTATTCAGAAGGCAGGTGATCCAAATTCAAGCCTTCCTCATCAACGGGAAGAAACTGTATCTCGGCTCCGGCACTGGCAAAAGTTTGTCTGGCATAGGGCAATTCCGGATCCGCCATGATTACAACTTGCTTCTCATTGACGAGCGATTCGGCCAGAAGATGCAAAGGATACAGCGCTGATGGGAAAACAATAAGCTGCTCTGCAGAGCAAGACACAGAACGAACACGCTTCAGGAAATCGGCGAGAGCGGAGCGCAGGGGCAGGTAACCGAAGGGGTCGGCGCCATAGTCCAATTCCTGAGAATCCGTTTCTCGCGCATGTTTTAACTGTATTTGCCGCCAAGCTTTCAGTGGCAGAAGGTCGGCGGGCGTGCATCCGAAATTGAGTTCTGGAAAATCATGGCAGAAGAGTCCCGCCCGGGAATGAGCCAGGAGCTTTTGCGTTCTTGCGGAGACCGGCCACTTCTGGGTTTCTTCTTTGCTGATCGGCTTTTCTACGGCACGAACAAAGGTTCCGACGCCATCGACCGTATGGATGTAACCACGCGCAAGCAGGTCCTCATAGCACCGAACCACCGTTGAACGGGAAAGGTCTAATGTTTCTGCAAGCTCGCGGGTTGACGGAATCATTTGCGAAGGAGCTAATTCGAAGTTTTCGATGGCGCCTTTGATCTCATTGACGAGCCTTTGGTAAAGAGGCTCCTTTGAGGGCTTTACTAGCGCCATCTTGAGCTTTATGAAATACGGGTGGACTGATTCCTGATGCATGTTGGCGAAATTAGCACAGGTCAAGCTTGCGAGCAATAGGAAGCTGCCTTGTCTTCGGGTCATATTTAAGCGCTTTGGAGTTCGATGGGCTGTGGCCTCGCTCAATTCCGCTGGCGCAGACCACCGGGTTGTTTTTGAACAGACCGCTGCCACGCTCGCCAATCTGATTTCCAGCAGAAGCCGCACCGGTAGGGCGGTTATCCGCATTTTCGTTTGGTGAGCTACTGGCTAGTCAGGCAGATTGAGGTATCTCATTGCTCCTCACATTGAACAGGTGTTCTCACCAAAAAACAAGGTCAAAACACAAACTGACGTTTCGCCTGGTGCCTTAAGGCTCCTCAAGCTGAATTGTCCGTTTGAACAAAGCTCAACTATGAAACCAAAAAAGAAAAACAGCAAAGATGGGCTATATCCTCGAACGGAAAAGCTCATGCCTGACAGCGGCCCTGAAGACCAGGTGCTGGTTGTTATCGACATGCAAGATGGGTTTAGCGCTAGCAACGATCAACGAACGATCAGCTTCGTGAAACAGGAAATCTTGCGTGCCAAGCAAACCGGTATGGCGATTGTCATTGTCGAGTTCGATCCGAAAGAGATGGGTAGCACTCATCGCGAAATCATGGATCTGCTGATTGATTACGAGCGCTGTACGACCGTAAGTAAAGATAAGGACGACGGTTCGGAAGAAATTCTTGAGGCTTGCCTCGATAACGGCTTCTGGATGGAGGACTTCCGTATTTGCGGTGTCAACAGCGACGCATGCGTTTTGGATACCGTTACCGGACTCCTCGAGCGCATTCCGAGCTGCGAAATCACTGTCGTTCAAGACGCTTGTAACTGTTCGACCGGCAATGACAATGATGTCTGGCGCGAAGACTATCCTTCGCTGCCCGTCACGGTCATTTCGGCTGGACACGCTTTGCAAGCGGCCTGAGTTGGTCAGCTTCTTCAATAACGCTTGCTCTGCAAGAAACATAATTGCCTATGAAAATTCGCTCAATTGCCTGCTATCTCAGCCTTGCGCTGATTGCTTTTCTGCTTCTTTCCGGATGTGCCAGCACGGGTGGAAACACCCCGCCGCCCACCCCCTTGCCTTCGCCCTTCCCGGGTCCCTGGCAGCCGTGGCCACCGTTTCCGAATCCGATTCCTCGTCCTTTGCCACCACGCTAAGGGCTTTGCAATCGCCTCGGGGATGAAACCGTTTGCAGTGGACTGGGTTGCCTTCACGGTGACCCAGTCCGCATGGCGACGGTACAAAGTCCGGCAAGCTAGCTGCCGAGCAGTTTGTCATTTCCAGCTTTTTCTACCTTTTTCTATCTTTTCTATCTTTTCTATCTTTTTGTGCCTTTCCTGCCAATCGACGCACGGTAGAACTAGTAGTTATCAATGTCGAATTCTAATCGACCTCATCCTGGCTTAAGTACAAGCGGTTCTCTTGAACCTCTTCTTTGCTATTAATCACTAAACTTGTACTCTTTTTGACTTTTAAATGAAACGAATTGAGCCAGGCGAAGCCTTTTCCCAAGCTTTTTTAGATCTCAGGCGCTTTTGTGATCCTGAACTTAGTACGGCGGAGCCGCCTCCAAAGCCGCTAGCAGTTGCGGGCTATTTCGTAGGTAGCGAAGGGCTCTTCCTGTAAGATTCCGGGGAATCTGTTTATGGTCATTCTGCAAACTCCATGGTTCGGAATAGGGACATTACTCCTTGGCGTGACGCAGGGCACATTTTGAGAAGCTGCAGTGGGTTATATTTGATCAAGCAATTCTAAGCCTGGAACAGCATCTGTTAAGCTTAAGACTCATTTTTAGGTGAATATCTTGGCTTTAATTCGTGCGAAATTTGCTGGCGTTATTGCAAAGATATTGACAGCGTCTGCCTTGATAACATCGCTTTCTAGTGCTGGTTTCCTGGCGGAGCTTGGGGCGGGTAGTTTGCTACCGGCGTGTAATGCGCACAGCCCACAGGACGTTTATGTACCTAAACTTACCACTCAAAGCCTCAAGGTCGGTGGTGTTTACTATTTTGCTTGCGATGGTATTAGTTTGAAGAAAATCAAGCAAGCGATGTCCGTCAAGGAGGGCGATTTTCTCCATTTCACTCCAGGAGAAATGGGCAGTTTGAGGAGGCGCTTGGTTGATGCAGTCCACGAAGCCACTGATGATGAGCCTTCGGATGTCGCCATAATTGTGACTGATGAGACGCAAACGGACGCAGCTAAATCTCACGCCGACAAAATTTGCTATTGCTACATCGGTTTGCGTGGTAAGAATCTTGAGGACTCTACCATTGAGATTGGCTCTGTTGGAGCACGCGCGCCTCTCAAAGTTCCAGAAAAAATTCAAAGTAAGTATCTGGAGATAATGCAGTCAGAGTTTCGCTCATCGGCCGGAAACGCTGGCACGGAGAAACTGAAGGCAAATCTCGTTCGCGAGGAGTTATTAAAAGACGCGCTCAAGAATGCAGACGAGTTATTGGCTGTTTCACGGTCCTCGTCGGATGCGCTGCATCGCCGAATCGCTAACTATTGCCTTGGGCTGATAGCAAATAATAAAGACCAGCTGGAGGCGCTTGCTCGAGCTACTCACGACTCAGATGTGACGGTCAGAAAAAACGCTATTAGTGCACTGATGAGCATCGGTCAGAATGAAAGCTTGCAGGCATTGGTACCTGCTGTTCAATTAATTCCGCTGTTGAATTCGCCAACATGGAGCGAGCGAAACCAAGGTTCTGCATTGATTTCAATCTACACAAAAAGCAGGCAGGCAGAGTTTCTCGAAGAATTGAGAAAGCAAGCATTGCCATCATTGAAGGAAATGGCGGGGTGGGATGCAGATCACGCGCGCGCAGCCTTGCTCATTCTTGGAAGAATAGGCGGAATCAATGAAGACAAATTGCTCGCGCTGATTAACAAAGATGAGCGGTCTGAGATTCTTGCGTGTGTCAGCCAGAACTCCGCAGCCAAGCAAGTTGCAAAAGATCAAGCGGAGCTCAACAAGAGTGTGCATGCCGCGCAAAAACTGGTGTCCAAGTTGCAAGATAAGCCTGCTAGCGCTCAGAAGATGTTAGCGGCTCGATCCATAACGAGTAGGAGGGCAGACCTACCAAATGGGTTCTATCTTGTTCTTCGGGAGTCGCCGGATAACAAACACGTTCGAGCAGCCGGAAAGAACGAAGTGATCCTGGTGAATGACTACCGCTTTCTTGCACCCGAGGAGCGGGACACCGCTGAGTATCTGGTAATCGACCGCACTCAGTTTATTCCGTTTGAAATGAAAGGGCTGCCGGACAAACAAAGGGACGAGCGTGGCCGCCCAAAACTGTTAGTGACTTTATCGGAATCTCAAATCAAGCCGCTAGAAGATTTTACAAGCAAGTATGCAGGACGGCAGGTTGTTATTGTTGTCGGCGGTGAAGTGGTCACTAAACACAAGATCCGGGAAGCCATCAAAGGTGGTTTGATTCAAATCACTAGATGCACAGATAACGGATGCGAAGCAATTTATACAGAGTTGGTGAAGAAGTAGTTTCCCTTTTAGCTTGGACTTTCTTATCTAAGAGGATCCTA
Source organism: Candidatus Obscuribacterales bacterium (assembly GCA_019747875.1). Classification (GTDB taxonomy): domain Bacteria; phylum Cyanobacteriota; class Vampirovibrionia; order Obscuribacterales; family Obscuribacteraceae; genus JAIEPM01. The sequence continues at coordinate 62,941 of JAIEQI010000126.1, forward strand.
CCGGTCAAGGTTGTACGACCTATTTGCTTTCGTCTCTCAATTCCGCACCTTGTTCCAGGTAAATTTTCGCCCCTTCATCCTTTTTAGTGACGGTTGAGTCTTTGTCCGCGATAACCAGTGAGCCTTTCCATGCATTAACGTCGGAGCCTGCGTCGGCACGAACTGTCGAGCCATCGCAAGCCTCAACATGAGAGCCGTATTCAGCTTGGACCCCGGATCCTTTGAGTGCCGAAACGTTTGAGCCGTCTTGGGCCCTCACCTCCGACCCCTCTCCTGCTTCAACATAGGAGCCGTCCCTAGCTACTACTTTTGAGCCCTTGTTCGCGAAAACCTTGGATCCGTCCTTGGCCGTGACGTGGGAACCGTCCTCCGCGTGGACGATCGATCCATCTTTTGCGATTACTTCGGCGCCATTCTTTGCAGACACCCACGAGCCGTCTTTGGCTATTACTACCGATCCGTGTTCGGCAAAGACAGTAGACCCTTTCTCGGCAGTGATTTTTTCACCAAATTTTGCTACGACCGTCTCTCCATAATGGGCGGTTCGGAGCCCGTTTTTGAATTCAAGGCCTTGAGGTCCCTCGCTTGGCAGATCGGCCTTGGGCGTGGCCGGTACATCGCTTGGCGTATCAGGCTTGGTTGTCGCAGGTATTTCACTTGGCGTATAATCAGGTTTTGCTGCAGTGCCCGCCGATGACTTCTCATCCCAGTCGCGCATTTTTTCAGTGTTTGTGCCGTTTATTCGGTCTTTGCTGTCTATTGTGCTTTGTGGAAGCTTGATGGACTCCGATGGCTGCGATGTTTTGGAGCTAGGTGGAGTGTCCGTTGGTTGTGGTGCAGATGGGCTGATGCTTCCTGAATGAAGATCTGATGATGGCGTTGAGGGCTTCTTGTCTAGAATTTGCTCGCTGGAGCCTTTACCTCCGCCACCCGATCCGCCGCCAGGATGCGAACTTTGCTCATCCCATAAAAGTACTGTTGGAAGGTCTGTATTGCCTTGCGCTCTCAGTCCTTGAATTTCCCGTCCGCCGACCTGGTTGCCATTTGAAAGCTCTGGGCTTGCTACCGTGGACGGTGCTTCCACTTCTTTTAGTCTATCAGTAGCTGTATTCTGAGCGGAGGATAAACCTATTGTATCTTCTGTCATATTATTACCCAATTGAAAAGGGAGTTGCTACATACACGGTTAGTAACTGGTAACGTGTGGCGTTTTCCACGTTTCTATTCAAGCAATTATGCAGTGACAGCACAGTGACAAATCAAAACACCTTTTGTTGCCGGTGGCTTGATTTCATTTCGAAGTTGGCGTTTTGCAGCTCGCTATCCGAGAAAAAAGACGTTGGATGCTAAGCAAATTCTGGGAGTAGGCGAAATCAAAAAAGACAGAGGTTCTTAATCACTCATCGCCTGTTGTATTCCATTTTGCAGACCCATTGTGTGATGATCTTGCTATTTCTGTCCCATGTTCGCATAGCTACCATGTGAGCCGGTGACGGACTGGATGCAAGCTGCCATCTTCAACATCTTACCAATGAGATTCTCATCGGCGGCTTGGTCGCTCTTCACCAGGGACTTAAGAACTGGTGATGCGTACATCAAGCTAATCAACGATACCTCAGAGGTTGTTAGCTTGTTGTTTTCCAAGTCAATATGTCTTACACGGCGCCGGCCGATTTCGTCAGCTGTGTAGACCTTTGCAAGCGTCTTGGTATCTCTGGCAAGCAAGCTTTCTTGGCCTGCGGAAATATCGACATGATTCTTGCCGATGTATTGTCTGATCGACGCGGCTTTGCTTTCCCAAACGTTTCTTACTTTTGTGACCAGCAAATCTTTGCTTATTAGTGCAATGGATCCTGCTGGTATCACAATGGTGCAATCTCCGGCATTGATTAGTGTTTTCTTCGTGGCGACCACAAGTATTTCGCCGCGCTCAAGGACTATCTTTTCGCCTTGCGTCTGTATTGCAGCGCCGCGGTGCTTGATTGTAGCCATGCTCAGATTCGCGGTCTGCAGAGTCCCCATGGTAGCAGCCGTGGCGCCTATGCTGGAGCTGAAGGCGATCGGGCTGAGATTCTCTTCTTCTTCCTGCTGAGCTTGCTTTACCGACCTGCTCGCCTGCTGCCAAAGCTGATTCAAAGAATTATTGAAGGAAATGCGTGGAGTTTGATGCAATGTCTTTGGAGCCCATGCACCATTCTGAGTGCCATTAAGTGGGCGACCTGAAGCGCCATTGTTTTGTGTTCCGCTCTTTGAGCTTGCATCGCTGGGTCGAACTGGGATGCCTATTGCAGCTTTCAGTGCATCCATTCTCTTTCTGGTTAAGCATTCTTGGTCGGCGCCGCAGGAGAGCAAGCGCTCTTGCTCGACAATTTCTTTGACATTCATTGTGTTCTTGAATAGTCTCAGGCTTGGCACCATGGCGCTAAACGTTGCAGATTGTCTGGTCAGCCCGTCTTCGGCGGCAAGGTCGTCTGGAGATGCTTTGGAGGAAGCCAGGACAAGTTCCTCGCCGGCAACAACAGATAACGGCGTTGGATTATTGTTGCTCTGCGGAGCTTGTGCATTAACGGTAGCTGGTGAGCCACTGAGGTTTGTTACCCGCAGCACATTCTCATTTGTCGAATCGATTAACACAACTGCATTGGCCGGAATTGTGACTACACCGAAGCTCGTTTCGACATTTAGATCTGCTTTCGATCCTACCAAAATCGCTAAGCGGCCGCTTTGTAGAGCAAGTGTGCGCGGTTCTGGGAGGGCTAATATACTTCCTTCTTTACCGACAATAATTGTTTGGTCATCGTCTTCCAAAACGAATGGTTGGGCTGGGCCTTCGGCGACATACCACGTTCGCTGATCTCCCATCGTTAAGGCACGAGTTGCGGCAGATTGATCGGCAATGTCAACGTTAAAGGTGATTCGATCAGTTGGCACGCCAGTATTTGTAAATCCAGGCAAGCTAAGCGTTGGTATAGCTGCATTCGCCGTCGTGGTTATGGTCGGCTGTTGGCCGGTTGTTGGTGGCACGGGGAAACGACCATTTGTAATGATTTTTCCTTGAATACACGAGCCAACGATTGTTATTAGTCCAGCAGGCTGAGGCTCCAATTCCAATGTCGAGGTATTGAGATTGCCGAAGGCGATGAATTCTCCAGCTCTTACGCATCCGGTACAGATGAGAGTGACGTCTTGGAATGGACCACCATTGAAGCCGACGCGACCTGTTGTGCCTGTCAAAGCATCAATTGAAGTAATCAGTCCGGCGTTAAATACGTTCAGAGGTCCGGTTCCGAGGTTCAACGTGCGGAATTGAATGTTGCCGGCTGTTCCTGTCGTTGCATTTGTAGTGATCGTGGCCGAGGCTGCAATGTCGAAATTAAGTCCGCCAACGTTGTTATTAGTCAGGTTGATGAATCCTCCATTTACGCCGGAAGCATCAATGCCGCCCTGGATAAAGTTTGGACCCACGGTAGTTCCAATCTTAAGAACGTTCTTGCTAGTCGTTGTGACGTTGACCGTGCCAGCTTGACCTGCTGGGCTGGAGACATCAAGGCTACTACCGTTTCCGAGCACTCCGCTGAGTTGAATGTTTGGTGAGTTGGTATTGATAGTGCCACCATTGCCGCCGCCGTTGGCACCAGCTGAGATCGTGCTTCCGACGATTGTTCCTGATGTTCCCGTCAGGGACACAGTGCCGCCGTCGGCACCGGCGTTGCCCACTGCGCTGATGCTGCCTACGGAGATCCCTGTGGCGGCTGTGAGGCTTACAGAGCCGGCTTTGTTTCCTGCACCAGTGCCATCCGTAATGATATTCGGCAGAGCAAAGATTCCGCCGTTTGTTGCGGTGATCGAGACATTGCCGCCGCTGCCCGCTCCGCTTGTGTTAATTGGAGCTGCGCAGCAGAAATTCAGATCGCCCAGCGAAACTTGCAATGCAATGTCTGAGCCATTCACGTCTATGCATCCAATGATCTGTTCCACATTCGCATTGACTGAACCGCTGCCTCCGTTGAGCAACACTTTGTTGCCTGCCTGGATTAAGCCTGTGGACGGACCGTTGATCGAAATTTGGCCGGCTGTCGTTGCGTTGAAGCGCACGTCGTTGCTAGCTTTAATGCTGCTGCCAGCCGCGGTGGAGACCGTCAGCACACCGCCATTTGCCTGGAGATCAATGTTGCCTGCGCTTGCTTGAATGGTGGCATTTGCATTGTTGTTGACGGTGTTGGCCTTCATAGATGTTGGACCAGTAACCGCAATTACAGTTCCATTATTATTCACGGTTCCCGTGTTGAAGCTGACGCCAGTTTGGCCCTTCACCGTGACCCCGGCATTCACGGAAACGCTGTTAGCGACTGGCGTAGTGGCGGTTATGGTGCCGCCGGTTGATGTGCAATCGGCGCAGAATGCAATGTTACCGCCATTGTTCGTGAGGTTAAGTGCTCCTGCGGTTGTTATAGAACCAGCTGACAGTGTGCCCGTTCCTACTTGGACGCTAAATGGATCGCCGGTTCCGCCGACGCAACCTACGATGCTATTCACATCAACATTGACTGCATTTCCAGAGCCGCCGTTCAGCGTAACTAGAGGTGTCGCGCCGCCTGCTGAGATATTACCTCCACCTCCGAGCATGGTGATGGCGCCTGGGCTTAGCGACGTATTGAAGTTAACATTTGCCCCCGAGGATTTTAGTTCGGCAGTGGCGCCAAGATTGACTGTGAGTGCATTACCTGCCCCGTTGCTATTTACGCTGAGGTTGCCGGTGCCAGCCTGAAGCACTCCATTTCCATTAACGTTGAGTGTGGGTGAGTTTGTCGCGGTTGTTGTGGCACCACTGGCGGTGACGCCGTTTGCGATGGTTATGCTGTTTCCGGCGCTCTTTCCGCTGGTTAATGAAAGGAGGCTGTTTGTGGAGCTGGTGTTGGCGTTCAGTAGGAGATTGCCGTTAGCTCCGCTGGTCAAGGTAACATCGCTATTGCCGCTTATTTTTGCATTGGCAGTGATATCACCATTAGCTCCGCTGCTTATTGTTACAGTGCTGCCCGTCGACTGAAGCCCGTTTGCACCGCCGACCGTGACGAAACCCGTGCCTACAACAGGTGAATCATTCTTGAGTGTTACGGCGCCGGTGCCGGTTAGCGAGTTGGCTATGAGATTTCCGCCGGTCGTAACAGTTAGATCTATAGTGCTTGCCGACGAAAGTGCTGTTGCTGAGAGAGTTCCGTTGTTTGCCGTCACTACGGCCTTGCCGTTTGCTGTCACTGTATCCAGGCTTAAGTTACCCGTAGTAGTGGTTACAGTCAGGATGCCGACGCTGCCGGTTGCTGTGAGCGTGCCACCGATTGAGTTTACATTAAGCGATGCATCGCCGCCATTTGTATTCAATATGAGCTGATCGGCGGCGCTAAGATTGCCGGTACCAGTTACGGAGACGGCAGCAGCGGTAGTCGGGTTAAATCGGATGTCGTTGCCACCGCCTTGAGCGTTGATATTGCTTCCGGCACCAGTGACGACAGCCAGAGTAGCGGCACCGTTGGATTGAAGGTCAACATTGCCTGCGGTGGCTTGGATTAAGCCACCGGCATTGTTATTGATGGTGTTGGCCTTGATGAGGTTTGTATTGTTGACTGCAATGATGCTGCCATTGTTATTGACAGTGCCAGTGGAGAAGCTAATGCCGGTTTTTCCTTGGACTGTAACGCCCGAGTTCACCGTGATGCTGTTTGCCGCGGGTGTTGTTGCGCTGACGCTTCCGCCAGTTAAAGTGCAGTTTGCGCAGAAGACAATATCGCCAGCTGTATTGTTGAGTGAGACGCTACCGGCGGCATTGATTGAACCGGCAGAAAGTGTGCCGCTGGCGACTTTGACATCGAACGGATTACCTGTGCCGCCGACACATCCGATGATGCTGTTGACGTTCACATCGACCGCGCCGGTGCCGCCATTGAGAGTTACCAGTGGAGTAGCGCCGCCTGCCGAGATGTTGCCGCCGCCGCCATTCATAGTGATAGCGCCGGGATTGCCGGCGGTGTTGAAGACGACGTTGGCGCCGGTGGATGTCAGGGCTGCGGTGGCTCCAAGGTTCACGACAAGTGCCTTGCTTGCAAGGTTGCTTATGATGCTCAAATCACCGGTGCCTGCTTGAAGAACACCTGTGCCATTGACATTGAGGATTGGAGAAGTCGTGGTGGTTGTGGTGGCACCGCTGGCGGTGACGCCTGTAGCGATGGTGATGTTGTTGGTAGCTCCGGTTCCGCTCGTCATGTTGAGGGACCCGTTAGTGGAAGTGGTATTGGCATTGAGGGCGATGTTGCCTGCAGCGCCGGCAGTAAGAGTGACATTGCTGTCGCCAGTAATCTTGGAGTTGGCGGTGATGTCGCCATTTGCGCCGCTGGAGATGCTGATAGTGCTGCCTGTGGACTTGAGACCGTTGGCACCGCCGATAGTGACAGCGCCTTTGCCGGCAGCAGCAGAGTTGTTGGTGAGGGTGACAGCGCCAGCGCCGGAGACGGAATTGGCAATGAGGTTGCCGCCGGTAGTGACGGTGAGGTCGACAGTGGTACCGGCGGAGAGGTCGGTGACCGTGAGGTTGCCGTTGCCAGCTGTTGCAAGAGCACTGCCAGTAGCGGTGATGGTGCTGATGGTGAGGTTACCGGTAGCGGAGGTGGCTGTTAAATTGCCGACATTGCCAGTGGCGGTGAGCGTTCCGGAAATGGAGTTGACGGTTACAGTGGCATTGCCGCCGTTTGTATTCAATATAAGTTGATCGGCGGCGCTGAGGTTACCGGTTCCAGTGACGGAGACTTTGGCAGCGGTGGTGGGATTGAAGCGGATGTCGTTGTTAAGTCCTTGAGCATTGATGTTGCTGCCCAAGCCAGTCGACACGGTCAGTGTAGCGGCACCATTGGATTGCAGATCGACGTTACCATTGGTAGCTTGAATGGTGCCGCCGGCCAGGTTGTTGATGGTGTCAGCGGTAAGAAGCGTGCTGCCAGTGACAGCGACAATGGTGCCGTTGTTGTTGACGGTGCCGGTTGTGAAAGTAATGCCTGTTTGACCCTGGACGGTGACGCTGGCATTGACATTAATGGCATTGGCCACGGATGTCGTGGCGATGATCTTGCCAGCGGTGGAAGTGCAGCTAGCGCAGAAGGTGATGTCACCGGCTAAGTTGTTGAGAATGAGATCGCTAGGGGTAGTGATACCGCCGGCTGAGAGAGTGCCAGTAGCGACTTTGACGCTGAAGGGATCGCCAGTGCCGCCGACGCAGCCAACAATGCTGTTAACGTCGACATCGACCTTGTTAGTGCCGCCGTTGAAGGTGACGGTCGGTGTGGCGCCTCCAGCAAGGATATCGCCATTACCAGTGTTCATAGTGATGGCGCCTTTATTGGCGGCAGTATTGAAGATGACATTGGCGCCAGTGGATTGGAGCTTGGCATTGGCGCTGAGATTTACGAGCAGAGCATTGCCAGCCAGGTTGCTGATGATACTGAGGTCGCCGGAGCCGGATTGAAGAGTGCTGGCATTACCAACGTTGAGAATCGGAGTTGTAGCCGTGGTCGTAGTGGCACCGCTGGCTGTAATGCCGTTAGCAATGGAAATGTTGTTGGTAGCGCCAGAACCGCTGGTAAGTGAAAGGAAGCCGTTGGTAGAAGTGGTATTGGCATTGAGGGCGATATTGGTATTGGCGCCGCCGAGGAGAGTGACATTGCTATCACCGGAAATCTTGGAGTTGGCAGTAATGTCGCCGTTGGCACCGCTGGTGATGCTGATAGTGCTGCCAGTGGATGTGAGTCCGTTGACGCCGCCAACGGTGACGGCACCTTTACCGGCGGCGGCTGAGCTGTTGAGAAGAGTGACGGCGCCAGCACCGGAGACGGAGTTAGCAATCAGGTTGCCGCCCGTAGTGACGGTGAGGTCGACGGTGCTACCGGCAGAGAGCGAGGTGACAGAGAGGTTGCCATTGCCGGCCGTTGCCAGGGCGCTGCCCGTGGCGGTGACGGTATCAATCGTGAGATTACCTGTGGTCGTAGTGGCGGTGAAGGTACCGACATTACCGGTGGCAGTAATTGTGCCGCCAATAGAGTTGATTGTTAAGGTGGCATTACCGCCATTCGTATTCAATATGAGTTGATCGGCAGCGCTGAGGTTGCCGGTGCCAGTAACTGAAACTGCTTTGGCGGTAGTCGGATTGAAGCGAATGTCATTTGCACCGCCGAGAGCCTTGATGTTGGAGCTGTTGCCAGTGACGACAAAAAGGGTGGCTGCGCCGTTGGACTGGAGATCTACATTGCCGGCTGTTGCTTGAATCAAGGCATTAGCATTGTTATTGATGGTGTTCGTTGTAAGCAGAGCGGTACCTGTGTCGGCGATGATGCTGCCGTTGTTGTTTACAGTGCCGGTGGTGAAGCTAACACCCTTGTTGCCTTGAACGGTAACGCCGGAATTGAGCGTGATGCTATTGGCTGCTGGTGTGGAAGCTGTGACAGTGCTGCCGGAAGAGATGCAATCGGCGCAGAAGACCAAATTGCCGCCGTTGTTTGTGAGAGTGATTGCGCCAGCGGTGTTGATGGAACCAGCAGAAAGCGTACCGGTTGCAACTTGAACGCTGAATGGTTCGCCTGTGCCACCGACGCAGCCAGTGATGCTGTTTACGTCGACGTTGACCGCGTTGCCAGCTCCGCCATTGAGTGTGACTAAAGGCGTTGCACCACCGGCAAGGATGTTGCCGCCGCCGCCAGTCATCGTAATAGCGCCAGGCGAGCCGGCTGTATTGAACACCACATTGTTGCTGGTGGACTGGAGCTTAGCGGTAGCACCAAGGTTTACGACAAGCGCATTGCCTGCAAGGTTGCTGTTGACGCTTAGAAGTCCTGTGCCTGCTTGAAGGATGCCGGTGCCGTTAACATTGAGAATTGGGGAGTTTGCAGTTGCAGTAGTAGCGCCACTAGCTGTGATGCCTGTGGCGATGGTGATATTGTTGGTAGCGCCGCTGCCGCTGGTCAACGAGAGAGCTGCATTTGTGGAGCTGGTATTGGCATTGAGTGCAATATTGCCGGCAGATCCTGTCAACAATGTGACAGTGCCGTCAGCGATAATCTTGGAGTTGGCCGTGATATCGCCATTGGTGCCACTAGTGATGTTGACAGTGCTGCCAGTGGAAGAGAGTCCATTAGCACCGCCGACAGTAACTGAGCCTTTGCCCGCGGCGGCCGAGTTGTTAAGGAGGGTGACAGCAGCGACGCCACTAACGGAGTTAGCGGTCATATTGCCGCCGCTAGAAACTGTGAGATTGACGGTAGTGCCGCCACTAACTGTGTCGGCGACGAGGTTGCCTCCTGTGGTTACAGTGAGATCGACTGTGGTGCCGGCCGTAAGGGAAGTCACGGAGAGATTGCCGTTGCCAGCAGTAGCAAGAGCACTTGCGTTGGCTGTTACGGAGTTGATGGTGAGATCGCCGGTAGTGCTAGTTGCTGTAAAGGCGCCAACATTGCCATTGGCGGTGATGGTGCCGCTGATGGAATTGACCGTTAGCTTGGCGTCGCCCCCGCTCGTCTTCAATATGAGCTGATCGGCGGCGCTAAGATTGCCGGTCCCGGTTACGGAGACGGCAGCAGCGGTAGTCGGGTTAAATCGGATGTCGTTGCCACCGCCTTGAGCGTTGATATTGCTTCCGGCACCAGTGACGACAGCCAGAGTAGCGGCACCGTTGGATTGAAGGTCAACATTGCCTGCGGTGGCTTGGATTAAGCCACCGGCATTGTTATTGATGGTGTTGGCCTTGATGAGGTTTGTATTGTTGACTGCAATGATGCTGCCATTGTTATTCAATGTGCCAGTGGAGAAGCTAATGCCGGTTTTTCCTTGGACTGTAACGCCCGAGTTCACCGTGATGCTGTTTGCCGCTGGTGTTGTTGCGCTGACGCTTCCGCCAGTTGAAGTGCAGTTTGCGCAGAAGACAATATCGCCAGCTGTGTTATTAATGGTGATAGTTCCGGCGGTGCTTATTGAACCGGCTGACAATGTATCGCTGGCTACTTTGATATCAAATGGGTTGCCAGTGCCACCAACGCACCCGGTAATGCTATTGACGCTGACATCGACTGCAGCTGTGCCACCATTGAACGTGACAAGAGGTGTGGCGCCGCCAGCTGAAACGTTGCCGCCGCCTCCGTTCATTGTGATAGCACCAGGATTGCCAACGGTGTTGAATACAATGTTGGCGCCGGTGGATTTCAGGGCTGCGGTGGCTCCAAGGTTCACGACAAGTGCCTTGCTTGCAAGGTTGCTTATGATGCTCAAATCACCGGTGCCTGCTTGGAGGACACCGGTGCCATTGACATTGAGGATTGGAGAAGTCGTGGTAGTTGCGGTGGCACCGCTGGCTGTGATGCCAGTGCCAATGGTGATGTTGTTGGTTGCGCCGCTTCCACTGGACATTGAGAGGGATGCTGTGGTGGAAGTGGTGTCTGCATTGAGCGCGATGTTGCCAGCCGAGCCCGTAGTGAGAGTGACAGTACCGTCTCCGTTAATAATGGAGTTGGCGATGATGTCGCCATTTGTGCCGCTGGTGATGTTGATGGTGCTGCCTGTGGACTTTGCCCCATTCAGCCCACCGATCGTGATGGCACCGCTACCGACCGCGGCTGCATTGTTGGTAATTGTTAGGGCACCCGAACTGGAGACGTTGTTGGCTGTGAGGTTGCCACCAGTTGTAACCAACAAATCAAGTTTGCCGCCAGTCGTTGAAACTGATGTTGCGCTGAGAGGTCCGTTGCTGGCCGTTAGCGAGACATTTCCTGTTGCAGAAATCGTATTCGCAGTTAATGACCCTGTGTTTGTAATGACACTGAAGTCCGTTCCAGTTCCAGTAACAGTGCCGACAATGCTATTGATGGCCACTGCTACTGCCGCTGTATTACCAAAGAAGCCAACTTTGCCTGTGGCTGACAGCAAGCCGTTTCCGGAGGAGCCTATGCTTACTTGCCCATTTGCTAAACTGTTGAAATTGAGGTTTGAGTTTGCGCCGGCTGCACGCAGTATAGCGCCAGCGCTATTCATGTTCACCTGCAATGCGTTGCCGCCTGCGCAGCAGCTCTGAATGTTGAGATCGGAGCCAGCACCTGTTGTTTCGATAATGCTGGTGCCGCTCATTGTAAGCGTATTTGCACGAATTGTTGAAGCAACTCCAACACCGTTAGCCCGTATAAGTCCATTTCCGGTCAAGGTGAGTATGTCGCTTGAGGTATTTACAGCAGCGGCTGAAATAACCTGGCTTCCTGGGAAAGCTGCGCCGGGAACAGAGATGGTTCCACCAGGACATGCAACTGTTAACGATACATTGCCAACCGTTGATTGAATATTGCCAACCGTCAGAGTGCTGTTGGCTTGTTGCAGGTTGATGGTGACGCTGGTTCCTGTTGCGAAGATGCGGCCAACCATATCACCGGTTCCTGCCGCGTTATTTATGGCGGAAATCTGCTGACCGGCTGTCGGGGTCAAAGTGATGGTTCCGAGTGTTCCGGCTCCGGCATTGTTAGCGCTGATACTTCCTGCTCCACCATTGAGGAGCATGCTCAGTGAGGAGGCAGCAGAATTGCCAAAGCTAATCGCACCGCCACTTCCAGCTGTCGCGGCGTTAGCTGTTATTGTGCCATTGATGAAGTTGCTGGCAGAGGATCCGCCGGTTGTAAGGGAATTACCATCATTATATGTGATCCCAATAGTTCCACCGCTGCCGGAGACCGCTGCATTCGCGCTGACGTTTCCGCTGATTCGTATGAAGCCGCCATTGCTTCCCACGGTTGCACTGATGCTGCCGCCGTCGCCGGATGTGGCACCGCCGTTAGCGTTGAGTGATCCAGTTGCCAGGTTGCCACTGCCGAGTGCAGCTGATGAGAGTGTGATGCTGCCGCCCTTTGCACCAGCGCCGCCTATAGCTGTAAAGCTGCCGCTTGTGATCAGGCCAGCGGCCGCTGAGAAGTTGATACTGCCTGCCTTGCCACTAGTTGCTCCGCCATCAGCGCTGGCGCTATATGCGTTGGCGCCGGTGCCTATGTTGCCGCCTACACCCAGCGAGTTAGTAGATACTGAAATCGCTCCGCCGTCTCCGGTTCCAGCACCTTTGGCCAGGAACTGTGTAGACGGCGAGGAGATATTGCCTGCTGTAACAGTGATTGTGCCACCTACGCCATTGGCAAGACCTGAGGTGCTTATGGAAGAATTATTGAATGCGATTGCGCCGCCGTTATTGCCGTCAGCGTCGACGATTATGGATCCACCGGTCGCAGTACGCCCTTGCGCGGACAAATCAGCGGCTGCAGCAAATGACATGCCACCATTACTTCCGCCGCGGCCATCATTCTGGAAGGAGATAGAGCCACCGTCGCCGCCGGTTCCTCCGGCATTGGCAGTTACTGCACCACCAACGGAAATGAGACCGGTACTATTGTTGATTACCTTTATCGTGCCACCTTTGCCGGTGCCGCTGCCAGACGCACTCAGTCCTGCCGAAAGCGCTACATTGCCATCTGTTGCCGTGGCGCTGCCTGTGAGATCGATCGTGCCACCGTTACCGTTTCCGAGTGCGTCAACACGCATGCCGGCCGGCGTATTAACCGTTATCGATCTACCTGCGCTTACTGTTATCTTACCGCCGCTGCCGCTGTTGACCGATCGTGCTTGTGCATTGATGGTACCGTTTGCAGTCCCGAACGTTAGATCACTAACAGCGCTGGTTGTGGTGATTGATACTAGTCCACCATCTCCCGTCCCAGTGTCCGCGCCGTTAGCAGCTACCAGGTGATTGACTGCGGCGCCTACCGAAATCGATTTTGAACTAATAATAATAGAGCCACCGTTCCCGGTGGTGCCACTTGCACTGGCTGACAAATTGTCTGTGTCTAATTGAACCGCACCGGCGTTGGCCCCGGTGGAGAGCACCTTGATTGTTCCGCCATTGTTGTCTTTGGCGTCTGCAAATATGTTGGTACCACCAAGTGTGATGAGTCCTGCGCTTCCACCATTTCCATTATTTTGGATCAGAATGTTGCCAGCTTTGCCGGCAGAGTTGCCTGCCAAAATATTTGCCGATGTGAGAATCGTGCCGGTGCTGTCATTGATGATATTGATGTCGCCAGCCTGGCCGCTTGTCGTGCTGGTATTCAATACCTGGGAAACCGTCAGATTTCCATTGGCTGCAGTTTGACTGGCTTTCAGGTTGATGTTGCCAGCAGTTCCGCTTGTTGCTAACGATGTAATGTTGCCGCCGCCAGTCAACAAAATACTCGTGCCGGCGGTTATGTCAACATTTCCGCCTGTTCCTGTGCCCCCGCCGCTGGTGATGGTGAATGAGCCAGGGATGGTGACGGCGCCAGTCGTCGCAGTGATACCCACCGCTCCACCGCCGGAGGCGCCAGAGCTGAGGAGCGAGACTGCTCCGGCCCCACCCGAGATCGATTTGCCAGTGACTCCAATGGTCCCGCCCGTGAATGCAGCGCCCAATGACCTGCTGTCCATTATCATTGTGCCAAGATTGATCGCGCCTGCAGTGGCACCGCCAGCATTCGCCGTGATCGCTCCCCCGACACCGCCGGCAGCAGATGTCGTTATGTTCGCGTTCAAAGTGATGCCACCATTACTTACGTTGCCTGTGTTGGTGATGGTGACGGCTCCGCCTGTTCCAGAGTCTGCACCACCGGTGGTGGTTATTGTGCTGGTGTTGTTAACGGTAATGGCGCCTTGACTGTTATTCGTTATCGACACCGCCGCGCCGCTGCCAGCGCCGCCGGCTCCGGTAGCACCGGATGCGGTGATGGACATGTTTGTGAGTGTGAGCGCACCGACTGCCGAAGCGTTGCTTGCACTGAGAGTGACTTTGCCGCCGTTACCGCTTGTTCCAAGCGCGGTGGTCTGTATGCTGCTGCCGGCGGCAATCGGATTAAGCAAGAGGCTGCTTCCTGCGCTGATTGTCACGTCTCCACCGCTTCCTGTGCCTACGCCGGCCTTGCCCGAGGTGGATGTAACTACCAATTTGGTGGCACCTGAAGCATCGAAAGTTCCGCTGCTGGCAGTCAGTCCTATTGTGCCTCCACCGCCTGCAGCCAGACCGTTAGCTGATATCGTGTAGGCAGCTGCCGAAGTAAATGTGATGGAACTTCCACTTAGTGATATCGGTCCGCCGCTTCCTGCAACTCCCGCGTTCGCCTGGATGTTCAATCCACCAGGAGCACCGATAGAGATAGCCCCCGCAGTGCCGCCAACAAGTCCGTCAGCGTCGACGGTTATCGAGCCGGCACTGGCGTTCTGTCCAGATACATCGTATGTTCCACCGATAGTGATTCCGCCGTTGGCACCGGCTTTGCCGTCGTTGCGGACAAGTATAGTCCCGCCAACCCCTGCTCCCGCCGAGGCACCACCTTTTGCAGAAATGCCGGCTGTGCTGATGCTGCCTTGACTGTTGTTGATGACGTTGACTATGCCACCGGCACCGGTGCCAGAGCCGTCTACCGAAAGGTTGGGCGCGACAGTGAGATTTCCGTTGTTTGAGGCAGTGCTTGCGGTTAAGTCAATTCTTCCGCCCGTGCCATTGCCTGCAAGTGCTGCCGCGCTTATTAATCCGGCTGCATTGACCTGGATTGTTCTTCCGGCAGAAACGCTAACCGTTCCCCCCGAACCACCTGTAGTGCCGCCATCTGCAGCTAATGTCAGTCCCCCGACTCCAGCATTCATTATTATGTCTGAGCTAGCACCGGTTGCCGTGACAGAAACTGTTCCCCCGTTACCGGTTCCAGTTAGGGCCCCTAGGGCTAGCAAGCTGTGCGTGACGGCGTTGCCGAGGTTTATGGCGGTACTGGATATGGAGACTGAGCCGCCCTTGCCTGTAGCTCCAGAAGCACTCGCTGCGATCGCTGCTGCATTGATCGTTGTTGTAACTGAATTGACAGCGCCGCCGCTAACCGTTATCGAGCCAGCGTCCGCTCCGCCATTGCCTGTTGCATTAAAAATATTGCCGGGTCCGGCGTTGGCACCAAGTATTATTGCGCCAGTGCCCCCTGCCCTTCCGTCATTTGTGATAACGATGGAGCCGCCTTTGCCAGTCGCTCCGCCGTTGGCAGACAGACTTCCTTGAATATCGATGGAGTTGGCGGCGTTGCTGTGATTGGTTATATTGATGGAGCCACCGGCGCCGCTTCCAAATCCATTGACGGATACCAGTGGTACTACCGTTAGGGTGCCATTTACTGCGTTTGCACTGGCGGTGAGATTAATGGTTCCGCCCTTACCATTGCCGCCTTGAGCTGCCGCACTTATGAGTCCTGCGGCATTGATTGCAAGTGAGCGTCCAGCCGATAAGGACACTTGTCCACCGTCGCCACCTGATATTCCAGCGTTAGCTGTGACAGTCAGTCCACCTGCTGAAAGAGTTATATCCGCGGTTGCTCCAGTGGTTGCAACGGTAACTTGTCCGCCATCGCCGGATCCAAGTGCTGCCGTAGCCCCGTTTGCGCTAATGGTATGCGCGCCGGCCAGTAAGGTTAGTGTGGTCCCTGAAATTCCAATTGTGCCGCCCTTACCCGCCGTTCCCGTTGCGTTAGCCAGAACAGTCCCTGAGTTCAAGACCAGATTAACCGCATTGGTGCTACCAGCGGAGACGGATATGGTACCACCGGCGCCACCGCCTTGCCCGATTGCGCTGATAGTGTTGCCTAAACCTGTACCGAGTGTAATCTTGCCGGTTGCACCGGCAACGCCATTGTTGGTGATATTGATCGAGCCGCCGGCTCCGGTTGTTCCACCGTCGGCAGTCAAATTACCGGCAATTGCAATCGCGGCTGCGTTGTTGCTGTTGTTGGTGATATTGATCGTGCCGCCTTTTCCACTGCCGGCACCGTTAACGCTGATATTGGGATTGACTGTCAGGGTGCCATTGTTGCCAGCTACATTGCTAGCGATCATGTCAATTTGGCCGCCATCCCCATTTCCAGTAGCAGTTGCCAGAACTCCGCCGGCATTAACTGTAAGATTATTCCCGGCTGTCAAATTGATGCGCCCACCACCACTGTTGCCCAGCAAAGCGCTCGCATTCAGACCGGTTCCCGCTCCTCCTCCAACAAGGAGGTTATTGGATGAGGTCACAGTGATGGTGCCACCTTTTCCTGAACCGACGCCACCGGTAGCGGTTATGTTCAGTCCGGCAGGTCCTGCCACCGTGAGATCTCCAGCTGCCCCAGCTGCCGTAGTTGTTAAAGTTACGGATCCACCTGTGCCAACCCCGGCCGCTCCCGAAGGACCGTTCGCCTGTATATTGTGAACGCCTGCAGGGAATGTCATTGCTGACGCTTGTATGTTGACAGTACCGCCGCTAACTCCGGCTCCGCCAGTACCTGTTTGGTTGGCGCTTATTGTCGCGGAATTAACGGTAAGGTTGACTGTGTTGGTGGTTCCCAAAACTATGTCAATCTTTCCACCATTATTAGGATTGACACCGTTGGCATTGATGTTGCCAGACAGCACCACTGTACCTGTTGCACCTGCCACACCAGTGTTCGCGATTGATATGGAGCCTCCGACGCCTGCTCCGCTGCGTCCTCCAGTAGCGCTAATGCCAGCCCCTACCGTGATCGAGTTGGTAGCATTGCTATTATTCTTTATACTGACGGTGCCACCAAGTCCGGTGCCGGTGCCGTTGGCGGTCAGTGCGCTGCCTATGGTGACAAGACCGTTGGTGCCAGCGCTGTTGCTTCCTGTAATAGCAATGTTTCCACCATTGCTATTGCCTCCTTTGGCGCTTGCATCTAACGTTGTGAACAGGGCGAGGTTGGCTGTGCGATCAGCTGTGATGTTGATGTTTCCACCGATTCCGCCTGCAACGCCTCCTCTGGCTTGCAATACAAATGATGTCCCGGCAGGCGTGCTGATGTCTCCAGTCGCGCCCCCATTGGCGGTCAATGTGATAGTACCACCGGCACCGCCTGCGCCGCCGGCAGTCGTGGCAGCATCGACAATCAGGTTTCGAACTCCGGCAGCTGCTGTTCCGGCTATAGATTTGCCGGTGATTGAAATGACGCCATTACCGCCTGCTTTTCCCGTTGAGCTGGCTGATATGGTTCCCGCAGCTAGTGTGATAGTGCCCCCCGTCCAGGTTATCGAGCCGGAATCTCCACCGCCGGTATTGTTGGCTTGCATATTACCGCCACCATAGGCGATACTGTTTGTGCCTGACAGATTAATGGAACCTGCTTTGGCGGCGGAGGCTGAGTTCGTTGTGATTAGGGCAGTACCTGTGTTCAGGTCTGTGCTGGCATTAATCCCGATCGTGCCACCGGTACCTGTGCCCGTGTTGTTGGCGGTGAATGCATAACTGTTTAGAGTGACAGCTTTACCGTTTACAGTTATGTTGCCTGCTGTTGATGAACCAGAACTGTTTACGGAAGCATTAAAGCCCGCTGTAAAGACTACATTTCCAATTGGGGCAGCCGTTCCGGCATCTACGAGTATCACGCCACCGGCATTGGTGCCGGCGCCGGTTGCCGATATGGAGTTGCTGACGGTGATGCCATTATTAGTGCCGGTGGCACCTAGGTTTCTCAAAGTGACTTGGCTACCTGTGCCCGTTATTTGACCGCCATTTACGCTAATAGCCCCGCTAACAGTGAAAGGCGTGGCAGCTGAGCTGGTGTTATTGGTTATAGAAACTATGCCCCCACGTCCACCTCCAACTGCATTTCCTGTAATCGATGAGGCGACTGAAAGACTTCCTGTAGTGGCAACATTGCTTCCCGTAATTGTGACAGTTCCAGCGTCGCTGCCACCGGTTGAACTTACGGTGATACTTCCTGGAAGATTGATACTTCTGCCACTTGTTATTGCGACCGTGCCGCCGATGCCGCTCACCTTACCACCGATCGCGCTGATCACGGCTGACCCGGTAGAGAAGTCAACGTCTCCAGTAGCACCGCTAGACTGGATCGTGATACTGCCTGCAGCGCCGCTGCCCCCAACTGTTTGGCTGCCATTAGCTGTGAATGTTCTGGCACCGGCGCCGGCTGTCTTCACTGAGAGCCCCTGAACCGAGATGCTGCCACCGGCGCTAGCAGCCGCTCCTGTCCCGCTTACATTGAAAGTGCTTGCACCCGTAAAACTAATAGCTCCATCAACAGCCCCTGTGAAAGAATCAAGGACAATCTGACCACCTTTATTGGATGTTGTGCCGGTTGCAGAAAGCGTAGGCGCACCAGCTATAGTGATGCCCCCGTTCGCAACTCCGGTTCCTGTGTTTCTTATCGTAATCGAACTGCCGACAGCGGCCAGCTCGCCGCCATTGGCTGTAATACTACCGCCTACCGTCAGCAGCCCGCTGCTGTTATTGGTTATGGAAACGATGCCACCGCGGCCGGTGCCAATACCGCTGGCTGTGATGGGCGCGTTTACTGTTAATATACCGGTATTAACGACATTGCTTCCAATCAATGTGACGTTGCCACCGGCGCTGTTGTTAGCCTGCGCTGAAGCACTGATGGTGCCGGCTGCAAGGACTAGATTCTTTGCTGCCGTAAGGTTTATGATGCCTCCGGCTCCACCTGTAGCGGCACCGTTTCCGCCTAACGCATTGGCTGTCATGCTGCCAGTGGTGAAGAAATCGATATTTCCGGTAGTGGACTGCAGGGTAATGCTTCCGCCCTTTCCACCAGAAGCTCCTGAGGCTGTGAATGTTCTGGCGCCCGCCACTGTCGTGGAGCTTATGGAGCTCCCGCTGATATTTATACTGCCCCCGTCTCCGGTAGCTCCGGCAACAGCAGAGCCGCTTACATTAAGAGTAACTACTGCTGGAAAGGTAATCGCACCAGGTGTCGTGCCGGAGCTGGCATCTATGGTGATAATCCCGCCCTGATTAGGACTAGCGCCCGTTGCTGTTAATCCGGCGTTGATGCTGATACCGTTATTGGTTGCACCAACACCTTTGTTAGTAATCGTAATTTGGCTACCGACTCCTGCAATCTGACCGCCGGTTGCTGATATTGCGCCATTTATTGTTAGCGGATTAACAGCAGCGTTGGTGTTGTTCGTAATTGCGACAATGCCACCACGACCGTTGCCAGCTCCATTGGCGGTTATTGGTGTTGTAAGAAGGAGCGAGCCACTAGCGCTATTACTTCCTGAAATATTGACTGTTCCACCCACGTTATTGCCTGCCGTGGCATTTACATTTATTGTCGAGCCAGCTCCTCCAGGAAGAGTAAGACTTCGACCAGCGGCCAAAGTAACTTGCCCGCCGCCGCCACCAGCTACGCCGCCCACCGCGGTCAGGGCCATAGTTCCACTGCTGAAGTTGATGTCTCCGGTGGCGCCGACAGCTGTTAAGAGTACTTGCCCTCCCGGTCCGGATCCGCCTGCTGTTTGTGTGGCACTGGCAATGAATGATCTCAGTCCGACTCCAGCTGAGCTGATTGAGCTGCCTGTTATGTCAATCTTGCCACCAGCTCCGCCGGTGTTGCCAGCGCCGCTAGCGTTAAAAGTGACTGCGGCAGGGAAGCTGATTGCACCAGGAGTTGCGCCTCCTGCGTTGACCGTGATGGTGCCACCGGCGCCGGTGCCGGCCGGCGCCGCACCGCTTGACCCGCGCACATCAATACCAGCATTAAGTATGATACCGCCATTGGTTACCTTTCCAAGGTTGGTAATGGTGACCTGTCCGCCAGTGCCAGCCGTTGCCGTCCCGCCAATAGCGCTTATAGCCTTAAGGCTGATATTGCCGCTACTGTTGTTAGTTATATTTACGATGCCACCAGTTCCTGAGCCACCGGCATTAGCGAGTAAATTAACCGTGCTGGTCAAATTGCCGTTTGCGGCCGTGCTTGCGGTCAGATCGATTCTGCCGCCATTGCCTGCAGCTCCTGCTGTAACGCTTACATTTATATTGCCTGCATTGCCGATGGTGAGGGTTCGCCCGGCACTGATGGCAACCTTACCTCCGTCGCCTGCCGTAGCCCCACCGATGGCGCGCAAAATTGTAGTTGCAGGCAGGATGATGTCAGCTGTTGCTCCAAGCGTCGTTATGGAAATCGAACCGCCTGCGCCGCCGGCTCCGCCTGCTGTTCGAGCGCCGTCTGCCGTGAAGGTCTGGGCTGCTACTCCTGTAAAAGTGCTGCCGGAGACGGAAATGCTTCCGCCTTTGCCGACTTTCCCAAGTGCAGACGCGTCCAAGGTTGGTGTCGTTATTGAAACCGCTCCAGGTGTCGCTCCGCTGGCGCTGATGGTGATCGTTCCGCCGGTGCCTGTTGTAGTTCCGGCGCCCGTAGCAGTGAACGTGGCTGAGCTAATGCTTATGCCACCATTTGCACCACCTCGGCCCAGGTTAGTTATGTCGATTGTACCGCCAATACCTGATGTTCCTGCGTTTGCAGAAAGTGCCCCTGTAACGAGGATCGCGTTTGCAGCATTGCTATCATTCCTGAGTGTGATGCTGCCGCCGTCGCCAGTCCCGGAACCGTTGGCGCTTATTGCCGGAGTTACCTTCAAGGTGCCGTTCGCGGCAGCGTTATTGCTCGCTTGCAATGTCACTTTGCCGCCGCTTCCGTTTCCTGCAAGGACGGAAGCATTTATCACCCCTGCAGCTTGCAAATCTATGTTGCGCCCTGTTATGACTTTGATAGTTCCGCCATCACCACCGGTTGAGCCGCTGGTCGCTTTAAGGTTGAATCCTCCTGCAGCCATTGTTATGTCAGATGCAGCCCCAAGTGTGGTCAGAGTCACTGAGCCACCTTTGCCGGCTCCTGCGCTGCCGCCGTTCGCGCTATAGGTCAGCCCGGCTGCCCCAGTAAAGGTTGAACCGGTAATGTCCACCGATCCACCATTG
The DNA here is from genome assembly GCA_019747875.1 of Candidatus Obscuribacterales bacterium. Taxonomy (GTDB): domain Bacteria; phylum Cyanobacteriota; class Vampirovibrionia; order Obscuribacterales; family Obscuribacteraceae; genus JAIEPM01. The sequence goes on from JAIEQI010000126.1 coordinate 83,795, forward strand.
CCACTGGTGCCAGCATTAGCGCTCACATTACCGAGAATTGAAACCGGACCAGCCAGAGCTCCTGAAGACTGAATCGTGACACTACCGCCGTTAGCAGCACCATTGCCATTTGATGTCACATTGACGCCTGCCGCAATCGAAATACCCCCGGCGCTTGCCACGTTACCATTATTCTGTATAAGGATTGTTCCGCCTGGAGCACCGGCTGCGCCACCGTTGGCGCTGACATTTGCATTCAGAGTCAAGGTGCCAGTACTGTTGTTCTGGATTGTGATTGTGGCTGGGGTTGCATTGCCTGACGATGCCGTGACTGTTGCGCCAGTGCCCAAGGTCAAGTTTTTGTTTGTTAAGACCTGGCTTGCCTTCAAAGTAATATTGCCGGCTGATGCTGAGGTCGAGGAACTGTTGAATCCTGTTCCGCCGTTGCCAACGGTGAAGGCACCGGCTGCCGAGATGTTGATGGCGCCACCATTGCCAGTGCCACCGGTGCTGGTAACTGATAAGGACTTGCTGAATGCTATATCCCCGGTCAGTGAGCTCACATTGACTGTGCCGCCAGCGACACCACCGCTTGATTTTAATACGGAAACTATCGCGGCGCTTCCCGTGATACTTGCTGCGCTGATGTCGATCGTGCCGCCACTGCCGGTGCTTGAGCTGGTATCAACAAGTGCACTCTGGAGGGAAAGCGCACCTGATGTTGCGCCACCGGCATTGATGACTACTTGCCCGCCGGTTGTGCTTGTGCTTGTTGCAAGCAAATTACCTGAGATTGTCAAACCACCATTTGTGCCTTGGCCCAGGCTTGTGATTTGAATCTTTCCGCCGGTTCCAGTCGCTCCGCCAACAGCGCTTAATGCGGCGTTTATGGAAGTGGCGGCAGTGCTGTTGTTTGTAATATCGATCAAGCCACCAGAACCGTTGCCAACACCGTCAGCCTGCAGAACATTTGACACAGTCAAAGTACCATTTGTAGCTTTATTACTGGCGCTGAGGGTGATCGTTCCGCCCTTTCCGTTGGTACCGGTGGCTCCGACAGCGATGGTGCCGGCTCCGGCTATCGACAAAGTTCGTCCGGCCGACATCGTTACGCTGCCACCGTTACCACCGTTGCCCGCGCCTGTGGCAGACGCGTTGAATCCGCCGCCACCACCTACGGTGATATCCCCGGTTGTACCACCGGCATTAATGCTAATAGTTCCGCCCAGCTTCGCAGCTCCTGCTGCGGCTCCGGCTGCGTTCGCGTTTAGGTTGAGAGGGGAACCGGCCGTTATAGCGATTGTTTGCGCATCGATCAAAATAGTTCCGCCTGCGCCAGAAGATTTGGCATTGGCATTGATTGTGCCATTGCCTAGTGACAGGTTTCCTGCGCTGGCGAGAATCTTTATGGTGCCGCCATCACCGGTTGCGGCCGTTGGACTGACGTTGAAATTGCTGACGACCGGAATTGTAAGATTGCCAGTGCTTTGCACAGTGATAAGCCCCGGTCCCGTATTCACGGAGGAAGCAATCGTTCCATTATTTGTAAGTGAGCCGCCATTCACGTTTAGAGTGATGGCGCGGTTTGAATTGATTGCTAAGTTCGCTGCAACCGATGTATCCCCGGCTGCTCCATTTACGGTTGTGATTACCGTGCCTGACGTAGCTGATCCGTTTAGATTGAGTGTGCCTGCAGCCGCCCCGGATAATGTGAAATTGATATCGAAGCCGCTATTGAGGTTGTCGATCGTAATGCCGCCGCCGGCAGTTTGAACCGTGGCCAGCGACGAGCTCGGTGTTTGAACCTGCAAGTCGCAAGCCGGGCAAACGACTCCGGTATCGATGGCAATTGCGGTGGCTGCTTGGGTAGCTGTAATTCCGGACGCCGTTCCAAAGATCAAGTTTGGTGTGCGGAATTGTGCAAGCGTGCCATTGTTTATAGTCACAGTTTGATTGTTGGCAATGCTGATCGTACTTAAGCACGATTCTGCGAGGAACTGTGTTGTGCCTGCTGCGCCGGGATCAGCGCTTAAACTGTTATTAATAGCTAGTGTGTTCTGTTGTCCATTAGGCGAGGCTTCGAATTTTATGGTGCCCGCTCCACCACCGGTCAGCGTGTAAAGACCGCCGGTCCCGCTCAGCGTCAAGCCGGCTCTCTGATTGACGGTATTGGTGCTTTTTACATAAATGGATCCGGCTGCATTGGAGCTTGTGATTGTGCCTGAGTTTGACAATGTTCCGGCGCTAGCCCCTGCGGCAGCGTCGTCACCATTGACGGTAATTGTGATGTTCTTGTCTGACGAAAGTGTAACACCAGCCGCCACTGTTGTGCTTGCGCCTTTGTTGGTGGTCGTTTGCAGATCGGCACCGACAAAATTGATGTTTGCCGTATTAGCTCCCGCGCTCCTTGCAAAGGTCAGATTTTGTCCGTCTGACGTGCCCGTGGTCGGCCCTACCTTTAGCTGTCCTCCGGCGCCAGTCGTGAACGTGGCATTGCCACCGCCAGGAAAATCCTGTGCGGTGATGGTTAACGACTGAGAACCTACTGAGCCGGAATCGATCGTGACGATAGAAGCGCCGCTTGCCGTGAAGGCAGAGTTCAATCCCATATTAAGATTGGGGCTGCGTACATTGAGGTTGGCACCGCCGGCAACGATTTGATTACTATTGCGGGCCGTGTTTATATTTCCACCGGCACCTTCTGCGCGGAACTGCAGGGTCCTGCCCGCACCCGAGCCCAGATCGTAGTTGATGGCCGAAGTCAGATTCAGGGCGAAACCAGTTGCTGAGGCGATGTCTATCAAGGTAGCGCCACCGCCGCTTGTTCTAAGCGTTCCCTCGCCAAGCAAGTCCAATTGCCCGGGGCTTGTAATCGAGATCTTTCCCGCTGCTTTGGTGGATAGCGCTGTGCCATTGACTTGCACCGTAAACGCGCTTATGTTGACGTTGCCGGCGGCAGATGTTGTCAGCCCCTCGCCAATGTTTACTCGTCCAGCTGTGCCAGTCGCGCTGAGGTTAATGTCGCCTGTCGAAGCCGTTATGGTTCCGGCATTGAGTACTTCGTTGTTTGCTCTAGGGTCGATCGTCACGGTTGTGCCGACTGCATTGACCACACCTAAAACAGTGCCTACACCAACTGCGTTTCCAGATACATTTACTGATTGACCCGGCTGATTGAAATTGACTTGCCCCAATGAACCTGATACCGAGTTGGACGATATTTTGCCAGTCCCTTGTAGCTCTACGTTAAGAGGTGCCGCAGCTTTGTTTGTGAAAGTTATTGTGCCACCAGTGCCGGTGCCGGGAGCTTCGGCTAAGACGTTACCGCTAATGAAGTTTCTGGCGCCAACAGCTCCAACCAGCAAAGGCGAGCCAGCATTGGGTTCGCGGTAGCTGATATTAACAACTCCACCATTTCCATTTCCGGTTCCGCTGGCGTCGATGGATCCAGTAACTTGCAAAAAGGAGTTGCCGCTTACGTCAACTGTTGATGCCGCAAGATTTATTGTCGGTCCGTTTCCAGTTGAGCCGACGGTCGTTTTCAAGTTGGAAGCATCGATTATTAACGAACCACCGGAACTAATATCAACGGTTCCGCCATTAGCACCGGCAGCAGGTCCGGCATTTGCCGAAATTGTGACGTTTCCGTTGGCGCTGCCTACCGTGACGGTGCCAGCTGCTGTTGTTGTCGTTAGATTTATCTTGCCGCCAGAACCGCTTCCCGAGCCGTCTGCAACTAAGTTGAGTGTTCCGGCTCCGCCTACGTTAATGCCAGTGCCGATAACATTAATGGTTCCCCCGGTGAAATTTCCCCCTGCCGCGTTAGCATTTAAGTTGCCGGCTGGAATGGAAATCGCTCCATTTGGACTGTTCAGGGTGATTGTCCCGCCGGCTCCACTGGTGGCATTGACCAGTAGGTTCGCTGGTGCTGACGCCCCGATACCACCTGTGCCATTGTTTGTTATGCTGATTTTCCCGCCGTTGCCGCTGGTGGTGCCGCCCTGGGCGCTCACCGTGCCTTTGATGCCGTTAGTGCTTGCGCCTGCTGAAATGTCAAATTGGTTCGTGCTATTTACTACAACCGTGATGTTGCCGCCAGTTCCAATTCCTTTTGCATTTGTAGCCAAAGAGCCGTTGATAAAGGCATCCCGGCCGGCTGTTAGATTGATAGTGGCGCCACTGCCATTGGTGCCTTGTGGTCCGGCGGTCAATTGTGCCGGTTGGATGATAATGTCGCGTCCGGCTGTTAGACTTACGGTTCCCCCGTCACCGTTGGCGGAACCGGATGATCCTCCAAGCGCTGAAATGCTAAGATCGCCGCCGTTAGTGCCGACATTTATGTCATTCGTACCACCATTTGATGTGACGGTGACGTTTCCACCTTTTCCTGACCCTGCCGCGTCAGCCTTCAGATTCAGGACAACGGCGCCGCTAACGTTCACTCCAGAACCAATCAGGGAGATTGATCCGCCATCTTTCGTAGCGACACCGCTAGCGCTGGCATCTAGTGTATTAGCTCCAGCAGTAACTGGAATGGTCAGGATACCTGCTCCTGCATCCAGGGCGATCGTGCCACCGACACCAGTTGTGCTTGGGGCAACAGCAAGGTTCGTAGTCGACTTAATGTCAATGCCGCCGCTGCCACTGTTAGTTATGCTGATCGAACCACCGTCGCCGCCGCTTGCTCCGCTCTTGGCACTCAATGTGCCGATGATACCATTGCTAGTGACGCCGCTGGCAACATTGAACGATGTTGCGCTGTTGCTAGCAAGCGTAATCGACCCACCACTGCCGGTGCCCAAGCCGTCCGCGTTCAACGAACCGTTGACGAAGAGATTACCCGAGCCCGGACCCAGGTTCGCTTTCAAGCTTACGCTGCCGCCTTTTGCATTGCCGGCCTGTGGTCCAAACTGCAGGGCCGTTAAGTTGTTAACCTTGAGATCGCCGTTAGTGGAAATGTCCACAATGCCGCCAGCACCGCCTGCTGCACCGCTCCTGGTGTCGACCTGGAAGATGTTGGCCGCTGCTGCAGTGTCCAGTGTTAGTCCGCTTCCACTTGTCAGCAAAGTTACCTTGCCGCCGTCGCCAGCGCCAGCGCCGGCTGCCTTGAGTGTGATATTTCCGGGGCTGCTGATGCTATTTGCAAGGATTGTTATACTTCCGCCTGCACCGCCACCGGCACCAGCAGCTGCAGACACTGTGCCTGCGTTGGAGAACTGAACATTTCCGCGAACCCCAACACTACCTGCATTCAGGGTTATCGAGCCGCCGCTGCCAGCCCCTGCTCCAGCTGCCGAAATATCTGTTGTATTTGTGATTATGATGTCTTGGTTATTCGTATTGGTAACGCTGACTGTTCCGCCTATCCCGCCGCCTGCGCCGGCGTTCGCAGAGATGGTCCCGTTGATACCATTAGCGACGGCCCCGCCATTGACAATAAAGGCTGAGCTGCCTGCGCTGGTCAAAATAAGTTTGCCACCATCTCCGGTGCCAATACCGTTGGCATTGAGAGCTCCTGATATAGAGAGGTTCCCGCTCCCGGCGGAGCCGGCTGTGAGTGTATAACTAGCTCCTTTCCCATTAGCCCCCTGTGGGCCAGCTTGCAGATTCGCCGCAGCAATCGTCAAATCACCGCCCGAGGACAGCACTACAGATCCGCCATTTCCACCACCGGCACCTGATGTTGCAGAGATATTCAAGCTGCTGCCACTAACCGTCATAGGGGAGGCGGCTGTTGATGTAACCGTTATACTGCCCCCGTCTCCGCTGCCAGAGCCATTAGCTTTGAGGTTTAAGAGTCCTCCCGCCGTGACGCTGGTACCTCCAAGTAAGATGCTGCCGCCTTTTGCAGCGCCAGCTTTCGCACTGACATCGATTGTGCCGGCACTCAGAGCTAGTGCTCCCTTGCTAGCATCGATGGTTACGCTGCCGCCATTACCGCCAGCTCCGCCGGCTCCTGCTGAGATGGAGGCAGTGCTTGCACTTATGCCGCCGGTGCCATCGTTCTGTATGACGACCGATCCGCCATCGGCACTGCTCGCGGCGCCGGCGTCGGCCGTCACAGCTCCCGCAAGAGTCATAAGGGCTGCGCTGTTCGTCCTCAGGGTGACGCTGCCACCTTTGCCTGACCCCACACCGTTTGCGCTTATGCCTCCTGAAAGGCTAAGATTGCCTGCTCCTGCCGATCCGGCCCGTAATGATATGCTGGCGCCATCCCCGTTAGCACCCTGCGGTCCGGCGATCAGGCTGGTGGCTAGATTGTTGCCTGTCAGGTTGCGTCCGGCGCTGACGGTCACCGACCCACCAGCACCGCCACTGGCCCCACTGCGAGCATCGGCAGAAATTGTGTTGGCTCCGACCGTGTCAAGAGTTATGTCCGATGTCGAACCGGTAGTTGTTAATGTGATGGAGCCGCCAGCTCCAGTGCCAGCACCTTTTGCGAAAATGTCCAAATGAGCTGCACTTGTAATGCTTGATCCTGTAAGCGCTACCGTTCCACCTTTGCCATTTGCACCGGCAGCGGAAAAGTTAAGGGAGCCGCCATTTAGAACGAGTGCACCGCCTCCTGCATTTAGTGTCAGCGAACCTGCATCGCCCCCGCCGGTTGGGGTTGCAGTCAGTCCGAGTACTGACCCGACGTTGATGCCGCCACTGCCATTATTAATGATGCTAATTTTGCCGCCGGAGCCATTGGCGCCGCCACCGTTGGCGCTAATTGTTCCTGAAACCCCGGCTACAGTTGAGCTGCCTGTGAAAAATGCTGCTGTGCTAGTTTCAGTGATCGAAACTGTGCCACCAGCGCCTGTGGTGGAATTGGCATTTATGTTGCCGCTGACTTTGACCCCACCGCCACCGCTTATACTAATGCTGGCGCCGTTTGTGCTTAGACTTCCTGTTGAAATGTCTCGAGCTAGTAAGGAGCCAGCGCTGAATGTGCCACCACCAACGGCGCCAGTTACCTTATCTACTGTGATAGTACCGGATTGCGAGAGGCTGGCTGCGTTTAGTGAGATCGCTCCGCTTCCACTGGTGCCACCGGTGGTGTCGATATTTCCAATGAGTAAGGATGTCGTCGCCGACGCATTCTTGTCGGCTGCGATAATCGTGACTGCCCCGCTGGCGGCGCCCGTACCTCCGGTTAGTATGTTCGTAGTTCCGGCCTGGACACGACCAGAATTGAATCCACCTCCGTCATAGGCAACGATGGTTACGCTTCCCCCGGCACCGGCTGCGCCTTTTGTGTTGATCGTGCTTATGCCGGCAAGATCAATATAGCCACCATTCGGATTAGCTGGACCAGTGATGTCCCAGGTAGTGCCACCGTTGACAATGTTTACGCCCGCCGCCATCAAGACGTTGCCGCCTGTAGCCGCATTGGTATTGATACTGGCTGTGCTGCCATCGGTAAGAATGTTTCCGAAAGCTATAACGCTAAGCGGATTTCCTGCGGTATTGACCACTCCTGTGATCGTGACATCGCCAACTGTGTTTACTATTGCCGGATCGCCCGTCATCGCAATGTTGCCGATTGTCAGGTTTGGTGAGGATGCTTCAATAAAGGCTGCGCCACCTGTCATATTAAGAACACCGGTTATTTCACCGATATCCATGCTGATATGACCATCACCGCCGTAGACGTTAAGTTGTTTCGATAGCCAATTGCCGCCGATTATCTCTGTTGTGAACTTCTCGGTACCTAAAATATCGCCGATATTTATTGCGTTCAGCGATTGAACAATACCGCTGGTGTTGTTCACCGAAAGGTTTTGATTTATCAGTCCTTGCAGATTCAGATTATTGGTTGCAGACATCAAGCCGCTGTTAATAATCGTGCCTGTCATGCTCTGTATATTTACGTTCTGCGCAGTTATGGATGCCGTAATTGATCCGATGCTCTGATTTACGATGTTTGAGCCTGCCGTAATATTCAAAGTCCCTGGCGAGCTTATCGTCCCCATATTGGTTATCTGATTAGCAACATTCAGTGTCAGATTTGCTGAGGAAAACAGGTTGCCGAAAAAATTACTCGTTGGCAGGCTACCTGAGAGAAGTCCACCAGAACCAATTGAGAGGTTGCCAAGATTCATGACGGCAGTTATGCCGGGTGTTACCTGGAGTGCGTAGAGGGATCCCAGTACATTTACGTTTCCGGTAACCGAAAAGGGTGTGGAAGAGTTGAAACCGATCGAACCGAAGGAAACGTTTTGGGGAATTACGAGCGAGCTAAAATTGCTGGCCTGGCTTGCTTGTACGCTGGCAAATCCACCAGCGGCAGCCCCGCTAGAAGATACCAATAAGCTTTGTGATCCAGTAGTCAGAATTTGGTTGAGAGCTAAATACTGGGCTGGTGTTAAGAGCTGTCCGGGGGTGATTGTTAAGGAGCTTCCGCCTTGAACGGTGTTTCCGCTGAGTGTGCCACCAATTTGTATGTTAACCGGAGTGGAGGAGCCATGAAGCACGCTGGCTTCAGTTGAGGACAAATCCAGGCTGGTATTGGCTGGTGTCGATGGCGTTGGGGTTCCAGTCGTATGGCTGTCAAGGTTGCCTGCGTCTTGCGCATGGACGAGTGGAAGAGCAAAAGGGTTGACTAAAACAAACAGGGATAGGTTTGCTGCCATCCACGCTCTAAGTCTGAAAGACGGTTTGGTCATTGGGTTTCCGGGAGCGAATTAGGGAAGAGCGACTTATTCTCGGTTGAAGGCGGACATGCTGCGGGATTTTTCCTATTGTACATATTAGATCCTTGTATATGTAATCGGTCTATTGACTGATCGGTGCTTGTTGCAGTCCACCTTGAACTTACTAATTACCGCCTGGTAAGGTTTTTCGGCTTACTATTAGTGCTCGGCAATTTGACCCACCCCTACGCCGTCGCGGAAATCCCTGACGCGATGTAGGGATTTTTCTGTCGGGAGATCGCGAAAATGATCGATTCCGGAGAGGCGGCCCTGGCAAGTAATACTAGCGGATCGGCACGGGATGGCGATTTATTCAGGTCGGGTCGTTGTCGTATATATCGCTTCGTAGTTCCAATAACTGCCAAAGACTTTTCGCACGTAATCACGTGTTTCTAAGAATGGAATGTTTTCCACGAAAGCGTCCAAATCTGCTGTCGAGATCTTTTTGCGCCATGAAGCAACTGCGTTGGGACCGCCGTTGTAGCTGGCCACGGCGAATAGCGCGCTGCCCTCGTGGCGACCCATCGTGTAAGCGATGTAATCGATTCCGAATTTGATGTTGTTTTCGGGTTTGTGAATATCCTTGTTTCCATTTAGTTTCACGCCCAAGCGCTTTGCGACGCCCATTGCTGTGCCAGGCAGCAATTGCATCAGGCCCAATGCGTTTGAACTGCTAACAGCCTGTATGTTGTACCGCGATTCCTCCCTTATCAAAGCTTGGGCAAGGAATGGATCGACTTTCTTTAACTGAGCTTCCGCTGAGATGGTGTTTGCGTGCAGGAGCGGATAGGCGATCCGCCATCGCAAATCCGTTTTGGATGGTCGCCCCTGCAGCTCCCGCCCGACGGTGTTTATAGCTTCCATTGGGCGATTGAGTTTGGCCAGGCAGATGGCAGAGAATTGTGGGTTCTTGCCTTTTGGAAAGAGATCGAGACATTCATCCCATTGCTGAATTTCAGCCAAATAAGCAACTGTTGGCGAACTGTCCTGCGCTATTCGTTGATATGATACTAGCTGTGGTGGTTCCGGCCAGCTCCAGCCACCCCGCGACGCGAGCCTCGGATACTCCGCCAAGTGAAGGTCTAGTGCAGTTCCCCAGCCGCGATCCTTTTTTCCCGTCAGCTCGTTGATTCGTTCTTGCGCGCGCCATCCATAATAGTGGTGACCATGTTTGGCTATAGTCTTCTTGTAGGCTTCGATTGCTGCTTCCTTGTGCTTCTGTTTTTCCTCAAGTTTGCCGATCCAATACATGAAGCGAGGACCTGCTCGCGCTTTCTCGTATTTGGCTCCGTAACCGGCGAGTTCTTCGATCAGGTCAGTGTTTCCTTGTCCGTTTTTGATCTTGTTCCAGGATAGCCACCACGCAGTCTCTGGCCCCCAGTCGGAATCAGGAAAGTCCTTAAGCAGTCGCTCGTAGTATTCTTGGGCAGTCTGATCGTCGGGGGCGCGTGTTGCAAGATTAAACAACGCTGCATCGCCAAAGCCAGGGCAATTCTCTAAAACTGCTTTCCAAACCTCTATTGCCTCCTGCCGTGTACCGATGCGTGCCATTGTTTTGGCTGCGTCAACAACGGCTGCATCTGTTGGATGTTTTGTGATTCCGTCCATGAATGCTGCTTCTGCTTCCGTGCGTCTTCCGGCGCGCAGCAAGGCATTTGCATACTTGTACCAGGGTTTGCTTCCCGCTTTTGACCATTCTTGTATTGCTTTTGCGCATTCGCCATTTGCATAGTAAGCTTCAGCAAAGAGTGCATGGTCGGCTGCAGTCAGAGCCGGAGCACTTGTTAGTGGTGGCGCCAATGGTTCTGCCGTAAGAGTCCTTATGATATCGCGGGCAAATCTTCCGTCCGGGCTTTTAGCGAGATACTGCCGCCAAAGCGCCAGCCCTTCTTCATCGTTCTTTCTTTGGAACTCGCTTTGTCCGAGGTAGTATTTTGCTCCAATGCCGAATTGCGATTCCGGTGCTATTTTGGCTACTCGTTTGAATTCGGCTTCCGCCTTATCAGGCTCGTTTCCGCGCAAATAGCTTTGTGCCATCCCGTAGATCGCTTGTGCGCGAATCTTTGGATTGGCACTTTTTGCTGCCAGAGCCTCTAGGGAGGAGCGAACAAGTTGCTCGTTTCCAAGCGTGTTGGCGCAGTCGGCTATGTGTAGTTGGCATCGTTCCCACAAGGCGTCTACATCGCTTGCTTCCTTATATAGGTCTGCTGCTTGTGCAAGTTCACTGGCTGTTCCCGACTTTTCCAGTAAGCGCGCTAGCGCATATGCGATCTTTTCTCTTGATCGGGCGCTAAGAGATTGATTTGCATGCTGTGCAGCCAATTCTCTTTTTCGTTCGGGTACGGACAGCTTGTCAACGCGCTTGAAAATTGATTCAAGTTCTTTGTCCAAGCTAAGTTCAACTGGAGTGTTTGCGCCAAGCAGTTTCTTGTTTGGGGTTTTATGGTCGACAGTTTTGCCTTGTTGGCATAACATCGCGCCAACACCAATCGCCGTTAGAATTAAGGTCGCGGCACGCGACGATATCTGTCTCATCTTGACCTAAACGCTCCGGAATTTCGCTGGGCTGCCGCCCTTGTAATTAAGGCGCTCTGGAGTTTCGCTGGGCTATCGCCCTTCTCAACTCCTCCGCTAACTCCTCCGCTATTATTTCAACATGCTAGCATAGGACGGGCAACACTGACCTGAAACGTCAAAGGCATGAATTCAACTAAAATCTACTTGGACAATGCCGCTACCACGCATCCGAAGCCGGAAGAAGTGTATCTTGCTGCTGACCGCGTTTTTAGGCAGGGCGGTAGTCCTGGGCGATCGGCTCATGAATTGGCTCTTTTGGCATCTAGGCAGGTCTTTGAATGCAGAGTGAAACTCGCGCAGTTTTTGAAAGTAAAAAATCCCGAGCGCTTGGTTTTCACCCCTGGTTGCACATATGGTATCAACATGGTGTTGCAGCGATTTCCATTCGCTCAGGGCGATCTCGTTCTCGTGAGCGCACTTGAGCACAACGCGGTGATGCGATGTCTCGATCATTTGCGGCGAGAGAAGGGGATTATTGTTGAACAAGTTCCTTACAAGGAAGGCACAATTCTTGATCCTCAACTTTTGAAGTCACTGTTGGAACAAAAGAAACCGAGGCTTTGTGCTTTTCTCGAGGCAAGCAACGTAACAGGTGAAATGCTTGATCTTCGCTCCGTTGCGACAATATGCCATCAAGCGCAAGTACCCTTGCTAGTGGACGCGGCACAGAGTGCGGGAGCGTTTCATGAGAGTTTGGATCTTGAGGGTATCAGCTTTTGGAGCGCACCAGCGCATAAAGGACTTTATGGAATGGCCGGACTTGGCATTCTCTATGTGTCTCCATTAGCCAGTCTTGATCCGCTAATCAGTGGTGGCACTGGTTCCTTTTCAGAAGGTTTGGACATGCCACCGGCTTTCCCTGATCGGCTGGAGCCGGGAACGCTCTCTGCTGTGGCTATTGCGGCTTTATCGGCGGGCGTCGATTTTGTTTCCGCGAAAGGTCGAGACTATTTAGCCGAACACGAGCGAATCCTTTGCAGTTCGTTGATCGATTTTCTCTCTGCTTTTTCTCGCATCAAGTATTACGCTAAGATCGAGCGCAGGGTCGGCTTACTTTCCTTCTTTGTTGACGGACTTGATTCGGGATATGTTGCCCAGGTTCTTGATCAGCAATACGGTATTTGTGTCAGAGCCGGTCTTCATTGTGCTGCTTCAGCACATCGCACATTGGGCACTCTTAATGGCGGTTTGGTGAGGGTGAGCTTCTCGGCTTTTAATACGAAGGAAGAGTTAAACGTTCTGTTCAATGCCTTAGAGCAGATTGTCGAAGCTTCAAAATAATGGTGGATTGTTGTTGAGGGGCGCCGCAACCTGGGGTCGACGAATGGATAAGAATGGAATCCTTTCTTCTCAAGTGATTCAAGCAAATAGCTTGAAATTCAATCTCTGCTCTCTTGGGAGCGGACCGCCCGTTCTCTTGCTGCATGGCTTTCCTGATTCAAGCAAGCTTTGGCGGCATATTATGGAGCCGTTGGCTGCAAACGGTTACCGCGTTATCGCATACGATCAGCGTGGTTTTGGCGATTCAGACGCACCGCCTGATGAATCCGATTATGCACTCGATTTGATAGTATCGGATGCGGTGGCAATAATTCGGCAGTTGGGAATCTCGGAACCAATTTATATTGTCGGACACGACTGGGGCGCCTTTGTCGGCTGGCTGTTTTGCTTGCAACATCCGGCGCTGGTCAAGAAATTCGTTGCAGTATCAGTTGGACATCCGCTTGCTTTCAAGCATGCTGGCTTGCAGCAGAAATTGAAGAGCTGGTATGTATTCTTTTTTCAATTGAGGGGAATCGCGGAGCGAGAGCTTTCAAAGAACGATTGGGCCGCTTTTCGCAGAATGGCTAAGGGCTATCCAGAGTTGACTAGTTGGATAGCCGATCTCTCACGCCCTGGGCGTTTAACGGCAGCTCTGAACTGGTATCGCGCCAATTTTAGACTCTTTCTTACAAGTAAATTCGGCAAGTGCAAGGTGGCGACTTTGGGAGTACATAGCCCACAGGATCTGGCTCTAACGGTCAAACAGATGACCGATTCCGCGAAGTACATGGACGCTGCCTGGAAATATGTAAGCATCGACCAATCGAGCCACTGGATTCCGCTTGATCAACCCGACATTTTGCTTTCGGATATCAGTGACTGGTTCCGAAATCAATAGTGCCAAATTTGTCCAGAAAGCAAAATCCCGAAAGCAGGGCTCTCGGGACTTTACTGAACTCGGGTAAAGGCTTGGGTTCGTTTGTGCTATCAATATAACTTCGCCGGCAGCCGGTCCATATGTAGTAATGTGCAGTTCTGCCCGCTAGCTCACGCAAAAGGTTATGGCGAATTAGTGCGCATGGTGCTCATGCGGCATTTGGACATTTTCGCCCTCTGGATCTTGTCCTCTGCTATCTGAATTGAGTCTATTTAGTTTTTCGCTTAACTCCGTCCATGTTTTCTTTCGAAGCTCCGGACTTGCACAATAAGGGCAAACAACGGCCTTCGATATTGCCAATAAACCACAGAATGCCAGACCCAAGAAGATGAGTGTAACAAGCAGTCCTCGAGCAATGGCAGATTTAACGCCGTCCATGCGGCTGTTATGATCTTGATTTTGCATGGTAGTAATCTCAGAGAGCCGAGAGTAAAAGGACAGTTTGCTCCGCTCTCCTGAAAAAGCATATGTACAAAACCACAGTGCAAAAGCACAAAAAAGGCCCAGTATGCAGGCTGGACCTTTTTTGTGTTGTCTAGTTTGCTTCGCGTCTTGGCGATTAATCCATTTCGAGATCGGCTGCCATCCACTCTTTGAGCTCTTCATCCATCTCTTCGAGCTGGTCGCTGTCGATCAATCCGCGTTTGAAGGCTTCGAAAATTGCTCGCGCTCTTGTGTTGAATACTTCAACTCCGGAGTTCTCGCGGGCAACCACATTTTGTCCTTTGAGCAGTTTTGCTTCCAGAATAGATACGCGGTTTTGAACACCACGCACGCTTACATGGCGGCGTTTGGCAATAGCTTTGTCTGTCAGTCCCAGGCAGATATCGACCAGGGTTTCATACTCAATTTCCGAAAGTGACTCGTCTTTTTTGGTGAGTCGGCTCTTGATGCTGCGCACAACGGGATCGATATAAGGATTGTTGTGTTTGAGAATGCAATTGATTGCATACTCGAATTTCTCATCTGACTCGGATTTGAGAATGTAGCCGTGGATGGCATCATCAGGCAATACGCGAGCCATATCGCGAACATAAATTTCGCGGTGATACTGTGACCAGAACAAGATTTTCATCGAAGGATGAAAGTGCCAAATCTGTTGAGCGGCTTTGATTCCGTTCAGGCCAGGCATGGCGATATCCATAATGATGAGGTCTGGCACGTTTTCCATAGCTAGAGATACGCAATCAGTTCCATTTGCGGCCTCTAAGATCTGGATATTGTCCGGAAACATTCTTTTCATCAGCTCGGCAGCGTGATTGCGCATACCTGTCAAATCTTCGGCGATCAAGACCACTGTCTTGTTGCGATTAAGTTTTACATCTTTACCAGGGGCCGGCTCTCTGTGTACCGGAATTTTGTTAGTAAAGCTAAGGGAGTTAAGCATTTGGATTTACCTCAATAAGCTCAGGTATCGCGGTGAACTACGTACCTGATCCTCCTAAAACACGAACAGCATCCCCCAGAATGTTCCGCACGCCATGGCGCGTCTGCTCGTTTGTAATATCAGTATCGCTTTTGACCTGAGACGCCGGTATGTGGAATGAACCTAAGCCGAACTGAATAAATGGACAGTTTCTGCAGTGGGCACCTGTTGAATCGCGCATTGCCTTTTCTGGTGGGAAAAAATGGGGAGAAACGCTTAATATTCACCCCTCTAGGGAGCTGGCAAGCGCTTACAATATATACATTGTTATAGGATCCCAAGGAGCAGCTGTGGAGTCCCGTCAGAAGGGCATTGAAGATCTCAAAAAGGCTTGCGTGGCTTGCGGGCAGGAGTTCCCCGGAAATTTGGAGCTTTGTCCAGACGATGGTACCTTGCTAACTCCTATTGGCAAGGAGCCTAAAGTTGGCGAGAATTTTGCCGACCGCTACGAGATTCTTGGAATCATCGGCGACGGCGGCATGGGAAAAGTCTACAAAGCGCGTCACAATTTGATGAAGCGGATTGTCGCTATCAAGATGCTGCTCCCACACCTGGTCCAGAGTGCTGCTGCCCTTAAGCGCTTTCAACAAGAAGCGCAGGCGGCCAGCGCCCTTAACCACCCGAATATTTTGACAGTCTATGATTTCGGTATTTCCGACCAGGGTATGCCCTACCTGGTTATGGACTACCTGGAAGGAACCAGTTTGGCTGCATTGCTGCAGGAGCAAGGCTATTTAGCTTCGGAGCGAGCCATACACATATTTAGCCAGGCTTGCTCGGCATTGGCGCACGCCCACCAGAAAGGTGTCATTCACAGGGATTTGAAACCGGCCAATATCATGCTTATTGATTATGATGGGCAGCCGGATTTTCTTAAAATAGTGGATTTCGGTATTGCTAAACTGCTTCAGCCTGACGGCGCTGAACAGCTCACACATACAGGCGAAGTCTTCGGAAGTCCGTTGTACATGAGTCCGGAGCAGTGCCGCGGGCGGGAACTTGACCCACGCTCTGACATTTACTCACTAGGATGTGTAATGTACCGAACCGTCACAGGCAAGCCTGTGTTCTCAGGTCGCGACCCGATGGAGTGCATGTACAAGCAAGTCAACGACATGCCAATGAGTTTCAACGACGTGGTCCCAGAACTCGGACTCTCGGAAAAACTTGAGTCTGCTATCTTCAGAGCCATTTCGAAAGACGTCGAGGGGCGCTATACAAATATGCTGGAGTTTCGAGAAGCACTCGAAGCTTGCCGCCAGACACCGCATGCGCCGGCTGGTCACAAGGTCTTTGCAGTGCCGGCGGATTCTCCAAATGCAATTCCAGAAGACTTTCTGACCGATCAGTTGAAGCGTCCGAATTTGGCATCCACGCAAGTAGCTGGACCAGCACACAGCTCGGCAACGTCGACAGGCGGTAGCCCTGCGCTTTCTGGCTCCACGTCTGGGGATGTCGCCAGCTCCGGGGTCTCACCTGTAGTTTCTTCAACTGATTCCGCCGGGACGGCTGCTATCGATGCTAGCTCGCAGACGTCTAGTGGAACTTTGCCCCCAATGTCATCTCTGGGCGGTGGTACTGATGGTGGTGCTGCACCGTCTCCGGTTGCGGATTCCAAACCTCCTCAAATGGCGATTATCGGCGGTGCTATTGGATTGATCGCGATCGGTGCTCTTGCCATGTTCTCAATGAAGGGGCCTGATCATCCTGCGCAACATCCGCTGCAGCCGCCTAAGGACCTGACTCCCGCTCAAGAACAAAAAGCCAATGTCGCTACGATGATAACTGAAGCAAAGATGCTCATGAATCAAGAAGAGTTTGGCGCCAGTGAGAAGGTATTGAAAGATGCCTGGGAAGCTGCGATCGCGCAAAAAGATTCTGACAAAAAACAAATGGAAGTATTGCCGCTGCTGGCAGATGTCTATCAGGAAGGCGATAAGTTTGCTTTGGCTCAGGAGACTTATGAGAAGCTCATTGATCTGGAGCAGAAGAACAATGTCGATGATCTGACCATTGCGCGCACCAAAATAGATGTGGCATTAATGATGTTGCAGCAAGGCTTGAACGACGATGCTCAGCCGCTTTTGAAGGACGCAGAGAAGACCTTGTCGAAGGCCCCACCGAAGGATCAGAAGGGAATTCTGGATGTCCTTTATGGATTGTCGAAAATTGCTGTTGGAAATGGCGATTTTAATGGCGCCATTAAGTATCTAGAGCAGGCAATCGCAAAGGAATCACAAAATACCGGCGGTAATTCTGATGACCTGGCTGAGTATATGCAGTTTCTTGCTGAGATCTATGTAGTTCAAGGGAATCAAAAGCTTGCGCAAACGACTCTTGATAAAGTCCTGAAGCTCGATCTTCAAAGATTTGGTCCGCAGTCTCCGCAGGTTGGAGATGTTTATAAGGATATGGGGACGCTCGAGTTTCAAAAGGGGCAGCTAGGGAAGGCTGAGAACTTTTATACAAAATCACTCGAAATTAAACAAAAGGCTTTTGGTGAAAACAGTGTTGCTGCGGCGGAAGTAATGACTGCAATGGCAATGTTGTATACACGCGAAAACAAATTTAAGCAGGCGGACGAACTCTTCCGCAAAGCCCTGGACATCCGCACGAAAGAACTTGGTGCCGACTCTCCTCAGGCTAAGCGAACCAAGGAGTTATACGCCAAGCTTCAACAGCGAATGAAGGGGTCCCGTTAGTCAGGTCCGGAACAGGCAGCACATCATTAGCACGTCTGCTTGCGAGAGCAACAAAGGAAGCTGAGTTATGAGCAGCGAAGCCCTTAACACTACGGTCGATCTTGGCGAGAAGCGTGGAGCTTTCTATGTACTTGAAGAGAACAAGCGCCTTTCCGAATCTAAGATTTGGTCGCTTCTAGAACAGTATTATGAGAACGCCAGCATATCTGCTTGGAACGAAATTCCGTTTTATCCGACGAGCAACCCGTTCATAGCTGAGACATATGCTGAGTTAATTCTGGCCTTTTTGCGAGACTATTTCTCAAAACTTGATTTGAGCAAGCCGGTTTATATAGTGGAAATGGCAGCAGGGAGCGGATGCTTCAGTTTCTATCTTATGAAAGAGCTTTCTAGGCTCTTGGAATATTTTTCGGCGCTGAAACAAGTTGATCTGCGTTACGTGATGGCTGACTTCACCGTCAACAATGTTCGCAGCTGGATGGCTAACGAGAAGCTGAGACCTTTCGCGGAAAGAGGGCTTTTGCATTTTGGTCTTTTTAGACCTGAAACTGATAAAGCCATTAGAAAGTGCGCTTTGAGGGAACTTGAATCCGAAGGCGATGAGTCTGTAGATCTGACCGTGTCGTCCGATGAGATCCTGCTTGAAGCGGGCATGAGCACGAATCCGGTGATTGCAATCGCCAATTACTTCTTCGATTCAATAAAACAAGACGCATTCCAGATTCACTCAAACCAGCTTAAGGAAGTGCTTCAAAGCTTCCACTATGTGCCGAATCCAAAGGCACCGGATCTTCTAAAATTCGATGATTTAATTAAGTCCGAATCTTGCAGAGATGCGTCCTTCGACTATTATGGCGATTCCCGCTTGAACGCGGTATTGAAGAGTTACCAGGCTGAATACGAAAATGCATCAATCTTGTTTCCGCTGGGAGCGTTTAACTGCATCTCCAATCTGCTTGAGATTTCCGATAACAGCCTTGTTTTGCTCTCTTCGGACAAGGGCTTTGTTGATGCCGCTTATATTGACGGCTTACGAGAGCAACCGTTCTTGCCGCATCATGGAGTATTCTCTTATTCCGTGAACTATGATGCGATTGACCGCTTCTTTACTGAACTCGGCGGTCAGACCATGCTTACCAGTGACGATAATTTGTCGATTGCGACTGCCCTGAGCATTCTTGTGAAGGATCAGCAAACGACGAGTTTAGAGCAAACGAACTATGTATTTGGCGAGCGTGTCGATCGCCACAATACGTGCAATTACTTGTATTTCCTGCAGGATCTCTTAACTGAGGTCGAGGCATCAAAGTCAGAGAAATCGTCGGAAATCCTGCGTGCCTGCATGGGGTACATTCAATTGTGCAACTACGATCCAGTCGTTTTTTGCCTGGCAGCGCCACGAATCTACATGTCGCTAGAAGGGCTGAATGTGTTGCAGGAGAAACGGTTGCTCGAAATAATTGATGCCGTTCGCGATAATTTCTACTCGGTGCAGCAACAATATGATGTCTTTTATTGGATCGGAAGAATTTACTACGGGTTGAATCGTGTAGAGCCTGCTCTTGCGGCGTTCTCTGATTCATTGCTCACGTTCGGTGCGAGCAGCTCTTCTACTTACTACATGGCCGCTTGTTACGAAGTCAAAAAGGATTTTGAATCCGCACTGAGATACTACAACGACACCCTTGAATTAGAGCCTGGCTGCAAATTCACTCTGGAAGGAATAAGCAGAGTAAAAACAGCAATCACATCGCCAGCAGAGAAGAAAGCAAATCCCTCTTAGGCGGCGACGAATGGCATCGCCCGAAGATCCTTTTAGTCTTAGCCACTGGCACTGGTTCGATCCCGGGAGCGCCGGCATCCTGCCGGCTTCTAATTAATACCCGTTCCAATCAGAGAATTACAGGAACGGTTTTTTGACCAGTGTCAAAAGTGCCGTCTGATCATCGAATATCCGTATGGATGATCGTGATGCCTCTGTGCCACTTCAGGGGAGTGAAGCACGAACGCATCCCAGTAGAGCTGCGGCACAATGAACATGGCGGCAACGAAGATCAGAACTATTGCGATTGGTCGCGTGATGTGTAGGACGTTCATTTCTCTTTGCTCCGAATTCGTTTCAGTAACCCTATCAATGTATATCCGTCGCGTGCAGAATATGTGAGCATCGGTTTTCTGCTTTTTGCCGCTTTGTGGCTGGTTCGATCCCGGGAGCGCCGGCATCTTGCCGGCTTCTGACTTAACGAATGTTCTTCGCGATGTTAATGAATAGAAGGTAGCTGCCTGACATGCGCTATGGTCGGTTGCGATCCGGTTGCATCTTGATCCCAGCACAAAGCCGGCATTATCAACAAGACGGCAGCAAATACCAGCACCGAGAGTGCGATGGGGCGAGCAATGTTTAGCATGTTCATTTTCCTGGCTCCGTGCTCTCCTAACGATACTAATCTATCGCCGTATCGTGCGGAATCTGTGAGCAGGACGCTAGTTCTTGCAAAAGCGTACCAACACGACTTCTATCGGAAACTCATTTCTCTTAAGCGCCTCGAGCATCAGCTCTTCCGCCTGCTGGGAGTTGAATCCGCCAGTACCAGCTCCCAGGAGCGGAAATGCAATCGACTTGATGTTGTTGTCCTTTGCTAGTTGCATGGCGTTCACAACCGAGTTGTAGATCGAATCTCGCGTGGCGCACCAAATGTAATTTATTGACGCCACGTGAATAATACATTTGAACGGCAGTCGCCCGGCGGAACTCATTACTGCGGTCCCTGGTTTAAGCACACCTTTTCCGGCAATTTCGTTAAAGGGAGCATAGCCAGCGCGCTTCTTTATAGCTCCGGAAACTCCGTGCGGAATGAGCAGCCACCACGGAATTATTTGTGTATTCCAAGCATTAACGATGCACTCAGTTTTTTGATCTAATAAATCGCCATCAACGATTTTGATATCCATGCTTACAGGTCCGCAGAAGTCGCTGCACTAGAATACCAAACACAATGCATTATTGCTCCAAAGAACAACCTCAGCAGTGGTTTAAACTGCTGAGGTCAATTCGGTTCGGGTAGATTGGGCTGGTGATTGAATAATAGGAGAAACTTGTGGCAAGAGTGTACCTCTTGAAAAATTACTGCAGCAAACGGGAAAGCCGACGATTTGCCGGCTTTCTTGAGATCGAATCTCAGCTTGCTTAGTACTTGTTGGCGCCACTGCGTTTGTAGTGGTTGAACGCGTCGAGCGAGTTGTCCACGGTGCACTGGTAGCAGAATGAACCCATTTTCTTGCGGTCAACATAGTTGAGCGAGATTTCAGCGTAGATGGGCTCATCAGAGAAGCCGACACCTTGGTTGGCTGCATCATATACGGTGGCAGCGAAGAAGATGTGGTCTATTCTTGCCCAGCGTGTAGCGGCATAGCACATCGGGCATGGTTCAGCCGAGGTGTAGAGCTCGCAGTGGCTGGTTGCACCTTGTTGTTCGAGCTTGAGATTTGGATCATCCTTGCGGATCTTGCCGAGATCGATAACACCGAGTTCCTGGCATGCTTGGCGGATAGCTGTAACTTCACCGTGAGCGGTTGGGTCAGCCCATTCAGTAACACGATTCCAGGAAACCCAGTAGCGGATAACGCGATTGGTTTCATCATCGATTTGGACAATGACGGTGCTGAAGGGACCGCCGCCTGATTGAACAGAAGCAAGAGCTTCAGAACAAGCTAATTTCATCCACTTGTTACCGATGACCTCAACACCAGCATACTTCAAGCTTGGTTTGATATTTGAGGTTTGTGCCGGAACGCGGATGGCGTCTTTTTCCGGAAGAGGAGATTCATTGACGTAACCACTCCAGGGTTGCAGATAAGTGAAGGGATTTTCAATGACAAGGTTCTCAGTCGGTCTTTCGTAAGGTTCATCAGCCGCAAATGCAGTGAGCGGGTGAACTTCAGGATCGTATTGGACTCCGAAGAATTGCAGATTCTTTTTGGTTGCTACGATATTAGTCATGATGTATTCCTCTTTTTGCCTTGGCGACTTACTCAGGTCGCTGGTTTGTTTGTGCTTTCCATGGCTTGAATAGTAACGATCATTTGTGAGTCCGCTGTGAGGATTTGAAAATAGTTGTGCAAAAATTGTGAGAATCGCCAAAGTGAAGATCGGCTTACTGCGTGCTCCGGCAGGTAACGAATAGTCATACAAGGCCCCAATAGTTTAAGAGAAATCACATGCGGATCACATGCACGGATGATATGTTGCCCGAAAAAACTGATTACGTTGTAGGATAGATATCTTTTAGGAGGGCGCTGCCATGCGGTCACTCATAGTATCGGTGTGGTCATTTGTAGTATGTTCATTGTCATGTTTTTGCTTCTCCCAATTAGCGTTTGCTCAAGATATCAAAGCTGGAGACCGTGTTGCTTGGGTCGTTGATGGAGCAGTTTATAAGCGGGGTGTGGTGCAGTCAGTTCCCCGCAAGGACTACTACACCATTCAATTCGATGACGACACTCCAGGTCTGTCAGGAACGACAATTATCTCTAAACCAGGATCCGAGATAGTTTCAGAAGCAGCAGTGAAATCAACGGAAAATCAATCATTAGTTCCACCTACTTCAGCGTCAGGCACAAACTCCAATAGCTCCCAAATTGCTGGTCGCATTCCGAGTTCCATATCTCCTGCCACAGCACGCCGAAATATGCCTTCGGGATTGGCTGAAACGACAGGGAAAGTTGGAGGAATAGCCTCATGCAATTGTGTTCCAAATCCGCACATTAATTCGTCAGGATGGCCGGCAAATGCCGACACTTTTAGCAAAGTGATCAAAGCAAAATACGAAGTCGAAGAGGGATCTTTTCAATATAAACAGGGGTGCACAATTGATCGCATTCAAGTCGGCTCTCCGTACACATGGAAACCGACAGATACGCAGTTTTTAGCTGCAGCCAATGTGCAAGCTTATCCCGTTACGGTCGATTTCACTACCTGCAAAGACGGCAAGGGCCAGGTAACAGTGTCTACCGGGAAAAATTATCGCTTCACGCTTTATCGCAATCCGGCAAGAAACAATGAATGGGATGCGTCCCTAATGCAGCAAGGGAGCTATACTCTTAAGGATCTTGCTAAATAAAAACGTGTTAGGCGTGCTTATCTGCTAACAAAAATTGCTGCGATCATAACGCCCGTAGAAAGAACCAGCAACTTTAGGAGATCGCGGCATGTTGGGCTCACGACGGCTGTGATACTGGACCTTTTTCCAAATTGTGGGAAACCGTCTGAATCCAGGATATTGGGGTAAAAAAAAGCCGGCGGTGAGCCGGCTTTCTTGGGATCGAGTCTCAGCTCGCTTAGTATTTGTTGGCGCCACTGCGTTTGTAGTGGTTGAACGCGTCGAGCGAGTTGTCCACGGTGCACTGGTAGCAGAATGAACCCATTTTCTTGCGGTCAACATAGTTGAGCGAGATTTCAGCGTAGATGGGCTCATCAGAGAAGCCGACACCTTGGTTGGCTGCATCATATACGGTGGCAGCGAAGAAGATGTGGTCTATTCTTGCCCAGCGTGTAGCGGCATAGCACATCGGGCATGGTTCAGCCGAGGTGTAGAGCTCGCAGTGGCTGGTTGCACCTTGTTGTTCGAGCTTGAGATTTGGATCATCCTTGCGGATCTTGCCGAGATCGATAACACCGAGTTCCTGGCATGCTTGGCGGATAGCTGTAACTTCACCGTGAGCGGTTGGGTCAGCCCATTCAGTAACACGATTCCAGGAAACCCAGTAGCGGATAACGCGATTGGTTTCATCATCGATTTGGACAATGACGGTGCTGAAGGGACCGCCGCCTGATTGAACAGAAGCAAGAGCTTCAGAACAAGCTAATTTCATCCACTTGTTACCGATGACCTCAACACCAGCATACTTCAAGCTTGGTTTGATATTTGAGGTTTGTGCCGGAACGCGGATGGCGTCTTTTTCCGGAAGAGGAGATTCATTGACGTAACCACTCCAGGGTTGCAGATAAGTGAAGGGATTTTCAATGACAAGGTTCTCAGTCGGTCTTTCGTAAGGTTCATCAGCCGCAAATGCAGTGAGCGGGTGAACTTCAGGATCGTATTGGACTCCGAAGAATTGCAGATTCTTTTTGGTTGCTACGATGTTAGTCATGATGTATTCCTCTTTTTGCCTTGGCGACTTACTCAGGTCGCTGGTTTGTTTGTGCTTTACATGGCTTGAATAGTAATAGCCACTTGTGAGTCTGCTGTGAGGAATGGAAATCTTTTTTCTTAAGTTTCGGATCTTTGGTCTTTCGTGACATCTGCGATGAGCTAGTATGTACGGGGATTCTAGATCATGGTGCAGCGGGGACCTATGGAGCTTGAGAAAGGCCAGCTTTTTC
This sequence comes from Candidatus Obscuribacterales bacterium, assembly GCA_019747875.1. GTDB lineage: Bacteria > Cyanobacteriota > Vampirovibrionia > Obscuribacterales > Obscuribacteraceae > JAIEPM01. The sequence goes on from JAIEQI010000126.1 coordinate 107,739, forward strand.
AAGAACAATATCGAATCATCGATGTCGCTGGGCGTGGTGCAAGTGCCGTTGTCTATAAAGCTTTTGATGAAATACTTCGCAGAGAAGTAGCAATAAAGGTACTGGTAACCAACACTGGTTCGGAATCAGATTTAAAAGCCTTCCTTCGCGAGGCCAAGATCTTAAGCACCATTGAAGACAAGAATGTCGTTCGCATTTTTCGAATCGGACTAACGGTGGAGCTGTATCCATTCTTCGTTATGGAGTATCTCAGCGGGCAAACATTGCGAGAACGTTTGGTCAGTCAGGCTCCAATAGCTCTTGGACAGGTATTAGAAATCGGGAAAGCAATCTGTGCGGGAATGATTCATTTGGAATCGAAAAATGTGCTTCATCGAGACCTGAAACCCGAAAATATCTTGCTTGATGAGCTTCATCTGAGCGATTCCAAGATCATGGACTTCGGAATTTCAAAATCGCTTGATGATACGCAAACGTTAAACTCGGAACTCGTTGGTACGGCCGCTTACATGAGCCCTGAACAATGTCGGGGGGACGCGCTGAATGTAAGATCCGACATCTATTCCTTTTGTTGCATCATATTTGAAGCATTGTGTGGGCAACAAGTGTTTATTGCAAACACACGTGCAGAGATACTTGCAAAACAACTGAGCGAACTCCCGGATTCTTTGCAGATTCAAAACAAGGATGTATCGGCAAAGACCGAGCAATCTGTAAATGCCTTCTTGCAAAAAGGACTTCAGAAAGATGCAGAGAAACGACATCATTCATTCTCTGATGTTTTGCAGGAACTGGAAAAAATTGAAAAAAGCAGCAGCGCTTCTACGCTTGCCTCAACGTTTGCAAGATCAAACAATCGAAAAGGAAGTAGGGTTGCCCCTAAAGTCGTTCGAGTTTCTTTGTTTGCGATTCCGCTCGTGGCTGTTGCTCTTTGGCTTGTGGCTGGGCCCAAACATGATGATGATAATTACTACCGAAGCGCTGCTTCACCTGAGGACGCCATAAAGTATTTTGACCAGAAGATTGAGACACTGCTGAATGAACGGAATTTTGAGGAAGCCAACAATACTATCAATTCAACAGCATACAGCCGACTAAATCTTAAGTGGAGCAAGGATAATCAGCGCGAATTGCTTCGAGACTATTTTACTTTGTATCGAGAAACCGCCACCGGCGCACCGGGATTGAACCAGCAAACCTACGCCTTGGCGCAGGCTTATTTTGATAACTTGCTAAGTTTTGCAGGGAGCTGGTGCATTAGTAAGGGCAACGAACCAATGCCCAAAGCCATGGTAGAAGAACTTCAGGTTGTCTCTACTTATCTTCTCAAGAATACAAAAGAAAAGAAGCAGTGGTTGTCCCTTGCAAAAATCTTTTCCAGGAACTCCCGCGCATTTCCTTCATTAAACTCCAGTACATTCTATGATGCTGCTTTTTTGCGTTTCCAGGCTGAGGAACACTGTCCTGGAAAATGTGGAGATGATAGCGCTGATTATGGAAAGCATTGCATCGCATTGGTCCGAATGCTCCTTTCCAGCGGGGATCTGGCGGAGTTTCAGCGAGTTACTGAGATTGTGAAAAAAACAATGCAACGACGAGCACAATTGCGGCATCAGCTTATCCTTCGCCTGATCACTGCCAGAAAGTATGCTTCCGAGGGTCGCATCGATCTTGCGGAAGAGCAGCAAAAGGAGATTGGCGAACTATGCGATCAGTTCGGTTTCAAACACGTTTTGGAATACGGCTTAAGCAACGAAGAGCTTAGAGCATTTTGTTCTATGCATGCCGCTATGGGCACTTATTATTGTCGTAATAAGGATATGAAAAAGGCTCGAGTGCAGCTTGACGAGCTTAACAAGGGGCTTCATGCCTTGCAGGCCACTGAGGCTCTCTATCGCATTACCAACCAGCGATCATCCGACAATAATATGGGACTCCTGGGTGAACTTAAGAATATCCCCTCTGCGGAACTTTCGGAGCACGGGTTGTCGGAAACATACGACTTTCTTCAGCAGTACCGCTTGCTGTCACGCGAAAGAACAGACTAATCGCGCTGCTTATGCAATTCGTGTTGAGAGGTCGGCTAGTAGGCTTGTTTAGCTTGTCCTTGAAATAATTGCTCATTGAGCTGTGGTGTGAAGTCGGCGCGCTCATTGAGTGGTTGAATCTCTTGGCTGATTGGTCCGGCGACAGGGCTGCCTCTCCATCTTCCATCGGCAGTGCGGAATCGAAGATACTCATTTTGTGATTGATGCTGTGACGGAGCGTGCAGTGCCAGCTGTTTCGAAAGATCATGTTTTAGATCTTGCAACGCCTCATCCCTTATCCCGTGTCGTTCCATCGAATCTATTATGCGGCGTGCCTTTGCCAGTTCCAAGTCCGTTGAGTGCTGGACAGGAGTTTTATCGGCGGACTTTGATTCATTTGCTTTATATGCAACTTCTGCAGATGCAACTGTTAATGCAGTAAATACGCCGGCGTTAGCGATAAGCAGCGCGATTGGCTGAATAAGTGTTCTCATAATTACTTCCTCAAGGAGAAACTGTGCGCATCCCTAGTGCGCACTCTTCGAAAACAACTCGCAAAACCAACTGAGACAGCAATACTGGCTGTCCCTTCCCACATTAGCGTCTATTAACAATATCAAAGGTCTGTCAATTTGCAATGCATACAAGCTTTGCTTGCATTGGGAAAAGCCCCACTGTTTTGACGAAAAAGTCGATCTCATCGGCGTTGCAGTGCACTCTGGTACTGCCGCAGTATGTCTGCCGGACTGTCGTATATAGCGATTACACCAGCTTCGTAGAGCGTGTTCTCATCAAAGCCGCCGCATCGTACCCCGATGGTTTGTATTTGAGCTTTACCGGCGGCCTCTGCATCGTAGGGTGAATCTCCTACAACGATGGTATCACCTGGTAGCAAATCCAATTTTCGTAGGATAAACTGAAAAACATCCGGATGTGGTTTTGCACGTTCGATATCGTCTGCACTTGTAGTGATGTCCACCAAGTCTTTGATATCAGCTATTTTCAGGTAGTGCTCGAGTTCGTCTTTGTGGGCCGAGGAACCAACAGCGATCTTCTTTCCTTCCTTTTTGATACGCAACAACAGTTCTCTAACCTCAGGAAAAGGTTTCACTTTATCAATGAATTTGTCTTTGAAAAGCTTGGCTCGAAACTCCTTCATTTCAGAACCGAATTGTTCTAACTCTTTCTTGCCGAAAAAGTGTGGCATTAGTTCATTTCCGCCCTTGCCGATTTGGTCGCGAGCGGCCTGAAAATTGATATTCTTCCCGTACTTTGCAAAAGCTTGTCGCCATGCTTCTGCATGCAAATCAACAGAGTCCACGAGTGTGCCGTCAACATCGAAAATTACTGCTTTCATAATTATCCTTCGTTTTGGGCAAGTCTGTCCTAATCCTAGTTCGGTGGTACCGGACTGGCTACAGTCTAAGATGTGATTTGTATTAAAGTGCTGATTACATGGGCGATGAGTCTGATATGTTTTTGGCGCAGCTTCATCAGCGCTTATTTTGTTTTGGGCGCTAGTTGATTTTTGGTCACTAGAATTACACGAATTGATCACTACTCTTTCATAATAATCATTTCGGTTGAACTGCCTGAGATGGACGGTGCATCCGAGTTGCGTGAACTTTGATACCAGTGATTCAAAGCGAGATTCGTTTGAGCTGCGGTGCTCAAGCTCAAAAAACTAGAGATGTTCCATTAGAACAATGTCAGCTGGAACGACACTCTCCGTGGGGCTTTTACGCATGTGTTCGCCCCCAGATCTGCGTAAAATCGGATGGGGCAATTGGAGCTGGCTAAACTGTGGACCGATTGTCCGAGGATTAGCTTATGCCTGACATTGTAGATTTCGAACACGACAAAATAAACCTGGAACTGGCAAGTGGCGACAAGTTAGGTGCTGCCGGCGTTAGCCTGCGCTACCTGGATGATGGTCGTGTTGATGTAGTGCTCAATGAAGAGATCGGAAGAAACGCCGATATAAGGCGCCGCGATGCTTCCGGTCGCTTGCTTGAATCAATTCAAATTACGACTGGCAATACTCGTAGCGGGTTTACTGGATCCGCTTACAACCGGGACGGACATGGGCGCCCAATTGAGCGTGAAGAGATCAAGACATCGCAAGTCGGTGGCAAGTCAATTAGTGATACCACTGTAAAAGAACCGAATGGACGATTGATTCAAACCGTTCATGTAGAAACGTCATCGGCAGGCAATGGACGAACTGTTTCGGACAGTGTCGTGAAGAACGAATTCGGCAGAACCGAAAGCAGCACGCGTCTTGTTATGACTGAAGCAAACAATAGAATCGTTGCCAATGTCGTAAGCAAGGACCAAAACGGAAATCCATTTCAGCTAAAGGATCTGACAATAGTTCAAACTCAGAATGATACTTCCGGTGATTATCAAATCAAGAATGGCCAGGGAATCGTAATGCAACAATTGCACTTCAAGACAAGTCAGTTGCCCAACGATCGGTACATTACAAACGCGCAGTTGAAAGATAGACTCGGAACATTGTTGAAAACGATTCAGATCGACAGCGTAGCAAATGGTCCGGGCAAGCGATCAACCAACGTTGTGATCAAAGATCGAATCGGCAACGTAATGGAAAACATCGTTATTCAAAGCTCAAGCGCTCAAGCGAACAATTCTGTAGATATAGTGCGCAAGAACAACCTCGGAATGCCCCGCGAACAGCTCCAAATGCGTATCACGAAATAACGCAGGACCGTAATTTAGGATCCTCGCAAGGAGAAATCCATGGCTTTAGCGCTTTAGGCTTTCACCATGGATTTGCTCGTTCTTTTTTTTGTAGCTGCCTGCAGGCGCGACTTTTAGTACTTGACCATGCCGCTACGTTTGTAGTGGTTGAATGCATCAAGTGAGTTGTCTGTCGTGCACTGGTAGCACCATACTCCCATCTTCTGGCGGTCGATGTAGTGATTGGCCAATTCGGCATAAATTGGCTCGTCTGAGAAGGCTACGCCTTGGTTGGCAGCATCATATATGGTGGCAGCAAAATAGATCTTGTTGATTCTCGACCAACGTGTTGCGGCATAGCACATCGGGCACGGTTCTGCCGATGTATATAGTTCGCAGCGCGTTGTCTCACCTTTTTGTGGGAGCTTCAAGTTTGGATCGTCTTTGCGGATCTCTCCGAGATTGATAACGCCCAATTCCTGGCAAGCTTGGCGGATTGCTGTAACTTCGCCGTGCGCAGTCGGGTCTACCCATTCGCTGACGCGGTTCCATGCTGACCAGTAGCGAATTGCGCGGTTGCTATCGTTTTCGATTTGGACAATGATTGTGGCGAATGGTCCACCGCCTGTTTGTACTGATTTCAACGCTTCGGAGCAGGCGAGCTTCATCCATTTGTTGCCTATAACCTCAACGCCTTGATAACGCATGCTTGTTTTCAGGTTAGACGTCTGTGCTGGAACGCGAGCCGCGTCTGCCGGCGGCAAAGGAGATTCGTTGACGTATCCACTCCACGGCTGAAGATAGCTGAAGGGATCTTTTATGACGAGCGGATCCTTCGGAGCTTCGTATGGTTCGTCCACAGTAAAGGCGGTCAACTCATGTACTTGTGGGTCGTACTCGACGCCGAAGAATTTCTTTTTGGTTGCTGTCTCGGTCATTATTTCGAACTCCTTGAAGTGGCGATGAATCGCCGGTTGGGGCTTCTCTGAACGTGTCTTTGCGCGGACTTCTTTGATGAGGGCGTCGCCGAGCGACGAGTATCGCTCTCGACAAGTAAGTCTTCTATCTTCGAAGATTGATCAGATTATCACAGACGAAGCCCTTGCCGACACGCTTGGAAAGGGCTTGTCTTGCGATGTTCAATTAGAGGGGAGAGATGGTATGTGCGAAAACCGCCTCTGCCATAAGTTGTCGGCGTTTCTCAAGGTACTCGAGAACGACCATTACAAGCGTGGCGTGGCTCCATGTCAATGGAGAAACCGACAATGGCTCGTTGGTATATGGATGAACCTGCTCAGCTAACACACCTGATGGAAGGGCATGATCAGCCACCCATTCCAAGATTGTGACTGCGTCACGGAGTGCATCTGGGTTGTGTGTGCTTGCAATATCGTATTGCGCAAGCCACATTGAGCAGATGAACCATGGGTTGCCAGGGACCTTTTCAATATCTTGCGAGATTTGATGGTAGTAGTCATTTTCGTAACGCGCTACACCACCGACGTCTGTCTTAACCCAGAGTCGTTCGCGAATGGCTTCCATCGTCGCTTTTACTTTTGGATCGCTGGCAGGAAGCGCGCCGAATGCGAAAATCGAGTACATTGCAGCATCGATTGTCATGTCGAGCTTGTAGCCGGTGTCCGTGCGTGTTGCCATCCTGCAGAAACGCCCGTGTTCCTCGCTCCAGAGGTGTTTGAGCATCGCTTCTTGAATCTCGTTGGCAGCTTCCTCATAACGATTATGGTGGTCGATTTCACCAAATGCCTGGGAGAAATTGGCCGCAGCTCGTAAGCCCCCGATCACGCTTGCTACTGTGAAAAGGTGTACCCCGTAACGCTCTTCCCATAAATCGTGCGATGGCATCGGCAATTTCGTTTCGGGATCGCGGAAACGAACCATGAACTCTGCGGCTCTGGTGATGAGGGGTTCAAACAGAGAACGAACATACTCCACGTCGCGATGTTTGCGGAAGTGCTGCCACAAAGACCAAATTACCAGTGCTGTCTCGTCTTCCTGAATTGGTAGGTCCATCTTGCCGTCTCGGATCCACGGGTGCCAGCTGGAAGCCAATGTCTTATCAGGATTGTATTTGTGTAGCAGGTAACCTTCGTCTTTGATCACTTCTGCGCAAAATTGGAAGAATCTTTGTGATATGTCGCGATATCCAGCCCGTGTCATCGCCGCCGCTACCAGAGCACCGTCGCGCGGCCACATGTATGAATAGGTGTCGCGCGCAAACTGAGCGATATCATGATCGTTGGCCGCAATTATGGCGCCACCATCATCCACCTGCGTTCTAATAATCAGCAGGCTTCGTTTGAAAAGATCAACTACTTTAGCGGGCAAATTCTGGAAATCGATATGCTCCGGGTTCACCCAGAGTCGCCAGTAATTTTGGTTGCGCGGAACGAAGTAGTGTGGTGATTGGTTTCGAATGATTTTGTCGAGCTCAACCACCGACTCGTAGTCCTCCCCAAAGGCGATCCAATAGTGCGCCTTTGCTTCGCCGCGTGCGGGTACGTCCACTGATGTTCGAATCGTCGAATCGACTGAGCCCTGCGCAATTCCGTTGCAGCCCAGCTCCCCGTCCTCCGCGTCCCGAAAAGTTCCTTCCATGCCGCCAACGGCTTTCTTGCCTGTCGCCCATTGCTCGACTCCTATTTTCTTGCCGGATGTATTGGTGAGAAACCATCTGTTCTTCTTGTAGTGAATTACAGATTCTGTGCGTGGGTCGTAGAAGGCCGTGTCGCCAACTTCGTTTTCGGAGATGTAGAAATCATGGTGGAAGAACAAACGCACTTGCCTGTTCTGCCCTTTGAGGTCTTTGACGACAATTTCCTTGAGGTAGATGTCGTGTATGTAATCGACAACGTCATGGCAGCGAAGCTCGATGGCAAGCTTGTCGTGCCGAAGAATAACATCGGTGGCAAGGGATTCCTTCATATATTTGCGGTCGATCTTCCAATCGGAACCGACCCAAGCAAACTCTCCATCCACCCACACGCCGAAGCGCGACTGGCGGCCAATCGTTTGATTCTCTTGGCCCACATGGGGATAGTAGATATCCCGCATGTTGTACTCTTTGTCGAAGTTGATCAGGACCTTTCCGTTTCCAACTGGAATGTCGCGCGGCATGCTGAACCTCATGGTCAGTGGGACTTGTGACTCATTGTCGGCATTCTTGCCAACGATATCAGCCATATGCCGCGCCTCTTTCAAACTGAAACTGCTTGACTAGTTGTCTGGTAAAAAGGCACTACAAATTCTTATGCCGTTAAGCCGGATGATTATGGTCGCCCTACCCGTGGAGAGGACGTCCCTCCGGCTTTTGAGAAGAGGGAATCGCGCTCTGGAAAAACCGCCGATCAACGAGCTGGGCTGGGAGCGCCGACGTCAAGCCGGCATCTGAGGATCGCTTCAACGAAAGAGCGGCTGGGTCTTTCGATGTATCAATGCACGGCACCAAAATAGGTTCATTCACGGGATCACTGAAACTTGAGCAGGGACTGAATGAGCGTCTCGGCTTGCATAGTACCAACGGTGTGGTTAAGTTCTTTCGGTTGGACGAACCATTCATTAAAGCCAGGGATCTTCGCCTTTCTATTGTTTTCTTGCAAGGAGAACTAAAACGCTGAACATCTAGTGGGCGGATGCATGTGTCGCTGCTACATTGACGGCAATTCGTTCTCTTATGAGATAGGTGGTAACGCCGGCGTCCCCGCCTAATCTGATCGGATCGAGGTGTTCTCAAAATTCGGATGCCGATCCTGGGAGCCACGGGAGAACGTCCTGCCGTCGTGCGATCAAGGAATCGGCCTCAAACACGCTGGCTAAAATAACTCAAAGCACGCCCGGATATAATTTATTTATCGTTGCTCTTGCGCGACGCAAGTCAAAAGATCAGCGAGCACATCCATGTGGTAGAGCGCCTTCACATCTGTGCAGTAGTTTTTCATGGTGGCGAAAATCAGTGGATCGTGTGAATCTTCGAACTTTTGCCAGACCTCGCGAGATGGCCATTGTGCATAGCCAATCATCAACCCTTCGCCTAATCGGTGCAGGCGTGACCCCAGACCGCCGTGAACGCTCATAATTTCGCGCGTTCCTTCAATCCATGCCTGGACAAAAGCATCATCGTCGCCGGGTTTAATAGTAAATTCGTAGACTACACAGAACATCAACAAGCTTGCATGTAGGTATTCCTTGGCGCCAGGCTCAGAGTTTTCAACTCCGCTACTGCCGATGGATAGTCTAACATGCGAGCTCTCACGTTGCTTTGGGCAAATAGTGCGGCGCCGATTACCTCCGGTGTGGAAGCGCCAATTTGAATCAACGCCTCTCCGAGGGGCGCGCGGTTTTCAGCGCTGTTGACAAGCGCGCGTCCGAGTTCCACTTCTGTGACCAAGCCTGCGTCGACAAGTAGTTCGCCTAGACGGCAGGTTCGAACATTTTCAGAATATGAGTCAAGCGATTCCAAAATTTCTGCTGCTGTGACCCGATTTCTGTATATGTCGCGCAGAGCGGTGCAAGAAAGATCAAGCGAAATCATGCCATCTGATATCAGTGTCTGAAGGCGAATCGCGACACGAAGAACGTCACTGGTAACTTTCTTTTCGCGGACCAGGAGTGTGCCAAGCGGCAATCCCATGAATTGAGCCACAGCCAGTTGCCCTTCGACGTCTGCTTTCCTTACCAATCCGGCATGGACCAACAGCTCGCCAAGGCGAATATTTCTGATCGACTCGTGGTTAATCATTTTTCTACCCGATCCCCAGAATCAAGATACTAGTCTTCCGTTGTCGCGCATATGTAGAAACACGTGGTCTGACCATGGCGAAGTGTGTATTTCTACAGTGAGTTCCGCCGGTCCTGGGCCAGCGAACTTTCTATAGCGCGGGTTGCTAGTAGCTAGAGTTTGCCAAAATTTCGTGTCTTTTACGTGACTTTAAAGGCGCCGGCTTGGATCTTTTCGTTCCAGGCTGATAAAGTGCCTCCGGGCAGAATATGCTGGGGATCTTAAACTGGAACGGGCGCATTGCATGCGCCCAAGTTAATTAGCGGAGTCTGTTGAGATGGGCGATAGCCCCGCTAACCCGGAGCGTTTACAAGGAGAATTTCAATGGCAAAAGGGCTTGTGCTTACAAAGGACGCGCTGAAGACCTTCATTATTGAAAGTGCAAAAGGGTGTATTCATCCGGCAGAGGGTTCTTTCCACTATCGCTATGTAACTCCGACTATTGCTGTTCGTCCGGGGGCCGACGATTCGTCGGATGTTCCGGAGCGTTCCCGAGTTGGACACTATTTGCAGATGTATGACTGGGATTCCTGTTTCTTTTCCCAGGCCGCCTGGAGGGCGGGGGCTGATGGCTTGGCTCTGGATGTCCTGCGAAACTTTCTTTCGCTGCAAGATAAGGATGGTTACATCCCGCGCACAGTTTCTCCGAGCAGAATTTGGGATAAAGGAGATCTGTGCAAGCCTTTCCTTGCCCAAACATGCTTGGCTGAATATAAGCGAACGCAGGATGTGCGCTATAAATTGGGACCATCAGAAATTCTCGGACTAGATTGCTATTACAAGTATTTTGCCGAAACTCGCCGCCATTCCAGCGGTTTATATCACTGGCGAAACGTGCTTGAAAGTGGGATCGATGACAATCTTGCGCTCTTGTATCCGCTGGAAGCTGAGAAAGACGAAAACGACGAGCCGGGCCGGTTTCCTGATGGAGAGCTGCTTGCCAGCGATCTGAATGCTTACCTGTTCGCTGAATATAATGCTTTTGCCGATTTGTGCGAATTGTCGAAAGACGGCAGGCGCGCTCAAGAATATCGGGATCGAGCAAAGGAAATTCAAGAGCTAGTTGAAAAATACCTGTGGATTGAAGAATTAGGTATGTATGGGAACTATCATCCGCGGCTCAAAAAGCAAGTTAAGCTTCGCGCTTGGTCAGGACTCTGTCCAGTATTCTTTGGACTAGCAAATGATGATCGATCAAACCGGACGATCAAAACCAACATCATGAATGAAGAGCATTTTCTTCGCCCGTGTGGACTTGCTTCGCTTGCTGCCTCGGAAAATCTATATAGCCAATCCAAACGTGGTTTGTACGGACGTGTCATTGTCTCTCATTGGCAGGGGCCGATGTGGATACTTCCAAATGCGCTGGCATCGCGTATGCTCGTGAAGCGTGGTCTAAATGCTGAGGCGAAGAAAATAGCTAGTGCCACCTGTGGTGCCGTGGAAAAGGTCTTGGAGGCTACTGGGACGATGTATGAGAACTACAATGCAGAGACTGCGGCGCCGCTCTGGGCACCAGACTTTATGAGTTGGAATATCTTGTTACTCGAACTTCTTGAGCAAAGATGAACTGTTTACTTCTTGCTATTCTTCTTGTTTCGTCCATAGAGATCAACAAACATTCGGAATGATGCTTCTTCGCTCGGGCTTGGCGCGTAGCCTCTTCTATTCAAAGCTTCCATGGAAGTGTCAGTGCATTCTTCAAAGAATTCTCGGCTACTATTTTGCTGGCACCAGGTCAGAATATTTGCGTAATCGCTCAAAGAAACATCGGGGCTACTGCCTAGGGCGTCTATATATCGACGGATGAAGCTCTCTGCTTCTAGCTTGTTTCTAGTATAAAGTCCAGCCGCTAGTAGCTTAGCCTGCGCAATGGCAGCAGCAGTCCCATAATTTTTCTGTTGATTTTCAAAGGCTCGCCTAAAGAAGATTATTGCCTTTTCGTCTTTGCCTTGCTTGGACGCTATTTCTCCCAGGACCTCCAGTGTGCTTGTGAGCTCCGAGATTTTGTCTCTTACCTGGTCAAGTGTTCCTGGGATTGGGAGCAAGGGCAGTGCTTCCCGTTCATTCAGTTCCCTTAGAGCAAGGGCTCTTTGCGCATTGGCTTCTGCTAGTTGGATGTCTGCCGGTGATTTGTTACTCGCCAGGTAGCATTTGGCAAGACCCAAGTAACATTGCGAGGCTTCAAGGGTTTCCTTTCCGTCTTGGCGGCAATATTTCAATGCCGTTTCCCAGTAGTGCTTAGCTTGATCCGAAAGATTCAGTGGATTGCACAGCCCGGCTTTCATGCTCCATGCAGCGAACAAAAGAGCCTTATTATTCTTGCTGATTTTGGGTAAGGCGCGATCTATTTTTTCCCAAGCCCGAACTTCCAATCTTCGGGACTCGAATCCTGCAAGAGCAAAACGATAGGTGGTCTCAATATCATTCCTTGCCGAAGCCAGTTGATATTCTGGATCATTGAGATCGGCTTTGTGTGTGATACTCTCGATTCTGGACGGATCTTTTATGTGTTTCTCTTCTTTTGAAGAAAGTAGAAAGAGGGAACTTGCGCCAAAGACAACTATGCTCATTAAAGAGGCAGCTAGAAGCAAGGTGTTGACATTGATTTGTCTTATTGGAGAGATAGAGTGTGGCTGACGGTGCTTCCTGTTTGGATTGCTGAATTTTGACTTTGCGCATGCGGCTACTAGTTCGGTCTTGAACTCTTCTGCACTTTGCGGTCGGTTCTTTGGATCTTTCGAAAGTGCTTTGAGCACTAGCTGATAGAGGCTGCCCTTCTCGCGGATGTGCTCATCGGTTTTATCTGAGGGCTGTTTTGCTTGCTCGTGGATGTGCATGTATCGGGTGTGAATCGGTGTCTCTCCGACAAATGGAGGTCTGCCGGACAAACATTCATATAAGACACATGCTAGTGAATAGATATCTGTGCGGGGATCGATTTGTCCACCTCTGCATTGTTCGGGGCTCATGTATGGCGCGCTGCCCGTAACTTGTATGGTGCGAGTCAGCCCAAGTGAAGTAGTGGTGGCACCTCCTGAAGTGGCAGCCTCTGCCAAGTTTCTCGCGATTCCAAAATCGAGGACTTTTACAGAAAGCGGTGCATTGGAGTTCTCTTTGAAGAGCATGATGTTGTTTGGTTTAATGTCTCTATGAATGAGTCCCTGATCGTGAGAGACTTTAAGAGCATCGAGAATTTGGCAGAAGACGTTTTTGATCTCATCCAAACTCATTGGTCCGTTGTTTTGGAGATAGGACGAGAGTGTTTCACCGTTTATGTACTCACAAACGAGAAACGGCGTTCCGTCAGTGCACTTCGCCATTTGAAAAACCTTAATGACATTCGGATGTTGGAGCCTTGCAAGAATGCGTGCTTCGTTTTGCATGCGCTCGAGTTCTCGCACCATTCGCTCTGGGTCGTCCTGTTTTATCAGCTTTAACGCGACCTGGGTCTGAAGTGGTTTGAAGATAGCCTTAAAGACTATGCCATGACCACCTTCGCCCAGATAATCAAGCAAGTGAAACTCGCCGGGCAATATTGCTGCCACGTCACTAATAAGTGCCGTTCTTTCGACTGATCGCTCTGCAGGTGACTCCATTGGTGACTCCATGGCTAAATGTTTGTTCGTTGCTGTTCTAACTTTTGATAGATCTCCTCCCATCGTTTGTATTCGCTGGTGTCACCGGCTAAGCCATCTTTGGACAAGATGGGCATGCACTTATGCATTAGCCGGTAGAGGAGGTCTTGATTCCGAGCGTTGGCCCAGTTGAAAATATCGCAGTAGCGCGCAAAGTCTATTGGCTCTTTGCTTTCGAGAAAAACCGCTGCCTGATGCTCGACCAGCTCAAAACATTCCTTCTCTTTTCCTTGCTGCCATAGGAAACCAGCTATACTCAGAATCTCGCTGGAAATGTTAGCCTCTCCTACCTGCTTAATTTTCAGGTCCCTTACCTTATAGGCAAGAGAAAGCGCTTTGCCAATGTTTCCGCGATACTGTTCTATTACAACGAGATCTGATAATGGCCGCCAGACACCACCAGATTGGTCGCTGCAGTTAATCGATTCATAGCCGGGCAGAGCCTGATAGTTGCCTTTCTCAAAATCTTCTCTCAGTTTGATAGCGCGCATCAAGTATGACTCGGCTGTTACAAGTCTAGGAAGGTCAACTGCTTTGTAGGTTTTTAGTAATGTATGCCCGAGTGTTTCGTAGCACTGGGCAGCTTCAATTGTCTCTTTTCCGTCTGCGGTCTTGCAGTATTTAAGCGCATGTTCCACACTCTTCATTCTTTCGCCAGGTTGGTCAAGAAAATCAGCTGCTTCTCCGCGCAGCCACCAGGCGATAAATAAGAGCGCCTTGTCATCCTTGTCTATCTTCGGAATGCATTCATTTATTATGTCCCAGGCTTTGAGTGCTTGTCTGCGATACTCAATAGAGTTCCACTTCCAAGTGTTCATTCGCAAACAGATATTGAAGACTTCTGAAACCTGGTGAAGAGCCGATAGGGCGCGTTTATTTCCTGGCTTTGAGATTACCGAATCTACAACCGTTTCTGTTCTTTCGTGATGGATGGTGCTCCAACAGATCAGGAACAAGACGCCTAGCAAAGCTACACTTGTCGCACCAATAAGTGCTCCGTTCAGAAATGCGATTTGCTGCGATCCTTTTCCACTATTGCTCGTGTCAAAACGGGAAACAGCGCAAGCGGCATGGAACGATTCTTTGAAATTCTCCGCTGTCTGCATTCTCTCTTCAGGCGACTTAGAAAGCGCTTTCAAGGCAATCTTGTATAGTTCCGCTTTTGCGCGCAAATCTCTATCCGTATCAAGCGAGGGCATTTTTGCCTTTTCGTGAATCTGCATATAACGTGTGTGCACAGGGGTTTCGCCCTGGAATGGCGGACGCCCCGCCAGGCACTCAAATAAAACGCAGCCCACCGAGTAGAGATCAGATCTGGCGTCGATTTTCTGTCCAGCGCATTGCTCTGGACTCATATAAGGCGCGCTGCCAGTAATTTGGATTGTGCGTGTGAGACCTAAAGGTGTTTGAAGTGATTGTTCGAAGTCGCGGGCGATTCCAAAATCAAGAAGCTTCAGGCTAACGGCCTTTGTTTCAGGGTCGGTGACGATCATTATGTTATTGGGTTTGATGTCGCGATGGATCATGCCGTTCTGATGTGAATATTTCAGTGCTTCCAGCAACTGGATGAACACCATTTTGAGTTGTTCCTTGTTCAGTTGTTTGTTTTTTTGCAAGTAGGAGGCAAGAGTTTTGCCTTCCACAAACTCGCATACAAGCAGAGGTGTTCCATCTTTGCATTGAGCGAATTGAAGTACTTTTACGATATTGGGATGGTTTAGTTTTGCGAGGGTCCGCGCCTCGTTCTGCATGCGCTCTAGCTGCTTCTGTGTATCTGCCGAGCCGTCATTTTTGATCAGCTTGAGTGCTACTTCTGTATGTAAGGGTTTAAAGAGGGCCTTGAAGACAATGCCGTGGCCTCCTTCTCCAACATAACTGAGCAGTTGGTATTCACCTGGCAATATCATTTCAACGTCGCGCAGCAGCGCCGTTTGCGTTGATTCCTTTTCTATATGATCCACGGGGCTTCCCTCTCGATACTTCGGTGGCGGTCCATACAAGCGCGAGAAATTACAGCGAAGTGTTCGACGTGGGAAGGAACACTCTGCTTCGGTCTGTTTTTAATTGGACAATCGGGAGGTAATTACTATCTACCCCGCTTTTGCAAAGTATCACCAGCATCAAGGTTAGAAGGATCACAAAATTCTGTGGTGATTCCCACTTAAAAGGAAATGTAAGGGTCTTGAAAGCGATGGCTGCGAAACCCCCAGAACTGCGCACAAAAGTAGTAAAATCTGTCAATTGTCGATTTGAGGTGCCCGCAGTGACTTCCACGCAGACGGCTCGTGCCAGCATATCCTTGAAAGATGGAGCATTAAAGAACAGCATCGTAATTCTTGATTTCGGTTCTCAATACTCACAATTGATTGCCAGAAGAGTTCGCGAACTGAACGTCTATTCAGAAC
This sequence comes from Candidatus Obscuribacterales bacterium, assembly GCA_019747875.1. Classification (GTDB taxonomy): domain Bacteria; phylum Cyanobacteriota; class Vampirovibrionia; order Obscuribacterales; family Obscuribacteraceae; genus JAIEPM01. Next base: position 123,307 of record JAIEQI010000126.1, read on the forward strand.
TGATTCATTACAATGTTTCCGCCTCAGAAATTGCTCGCTTGCAACCCATGGGGATTATCTTTTCTGGGGGGCCAAACAGCGTCTACGACAAGGGGGCTCCGATTTGCGACCCCGAAATTTGGAAGCTCGGTTTGCCGGTTCTCGGCGTTTGTTATGGTATGCAATTGATGGCACAAGAGCTTGGCGGCAAAGTAGAGCCAGCTAAGGTGCGCGAGTTTGGTCGGGCGATGTTGACGGTCGTTCATCACGGAATGCTGTTTAAAGGGCTTGATCCCAGTATCGATTCTTGGATGAGTCACGGCGACAGCGTCATTGGCTTGCCTCCCGGCTTCAGAACCGTTGCCTGCACGATGACAACTCCGACGGCGGCGATTGCTGATGAAGAGCGGGGTTTCTACGGAGTGCAGTTCCACCCGGAGGTGGTTCATACAAAGGGCGGACAAGACATCATCCGCAACTTCGTTGTTGATATTTGTGGTTGCAAGCGGGAGTGGACAATCGCTAAGTTCCTGGACGAAGCGATTCAACAAGTTAGAGACAAGGTCGGAGAGAAGCGTCTCTTGCTTGCTCTTTCTGGCGGAGTTGATAGTTCCACCCTGGCATTTTTGCTGCATAAAGCCGTTGGCGATCAGTTGACCTGTATGTTTATTGACCAGGGATTCATGCGCAAAAACGAGCCTGAGTGGCTCGTGGAGAAGTTCACTAATGATTTCCACATCAACGTCAAGTATGTTGATGCCAAAGAACGCTTCTTGAAGAAGCTTGAGGGCGTCACCGATCCGGAAGAGAAACGTCGGTTGATAGGTAACGAATTCATCCGTGTTTTCGAAGAAGAATCGAAAAAACTTGGGCCTTTTGAATTCTTAGCACAAGGAACGCTCTACCCAGATGTTATTGAATCTTCAGGCAATACCGTTGACCCGCAAACGGGAGAGAAGGTAGCCGTCAAGATTAAGTCGCACCACAACGTCGGTGGTTTGCCAAAGGATTTGCAGTTTAAATTGGTGGAGCCGTTTGCAAAGCTCTTCAAAGATGAAGTAAGAAAGCTGGCTCAGGAGCTGGGTGTTCCAGAAAGCATTAGAGAACGCCACCCCTTCCCAGGACCGGGACTTGCGATTCGCATTCTAGGCGAAGTGACGCCAGATAGCTTGAGTTCGCTGCGCGATGCCGATTGGATAGTAAGAGAAGAAATAAAAGCGCACGGCTTGTATCGGCAAGTATGGCAGGCTTTTGCTGTCCTTTTGCCAACCAAGTCTGTTGGCGTGATGGGCGATCAAAGAACGTATGAAAATACAATCGTAATCAGAGCCGTCACCAGCGAGGACGGCATGACCGCTGATTGGGCGCGACTACCCTATGATTTGCTTGATTCGATTTCGCGACGTATAGTCAATGAAGTAAATGGAGTAAATCGGGTGGTATTCGACATAACATCTAAGCCGCCTGCCACGATTGAATGGGAATAGCTTGCGCGGATTCGTTTTTCTCTGCCTTTATTTTATCCTTTTGCTCACGGCCTTTGGTTGGGCTGGCGTGCTCATTGGGTCTCTAAGCGTAATGCTGCTGTCCGTTGCTCCACCACTGATGGTGGCACTGCGGCGACAGAATTCGGTGGTCTATCCTCCACAGATCAGTAAGTTTGAAGTGCTCATGTTGAGCCTTAGCTTGATGGTCAATCGAATGTTCTTCCCTAATAATGCTTTTCTTGTGGGCGTCCCACTTGTGCATTTATCATTGACGGCCGGCAGCAAGCACAATCCTGCCCTTGCCGACATGTACATGCGTGAAGCGCTCGCCGTGGCGGATTCTGTAAATCCGAAGAAAGCAAAATATGTTGACGTAAATAATGCGCTTGTGTTGGCGGCTGAGTTAACAAAGATTGGTCGCTTCAGAGAGTGCAGGCAGCTAGTGGACAAAACGCTCAAGCTGGCAGAGCGCATGACAGATCCAAAATCAGTAAAATTGCATACTCAGCTCCTTTTGGTAAATGCTTTTGCCTGCTGGTCTCTTGGCGAACTCGATGATTGCGAGGCATATGCCCGCGAAGCTCTGAATGTGGGCGGGGAGTCCATGGACGCTGTATTATCCGGCGAGCGATTTCATTGCTACAACTTCTTGATGCTGACTACGCTTGAACGCGCTATGTATGACAAAGCTGCGGAAATGGTCATTACTGCCCGTCAATATGCCGAGTCGATCAAGGGCGATCGGAAAGGTTTGTTTTTGACCATCACGCAAACGAACGAGGCCGCAGTGTGCCTTTGGAAAGGCGAGTATGGAAAAGCTGAGGAACTTCTGAAGGCTGTCTTTCACAAAGTGAAAGAGGAGTCCGGTCCGGTACTTGGCGAGAACGCCAGGATGCGAGGCAGGGCAGCGGTTTTGCTCGCTGTGCTGTACGCGGATTGCGGGCGGATCGCGGAAGCAAACGAGTATTGTGATTACTTGAACAAGCTTTTGGCGAAGCCAGGGGAGCTTTTGATGAAGGTCATTTTCTTGAATGATCTTGCTTATGCAATGCACTTGATGTCTCGAGACGGAGAGGCAGAGCAGTACTTGCACGCTTCCAATGAAATGCTGAAAGACTATATTCCCGACGATCATTATTTGCGAGCCACTCTTTATAACAATTTGGCTGAAGTTAGTTTTGCACTTGCCAAATATGAGGCTGCAAAAAACTATTTTCAGAAAGCCGTCCAGATTAGGTCTCAAGTGTTCAACGAAAGCCATCCTTATCGCGTAAGACTAAGGTTGACTCAAGCTTTGATTCGCTCACAAGAAGGCGAGGTCGAGGAGGCTTTGCAAGATGTAGAGTACGTTCTGGCACAGCGCAAGGAGCTTTATCCCGAGAGTCACTTGGAGATGGCAAGAGCCTATGACGAGCAGGCTCGAATTTTTAAGCAAATAGGGCGGGAATCTGATGCTGAAGCAAGCAATTCAAGAGCTCAAGAAATCCGAAAGTTGATACGATTACAGTTATCCCAGCCATTGACCGTTACTTGATAGACGTGAAGTCTGCAAGGGAAACTGGATGACCGTGCAAGCCAGCGTTCAATCGTATAAAGCCCGGCGCCTGATGATAGGCAGCTCCGTGATGATTGTGATTGCAGTCGCCGTTCTTTCTATGTTCCTCTTTCGTGAATTTTTCTCTGTTTCGCAAGCCAGCGAGTGGGTGTCGCACACCTATCGAGTTCGCGGTGAACTTTTTGCTGCCCAGTCGGATATGCGCGACGCAGAATCTGCGCAAAGAGGGTACCTCCTTACCGGAGACAAAACTTTTCTTGACAGATATGACAATGCATTAGTGGCTCTAAATGACCGGCTGAAGCGACTTCGCGAATTGATTGGTGACAATCCGCATCAGATGGGCGATCTGTTTGATGCGGTCAAAATCATTGATGCAAAGAAAAAGGAAATGTCTTACATCATTCAGATTTTTGATGAATCTGGTCAGCAGGCGGCCATCGAGAGGTTGAAAACAAACCGGGGCCGTCATTTGATGAACCAGCTCAGGCAGCAGTTCAAGGAAATGGAAGACGAGGAAAACCGTGTTCTGATTGAGCGAGACGCTTCATTTAAAGCCGGCACTCAGTTATTTATCGCCGTGTTCTCGGGATTGGCCGCTGCTATTACAACGTTGCTGGTTGCATACGCTTACTTCATGAGGCGCTTTATTTTGGGAAGTGAAGTCTATCAGAGAGATATTACTGCGCAAAAGAAACTGTTTTCCTCAGTTCTTGAGAGTCTATCAGACGGCGTTATGGTGGCGAATAAGGCGGGCGAGTTTGTGGTTACGAACCCAGCTGCAGCGTACTTGACTGGTATCACACAACATACGGCTCCATCATCGGAATGGACAAAAACTTATGGCTGCTTTTTACCTGATGGTGTCACGCCTTTTCCGAATGATCAGCTGCCACTGCTTCGTGCAATCCGCGGTGAGACAGTGATCAATGAAGAGCTGTTATTGAAAAGTGAGAACCTGCCCCGTCCGGTATGGCTAAGCATCAGCGGAACCCCGGTCGTTAGTGAGTCAGGAAAATCAGATCTCGGTGTCATAGTCTTTCGCGATGTTACTGATCGCAAAATGGCGGAAAGACGAATTACAGAGTTTATCTCAACGGTTTCGCACGAATTGAGGACTCCACTTACTTCAATAAAAGGAGCCCTGAGAATCATTGAAGGCGGTCTTGCCGGACAGCTGTCTCCGCGAGCGACGGAATTAATCCGTGTCGCAAGCGAGGAGACCGAGCGCTTAATTCGTTTGGTCAACGACATTCTAGATCTGCGCAAAATTGAAGAAGGCAAACTCGAACTTAAGTTTGTTGATTTGCCGATTGATACGCTGGTTACGCGCGCAGTAGAAGCTGTTTATGGCATGACTAGCGAGACTAACATAGTAGTGGATCAAGGAGTTGGTCCCGTCATTCTCAAATGTGATGAGGATCGAATTTTACAAGTAGTGGTAAATCTGTTGTCCAACGCGTTGAAGTTTTCTCCAAAGGGCTCAACGATTACATTGAAGACGGAGATGACTGAAGGTGGCTTGCTACGCCTTTCCATCATTGATCAAGGACAAGGTATTTCGCCCGAAGATTTGAAAAAGTTGTTTGGTCGATTTCAACAATTGGATTCATCAGACACGCGGCAGAAGGGTGGAAGTGGTTTGGGATTAGCTATTTCAAAAGGTATTGTGGAGCAGCACCGCGGAAAAATTGGAGTAGACACCGACCTCGGAAAAGGCAGCACCTTCTGGTTTGAATTGCCGGTGAACGCTACGCTGCTAGATGCGACCGATAAGCCAGCTAAGCTAGAACAGTCTAATTAGATAAGAATTCAATTTCTTGCAATGATGCCGATGCTTCGGGGATAGAACAGGATTCGAAAGAGCACCCTGAAGAGATCGAAGCCGGCAGGATGTCGGCGCTCCCGGGATCAAACCGAAAATCAAGAGCGAATCGCTCTCAATAGATCGAAGCCGGCAAGATGCCGGCGCTCCCGGGATCGAACCGAAACATGAAAGAGCGAATCGCTCATGAAGATTGAAGCCGGCAAGATGCCGGCGCTCCCGGGATCGAACGAAGTCCCAAAAGAGCGAATCGCTCTGAATTATACTTCGACGAGTTTGCGAACTTGTTCGGCGAGAGTCAGTGGATCGAAAGGCTTCATGATTACGCCTTTGGCTCCGAGCGAAAAGTAATGGGCAAGTTCATCGGTCTGGACCTTTGCCGTCAAAAATATGACAGGTGTTGTTTTTAGATTGGCACTCGCTCGTATCTTTGCCAGTGTGGCTGGACCATCCAGGATTGGCATCATCACATCACACAGAATCACATCGGGCTGATGTTCCTCTGCCATCTCGACGCCTTCCTGTCCATTTGTTGCTTGCAGGACTTCCCAGCCTCCAACATCTTCTAGACCGATTCTGGCGACAAGCCGAACGTGCTGATCATCATCGATAAGAAGTACTTTTTGAATCATGTTTCGCCTGTGCAGTTTCTCGAAATGTCTTGCTCACGTTTCAGTTCTTCTGCGGCTGTCTAAAGTCAGGCGCCGGTTTAGGTTCTGCTGAATCTTGCGATGCACTAGCCCCTGACGATGCGTTGTTATTCGATGAGCTGGCCTCTGACGATGCCTTGTTATCCGATGATGTACTGCTGTTTTCGGAGGCGTCTTTTCTAGTAGCCGCGGAGTCAGATGAAGCTGGGTTTGATCCCGGGAGCGCCGGCATCCTGCCGGCTTCTATTGCCTGCGAAGGGGAAGGCGTTGCCGGAGCGGCAGTTGTATCTGCATCGTTGGCTGATGTCGAGACTGGTTGAATCGAAGAGTTCGTTCCTGCCGGTGGGCTCGTATACTTCAAAGTTTGTGTTTTATCTGATGCAATCGAGTCCGCTTGTTTGATCAAGGTGGACGCTAATGGAAAGTATCGACTCGATCGCCCTGTGGCGTCGATAAGCTGCCATACCAGGCGGTCACCTCTAATGCTGAGTTTTACGTGAGCCTTATAACCGCGTCGATGAACGACTTCAATTTCCGCTTCTTTCCCATCAATAATGCCGGTGAAATCCGGCTCTGGCAGCTGTTGTGGTGGCAGTCTGCCCTCCCATCCAACCAATTCATTTTTGTCTTGTTGAATTTTTAGATGGAATTCTTTGCCGTTGGTGTATTGCTTCGACACCCACTCGCCTGTAAAGGGTTCACCACTCTTAGCTTCGGCAAAGGCTCCAGAGCTCATAATCAACGCGTTGGCAACGAGGGCGGTACGGACTGTGAGTGATAGAATGCGATTTTTCATAGGTTGATAAAAAGTGGTGTTGAGGGAATTCCATACACCCGTGGACGCTGCATTATATCGCGGGTTCCTCCACGCCAACATTAATGGACAATACATTACAAAGCGTTTTCGGAACAACCCGTGCGGATCATGAGCACGCAAGGGGGCTGAGAGCTTACCGTTGGAAAGAAATACCGTTATTGATGCTGATTTGCGTTTGGCCGGAGGCGTGTAAACACAATTGGATTACAAGAGTTGTTTTCTTAACCGGGCTTTTACCGCACCCAATTATTCTCATGTTCAGGAGGTGACTTATGGTTTTGATAATGGAATCGTTGTTCTATGTTGGTGTCGCAGCCGTCTCAGCTGCTGGACTTATATACGTCTGTTATTGCGCGAAATAGTTTGCTGCGTAGTGTTTCTGCTGAATCATTTTTTTCTGATACGTTAGTCGTTTTTCTCTAAATAAAACTTACTCGATGTTCTTCAATGCGTTGTTTGTGGAGAGCGAACGTTCGCTGTCGGCTACCATATCATTAAGGGGCGGAAGCCGCATTGGGTCCAGACTCCCGGGCTCCTGCAATACGGCGGAAGATGAGAACGGAGTAGAGCGGTATGCGCAGCAGACTAATTTATCGATAGCGATCTGCTTGCAGGTTGTACAACTTTGCATAAGAAGAATCAATATTGATCAGTTCATTGTGTGATCCTTCTTCGATGATTTTGCCGTGTTCAAGCACAAGAATTCGGTCGGCTATGCGCACTGTCGAAAACCTGTGGGTGATCAACAAAGCCATCTTATCTGCGGTCAATTCGTGGAATCTGCAGTAAACATCGTATTCCGATTGGACATCGAGAGATGCTGTAGGTTCATCAAGAATTAGAAGTTGTGCTTGCTTCATATTGGTCGTCTTTGCGATATTCGAACTGGCGACTCCTTCAGCGTCCTTCGCTGCCTCTTTTACTTGCTCGTTTGTTGTGCGCATGAATGCGCGCGCAAGCGCTATCTTTTGCCACTCGCCTCCGGAAAGCTCAGTGCCGACGCTTTCATTTTCAAACATTTTTCCAAGCATTGTGCTGTAAGTGTTTTGCAATCGGGAGATCATTGCTGCCGCTCCACCTTTTTGCGCCGCGATTTTTACCGCCTCAACATTGTCTATGAGTGGAACGTTGCCGATGCCTATGTTCTCGCGAACACTCATGTGGAATCGGCAGTAGTCTTGAAACACCACCGCCATCTGTGAGCGCCAGACCTCGGGATCTATTTTGCGCAAATCGATGCCGTCAATAAGAATCTCTCCGGCGGTTGGATCGTATAGACGTGATAAGAGTTTGACAATCGTGGTCTTCCCGGCGCCGTTTTCGCCCACTAAGGCGATTGCTTTGCCGGGCTCTATGCAAAAAGAAACTCTGTCTAGTATAAGCCGTTCCGTTCCCGGGTATTTGAAGGAAACATTGCGGAACTCGATTCCTTTTTGTAAGGGAATCGGAAGCGGAACTAAACTGTCAGCTGCAGCTGGCGGTATCGCTGGTGGTATCTCAAGGAATTCGAATAGTGAAATAACAAACTGTGTGTGGCGATAAAGTTCGGTCAGGTAGAACATTACGACAGCGATACTTTGGTCCATCTGACTGATTGTGCCCAGATACATAGCAAGTGAGCCTGCTGAAACTTTGCCTGCAATACTGCAAAGAACGGCGTAGACGTAACTAACAACAGTGCCGATCGCGGACATCATCGCAAGTAAAACACTTACCCCAAGGTGCTTTCGGCGAACTGCGGTTCTTCGTTGTTGAAAGCCTTTGAATACGTTGAGGAATTCAGTTTTAAAGTACGAACCTAATCCGAAAAGTCTTATTTCTTTCGCATCTTGATTGTTTGTCAGAACGCTTGCGTAATAGCGCATGCGCCGAACCTCCGGTACGTCTCCGAGAATGACATCCCATTCGTCGTACATCTTTCTCAGATTGAATATTGTTCGCGGTGCCGATAGGAGGAAAATGAAAAGAACCAGAAAAGGACTCAAGGCGAACAGCACAAAAGCGAGGCTTACAAGCGTGATAAGCGCTCTACCTATCTGCGAGACAACGCTCAGCATGTGGATCGGCTTAAAGGTCAGTTCGTTCAAAATTCGCTGCAGGTGATCGTAGAACTTCGGACTCTCGAGAATTGTGATGTCGATGGTTTCGCTTGTTTTACTCATAATCAGCAAGTTGATGTCCCTTGTGAGGCAATCATTTAGCTGTTCTCGGCAGTAGTCGGAGATAGGCTCTAGTGCTTCTTTTGCAAACCAGCAAAATGCAATCAACGCGAGTGCTGTTGTGATTGAGTTGGGCAACAACTGAAGCTGTTCGATTGAAAAAATTGAGACGGAAGAAGGCGTGCCCGATTTCTGCGCGGCCGCGATTAACGTCGGTACGCTGTCGAATAGGATTTTGAAAACCCAAACATTGGCGAGTGGTACAAGACCAAGGACCACTTCTGTAATCATGATAGTGAACGCCAGCTGTGGATTGGAATTCCACACAAGTCCGAATACGCGCGGTATGGAGGCTAGAACCTTTGGTGCTTCTTTGAGCCTCTCCGAAAGCGACTTCTGTTCTTTATTTGGTTTAGATGCTGGAGGCTGCTCCGATGCGATGGCGCCGGGCGCTTCCGAGGATTCAGTGGGCAGGTGATCTGATGGGTCTTCCACGTTTGCTTTGCGATTCCTTGGAACTGATCATTATTCTTGCAAAGTCGTTCTGGTGTTGAGAGGTTATGAATGAACGATTGCTTTTGGTTCGCGGTTCGATCCCGGGAGCGCCGGCATCCTGCCGGCTTCGAGAGGGATTGTTCCTTGGAGTTCAGCTCGATTCCTTGAGCTCCGGTATCTTGCCTGTTCTTTCTAAGTTCTGAGGGCTCGTATCCGACTATACCTAATTATGACTAAGAATTTATGAAAGAAGTCAAGGTTGCTGGACTAGCTCAGCTCCTTGGCTGCCTCTATAGAAAGGGCTCGGAGCTGCTGACCTTGTCATTTAATGTTCAGACATGATTAGCGCAAGTTCCTAGCAACCCCAAAACCGTCTGTATATGATCTCTTAGCTTCGTGCCAGTTTCAAATCCAGTTGGCTTTTATGGCAGCCTTTGAAACTGAACGAGCGGAGAGCATCTATCTGTCTGTGGAGTCAGCAGCATGAGTAATCAAACGGTCGCAGAACGTGGCGCACAAACAAGCGGCGCTGCTAAGAAGATCAAGGTCATCGTTACGATGCCGGCATACAACGCTGCTAAGACGCTAATAAAGACATGGAAGGAGATCGACAAAGATCTCGTCAACGAGATTATTCTTGTCGACGACTGCAGCAAGGACGACACTGTTGCTGTTGCAAGCTCGTTGCCAATCAAGGTTATTCGCCATCCGCACAATGTTGGATACGGCGGCAACCAGAAGACCGGCTATGCTGAGGCGCTACGTGACGGTGCCGATGTCGTGATTATGTTGCACCCGGACTATCAGTACGATCCTTTGAAGATTCCAGAAATGGTTGCACCAATCGTTCGCGGCGAAGCCGACATCGTATTGGGCTCGCGTTTCCTTGGCGGCGGCGCTCTCAAAGGCGGAATGCCGATGTACAAGTTCGTTGCGAACCGTTTCCTGACCACCTGTCAGAATTGGGTTCTCGGAACGAATATCTCTGAGTTCCACACTGGTTATCGCGCATACAGCCGTCAATTCCTGGAAACAGTACCGTTCTTGCGCAATTCGTTGGCTTTCGTTTTTGATGCTGAAATTCTTTGTCAGGCTGCATATTTCGGATTCCGCATTGCTGAAATCGGTGTCGAAACCAGATATTTTGCGGAAGCCTCTTCAATCAATTTCTGGAACAGCGTCAAATACGGTCTTGGTGTGTTGAATACACTGGTCAAGTTTGTGGGCGCTAAAGCCGGTTTGATCAAGTGCGATCTCTTCCGCCCTTAAGCAATCTCTGCACGAATAATCAAGCATCTAATTCGGACTCATGTAAGTGGCGTGTTTTGTTCCTTCTGTCTGTCTGTGGATTGACTGTGGTGCATCCTTGGCAGCGCCCTGGTTGACGTAAAAGATGTTGGACATCGATAATAGACTACGTCGCCTGCTCATGCACCTGTAAACGCCGTAATCATAAGCTTTTTCCGGATCGGTAATTTGGCAGAGGCGCTGTTGTTATGGTCAAAGAAGTTTGGCCTCGACCCTACGGAGGAAAACTCCCGTCAATCTGAGCACTAATGTTGGTTGATTGGCTATAGCAAATATGGAAATTGGAATAGTACCCGACGCCCTGATGCCCAGAGTTGCTGATCTCTTCTCGTTTGCTTTTGAGTTGCGAAAGAGTGGGACCTGGGAAGAGTGGCTCAAGGGCGAAGATACGCTAACTCGGTATGGTGCATTTGAAGGCGACCAACTTTATGCCTTGATTTGCGTGCATGATTTTGAAACGCACATTGCGAATCAGTGGGTGCCCTGTGCCGGCATCGCCGGTGTTGTTAGTAATCCTGCGCGACGAGGCCAGGGGCTGCTTCGAAGAGTAATGGAGCATTGCTTGTCTCATTTGAACGAGCGTGGTGTGCCGCTTGCCGTTTTGGGAACGGATATTCCGCTCTTTTACGAGAAGATGGGGTTTGCATATTGCGATTGGCAAGTCGAGATTGAGGTTTCCACATCGGCGTTGTCGAAATTTCGAGCTTTGGGTGATAGCAGTAATTACAAGATGATCGACTCGAAGCAGATGGTTCGCTGTAAGGATGTGCACGATCGTTGGTCCGACATGTATAACCTGAGCATACGGCGAACTGTGAATCGATGGAATCGCGAAAATTTTGGCTGGGAATGTGCATGGCAAGTTTTCTTGCATCAAGATGGTTATATGCTGATCGATCTCACTGCATCGAAAGAGAAGAACAGATTATCCGTTTTCGAGTGGGCCTGTGTCACAGAACAAGCCTATCTTGATGGACTTGCTTTGCTTTCTCGATGCGATGCCGATTATTCCACAGTTCGTTGGACGGAGAAAAGTGCGGAGCGACTTTTCAATTATGGCTCACTCGACCAGTGCCCTAAAGTCACATTGTCACCGGGTCAAATGGCTCGGGTGGTGAATCTCGATACTTATGCAAAAATCTTCGGACGTTCCTTCGACTCTGTTGTGATTAAGGATCCTCTTCAAGTAACAGAAACGCGGGGTGGAGAATCGGTATCGAATACGGTGGCGTTGAGTCCTGGGCAACTCGTTCAGTTGACGACCGGATTCTGGAAACAGCTCCCCCAAGGCTGGCCCGCTGAACATGAGCGAATCGCCGGACCTGCACCGACATTCATTTCCGAGATATTCTGAAACCGCACCTCTTCGATTCCGCCTTCTACTTCTGGCGGGCGAGGCATGGCATTGCCCCTGCACGGAATCTCGTGAGGATGGCGTCGTCCTGCGAACTCGTGAGGAATGGCATCGGCCTGCGAACTCGTGAGGAATGGCATCGGCCTGCGAACTTGTGAGGAATGGCATCGGCCTGCGAACTCGTGAGGAATGGCATCGGCCTACGAACTCGTGAGGACCTACGGAGGGGCTTCTGACCTGTTTTTGCAGGACTGGATGGTTTCGAAGATTCGTAGTATGGAGCGCGGACGTCCCGTCCGCCCATAGCCTCACAGAGCCATTTCTATAGTAGGCATCTCTGCGCGCGTCGGCATCCTGCCGACTCCGACCGATGCGGCTCACACCGAACTTATCGAACGACATGTCCGCATCTCAGGCTTAGCAGAAACTAACCTGGCGGCGGGTGAAAACCGCACTGACAGCGCCGCGCCTACGCGTGTCCCGCATGGACAAGGGGGCAGGAATCTCCTAGATTGCCTGTAGGCTTGGACGCAGCGGATTTTGACCTTCGGAGATGCAAGACTTTCGTGAGATCACAGAAAAGCATTCTCCTCCGAAAACATCGGTGGATCCAAGTGACGCGCTCATAAACAGGTTGACCGCCGAGAAGCTGTTTGAAGCTCAGAAAAGTTCTTCCAGTTTGCTTGCCTCCACGCAGGCGCCAGAAGGCGTCTTGAATCGCTATGGACTTGTCACTGCACAAGGTTTGGGCTACCTGCCCAATGGATTGTGGAACAGCGTCAAACATAATCTGAACAACCCTCTGGAAGCAGCTACCACTTTCGGAATGGGCGCTGGAATGGCATTCGTGCTAAAGACCGTTCTTCCGGAAGGCGGGCTTGCCGGCAAAGTGGCCGCTGGCGCCATTGGTTTGTACTTCACTTACAAATCTGCTGAGCCGATCATGCAGTCCTATGCCAAGGCTAAAGACGCTTCCACGATGCAGGAGTTAGATGCAGCGTCGAAACAGCTTGGAAATGCCTTGGGCACCTTTGTCGTTGATTCAGCAATCGCCGGCGCTGGCTACAAGGTTGGCTCCCACTACACCGGAAGGATCTTATCTTCGCAAGCCTTCGATGGCTTCGCAGATCGCAAAGCCAATTTCTATGCTGGCTTAGAACGTGCGGGCGGTCGGCTGACTGAAAAATTCTCGTTTGGTGATAGTGCAAAAAACGTCAATGCATCAGCTACGACTGGCTTAACCAGCTTGACTGCAGCTGAACAGTCAATCGCGAAGTTCGCGACGAAGACTCCGCTGGAATCAGCCACTCCGATGGAAGTATCTGTGATGTTGAAATCGAGGGCTAGTGATTTGCGCATTGAGCGCACTCTCGCGAGAATTTCAGAAGGCCGACAATTGCCTCTTAACGATGCGCAGTTCGCGCAGAACTTTTCCGCGCGACCGGAGTCACTGAACGCCGTAAAAACATTTGCGTCCGAAAACGGACTTCTCGTAAAAGAGTCGAATTTGAACTCGGGTCGTGTCGTTCTTTCTGGAACAAGCGATCAGCTTTCGCGCGCGTTTGGCACACGGCTAAGCCAGTATCAGATGCCGGATGGATTGCGGTTTTTCGCTCCTGAAAAACCCGTGTCAATGCCTGCAAGGCTCGATTCGCACGTAAGTGGTGTTCTGGGATTGAACAATCGCTTTCAGGCGCAACCCACCTTCATCAAGCATGCTGTACCACCGGCAGCTGCCACTACGGAAGCCGGTAGTCGAAGACCTTTCTTGCCTAATGAAGTAGCCGATGCATACAATTTTCCAAAGCAATCAATGGGAGAAGGACAGTCGGTGGCGATTATACAGCTCGGTGGTGGACTGGATCGCATCGACAATGCCAAATACTACCAGCGGCATGGCTTGAAAGAGCCAAAAATCAACGTCATCGAAGTCGGCGAAGCAAAGAGCAAACCCGGTCACGCTTTTGATAGCGAAGTCATGCTCGATTCCCAAGTAATCGGCGCTGTGGCGCCAGGGGCTACGCAGAACATCATCTTTGCAGCCAACAGTGAACGCGGTTTTGCAGATGCAATTCTGCGCGCTACATTCCCAGAGAAGGCGGAGCTGCCAAACAACGTAATTAGTATCAGTTGGGGCTTGCACGAAAATGGCTGGAGCAAAGATGGCATAAACGGAATGCACTCCGCATTCAAGAAAGCCGCCCTAAAGGGCATCGCTGTATTCGCTTCGGCTGGTGATGATGGTGTTCGCGATCGAGTAAGCAATGGCAAATTCAATGCCCACTATCCAGCATCCGATCCGAATGTCACTGCAGCTGGTGGCACGCGATTGATTGTCGATGGAGCCGGAAAGAGAGTTAATGAAGTCGTTTGGAACAACAATCGCCAGGTGGATGCGGGTGGCGGCGGCGTGAGCGAAATCTTCGCACTGCCAGAGTATCAAAAGGGGCTCGGTGTACCACTCAATGCAAATACAGGCAAGCCTGGACGCGGCTACCCAGATGTTTCAGGTAATGCGGATCCGGTTACCGGCTACATAATTCGCGTTCACGGCGCTGAAGAAGTGATGGGTGGAACTAGCGCTGTCGCTCCGTTGTACGCAGCATTGATGTTGCGCATAAACGGAACCCTCGGCAATAACGTCAATGGTCCGTTGAACCCATGGCTTTATCAAAACCGCGATAAAGGATTCTTCAACGACATCACCGCTGGCGATAACGGCGGCTACAAAGCAGAGCCCGGCTGGGATGCTGCCAGCGGACTCGGCTCAATCAATGGCACGAAACTGCTTGATGCACTGGTCGGTAAGTAGTCAGTGAAAATTCTTTCCGGCTTGTCCTGGGTCGATTTTACTGGGCCAAAATCCGAAGGTCTTTTTCAATCTTCTAAAGTGCCGCTTTCAGGAGCATTGTTTCTGGATCGTTTTCGCCCAATGCTTCGGTTGCAATTTCGATTGCTTTTTTGCGCGCTTTCTCTGCCTCAGGAATCTTTCTTTGTGCGTGATAGCATTGCGCTAAAGCATGCCAGCAATACGCGATGGCGATGTTTTCCTCAAGCGGCGTTCCTTCAGCGTTTTTGATCGTTTTTTGCAGAAGCTCTTCCGCCTCACTGTAGAACTTACGATCTATATGAATGCGAGCTTGCATGCTATCCAATCTCGCTTTTATGTTTCCTGGCGCCGTGACAGAATGAGCTACTTCTACCAATAGCGACAACAACGAGTCAGCGAAAAGAATGTCCCCAATTCGGAGCGCGGATTCGATTGCCTGAATGTGTTTAAACCAGGCGACTTGGTTTGCAGCGTTAGCATTTGATCCGAAAACGCTGGGTTTGGCTGGTGCTGCAGCTATCGCGGGACCGGTGGGCGCGCTTTCGCTTTCTTCCTTGCGATCATCCTTGTGCTCTTCCTGTTTTTCCTTTTTTCCACCAAAAACATTGAAGAGTCCGAAACCTTTTTTCTCTGACTTGCTGTCCTTTGCGCTTTCCTTCCCACTTTTGCGATCATCGGTTTTTCGATCTTCGCTTTCGGTGGATTTCTTGTCCTCATCCTCAGATCTGGCCGTGACGGGTTTCGAGAATCCCATATTTCCCATCCCGGATGGACTGTCGGTCCCTGCCGAAGGAGCCGGCATCGCCATCGCCGCCTGTCCTGAAAGGGCGCTGCCTGTTGTTGGTACGGAGGATGATGAGGACCCTCCAGGCGGACCTGACATGGAAGTAGACCCTCCGACTGGAACTGTAGCAGATGCTGAACCGCCCAACGGAAGTGCCCCAGCCGCAGAAGATCCCGCAGGCATCGCAGCAGACTTTCCTGAATTGTTCGTTCCTGCACTTCCGCCGTTCTTGGCCGCTTCCTTCTCCTTCTGGGCATTCTCTTCGCACTTCTTGCACGGAGCTTCTACGTATTTGAGCACTACCTGTGGTGCCGGTGCCATTGGGGGAATCGGAGCTGCGTTCTCGGTCTTAACTTCATGTTTGGCTTCAGACCTCTTATGTCCGCCATTTTTATGTGGATCGTGACCATTGTTGGCCGCCGGTATTGCGGCTTCCATAGTAATGGTGCCTGAAAGGATTGCCTTGCCGTTATTCTTCAGTGGAACTCCCACGAATGAAGACAAAGCGTTGCGTCGCGAAAGAATAACTTGAGGATCTTCACTTTCCTGAGGAACTCCGGCCGCGACGGTCGAAACATTGCTCTTCAAAAAATCTTTTAGTGCCGCCGTTTGTGTCTTCATTAGTGCACTGGCGTCTGCTGAAGACATCTGGCTGCCGATTGCAGCCGTCTTAGTGTTGACATCATTTGAAAGCGTTTTCTTTAACTCAGTCAACATTGAATCCAGTTGCGACATTTTTTACTCCGGGGTGGAAATGCTGGCGTATACATGATCTTCCCGCTTAAAAAATGATCCAACGTATTTCTGGCAAGATTAAACGGCTTTTTCAAGAGTTTGACTAAGATGTACATCGGGAAATCATTTGAAGGGGTTGAATTTCCGCGTATCAGCAGGTAGTTCAATTTTAATGTTAGCTGTAGAAAACAAGGAATTCTCAAGATGTCACCAGCCGCACAAACCGCGACTAAAACTGGCAAGAAGATTGATGCATTTTTCCAATATATGTTTGACCAGGGGGCGTCTGACTTGCACCTCTCCGCTGGCAAACCCCCGATGATTCGTTTACATGGAGAGCTGGAGCCTGTAGCACAGCTTCCGCCTCTTCAGCATGCAGACTTATTGGAACTGCTGGAAGAAATTGCCCCGCCCCAGAAGTGGGAGCAGTTCGCCAGGACCGGTGATGTGGATTTCGGCTACGAAATTCCAGGCATGGCGCGTTTTCGCTGCAATTTCTTCAATCAGCGCAGTGGTTGCGCAGCCGTGTTTCGTCAAATTCCGACTAAGATCGTGACGGCAGATCAGCTCGGATTGCCCAAGGTATTGCTGCAAGCTGCGATGTTGAAGAAGGGTCTGGTGCTTGTCACGGGACCGACCGGAAGCGGAAAGTCGACAACGCTGGCGGCAATGATCGACCATGCGAACAAAAATCGACGCGATCACATTATCACTGTTGAGGACCCGATCGAGTTTGTTCACGAAAGTCAGGGGTGCATGGTCAACCACCGGGAAGTAGGCTTGCATACCCAGTCATTCGCGGCGGCGCTCAGAGGCGCTTTGCGCGAAGACCCGGATATTATTCTCGTTGGTGAAATGCGAGATTTGGAAACCATAAGACTGGCCGTCGAAGCCGCAGCGACAGGTCACCTTGTGTTTGGAACATTGCACACGACCAACGCACCAAAAACTGTAGACCGCGTTATTGAAGTTTTTCCGCCGGAGGAGCAGAACCAGATTCGCAGCACCCTCTCGACCAGCTTGCGATGCGTCGTTGCGCAAAATCTATTTAAGCGAACCGATGTGAAGGGACGCTGTGCTGCGCTTGAAGTTCTCGTTTGTAATGCTGCAATCGGTAACCTCATCCGTGAGGGGAAGACTTTCCAAATTCCATCTGCAATGCAGCTTGGAAAGAAACAAGGCATGCAAACGCTTGATGATGCTATTCAAGATCTCTTAGCTAAAAAGTGGATCTCGCCGGAGGAAGCTTTCGACAAGGCAATCGACAAAACGCGCTTCCAATCGCTGGTCAAGATATCCCCTGAAGATATGATGTTCATGTAAAAGAATTCGCTTTCTCGTATGGAGCACGTCTCGTCCGCCCATAGCCTCACAGAGCTGTTCATTCTATCGATCCGGCGAGCGTCGACTTGTCGACTCGGACCTTCCTTGAGCGGTTGCTACAGCGGGCAAGATCTTAGGACAGATTCGTCTGTTCGAATTTGCCGATTTCGCTCTTTATCTTTGTGGTAGTTAAATGCGGACGGGACGTCCGCTACCCATACTTATGGGCGGACGGGACGTCCGCGCT
>JAIEQI010000062.1 GCA_019747875.1 Candidatus Obscuribacterales bacterium
TACAAAATCTTGCGCAAGCCCTTGAAGGGCAAAATAAATATGACGAAGGTCTCGAAACGAGACTACGGGCTAGAGACGTACTGATCACATTGATGGTTGCTTCGTGAGTAATACAGACGCCATCATCTCAATTAGCTTGCTCTCCTCTGCTGTTATTGTCACGTTTATCTTCGTTACGATAATCTGCCTTACAGTGTGGATAGGCATTACAGAAGCAGAGCAATAGTTAGATGGGTCACTGCAGCAACGAGACTCATCGAAAACGTCAAGGATTCTTATGGTAATCGCCTTTCTGGTAGCATTTGTACTTTTCTATCTGTGGCACGTCATGGGAGTGACCATAGGCTATCATCGCCTGCTTTCACATCGCTCCTTCCGATGCTGGAAGATCGTGGAATACTTCTGGGTTCTCGGCGGCTATTTGGCCTTCGAAGGCTCGCCGATCTGGTGGGCAACTATACATCGCGCCCACCATCGTTATACGGACCTGCCCGCGGACCCGCATTCTCCACGTTACGGATGGATGCAAGCATACTATGGCTGGATCTTCCACTCAAAATATCCGGACCACATAAGCCCAGAATCACAAGCAAAAGATCTCGTGAACGATCCTGTATATCGATTCCTGGAACAAAATGGAAATTGGCATGCAGCCCATATTCTGGCAGTGTCGATTGGAATTTTATTTAGAATCGCATTACTAATATTTGTTGGTTGGCCGATTGCACTGGCGAGCCTGGCAGCGGGTGTACTGGTTCAACAGGTTCCTCTGCTTCTAAATGTGGTTTGCCACTTGCCGAAGCTAGGCTACAAAAACTATCAAACGGGAGAAGACAGCGTGAATGTATGGTGGGTTGCACTATTGACCGCTGGCGAGGGCTGGCACAACAATCATCACGCGTTTCCAGGCTCAGCAAGAAGCGGCTTCCGCTGGTTTGAAATCGACCCATCATGGCTGATGATCCGACTGATGAAGCTTTGCGGTTTTGTCGGCTGGGTCCACGAGGAATCTAGTGACTCCGCCTACAAGATGACGCTGCTAGAAGCTAAACCGAACAGCTAATAGTTCTTTCGTGCGTTGCTTCTTGAAGCACGAAACATCCAAAACGGATACGGACTCAAATAATCCCACTGAACTCTTGGCGCACGTCATTCTTAAAGCTACCCTCAGGCAGATCCATTATCAGCTGCTTGGCCAATGAAGCAGCCTCGTCTTTTCGTCCTAACAAAAGTAATGCCTTTGCTCTGTAATATTTGACGTGAAGTCCCTTGAAATGAAGATCGGCGCACTTATCAATCGCAGATAAAGCAGATGCACCATCGCCCTTCTCAATGTAGGCCCGACCCAGATTCAGCTTCGCAAGGGCGCAAAGCGGATCAACCTCGTTTGCACGTTTGTACTCCTCAATCGCTTCATCGATCTTCTTTTGTTTTAACAGAGCGTTGCCGAGATTGGTCCTTATCTCTGCAGAATCCATACCTTCATTTTCGGCTCTAACAAGAGCATCCCGATATGATTTCTCGGATGCAGAATAGTTTCCCATCTCATCATATGTGATACCAGACCAAAAATAACCGTTCGACTCCTGCGGACGCATTAAACAATACTGTTTAAAACGAGCCACAGCCTCCTCATATCTCCGTTGATCTATTAGCTTTCTCCCTTCCTTCAAAACATCGCCAGGACGAGTCACAACTTGCTGAGTTGTTTGAGAAAAAGAAGGCAAAACGGTGAAGAAACAATTGATCGTGGCAAGTGATATCAATACGAAATACCAGCAAATTTGGGCTGAGCCAACAATGCGAGCATGGATAACCAGCGCATTCGATTTTTTTGAGGACTTCACCAGCTGGTCAATGATTCCAGCGGCAACACTATGACGTGCCAGTTCACAAGCAGAAGCTAAGCAGGCAGGTCCGGCGCCTACAATCTGTGCATTGGTAGCTTCTGGGGTTTGAGCCATTTCACATAGGCCTTCGTATCGCAAGCACTAAAGTGCGGTAATTTTATACGATCTACCGAACAAAGGCATGAAGTGCCGTGTTCAGACCGTCATCTATTACTCTTCGAACTCTACCGACAAACATGCTGTCCCAGTCAAGCTTCCAAGCTGCAATCTTTGTTGTATTTAGCTGCCAGGCTTCTTGACGAAACTGCAAAAGAATCGGTTAATGGACACCTAACGCCATCAGGACCCAGAATTAGAATGAGACGCTATCCTCTTTTTTCAGTTACAAAGAGCTGGTTCCCTGCACTATTGCTCCTTAACCTTGCATGCCTTCCGTGCCGGGCAGACGGTCCGGACCAGGCTACTGGCAGCAGCCCCTTCTCGCCACCATATTCTTACGGAGCAGTAGACGTTAAAGAGCTACGGCAGGAAGCCATGAGCAGACTTGCTCAGAACCAATCTGAGCAGGGCAAAGCGACAAACGCTCTATTGCGAGAGCTTAGACAAGCGGAGGCAAAAAAGGACAACAAAGAAATCTTCAATGCATTAGCAGCAGTTGGCCACAAGTGCACAAACGATCGGGATTACCATGATGCGCTAGTTTTCTTTGAGTCGGCTTTGTCCATACAAGACGATGATATTGCAAATGGTGAACAGCTCAAAAGCATTTACAAGGACGCTGCAAATTGCTGCATAGAAAGGCGTCAACCGCTGGCGACAGAAAATTATCTCAAGAAATACTTATCGCTTCCGGCCGGCAACAACAGTGAAAAAGAAAAAACGGATCTAGCACAGGTCTACTACGACCTTGCTCTGGCACTGGACGATCAAGGAAAGCTAGCCGAAGCAGAAGCCGCGACTCAACAAGGTTTGAAAGCTCTCGGACCGAAACAAGAGCTCGGTTGGATGCAAGCGAAGCTTTTGACCAGATTGGCTTCGTTGAAAATCAAAGAACATAAAGAAGGTGAAGCTGAATCGATTTACCTCAAAAGCATTTCAATCGCAAGAAGACAGGTTATTCACGAAAACGAGAAACAATACGCAGGTCTTTTACTTGGGTTATCCGACTGTTATGGAGCTCAGCAAAAATACTCTCGAGCCATAGAGGTTTTGAAGCAGGCGATAAGGATCTATTCAGAGCAAAGCCAATGGGATAGCAATAGACTTCGCCTATGCTACAACAAGCTCGGACAATATCTGGCAGAACAAAAGCGTTATTCAGACGCCGAAGCTGCTTTACTCAGAGCATATGCCCTAACACCAGTGGCGGCTCATCAGCCAAATTCACACGATGATCTTTTCAAAAAAATCACCGAGCTCAAGCGAAGATCCACAGACTCTTTAAGCGATGCAGCTATGGAAGAGTCGATTCTGCGAGCAGGGCTGCAACTGGAGGTAACAAGCACGCCAATTAATAAGGTTGGACTGAGTAACGCCCAAATCAGAGTAGCTAAGTTTGAAATGACAAAAGGTGATTTTTCAGGCGCAATTTTACTTTTTGAGAAGGCCGAAGAAAATATCCGCGCAATACAGGCGTCACTGGAGTCAAAAAGAGATCAAGCGAACAGTAGCACTTTCGACGCTACTACCGAACGGATTCCAAACACTTATAGCTTGGACAACCTCTACCTGTGCCTCGCAAAATGTTTCCGCGCAAAAAACGCGAGATCAAAAGCAGCTGAATACTATCAAAAAGCCATCGAGTTGCGTGCCAATAACAGAGATTTCAATGGAGAGAATTCAACCAGGTGGCTCTATGCCCTATATCTGATTCGAAATGGCGAGCTGCAAGAAGCCCAAAAGCTTTACGAAAAGACAAACGAACTGGGAACCTTGGCGTCTCTATGTCGATCTCTAAGAAAGCCCGACTTCGCAGAAACTGTTTTATTAGCCCAATGGAAGAAGCTAAAAGACAGCGAAGCCAGCGATACGGAGCCGTCAATCGAAACAGTTAAGTCGCTAATTGATCTTGAAGATATGGAACGGAGCGGTGGAAAATCTCCCTCGTTAGCGGAAGAGCGATACAAAACACTCATTTCGAAATGCGAACGAGCAAATAATCCGTATAACCTTTATGACGCGCTGGACTTGCTAGCCTATTTTCAATTTCGACAAAAGCAATATGCAGCGGCAGAGCTAACCTTGAGAAAGGAACTGGCACTTAACACAGATGACAGGACCAAACTAGAAATTCTCTATAACCTCTCCTTAACGTCCGAAGCAAACGGCGAGCTGACGCAAGCAGAAAAATATTTGGAACAAGCAACTGCGCTTTCCAAAAAGGTCTTCTCCAATGACCAAGTGCAGCTTTCCAGCGCATTGCAGGAAATTGCCAAATTTTATCAACGACATAACATGTTTGAACTAGCCGAACAGAATTACAAAGAGGCATTGAATATTACAGCCCAGTTGCCTACACGAGAACAATTTTCGCACTATAACGATTTACTTACTCTTGTTGCCTTTTACCGTAGTACGAAGCAAATCGAAAAGGGAAAATCCTTTCTTTCTTCGTATCTAAAAACCCTGCCAGAGATTCCGGGTGATGCGGTTCCACCAGCATTGAAAGGAAGGGAAGAATTCCAAGCGTACCTGCTTCGAAAAGACAGAAGCGAACACATCGACGAACTGGCAAGTCTAGACAAAGCCATTTTAGAAAGTCCGGAGAGGAAGCACAATACCAAGGGATGGCTGCTTACTGAGCTTGTTTGGCTTTATCAAAAGCAAGGTAAATATACGGATGCGAAAAAACTGGTTGAGGCTGAAGATAAGCAAAATCCTGGAGCACTTACCAGAATTCTTCTTGCCAGAATTCGGTTTAAGATGGGTGAGCTGGACGTCGCGGAAAAGGAATACGAAAAGGAAATAATCTCAGCAACAACGGCCCTTGAAGCTGAACGGAAGTGGAAGCAGCAGCAAAAAGAAAAACGCGATAAAAGAGACGAGCGCGACTACATCAAAGAATTTGATCCAACGGATGATTCAGGCGCAAATTATGAGCCAAACTCCAGCGATTTAGACTTTTTTCCGGAGTCGACGATCTTCGGTCCGACGGCGATAGATTCCCACTATCATCGAATGTCTGGTGAGTTTCATGACAGCACGGGGAAGGCTCATGCCGGTATTATGTTCTCCAACGTAGAGAAGGCGCAAGACGCAGGAGCAGGCATATTACTGGAAGCGCGCGGTTATCCCACTAACGACGGATACATCGGGAGCTATCCGGGTGATGCGTTTTTAGGATCACTACAAATCGAACTTGCTCAAGTATTTGCCGCGAAAGAAAAGTGGGAGGAAGCCGAGCGCCTGTTTCTAAGCGGAATAACAAATATCGAGACATCATCAAAGGTTAACGTTGGTTACCCGTTAGAGCAAAGCAAAGAAGCGCTAATGACGGCATATACCGAATACGCAAAACACTTGAAAAACAGGCACAAATTCGAAGATGCCAATTCTTACGAAGAGAAGTCGAAGCAACTCAAACTAACTTTGAAGAAAGATAGCTGAGCGTCGAAATTGACCAACCATAATGCGGTCCATTGAGTAGAATGAATCTGTCGGAACGCACAAGGTAAGTATGCAAAAAACACTTGCAGATGATGTCGGGCTGTTGGCAGAGCTTCCAGCGGATTGCAACAAATGCGGAAAGAAAGTTTGTTTGAGGCAGCAACTGATCGGCATGTCGCTAGGTTACATTGACCGTAGCTTCTGCCTTGCCTGTATCGCCCTTGATACCGGGCGAACAAGAGAAGAAGTGCTTGAAGCTGTAATTCCTTATATAAGGAATCGAGATTGCTTCAATAAGCCGTGGAACCGCTACAAAACAGTAGAGTACTGCCCAGACCCACAAGGATGCGTTCCCAATAGTTGCTTCGAACTGAATTGTCAAAAGCAATAAGGACGTCAGCCCCAGAGTTAAGTAACTCAATCAACACAAGACAAGAAACCTGGTCGCTCAGACCGCACGCAAATGAGAGCTCGTTCAGAATGGAACACAATTTAGATCTTAGGGGTGTCGCCTGCCCTATGAATTTTGTAAAGACCAGATTATTTCTGGATAAGCTTCCCGCTGGTGATATTCTCAAAGTACTCGTCGACGGAGGCGAGCCCGTAGAGAGCGTTTGCGCCAGTATCAAAGAAGAAGGACACGAAATTGTTTCGTCTCAAGACCAAGGACAGGGTTACTTTCAGGTGACTATTCGCAAAGTATAAAAACCCTTGAATTGACAAAAAGTCCATTATCTAGGACCATACACCGAGTTTCCAATATAAGGCGCAGTTTTAAAGGGTTCACATCTGCTCTCGGAAGGCACCTAGAAACACCTAGCTCATGCGGAACATTCACAACACAATTGCAAGCCTCGCGGTCCTGCTCACGATTGGAGCCGGAACTCAGACGGCATCTGCCGAGCTAGCGCCAAAGGTAATTCAAAAAACGCCCGAAGAGCTCAAGCTTGAACTGCGACAGCTCAAAACAGAATTAGCGTTGCGCCCACAGGACGCCCAGCTCCATTTTAAGCTCGGAGAATGTCTGCGCAATTTGGGTCAACTGCCTCAAGCCAGTGATGAGTACGCCAAGGCTGGAACGCTTGATCCTTCAATGTACGTCGCATATCACCAGCTCTCATTGACCTCACAGAATGCAGTTCAACTTGACGAAGCTATCGAAAAGCTCAACAAGTTAGCTAACGAAAAACCAAAAGAACTTCTTTTGCGCGTCGCATTATCCGAACTCTACGAAAAGCGCGGCAACTACTACCAGGCGGCGCGCACCCTAATCGATCTTAGTTACGCAAACGCAGTGCCAGAGAAATTCAAGACCAAAGTAGCAACGCGCATTCATAACATGCTGGCTTTGTCCAAGACTCAAAAGAACCAGACTGTTGAAGCAGCAACAGCTAGCACTCCTAACTCCGACGAGGAACTCGATGTAGTGCCGGCGCCACTGCCAACACCAACAACGAAGCGTAGCCTCGCACATGCGCGCTTGAAGGACAAAAAAGAAGTTCGCGGAATGGGTCACACACCACTAGTTCCTTGAAGACACCACTAACACCAACGTTTGGAATCTCGACTGGCGCTATCGTGCTCTTGAGCATCGTTATCGCATCCCTGCTTGGCGCATGCTCAAGCCGAATTCGGACTAACGATGGTTCGATGGGCAAGGTTCAAGTCGCCGGAGGCGATGCCGCGGACTCAAACAAGGGCGTAAAAGCGGCGCCTGGTGATCCCGTATCCAACATACACGGAGAACGATTCGATCTCAATGAAGACGAACTGGTTAGCAACGAATCACTGAGAGCTTGGAGAATTGCGCTTGCTCACAGCGAACGCGGCAACATGCCGGAAGACGAATGGAAGAAGCAACGAATTGCCGACGAAGAAGAGTCAATGAAGATCCTCTTGGATCTGGAGAAGAATCATCCGAAGGCAAGCTATGTGCTAACAATGATGGCGCAAGTAAAGCACCATTTTCGCAAAGAAGATGAGGCTGCCGAATACTATGAGAGGGCGATGCTGCAAAACCGAGCCGATCCGATTCTCATGCTGAAACTAGCCAACACGCGAATGGCGACAGGAAAGATTCCAAAAGCTATCAAGTATTATCGGGAATCATTGAAAGCAGACCCCGGATTTACGGATGCGCAGATCGGACTTGGTAAAGCGCTTTTGAAGCAAGATCCGAAAGACGAAGAGGGCCGCAAGTTGTTAGAAGAGGTTCTGGAAAAGAACCCGAACAACGAAGCAGCGAAATCCGCCTTGCAAGCCGCACAATAAAGTTCTTGATAAAACACAGTTCAGAATGCCAGCATCAATGATTATGCCATGTTGCTTTCCAAATCTTGAGGATTGCCGCCCTTCAGAAGATTTGTCGTAGAATATATCAATTGAGGTGAGCTAACCGCTGGTCTTTGCCGGGCGGCACGACGACTCAGTAATTCAGCAGTTAGCGGTCCACGACGAACGCGAGGATGGTTTCATGACAAGAGAGACAGTGGAGAAGACAGCTCAATTGAATGCTGTCGAAGAAATTCCAGTCGAAGGTTTTGACTTTATCGAGTTTTATGTAGGCAATGCTAAACAGGCTTGCTACTACTACCATAAAGGATTCGGCTTCGACGTCGTCGCGTACAAAGGACTGGAAACAGGTAGCCGCGAACAAGCTTCTTATGTGCTGCGCCAGAAAAGCGTACAACTAATTCTCACCACCGGATTGACACCGACCTCCGAGATCGGACAGCACGTTCTCCAACACGGTGACGGCGTGAAGAACATCGGCTTCCGCGTCAAAGATGCGAAGAAGGCTTATGAAACCGCGATCTCGCGTGGAGCAAAAAGCATCTCAGAACCACACACCAACGAAGATGAGGATGGATCTTTTACCTCCGCTGCAGTCGCTACATATGGTGACACCATTCATACGTTCGTCGAGCGCGCCAACTATAAAGGCGCTTTTGCACCGGGCTACAAAGCCATCGACAAAAAAGGCGACAACACAGGTCTTCTCATCGTAGATCACATCGTCGGCAACGTCGAGCGTGACAGAATGGAACATTGGGTCGAGTTCTATCAAAAAACATTCGGCTTCTACGTCTACCAGTATTTTGACGCCAAAGACATCAGCACCCAATACTCAGCTCTTGTTTCAAAAGTAATGGCAAACAAGTCCGGCTCTATCAAACTGCCCCTTAATGAGCCTGCGCCCGCCGCTCGCAAATCCCAAATTCAAGAATACCTTGATTGGTACACAGCTGGCGGTGTACAGCACATTGCCATATCGACGGCTGACATTATCAAAACCGTCGGCGAGTTGCACAAACGCGGAATTGAGTTTTTGACGGTCCCTCGCGCATACTACGATACGCTCACCGAGCGGGTCGGAAAGATAGATGAAGACATCGAAGAATTGTACAAGCTGGGTATTTTGGTCGATCGCGAATCCGAAGGATACTTGCTGCAGATCTTCACCAAACCGGTGGAAGATCGCCCGACATTGTTCTTCGAAGTGATTCAGCGCAAGGGCGCCAAAGGCTTTGGAAAGGGCAACTTCAAAGCACTTTTCGAATCCATCGAGAGAGAGCAAGCAACCCGCGGCAACCTTTAAGAACGGCTGGCGATACCTATGGCAAATGAACTGAAATATCAAAGCGGCTTCGGAAACCAGTTCGAGACCGAAGTGTATGAAGGGACTTTGCCCAAAGGCAAGAACTCGCCGCAGAAGGTCGCATTTGGCTTATTCGCTGAACAGTTGAGCGGCAGCGCATTTACTGCAGACCGCTACAACAATCTGCGCAGCTGGCTCTATCGCATCCGCCCTTCCGTGCTACATGGCGAATTCAAACCCATGTCGAATGGCTTGCTGCGAAGCAAGCCGTTCACAGAGGAGCCCGCGAGTCCAAACCAGCTAAGGTGGGATCCATTTCCGATTCCAAATGAGCCGACTGATTTCATAGCAGGTCTTATGACTATCGCCGGCAACGGCGGTTACTCAGGAAACCGTGGAAGCGCCGTCCACATCTATACCGCAAACAAAGCGATGGATGACCGCTTCTTTTATAATTCAGATGGCGATTTTTTGATCGTACCAGAGAAGGGTGCAATTAAACTCCGCACCGAATTTGGTATCATCGACGTTGCACCCGGAGAAATTGCTGTCGTTCCACGCGGTGTCAAATACCAGGCGGATCCAATAGAAGATGTTGCCCGTGGATACATTTGTGAGAACTTCGGACTTCCATTTAAGCTACCAGCGCTAGGACCAATTGGCGCCAATGGTTTAGCCAATCCACGCGACTTTCTCTATCCGGTTGCGGCATTTGAAGAGCGCACAGGCACATTTACGCTCATCAACAAATTCCAGGGGATGCTTTACGAGGCATCGTTGAATCACTCACCGCTTGATGTTGTTGCATGGCATGGAAACTATGCGCCATACAAATATGACCTAAAGCTCTTCAACGTAATCAACACAGTTAGCTTTGATCATCCGGATCCATCCATATTCACAGTCTTGACCTCGCCATCGGAAATCGAGGGTACGGCAAACGTTGACTTCGTTATCTTCCCACCAAGATGGATGGTAGCCAAAGATACATTCCGCCCGCCTTACTATCACCGCAATTGCATGAGCGAATACATGGGTTTGCTGTTTGGTGTCTATGATGCGAAAGAAGAGGGCTTCGTACCCGGGGGCGGAAGTCTCCACAACCAGATGTCCGCGCATGGGCCGGATACGAACACTTACACCAAAGCCGTGAATGCGGATTTGCAACCGGTCTATCTACAAGACACATTGGCATTCATGTTCGAAAGCTCACTCGTTTACGCACCAACGAGTTTCGCCATGCAAGCACCACAGCGCCAGAAGTCCTATCAAGACTGCTGGAAAGATCTCCCAATTAATTTCAAAGCGCCAGTCGGAGCGAAGCTCTGAAACAGGTCGCCTGGGAACACCGTCTCATCTGCCCGTATTTTCTAACTGCTTGGTTTGAATAGCAATTGGCTGATCTTTGCTCTGCTCATTCTCAAGCGTCAAATAAGGAATATCTTCCAAAGGAATATGCAAAAGCGAATATAACCACTCGGCCGAGTTTCGGATCTCAGCTGATTGGTGGGAACGCAAAGCATTGAAGAGTGCGGAATCGTCTGGATTCACGAGATCTTCTTGGCGGAATAGCAAGCACTCGTCACCGCCTGAGAATCGATGCCAGAGAGACGGATCTTCGCTAATACAAAACAGCGACACATCTATCAGCCAGGCAGCGAAGTTATCCAGATAGGGTCCGAAGTGTTCAGCTTGTCTACCTGGATGCTGATAGTTTCGGTGGCCAATCTCATTGCTCTGGCGACCTTGCAATTCTGGGACATACATACCGTCATAATCGACTAAGTACAAGCTATCGTCCTCAACTAAAATGTTGCCGTGTTGCAAATCACCATGTGCGATACCATTCTTTCGCAACTGTTCCAACATGATTCTAAACTCAGCACGTATGCGCTCTATCTTTTCACGATCGTTCAAATGAGTGCGGACATAACTGTCCAATGGAGTTCCGGCTACCCAATTCATTTTCAAGATCGGGAAGTAATATCCGTTGTGTTTAACCCCCTTTTCGAGGTAGTTAAAATCAACGGTGTATGAAAGATCATCAGCCAAAATAAATCGGCTAATCGCCTGATATCTTTCATGTTGGTCAGTTGGTTTGGTATTGAAACACCGAACAGCCCAATGATTTTCACCTTGCGATAGTTTGAATACACTCGCGAATGCACCACTTGCCACATTAGGCAATCCGAGTGCATTAAGGTGGGGTTTGCTTTGCTTAAGGTCGGGATCAACCAAACTGATATGCGGATTCTGGATAGCTTCAGAGAACTCTTGTGGGCTAGGCCAGGATTCCTGTGTTACAGACGTTCCATCCTCCCCACCATCCACATATGAACGCCACCAGGAATCAGACCCTTGCACATGGTTGTGATTTTGATACCAGTTTTGAAGAGTTTGATATGGGCTCTGACGTTTTCCGCCTTTCCCCCCGAACAGCGAAGCACCAGGGACATGACAGCCACGAGCGTGGAACTCTGTCGCGATTGATTCCAACAAATAGTCCAAAAGTTTGTAGTCGTCGCTGCTGGTGTTATGCAATGCGTGTTCTGACCCGGCCCATTGAAAGTTGAGCTTGATTTGATTGTTTGGAAGTTGGCTCACGATGCAAGTCAAGGTACCCCGTTTGAGGAAACTGTACTCGACGTCAATAGTGATTGTATTTTCATACCTGCCCGAGCGCCGACATAATGCCTTGCCTCTAAAAGGAATGGGTGAGGCATCTTGCAACATAGCCCAAGAGCTCACCAGCTTGCCTGCGCCTACTTCGTGCCAGCGATCGACAACGTCATGCGCCATTTGTATCGTGCCAGCATTGTAGGTTATCAGGCGAACTTGCTTGGTAGCAGGACTGTTGGAGAAAATGCGTGCCATCACAAAAGCAGCAAATACCGGGATTCCGGAGAAAATGGCGACTCCAATCCAATTCCACCAATATTGAGTGATTAAATGCACTCCTGGCGCCAGCAAACCGGCGAGCAAGGCGCACAAAAAGATGAAGCCGTAAACTGCTGCTTTTTGATTTTGGCTCTGCGACATAAAAGCTATTGTCCCCAAATCAGAGGGCAGACAAGCCTTTCATGACGATTAATTGTGAAGCTTCGGCTTATTCGGCTGTATGGATATTGCAGGGAGTTGTGGAAGTCGGGGGCAAGCCTCTGTATTTCATGCCAGCGCTTCTGCTGCCTGCACCATAGAAACCACCGCTTCCCCACTGGCCGCAAGCAGCCCGGTTGTGTCGTCCTTGAATTGCCATCAAGCCTTGTTCAGCAGTTTGCCCGGTGAGAAGTGGCTGATTGAGAAAACGGTCAGCCATATTGCCCTGGAACGTCTGACCCAGGTTGGCATTTGCATTTCCGAAAGCTGGTAAGTTGAGAGCGTCCTGCCAGGTCGTATCGGTAGTGTAGCCGTACAAACCGGTCGCTCCCGAACTCTGAAGAGGGTTCGCAGGTCCTGTCCCTGTACCGCCCATTGCCTGGTTGCCTAAGGCAGCGGCATACTCGGAATCAGAGGCGAACTCAGCGGCAAAAACGCTGGGAATGCAGAGACAGCCAAGGGCTATGGATAATGTTAGGTGAGCTAGTTTTTTCATAGTAAATACCCCTGGTACTCTTACTTGGGATATACCCAAAATAGACCTAAGTTCTGAAAATGGTGTGAAAACGCCCGTTAAACTTGCTTCCAGGCAAAATGGCGCAAACACTTACTAATTCAACGATTCTAACGGTAAAGTCGCCACTTGACAAGATTAATTCTGGCGGCAGGGGTCCTGGGCGTCAGTGCTGAGCACTACTGTCGAAAAAAGCAACCAGGGTCGAGCAACTAGAACGACAACTATCTGAGGCTCAGGCTGAGCAACAAATAAATGCTGATTCAAACAATAAATTCTTGACTTTTGGACTGGTCACGGGAGCTACGGGGCTTGTCTTGGCTGGGGGAATCCTGTTTGTTATCCGGTGCTTTCGACGGCATAAGTAGAGGAAATTTTTTGTTCACTTCATCATTGCATGCTTGATGAAGATTGCAGATAGATAGTTTCAGTTTTGCCGCCTCGGGATCGCCATTGGCGATGTCTAGAAATTCGTTGTCACAAATGAGCAACGGAATAGGATCATCGTCCATGGTGAATACAGCAATCAAGAATTGGGATCTGTTTTTCTGTCATTTCAATACCGTCAGGGCGTCAATTTATTAGCAATGGTGTACTGTCTTATGCTTGCTCCTTTTGTTTCCGTTGAGACTGTATCCGCCTATCAATGTGAACATAACCAAGAAACCTGTCCAAGTTGTATAGCTCTAAACAGCCGTTATCGTATTCACCAGCCACGAACACCTTAATCCTTTCGCCGGTTTTCAAAATCAGTTCGACGAAACGATATTGAACATCCCGCCCTTGATCGTTTTTGTTAGGATGCAAGTGAGAATCGACGATATCATCGAAAGCCACGAAACGCGCATCTAACGCAGGAGAAAAAATATGTAATCCCAAAGAAGTGATTACAAATGCATCAGAATAATCGTCAATTTCTCTGTTGAAATAGACTCCTAAAACTCGCTCTCCTGGCGCTAATGCGATATTCATGGAAAGCTGATCTGTTATCCGAAACTTGCGAGTTTTTTCAAAGCACTTTTTCAGTCTAGTATCAATATCAGGTGGCATTCTCTTTCCTCATAAGGTTTTACAGCTCTTTTATGGTGATGTATTTGTTGCCAAGTTTAAGAGGCTTGTGCCGCTTTATCCAGATTTCTTCCAATTCTGCATTCTTGAACTCACATTCTACTCTGAGCGTTGTAGCTCCTTCTGCGCGAGCGTTGCGTTTTAACGCCGCCATAAATTCACTGAAATCGGCTTGCCCTCGCAAACTTATTGGATTTTCTACAAACTCAACAAATATAGTCTGAATACCGTCCTTCATAGATTTAGAAACCTGGAATTGTTCGAACCTAGATTTCATGCCTAGGTCCTCTTGGTTCAATTTTGTGAGTGGGTAGTCTTTCGGTGGCTGAGTATCACCGAGATCAGCAGAATCCCTCCCCAACTTTCTCCGCAGGTCTCCTTCTGAATTACCGGTCATTTTGAGGATGCCCGAATCTTTCGCTGCTTCTGACGGCTGCATCCCCTCAAAGTAACTTTTCGGAACGCCCGCGTACTCAAATTCAGGTCCACTGAGACCTTTACTCGTCAGATAGTCTAGGAGCATTTGTTTCGTTTGCTTAGCTAATTCGGGTGACTGTTCGGCGGCTCGTTCAGCGGCTTTCACAGATGCTGCTATTGTGTCCATAACAGTTCTATCAACACTAGTTGCAACCTTGTCGGCAATCTTAAGCGCCACTTCTGCGCCTTCTGTGCTGCCTTCCGGGTTGATCATGGCAAACATGGTTTTGCCGATTACTTTGCCTTGTTCTTCTTTTGACATGGCTGAATATTCGTTGATGGACTTGATCACTGCATTGCCGAGCGCCTCAAGAGCCTTGTTCGTAGCCTGCGGATCGGAACTGACTGCATCGAACACATTCGCCACTGTTTTAAAAAGAGGCTCGTTAATGGCATTAGGATTTGCCAGGAAATTGCTAACGGTTCCATCGGTCAGCGCCTTACATGCAGCTGCTACAGCGGTTTTTGTATCTTCCTTTGCTTCATTTAGCCCTTCGCCGATGCCGATTGCTTTTTGGACTTGGCCGTCAAACCAGTCTTGCCAGCCTTCGGGATCTGTTGCTCGCCGGGTAGCTGCTGTTGCAAAGTCACTGAGTTTTTCGCCGAGATTTCTGGTATCTTGCTTGCCTTCATCGTAATTCATGCCAAGCGAATAGAAGTGCTCATTGTTTTTGCGCGGCCTGTAATCGGTTACGGTGCCGGTGTCTTGCGCTGAACCTTTGGGCACATGGTCCTCTTTTGGTTTGCCCACTATGTAGCCATCGCGTTTTATTTCAGCCATAAGTTCAGCTTTGCGCTGAGGGCTCATGCTTTTCTTTTCAGCTTCTTTTGTCAGTGTTGCGTGAGCAAGATCATCTAATAAGTCTTTTGCCGATGCTAGGCCGCCTTTGCCGTAGGCGTCGGCACCGGCGCCTGTTGCTTTGCTCCTGCCGCTTACCTTCTGTTCACTGTTTGAGGCTGCTAGCTTCTCGTTATATCCCTGAGCTGAGTTGTTTATTTCGCCTCGCTCATTGCTTTCAGCTTTACGCTGTGCCTGCTCGGATTTTTGTTCAATGGGCTTGCTGTCACCCGCATCGTGGCTTTGTTCTTTGTCTGCCATGCTGCCCGCCTCACTTCACCCCAGATATATACCCGGCAAGAGATTAGCAGGCGGCCTCTGAAAGTTATTTGAGTAAATCGGTTGCTGCTAATAGAAACTTAGACATAAGCAATGGATTCTACTCAAAAATCACGCAAAACTCACATAAATTCAATGTTTCGCACAACAAAACTGTGTCGATTTTCACGCAACACACTTATAGACTCCTCTTGCTGAGGGGGACCATGACAAAGAAGGATAACTTCGCCAAACCGGATCAAATAAGAAATGGGTGAGTCAAATTGAACACCGAGGCTCTCAAGCAACAAACCAAGCACTTTCTGATTGACTGGATGGTCATCTCCATCACGCGCCGGATCCGTCTGTCATCCTCAATCAGTAAAATCGACCTGACATCCATCTGTAATGTCCACACTGACGCTCAGCTGTGCAGAAATTTCTTCAGGCCCGCTACATAGGTGATGAAATTCTTCCCTTTGTCGTTGTGGCTTGAATCTGGCAGCAAAAGCAACTGCTTGGGTTCACTGGCGGCTCTGAAGTTGTCTTGTGCTTCCGACGAAGGAATCACCTCGTCCTTCTCTCCATGAATTATTAGAAGGGGGGGATGTTGGGCCATTATGGCCGTTCGATTGTCGAAGGACGGATTTGGCGGCAAAAAATCAGGATAGACATTGAAGTACGGGACCTTCTTTCGCGCAACACGCATTAGAGATGTAAAAGTCGAATCCAAAATTACGCCCTTAACCTTATGATGCGCCATCATGTGACACGTCGGACCACCGCCGATAGATTCTCCATAAAGAACAATTTTCTCAGGAGCGATCTTGCGCGTCTTCACTAAATAATTGAAAGCCGATTCGGCATCGTCGATCACTCCAGGCAAGTTTTTCACACCAGTGCTTTTTCCGTATTGCCTGTAGTCATAGATAAAAACGGAAGCACCGGCGTCCATCAGCGCTTTGATTAAGTGCATTCGATGGCTTATGTTCCCACCGTTTCCGTGACTAAATAGCACGATCGGGGCTTCAGCGTCGGGATTCTGGAAGAACCATCCGTTCAGAGTGTCGCCCGCTCCATTCTTGAAGTAAACATCATCGCGCTTAACACCATTTACGGTATCAAACTCAAAGCCTGGCCCGGCAGGAAATGGAAATAGCAAAAAGTCACCGTGGAAAGCAGTTAAGATCGGTGGGCAAAAGAAAATGTAAGTACCGATGGCCACAATGCCAGCTGCGATAAGTGCACTCCTGAGAAGCAATTTCAATAAGAGATCCACTCTCTGTGCAAAAGGGTGCTCCACCAATTTCTGCAAGGGAAGCTCTTCAGAATCTTTGGACATAGAAAGCACCTTCAACTGTCGAATACGAACTCGGAGAAATATTAGATGCGCGCAGTTCGAAGGGCGGTCGCCCTTGCAGATCCCCAGCTAATAGCTGAATCAAGCTCAACCGATAATAATTGAGCTATGCCACATTGTCCAGGAAATCTTGCACAGTTAACTAACTGTTCTTGGAAAGTTGAGATATGATTTCCTGCTCGCGATCAGCCTCAGCCTGCTTTGATTGTTTTTGAAACACGGCTAGCAAACCACGGTGAGCATCAATTGATGTTGGATAAAGCTCTGTCGCTTTCTGAAAGTTCGACTCGGCATCCTTAAGTTTTCCGAGTGACAGGTTAGTCTCACCTAGTACTAAGTATGCCGGTACGCAATAAGGATTAACTTCCAAAGCCTTTTGTGCCGATTGCTGCGACTCGGCGACTTTTTTGTCCTGCAATTGCAGGCGAGCTAGATGGACCCACGCATCAAAGTTTTTAGGGTTCAGTTCCACCGATTTTTGAAGCGAGTCTATTGCACCGCGAAGGTCATTGTCGGCTAGTAATACCCGCGAAAGCTCAAGGTAGGCATCAGACAAAACATCGTTGTCCCCTTTTGCGTCCTCGATAGCCTTGCGCACCAGCTCCTGAGCCTCTTTCATTCGGTTTTCTGACACCCATGCACGAGCCAAGATTAGCGGTTGCTTTGCCTTCAAATCAGCTTCCGGGAATTTCTTAATTTCGACAAGCGCTTCATTGTTCTTGCCCAAGCGGAAAAGCGTATCTGTCAAAGTTGGCAGCTTAGCAGCCTGAGACGCGGCATCCAATTTCGCAAATGCCGCTTGCAAGTTTTTCAAGGAGTCTGCATTTCGATCTCGCAACGCTTTTCCTTGTGCTAGCATGAATTCGTCTGCAAGCTTTTGCTTTGGATCTTTATCCGTCGCGACGACTTCTTCCAGTGGCACAATTGCATCCCGATACCGGCCTTCCTCAAGCAGGACCAGAGAAAGAGAACGCATGATATCAAACGGGTTGACGTTGGTTACCGCGCCGGTGGTTTGACCCAGTTGCTGCAGGGCGAGACCTGTTGTAAACGCTGTCTCGGCTTGCATATAGTCGCTGTTGTTTGCGTAGGAGAATCCTAGCGCAACTAGATCTTCAACTGATCCGGGATTGATATTCAGGGCACGAATATAAGATTTTGCAGCTGCTGAGTAGTTCTTCTTGTCCAACTCAATTTTTGCAATTAAGCGATGTGGTCGCGGATCTTTCTGCTCTAAGTTAGCAGCCTCTTTGAGCTGCTCAATCGCTTCGTCTGTTTTTCCCGCAATTCGCAATTCTTCGGCAAGTGCAATACGCAATGCAGCGACCTTTGGTTGCGCTTCAATCTGGCGCTTGTATTCTGTGATAAGTTCATCAGTGCGATTCTCCTTTTTCAGGAGTTGAATCACTTTTTGATGCGCAATACTATTTGCCGGCGATAATTTCAGAGCCTCCTTCAAGGCCTCCACGGCGGGAGCACTTTCTCGATGCAATTCATAAAGAGTTGCCAATTCAATTAGCTCAAATGGTTTGTCTTTGCTTAGCTCAACAGCCTTCTTCTGTTCAGCAATTGCATCGCCGAGCCGTCCCTGATACCTGTAGATGTTCGCCATACTACGGTAAAAACGTGGCTCGTCTTTAGACAAGGCAACGGCTTTCTTTAGCTGCTCGAGCGATTCGATTAACCGCCATTGCTGTGTATAAATTTGTGAAAGTCGATAATAGTTATTCGCATCCTTAGGATACAACTTTATCGCTTCGTTTGAAGTTGCTATCGCTCCGTCAAAATCATTTCTGGCAAGACGCAAATCGACCAAAAGATCTCGAACGTCTCTGAATGACGGTTCAGCATCCAGGGCATGCTCATATGCGCGCTCTGCAAGAGCCGGATTCTTCAATGATTTCTCTTGAATGAAACCTAGTGTGCGAAAACCCCAAGCGAAATCCGGCCGCATACCAACGGTTTTCTCGCAATACTCCGCAGCTTTTGCAGGATTACCCTTCTTAAGCGCAACGCAAGCCTTACCGAAATTGAGCAAGAGATCACCGCCACCAGGTTCGGTGCACTGAGACAAGATCTTATCTGCCTCATCCAATTTCCCCTGGCTTGTCAGATCAATTGCATTTACGATAGCTGCTGCATTGGGATCCTTATCATTTGCCGGCATCGCCTTTACTTTTTTGGCGAACTCGCGTAGTTCATTATGCTTGCCCAAATACAAAAGCGCGAAAGATTGCCAAGCTTGATTGCGACCGGCTGTCGTGTCCGACGAACTAATTTCTTCCAACTTGCGAACAGCTTCAGCGAAATTACCGCGATTAATCAAAGGGCGAACTGAAGCATCTAAACCATCCTCGGCTAAATCGGTTTTCGCTTTAGCCGCGTTTGAAGCTTGTGCGACAAACGCAAGTGAGAACGAATCGAGATTCAGCTGGAGAATCGGCGCACCAGAGATGGTGCAAGTAATCGCAATAAGCAACGGTGCTTGGATTTTTTTGTGCAGGTTCATGATTGCCTTTCTGATCCCAATGAGCCTGTGAGAGCCGCCGGATACCCGTTCTATAGTAGCAGGAAAGTGCCGGCTAAAGGGAGCACAGTAGTCAAGGAATCACACTTAACGCCCCCTAAGCTCTTTCAGCTGCGGATTTCTCAGATGGCGTGAAGACCGACAACTGCATGACTTCATCGATAGGAATAGTACGCATTTTTGGACCGTCAAGAATCTTACTTGCCCCGCTGCGTTTTTCCATTTGATTCATTAGATAGTGAGAGCGCTCGATAATTTGGCTTGGCAGTCCAGCCATGCTCGCAACGTGAATTCCAAAAGAGCGACTAGCTCCGCCTGGAACGACTTTATGCAGGAACTCGACTCGCCCCTCATATTCTGCTACCTGAACTTGGAAGTTCGAGATTTGACTCCAATAGGTGGTCAATGCATTCAGTTCATGATAGTGGGTCGCAAATATAGTTCTTGCTCTAACCGTGTTGGCCAAGTACTCAGATACGGACCAGGCAATTGCTACACCATCATAAGTGCTTGTGCCGCGACCCACTTCGTCCAAGAGAATCAAGGAACGTTCGCTAGCGCACAGGCAACATTGAGTTGTCTCACTCATCTCAACGAGAAATGTTGATTGCCCTTGTGTGAGATCGTCTACGGCCCCGATCCGTGTGAAGATCCGGTCTACAAGCCCGACCCTGGCTCGCGCGGCCGGCACGAAGCTGCCGATCTGAGCAAGTACAACAATCTGGGCAACTTGACGAAGCAAACTCGACTTACCGGCCATGTTCGGACCGGTCAAAATGATCATCTGATCCTTTTCCGAATTGCCATACAAGCAAGTATCGTTGGCAACGAAGACGCCCATCGGAAGTAGCTTTTCAATGACAGGATGCCGCCCTTGTTCAATTTCCAGATCGCAACTGGCATCAACATCGGGACGGGTATAACGATTTTCACAAGCGACAGTCGCAAGCGAAAGCAGCGCATCAAGTGTTGCAATATCATTTGAGAGCTGTTTCAGCTCAGTGCCG
Organism: Candidatus Obscuribacterales bacterium; assembly: GCA_019747875.1. Taxonomy (GTDB): domain Bacteria; phylum Cyanobacteriota; class Vampirovibrionia; order Obscuribacterales; family Obscuribacteraceae; genus JAIEPM01. Next base: position 20,200 of record JAIEQI010000062.1, read on the forward strand.
AATTTGCCCAACTCACCTCGGATTTGGAGAAAGAGCTTGTACTCCAACTCGGATTGATTTTTCTCTGCGTTGAGAATCTTCGATTCATACTCTTTCAACTCAGGAGTAATATAGCGCTCAGCGTTTGTCAGAGTCTGCTTGCGAATATAGTTATCAGGCACGAGATCTTTATTGGCGTGCGTGACCTCTATGTAATATCCGAAATTGCTGTTATAAGCTACCTTCAAAGATTTGATCTGTGTTCGTTCCAGCTCAGATTTTTGGAACGACTCAATCCATTCTTTGCCACCACCGAGTAGCGAGCGAACTTCATCAAGTTCTTTGAAATAACCGTTCTTGAATATGCCACCAAGCGTAATCTCGCGAGGAGCCTCTTCGTTGATGGCGGACTCAATACTTCGCCCGAGATCGTCCAAACATTGCGGACTATTGGAAAGCGCGGTCAAAAAAGAGCTGCGTGCAGTGCGAAGTTCATCCTTAATGAATGGCAGCTTCGAAAGTGAGTTTGCAATTGCAAGCAATTCTCTCGGATTTATGTTGCCGGAACCCAGCTTCACCGAGAGCCGCTCGAGATCCGACAGATCAGCCAGGGCGGCTTCTAGACGGCGCCTACGGCTACTGTCTTCCATCAACTCAGCTACAGCATCCAAACGTTGATTAATAACGCTCACAGACAATAACGGCTTAACCAGCCAACTGCGCAAAAGGCGAGAGCCCATTCCGGTTTGAGTTTTGTCGATACACCAGAGCAAGCTCCCCTGAAAAGACCGATCACGGCTTGTTTCCGTAAGCTCCAAATTACGCCGCGAGTTTTCGTCGATGACCAGATAGTCATCAGCTGAATACGTAATGATTCCAGCAAAGCGAGGCATTAATACTGCTTGTGTTTTTTCCAAATATTCCAACACCGCGCCAGCAGCTCCGATTGCCAACGGCATTTCGTGACACCCGAAACCTTCAAGAGTGCTCACTCCGAAGTTGTTCATAATCCGGCGCTTGCTTGGCTCCAACTGAAAAAACATTGACGGTCGTCCAGTTACGCGGTATCGCTCTGCAACCACAGGCGGTGCATCCATTTCTTCTACAGGAATGCCATGAGCATTTCTAACGGTTTTCTTCGAAACCAAAATTTCGCGCGGAGAAAGCCTGCCAAGTTCCAGCAAGAGTTTTTCTTCGTTGACTTGCGTCACCAAGAATTCTCCGCAGGAAGCATCAACAGCTGCAAGCCCCCACAGCGTTTTCTCGGGAGCGCCGCCTGAACCGCTAAGCTTGCAAATTGCAACCAAATAATTGTTTTCCCGAGCCGGCAGTAAGTTCGACTCAAGCACCGTACCTGGTGTAATGATGCGAACGATCTGCCTTTCGACTGGGCCTTTACTTGCTCCGACAACACCAACTTGTTCGGCAATAGCTACGCTATATCCCTTTGAGATCAGCTTGGCAATATAGCTTTCATACGCCTTTACGGGAACACCAGCCATTGGCATGCGTCCACCTGGATAAGTCGGTTCGGGCCGACCCGTCAACGTGATATCGAGTTCGCGAGCACCGACCTGGGCATCTTCGTCGAAAAGCTCATAGAAGTCACCGCAGCGGAAAAACAACAAGGCGTCAGGATTCTGCGACTTCAGTTGCCAGAATTGCTGCATCATTGGCGACAATTCCGGGTTAGCCGATTTCGTACCTTCCGGAGCCTCTGTTTTTGTGCCTGTCATCGCGTTTCTCCAAAAATGCTACGATGAGAGCCAGCGGCGTATAGCTGCTGTATATGCGCCTTTTGCGGCTCGTCAACAGCAATAATAGCCAAGCTGAAAGGCAATGCGTATGAGCATCTGGTAATATGATCACTCAGGCAATGCATTAAAGCTCGAAAGCATTCAAACAAGAAAATGCATTCAATTTAAGTAATTTAGAAATTACCGAGCCACTCCCTAAGCGAAGATGAGCCAGCATTTTATGATTTCAAAGAACTCCATGTTTTGCGCCCTAGTGGCGACAAGTCTATCCTTCAGTTTTATGCTTCCAGTTTTCCAGCAAGCTGCAAGCGCAGCTCCGCCTGCAAAGAAAACAAAAACGCAAGACAAACCGGCCGCCAAGCCGGTGGATGCTGATAAAGACGGCAAGCCGGACGGTAAACAAGACAAGGATGGCGACAAGACGGCCGATAAAGACAAGGCCGGCGACAAAAAAGAACCGCCAAAGCCTGAGGTAGTTATTGAAAATGTGGTTCCCGTCAAATCGGACGACCTGGTCGACAAACCTCACGACTTTCTTGGAAAGAACGTGAAGTTCAACGCAGCATTCTTTGCTTTCAGCAATTTAGCGCTGGATTACAAGCCAGCATTCCGTTCGAGCAAAACGCACATATCCTTTCTAGTTTCCAAAGCCAAGAAGCAGATTCCAATATCTGAACTGAAATTGGCAATGATGATTCCTAAAGAGAAAGATCCTGATACCACTTTGCTTGCCAACCTGAAGGAAGGTGACCCAGTAGAGATCACCGGCAAAGTTTTCAGCTCAGCACTTGACGATCCGTGGGTCGAGGTGCTCAAAATCAAGAAGCTCGGAGGGGATGACAAGAAGCCCGATGTCACTGCAAAAGCGAAAACAGGTGAATCAAAGGGGAACTCCGATAAGATAAATGACACAAAGCCTGCTGATACAAAATCCGACAAAAATAATGACGGCAAGCCGGACGGCGATTCTAAGCCACCTGCTAAGAACTAAATCTTCTTTATCAGGGTGAATGACAGGAATCCACATTCAGTGGATAATTCTGCTGTGTACGCAAAGGGGTTGTGAAGGAGACAACGATGTCAGACGGAGAAATTCAGGCGCTCCTATCTTCGTTAAATGGGAAACATGGAATCCTCGGATGTTTGCTCGTTGGCGGCGACGGGTCCGTGGTATCAAGCAGCCTGCCTGAGAATATTGATGTTTCCACGCTAGGCGCGCTCAGCGCCACACTCTTCTCAAACAACGACGTATCACTGCAACGCATGAATCGCGGTAACTTGAGCCAGATGACGCTCCTGACAGACCAGGGCATTTTGCACTTCTGCCAGGTTGACGGTCACTTCCTGATCGTTCTTACAGCAAAGGGTCAGCGAATCAATCTGGAAGGTTTGATCCGTTCCGTGGAAGAGCAAGTCAGCAGCTTGAAGCCAAAACTGGGCTAAAAGTAAACGCTCAAAAGTTTTCAGCTTCTACGCTAGAGGCTTGTTTTCGCCTGGCTAGAGAGCTGGCTCTTTGTCCGCGCCAGAAGTTACATGCCATCGTTTTTCTGTAACTTAGCAGCGTGCTACATGCCGTAGCGGCGTTGCCGATTTGAGAATTCCTTGATCGCTTTGTCGAATTCTTGATCGTTGAATTCCGGCCACATTGTATTGGTGACATACAGCTCCGTATATGCAGCTTGCCAGAGCAAATAGTTTGACAAGCGCATCTCGCCTCCGGTCCGTATTATTAGATCCGGGTCCGGCAATTCTTTTGTATAAAGATGCTCTGACACCATATCCGGTGTTATGTCCGAAGGCTTTATTTGACCCTTCGCGACCTTCTCAGCGATTGTTTTGAATGCTTCCGTTATCTCGACACGCGAACCATAATTCAGTGCAACTTGCATATTCAAGCCGGTGTTCTTGCCGGTCAATTCAACTGCATCAGAAAACTTCTGTTGCAAATTTGACGGCATGTCATCAAGCTTGCCAATAAAACGGAGGCGGACATTGGCGCGGTGAAGCTCCTGAAGCTCGTCTGTGAGCACGCGAGCAAACAACTCGAATAAATAGTCAACCTCTTCCTGGTCGCGCTGCCAGTTCTCACTCGAGAAAGCATATACGGTCAGATATTCCAGACCCCTCTTAGCCGCATATTTCACCAGCTTCTTAAGAGTTTGCACTCCTTCCTTGTGGCCCCAGAGCCGAGGCACATGCTTGCGGTCAGCCCAGCGGCGATTGCCATCCATGATGATAGCAACGTGCTTCAACGGCAGTGGCTCGTCCACAGTTTCACTCTGTTTGACTTTCAGCTTTGTCGAGCTTTTATCGCTCGCTTTGTTCGACTGCTTAATCAACTCTTGCAAGCGCCCTATGATTGCGACCAGAGATCTTGCGGGCCATTGTATCCCTCATCCAGTTCGAGGATCTTTCAAAATTACCCAGAATATGGAAGAATTCAAAAAAGTATAAGTTGCCATTATGAAGTCTTGCTTAGCAGCCAAAGCGATCATCGGTTCCCATGGTAATTCTGCGTCCAACATATCTGATAAATGGCGATGTAACCGACATTGATCTCCATCAACTTAAAAAAGATGGAATTCGTGGTCTGATCTTTGATCTCGATAGCACGCTGCTGGCACCCCATTCTGGAAAAATCACACCAGAAGTGGCCGAATGGCTGCGAGAAGCTCGTGAAATGTTCGAAGTTGCAATTGTGAGCAACAATAAACGAGCCAAATATATTGAAGAAGTTCGAGTACTTTTGCAAATGCCAATCATTGGTCACGCGGCAAAACCTCGACGCTGGGCATTTTTCGAGATTCTCAAGGGGTTCAATAATATCAAACCGTCTGAAGTAGCTGTCATCGGCGACCGCCCGCTCACAGACGTGCTGGGAGGACAAAGGGCGGGGATGAAGACGGTTTTGGTCTGGCCCTTGAAATCCATGTCCGAACCCAAGTGGGTTACCATGATGAGAAAGATAGAGCGTTACGTCATCAAGACATAGGTTAATATATAGCCTGACAAGCTGCCATTGGACTTGCTACAGCTTAATCTTCCGCTCTGGAGTAATTTCCTGGGTCATCACCCCCAAACTCCTCCGCAAATTTCGCTGAATGAGCCTGGTTGCAAAGTTTATCTGGATGCAAGGGATGCCAAGCACGCGAGTATTTATTCAAACTTCCTTACTCGTTTCACTTTGTGCAGCATTCCCAGCACAAAGTGGATCTCAAAACGAATCCAAATTTTCGTCCAACACCAGTGGTAACGCAAGTTCAGCACCCTCAAACGGAAAGAAACGAATCGCCGTTATCGGTCTGCCCGCGGCAGCCGCACAAAGTTCAGCCGCCCGAGCAGCTATAAAACCTCCCGCACAAGCCGATATCGCCAGAGCTGCGGCAAGAGCAGTAGGAAAATCGTACCCAAGTAACTCCTTGGAACGGGGTCTCTATCTAAAACAGCAGGGACAACTGAAACCAGCGCTCCTGGAATTCATAAAATCAGCACATGAAGACCCGCGCCAGGTTCGGGCGTTTTACGAGCAAGCACAGATTTTCAAACAGCTCGGGAATACCAAGTTGGCAAAATCCGCGTTAGAACAAGCATTAGCAATTTCGCCCAGCTATACAGATGCAAGAACCATGTTGGTTCAAACACATTTGGAAAGCGGGAATTTAATTGGAGTTGCAAATGAAGTCGGAAAACTTTTCAATTTAGGACAGGAAAGGACAAAGAGAGAAGCACCTAGCTATCTCGCTTATCAGAGTGCGCCCTCTGCCGCTATTCAGATCGCAAATGGTAAGTTTCCGAAAGCAAGTGATCATTCCAATCTCACAATCAGCTCAGCAAATGAAGTCCGCAATGAAAGTGCTTCAAAAGCGGAAGATAAAGCAACAGGCGAGGAGAGCAAACCCGTAAGTGATGAGACGTCTGAGTGGCTGAATTCAGCAATCAAGAGTGCAGAGACCGCGCAGCCCCGGCAGAGCACCGAATCTGATACCACCGAAAAAACGAACACTGTTTCCGCGGAAAAGCCCACAACAGACAAGTCTACTGCTGACATATTGGCTTCCCTGGGAATTCAGCCCTCGCAAAATTTGACGAGTTCTTCAACGCCGGCAAAAGCTACATCAAGCTCGAGCTCAGCAGAAACAATAAGTGGCGAGCAAGCAGTTGAGGGCGTCGGGATTATTGGGCGAATGCGTGCACGAACCGGTCAAGCAATTAGTTCAGTGCAACGAATTTCGAAGTCGAATATCGAAACGATGAAGAAGATTTCGCACGTTCCGCATATTCCTGTGCCGAAGATGGCGATACCTCAAGCAGTCCCACATATGGCGCTACCGCAGTGGGTGAAAGATGTGCGCAAGCACATACCTTTCATGACTGCTTCAGAAGAGCAACCAGCAGATGTGGCAGAAGCTCCAAAAGAGGGGCTGAAGGAACAAGCCGCGTCGCTAATGTCATGGATGAAAGAGCGACTCCCTGTTTCGTCGAAAGAAAAAGAGAACAAGCAACTTGCAGAGAAAATGAAGTCGGCGATGGATTCTGCAAATAAAGGACCAGCGCTTTCGCCTGAAGTTGCAAAAGCGATTGAGGCAAAGCTAGGAATTACTAAGCCAGCTGAGTCGAAAAACAGCGACGCCAAAGGCAAAAAAGACGAGAAAGCACCACTTTACTCGCCGGAAATGGCAAAAGCGATAGAAGCGAAATTGGCACAGGTAAAAGCGGCCGAGATAGGCTCCAAAACAGCCGAAACGACTGCTACTGCGAAAGCAGATACACCCAATACAAACTTAGCAGAACAAGACAAGAGCAAGAAGACAGAAGCCCTTGCAGAGTCCAAGGGTAAAGTTGAAGAGCCCAAGTTGCAGCTTGTTCAGTTAGTACCGCAAGAGTCAGGACAATCTCAATTTAGACTCTCAGAGCAAAGTGCCTCCGCAGAACAAAAAGCGAACTCATTGCAGGACATTTCCGCAGTGTTCGCAGACGATGTTTTCGAATACAACAAGAACTCGCTCAACTCCGCAGCAGCACCGCCGGACGCCACGAGCAAGCCTTCAGAAGAGAAAACTGAAATTGACAGCGTAAAACAGGTCCTTGCTTCACTCGGGGTCAAATCGGACCCTGAGGCTGAATCAAGTAACGTTATCGAAGTCGGCGAAAAACCAACATATGGATTGCTCGGCAACACCGCGCTAAAACACATAAACACACTGCCGCTACCAAGTTCCGAGAAGCGACCATCCTTCTTTGATTCCATATGGAAACAAGCTGGAAATACATTTGCCAGCATGATTCCGAAAATCGATTGGAAGCTGCCAACGATTGATACAGCCACCCTGCTTAACAATAAACAAGCGCCCTCAGCTGCGCTGATTGCCGCTACAACAGACCCATCCGTGGAAGTTAGGCAGGCAACGCCTGAGATTCACAAGCAGTTGACGGAACTTTCAAATACATCGGGATCAGCGCCACCGACACCAGTACCGCTGGATATCAGCCGAATCCTCAACAAGTTGGGACCGGCACCGCAGCCGGTGGCGATGAGTCCAATTGCACCACCTTTGTCCGCATCTATTCCTATCGCAGCACCGGTAAACATAGATCGCTATATCCCGATGCCAAAGCCACAGGAAGCGCCAGCGCAAAACTTGGCTTCGCTTCCTCAGGTCATGCCGCAGGGACTGAAACGAGCCAATCAAAACATGCCGATTGGACCGAGAAGCACTCCACAAGCGACCAGTGCCCAACAGTTACCAAACTTGTTGCCACCAGTCATGCAACAAGTTTGGGATCAAGCTCAGCCGATCTTGCAGCCAGCCATGAAGGCCGCATCAAACTTCGCAGAAACATTCGCACCGGGCCCCTTATCAATTCCGAAAAACGAGGGAGCAATCACAGCGCCAGTGGATATGAAATCCGCTCCACTGGGAGCAAACAATGCGCCAACGCCAATTGGCGCTGATATGAAACAATACTTTGAGAATCAAATGATTCCGGTTATGCCACCACAAGCAGCAAGTATCCTGGAGACTGAACAAGCTCAGCAAGTGTTGACTAAGACAGGTGGGCGCGAAATTGTATCGGCAGCAAGGGCAAAGAACGGTGCATTCACTTTTATGAAGCCGGTAATGGATAGCGACAGTTCCTTCCTTCTGGGCGCCAAGCAGGTTCGCACAATCCAACCGCTGCCGGCCAAAGCACCGCCGCCGAAACCAGCTCCGCCACCGGAAGATGCGGTCACAAAGCGCATGCGCTACTTGATGGAAAACGGTACGTCGAACCTGCGACCAGGAGAGGCCTTTATGTTCTCGGAAGAGACGGGCGAAGGTATTCTGTTTTTGCCGGGAGGCACGGAGAGACGAAAGCTGACACCAGGGAAAAATGCAGAAGAGGTATTGCGCACACGTCGACCTGATATAGCGCAACCGAGAGATCTACAATACAGCTTGCAACTTCTCGGCAAATTAATGCCAACGCAGAACGGCAATCAGCAACAACAGCAACAGCCAGCTATCCAGGGGCCAAGCCTCGATCAATTGATGAATCAAATGAATCAAGGACAGCGTTCAGTATGGGGCTGGATGAAAGACACGTTCAAGCTCTAGCGACTTTCACTGATCGCTGACAAGATCATCGCTGAGACCAACTCACGCAGAGTCCGCTGATTCTATGGACTCTCCAGGCGCGAGAGAAACCATTTGTTGAATGCTTTTGGTTGGCTGTCCATGCAATTATGGCCGGCCATCTCGATCACTTCTAGAGTGCTGCCGGGCAAAGAAAGATGCATAGCTTTCACGTGATTCCAGGGAGCGACAGGATCCAATCTCCCGACAGCAAAATGCACTGGGCATGCGACATTGGGAAGATTCTCCACATAGTTTAATGAGCCAAAATTTTCTGCTATCTGACTCAAACTAAAATGATTTGTGTCGAGCAAAACTCGTTCGCGCCACCCTAGATTCTTATGAAAAGCCGAGCCTCTTATAGCCGAGTAAGGCCAGCCGAGAAAGGCATGAAATGCAGCTACAGTGAGCTGCGGCACTTTTCCCGGCATGGACACGGCAAGTATTTGCTTGAACATATCAGGGCGCTGAGAGGCAAGCTCCATGGAAACTATGGCCCCAAGGGAGTGGCCGGCAAAGGTTACCGGATACTGAATATCCAGCTCGTCAAGCGTGTCAAGAACATCCTTTATGTGCACCGAAATATCTGTTACTTCGCCAGGCTCATCACTATCACCGTGTCCACGCAAATCAGGAAGTAGGCAATGCCATCCGCGCTCGACAAGAAGCTTTCTCTGTGGCTCCCACATCTCAGCACGAGCACCGGTGCCATGGATGAGAATAACGGTACCTCTTCCATTCCTCTCGCCAAATTCCTTGAGTGCAAGTTTCATAACCGGCGTCCCGCAACCAAACAGACACTTTATCTTAACGCACTAAACACGCAGTATGTTCAATCCTGCGCACTTAATGAAGTCAACGGAAAGCATGTTATTCTATGCCAGGCTTTCGGTTGTCGCCACGACTCAACTGGAAGATTTTGCAGATTAACACCGTTCGGCTAAATCGATGATCAACAAAAAAACATTTTCCATCCTATCAATTCTCACGACAACCTTGCTCTTGGGGGCTCAAACTGCCGTTCGCGCAGACGATGGCGGAATTTCATACGGTGGTTCACCGACACTCTTGAAGGGGCACAAGACAGTGTCCATGAAGAGCGAGTTAATAAAAATGGAGATCCACAAAGAATCAATCAAGGTCGATTGTCTTTTTGTATTCCATAACGACGGTCCAGAATGCACAGTTAGAATGGGGTTTCCTGACCGCGGAGAAGGTGCACAGATCCCCTACGAAGGTGAGCCACTCCCAACAAAAAACTTGAAGGCTACATTCACAAGTTACGAATCCTACGTTGACGGCAAGAAAGTACCAACAAAACTAGTGCCTACAGACGACAGATCAATATTTTGGCACACCAAAACGGTAACCTTCAAAGCGAAAAAGGATTGCGTCATTCGAGACGTCTACACCCTGCCACCAGGACAGCAAATCACCACTGATAATGGCATGTATTACCAAACCTACTACATCCTGCACACGGCATCTTCCTGGAAGGGTCCGATCGGAAACGCGAAAATAGAGGTGACATTCGCACCAGATGCGGTGAAGCCGCCACTAGTGTTAAAGGACCGCAGAGCATTAAAGGATCAGGATCTGGATCATGTTGGATGGCCCAAACAGCCACCAGGAGTGGTCTTTTACGAATCGCCGGCAGCACCCACGGTTAAGGGGGCGACGATTACAATCGAGAAATCGAATCTCCGTCCAACCCAAAAAGATGATATCCATCTTTTCTATGGATACAGACAGCTGCCGCCGTTTATGTAAAAGCTGATTATTCCTTGGTCCTACCGAAGCCGGAATGATCTTGTTTTTTCTCGTCGTTCTGAATAACGTGAGCCGAGTTTTGCAAAATCGTTTTTGCAATCTCAAAAACAGCTTCCGTGTTGTTCAAGCAATACTTAGCAGGAAGCGGTTTCTCAGCGCGCTTGGGATCGTGTGTCAAACCACGAACCAGCTTAGCTAGTTCTTCCGGTGAACGTAATCGCCTGGCCAATCCAGTCTCGACCAGTATCTCAACAGTACCTTCTTCTTGAGGCATCGGAGGGGTGATCACATCAATAATCATCGGCAATCTTTTCGCAATACATTCATAAGAAGTCAATCCGCCGGCTTTGGTAACCATCGCATCAACTGCGTTCATGAGGTCCGGCATCTTGTCGTGGAAAGGGAGCACCGCAGTCGGGATGTTCGATTCTGCAGCCAGTTCTTTAGCTTTCTCGTAAAGATCGCGATTTTGTCCGCAAAGAAAAATCACCTGGAAGTTCTCTTGTACATGGGACAAAGCCTTATAGGCTGCGAGCATATTACCGCCGCCAGCCCATCCAGAATTTATACAAAGAGTTGGTAGCTCCGGAGAAAGTCCCAAATGACTTAAGAACTGAGCACGCTCAACAGTCGGTGGCGCCAAGAAATCCGGATTTACCGGCATGCCTGAAACCATGATTCTGGATTCTAAAATACCCCACTCCATCAATCGGTCCTTGACGAGCTCATTAGGAGCGATGATCAAATCGGCTGCCTTGCAAGCCCAACCGCGCCAGAGATTTTTATTGGGATCCGTTATAACGACAAGCATCTTGACATCACCGGTCAGCCCAACTTCTTTCATTGCCCGCTGGATATAGTGATTTGTCATCGGGTGCATGGAAACCACCACACCCGGTTTCATCTCTATCATTTGCTTACATAAGTATTCACGGACCAACTTATAACCAAATTCGCTCTCGTTGGGCTTGAGGACGTGAAGTAATGCATAGTAATACTTCATCAAGTATTGGTGCCTACCCAGCAAATAGTTGTAAAGCGCTACGAAGTATCGGTTTAGCGCATGTGATTTCTCCGCAACCGGCTCAGCAAGAAGCTTTAGCTCTAGCCCGTTGTACTCTTTAGTAGCCACCATTTGTAATGCTTCTTGGACAGCTTCTGTCGCACTACGATGTCCGCGACCTGTGTCGGAGAAGTAAAGTAGAATATTTTCAGTCATACTATTTGTTCTCTGGAAGAATTACTAGCTTGGTTTTACCCAGAGTCTGCTACTCTTACTATCTTGGCATTGCTATTTTTAAATAGTAAAAAAGGACTGCGGTGTCCCATTAATGTACCATCTCTCGGCAAGATTGCTTTCTAGAACTTTGATTGCAGCAATCGCTTTTTCGATGCTGTCAGTCACAAATTGCCTGCACGTTTATGCAAATGAAGAGCTGGCCGCGCAGCCCGTAAATGCTGTCACGGCAGCACATCCGGGAGAAATCTCGGTAACGGTAAACAGAACATATCCCTTGCCACCGCCGGAAAAGGAACTGAAAATTCCGCCAAGCACTGTCGAAATTTATCAGTATGATGAAACGCCTATTGGCAACAGGGCCCCATTTTTGATGGTCCACGGATTACGTGGAGAATTCCGTGAAGGTTTTCGCTGGGAGATGGTCGTTGACAACTTGATGAAGCGACCTGACTTTCGTGACAAGTTCAAAATCTACTTCGCAAGGCACAACACCTACGTTCTGTTAGAGACAAACAAAAAGCAATTCCAACAAGCAGTCAAAGATCTCTACAACAACACCGGCAAGAAACCGATCACGGTGATCGCGCTTTCGATGGGCGGCAATCTCGTTCAAGAGTCACTGGAAGATCTTGAAGTCCAATCTGACATCGAAAAGATTATTACGCTCGGCACACCTTTCCACGGTTCGCCACTCTTTTGCTTTGACTGGCTCCGCTATAGCATTATTCGAAACCACTCCGTCCCGTGGGTACGCGGAGACTTAGCTCTCTCATACAAACTTTATTTCCGCCTCCACCCGAATCTTCTCGAAGACTTGCGATGGGATAACACCGACGGCGGAATTCCGGAAATCGGGAAGTTTTCTACCTGGTTCCCATTCCATATCACCGGTGCTGTTGATTTGAAGCGGATGGAGAACAAGCGAATTTCTCATTTGAATGACTTGAAGATCGACAAGAAGAAATTCATTTGTTACGGCGGCTATTTACTGACACCATATGCGACACCACACAAGCCCAGCCACCTTGTTAAAGCAATCAAGTGGCCCTGGTGGTTTGCTACTTGTACCGTTCCATACCATATGGGCTTTGAGCATCCCGTACTGCGCGCTTTGAATTTTGAAATGGGACGCATGGTAGTTGCCGGATCAGATATCAAAGAAGCCCTGCGAGGCAGCTCCCGTTACGCACTTAATGACGGCATTACGCCACTTGTGAGCGCGCTATTCTTGCCAAATGAAACAATGGCCAAAGACCCTGTGGCAAGAGAACCCAGTATTTCAAAGATTCGACGCTCCATCGATGTTGGCAGAGCTAGAGCATTTCGCCAGATCGACCATATAACATTCGTGGATAACTACAGACCTCATGGTTATCCTAAAGAATTAAGAGACGAACTCAATCCGAGCATGAGTCCTCGTACCGTTTTCGATTGGATGTTTATGGACATTATGGAAAGTCCAAGCAAACTCGCGGAATCGCCCGAAGAGCCTGCGATCAAATCTGATTAGTTCGCACATCCAATTGGATTCTGCCCCGGAGCCTGCGCTGCGCCGCTACCGAGAATCGCATTGGCTACCGCCCTGGAATGCCTGAATTTTTTTCAGGGAAAATCCTGGCGATGCCGCCTCTTAACTTCGTCATTCTGGTAATGTATGCGCGTGTGCGCAAGATACCAGACATGAGGTGCTTATGACGGCAGGTCCTAATGATCCTCAGGAACCGAACTCATCATCAGATCCCAATAGTTCAGCATCAAAATCTGACGGTACGCCGAGCAGCTCGCCCGATGCAGCTGCTAAAGCGCAAGTAAAGTCTGTGTGGGATCGCTTTCGTCCGGCACTCTACTTATTGGGATTCCTCTTCGCTTGTTTCTGCGCAGTAGCAATTTTCGCAGTGTCGCCGGCGCTGCGAGCCGCTATTGGACCGTACTTTTATTCAATGCGCGATCCACTCTCTAGCGTGCAACAAGCAAGCATGACGATCCCCTCCGGAAAGAGACTAAGCATTCTGCTCAACGGAGTTGGCTCAACTAGCTATCACGCAAGAATTTACAAGTATGACAAGAACTTTTCTCCCAGCGCCGCCGCCCAACACGACCCGGAGCACGTCTATCCATATCCCCATTTGCAAACCAGCGAAATTATCAACAACCAAGTGAACGGTACCGTTGTTTGGGAAACGGACAAAACCCTCCGTTATGTAGATTTCGACAGATATATCGACAAACTGGAATTTCCCGACAATCTCCCGCCAGGCGATTATTTCTACACCCTTACGTTCAACGGCACGCCGGAGAAGGTGGAAGAGCGAACCGCTGCCGGAGCGTTCCGCGTCAGTGATATTTCGTTCTTACTAAAAACCGCTCCAGACAAAATATTGGTGAGAGCGTACAACGTCAAAACAATGCAGCCTATCCCTGATGCTTCTGTGCAAATTTGCTCTCGTATCGGAGACAGAATTGTTCCAGGCAAATCGATAAAAACGCAAAGCGATGGCACAGCGATAATAACCGAAGGACAAAACAACCGCAGAGAGAACCCAAGCCCAGTTCTTCTCGTCAAATTCGGCGAAAATAAAGCATCAGTTAGCGACGAATATCCGTCAGGATGGCGCACTCACCTGCTTAATCACTTTGCGTCTTATGGCATTTCAATGATGAACGACGTGCTGGACATCATCACAGACAAGCCGATTTACAGGCTGGGACAAACCGTTATGTACAAGGGTTTTCTACGCAGACTAAAAGTAAGCGGCGGATACGAAGCCCCAGTAGCAGGGGAGTCCATACCGGTCGAGATAAGGGATCCGGAAGGAAATACTTTCCTTAGCAGTACCGCAAAAACAGGTGAATTCGGGGACTTCACAGGGTCATTTACTATCCCGGCCGATGGCAAAACAGGCAGCTACACCATTAATCCTATCAACTTTCCAAATTCAGCTTTTGGCATCGAGATTCTCCAGTATCGAAAACCTGAGTATGAAGTTGCTATTCAACCAGAAGCTCCATTCGTGCTCGCTGGAAAGAAAGCAAAAGCAAAAGTAGTTGCGAAATATTTTTTCGGTGGTCCAGTGGCCGGTGCAAAAGTTGACTACACGATTACCCGCGCTATCTCCTGGAAAGTTCGAGACCGGGTCTTCGGGGTCAGTCCTGAGCAAGCATTTTTTGGAATCAGCGCGGCAGATAGATACAACAGATCCATGCCTCAACTGAATTCATATTCGGCAGATGACGCTCCCGTGACTGGAAGCGGTCTGACAAACGACAAAGGCGAGTTCGAAGTCGCATTCGACACAAAGCTTCTTTCGAAGGAATCGCCATGGTCAGATGGAAATCAGGCTCAGGAATATAATATCCAGGCGACAATTACAGATCTCAGCCGAAAATCAGTTGATACCACAGGCGATGCCCTAGCCACCCCAGGCAATTATGCGCTCGCCCTGCAAACTGACAGCTGGTTGGCTAAGCCTGGCGAAAAGCTACAGGCGAGGATCGAGGCGAAGGATTATTACGGAAAAACCGTACCGTCGCGAAACATAGCGCTCAGCCTTGAGCAATGGACTTACGATACGCAAAAGAAAAAATGGGAAACAAGCGTCATTGCATCGGCAAATACAAGTACAGATCAAAATGGAAAGGCAAGCTCGGGCATTCAAGTGCCTGCCGATTATAAAGGTCATGAACTACTGCTTTGCGCGCGCTCTAAAGATGCTGACGGCAACGATATTATGGATTACAGCTCATTATGGGTCGAGAATCAAAACAGCCAGAGTGCTGATTTCAAGCTGGAGCTGGACAAATTGGTTTATGAGCCGAATGACACCGTCAAAGCAGTCTTAAAGCTTCCGCAGGAGATCAAAAAGAAGAAGCTAATTGGAATTGCAAGCATAGACGGCACAACCATTTTTGCCCATAAGTGCTTGGATGCAAATTCTGCCAACGCCGTAATTGAGTTTCCTCTAAAAGATAGCTATGCTCCGCAATCCACACTTCGTGTTCTATTGGTTGACGAAGAGTTCAATCAGATCACGCAGGAAAGCCCCCTCAAAATCTATCCAAGAAAATCGTTATTAGATGTGTCTATAAAACCCAATAAAGAGAAGCTGGAACCAGGGGAAACAGCTGAGTTCAGTCTCACAGCAAAAACATCCGATGGTAAGCCTGCCGCCAATACGCCTGTGGTTTTATCCCTTGTGGATGAAAGCATTTATGCCATCAGCCCTGACTCACGTCAAAACATAGTAGAGTTCTTTCAATCAACAAGACCTTCCTACGTGAATAGTTTTGTTGCCTGCCAGCCAATTCCCAGCCAGCAGCTACCAGGAGTCGCATGGTTCATAAATCCTTTTGGAGGATTCGAGTCGCAAGCTCGCTCGTTCGGAACTCTAGCGGAAAAAGGCATGATGATGGAGGGGGCCTCTGATTCTATGTCTGCTCTGCCACCCCCCTCTGCGGCCCCTGCACCACCGCCTCCCACTGAACAAAGGAGCATGGCAAAACAAGAAAGTGATGGCGCTTCTTCAGCGGCAAAAGAGCCCGTGATCAGAGCCGATTTCAAAGACACCGCGTTCTTCAGCGGGGCAATTCTTACCGACTCAAAAGGTGAAGCCAAAGTCAAAACAAAATTGCCAGACAATCTTACAACATGGCGCGCGTCTGCATCGCTGCTGAATAAAGACAGCGCCGCTGGCTATGTCAGAAAGTCCATCCTCACGACAAAGCCGATGGTGGCAAGAATCTCATTGCCCCGCTTCTTCACGCAAGACGATCGAGGAGTCGTCACAGCGATCGTCCACAATTTCAGCAATCAGGAGCAGAACGTCAATCTCGAATTACGTTTGGGCGATCAATTTAAAGCATCGCTGCCTACGACCCAGTCCATTAAAGTTGCTCCACAAGGCGCCGGTAGATTCACATGGCCAATTGATGTCGTCGGAGATGGGAAAACAAAAATCACCTTACTGGCACGTGGGGCTTCCGGCGGCGACGCACTTGTTCAAGATCTCAACATACTTTCCCATACTTTTCCGGCATTTGCGTATCACAATGGCATCCTCAAAGAAACCAACGGTAAGCTCGAGTTGCCGTTAAAGCAGTTCGGTGATGCACGCGGTGGCACTGGCAAGTTTACGCTCAAAGTTTCTCCTTCGGCGATCGGACCTGTACTTGGAAATTTCGATCAACTCATCGACTATCCTTACGGTTGCACAGAACAAACAATGAGTCGAATGATGCCTTCAGTGGTAGCGATGCAACTGCATAACAAGCTCGGATTGCCTCTTAGCGATGACATGCAAGACTTATTCAAGCGCGTTTATCATGCGAGCCTGGCAAAGCTAGTGGCGCATCACAATGGAGACGGCGGCTGGGGATGGTGGCAGGGTGATACCAGCAATTTATATCTCACGGCCTACGTTATGGAAGGATTGCACTGGCTGAAAGCCTCCGGATTCACTTACGATCAAGACATGAATCAACGAGGTAATCAATGGCTTCAAGAGAGACTCAATCAGTTTTCAGTGCTACCACCTTCCCCTGACGAAATGACGGATCTGTGTTATGCGTTTTATGCTCTGTCTCTCGATGGACAAAACGCAAATGTTTTTGCCCGCCTGAAGGCACCGGTAGCACAAGCTAGCTCGGGTCCAGAAGCACTTTCATATCTGACGCTCGCTTACAAGAATCTCGGCATGGAAGATGAAGCCAGAAAGTCCTATGCCGTTCTCAAAGAGCTCGCTAATAAATCATGGGAGTATGTCAATTGGGAACACACTCCTGAGTTATTCCAACGCATGGGATACAAATATGCCTTTGATTACAGCTACCGATTCACACCGGCAGAAACTACCGCTCTTGCGTTTCGTGCTGCGCTCGTGATGGAGCCTACTAACGAAAAATACCTCGCTTCGATCCGCAACTGGATTCTTGTTCAGCACGACGAAAACGGATGGACTAATACAAAAACCACTTCGCAAGTCTTTCTTGCTTTACTTTCAGACGAAATGAAAATGGGAGGAAAGCGCCCGTGCAACTTTGAGGCGAGGGCAACGGTTTCAGGCAAGACGCTGGCATCGTACCTTTTCAATCAAAGTAATCGTTACTCCACAGAAAAGGTTCTCAAGCTTCAATTGCTAGGCAACGAGGACAAGATCACTATTACCAAAACCGGTCCCGGTAACTTGCACTACAGCTCAACGCTAGAGTATTTACGGCGCATCGAAAAAGGCAAGAAAGTAGTACCAAGATCCTCCCCACCGGATTTGACCGTGGAGCGACACTTCTACAAGCTTGAGCGCTACAAAGTGCCAAAGACGGAAGTCTGGGCGACCCGCGGCGTGCCGATTGACGAAAGTGGTATTAAGACCGGCGACCTGATTTTGATGAAAGTCAAAATTCATGCTCCGTTCTCGATGCCTTACATCAAGGTGGAGGCACCATTGCCCAGTGGTGCTGAAGTAATTAGCAAGCAAGAATCTATAGAGACTCAAGATATGACTCCTGATGGTTTGGAGAACAGCAACGACGCATCCCTCTTCAACTACTGGTGGACGCATCAAGACATTCTCGATGACCGCATTGTATTCTTCGTTACGCAGATGGCTCCAGGAAATGCCGAATTCCAGTCCCTTCTCCGCATGGAAATGCCCGGCGAGCTAAACGCAAATCCTGTCAGCTTCGAAGGAATGTACAGTAAGGCAATCCGAGGCTACTCCGAAGGCGACACGATCAAAGTAACCGAAACCCCAAGCGCAGAATGATTCGGATTTTATCCCGTAACATGAAGAAATTTGACATGCTTGGGATATGTCTTTATCCAATTATTTTTCCAGTGAAAACAAGCTATTGATTTGCGCCGCTTCATCGATAGAGATGAATGCATTTCTGTCAGGCGCGGGCAGAGAGCTCTGCGCAGAAGATATGTCGGGCTGGAGAACGATTCATTTTGAAAAGTATTCTGTTTTGCAAACTGGGATCGGGAAATCTAACGCGGCAGGCTCAGTTGCGATAGAACTGAGAAACGCTTTGGCAGAGAAGAGAACGTATTCGGCGGTATTGAACATTGGCATCGCCGGAGCGCTTTCATCGGAGTTAAGTAAAGGCATGTCCATTCTTTCCGATTCAATGATTCTAGCGGACGAAGGCACCCCCTTAGCGGGTTCTCCTGCCTGGCGCTCACTTGAAGACGGTGGATTCGCAATCAACAAGTTTGTTTGCCAGAGAACAGAATGGTGGCAATTCCTTTCCAAAATCGTAGATGCCGTTGGCCCAATCGCAACCATTTCAACAATCTCCGGAACAGCTGAATTGGCTAGAAGTTACGTTGACCGCTCCTCTGCGATTGCAGAAGGAATGGAAGGAGCATCGATCGCCTTGGTCTGTGCTCACTTTGGAGTCGATTGTGCTGAGCTCCGCGCAATTAGCAATATCTGTGGAAACAGCAATCGGGAAGAAAACCCCTGGGATTTTCCCGCCGCACTAAACAAATTGTCCGAATTGGGAGCTTCAATTGTAGAGAGACACAGCGCCAAAACGCTTTGAAAAGCATGTATATAAAGACTAACGAGATTGATTTTGAAACAAGCTACAAGATACTAATCGGTAGCGTCGTGCCCCGCCCGATCGCATGGGTATCAACAAAGAGCAAATCGGGAACGTTCAACCTTGCACCGTTCTCCTTTTTCAATGCAGTAAGCTCCAACCCACCGATTATAGTTTTCTCCGCTGGGTTAAAAACGATCAAAACGGAGCACGGCTATGAAGTCGGTCCCAAAGATACAGTACGGAACGTGAAGGATACAGGCGAATTTGTAGTAAACATTGTCAGCCGAAAACTAGCAGAACAGATGAACCAGACGAGTGCCAACTATCCACCGGAGGTGAGTGAATTCGACGCAGTAGGACTGACGCCCGCGCCATCGCATATGGTATCAGCGCCGCGAGTAGGAGAATCTCTCGTCAGTATGGAATGCAAGCTATACCAACACATCGAATTCGGCAAGGAAGCCGGCGCGGGCAACCTTATCATCGGCGAAGTGCTTTGCTTTCATCTTGACGATGGGGTCTATAAGGATGGATACATCGATATTGATGTTTTAGACCCAATTGGCAGACTGGCAGGAATCGGTTATTGCACTGTCAAGGATCGCTTTGAGATCCCTCGACCGAAACTATAAGCACAACTCTAGAGCCCCGAAATCCTTACTTATTGCGAGGGGCAGTATCCCTCGAAAGATAGGTGGCCACGCCAAAGCACTATGGAAATCAATAGCAGATTTAACCACTTTGATGGCGAACATGTATTGGCCATCGCATGACATTATTTGTATACTATTCAAATCCGGCAATCTTTCTTTATATTCCATAATCGACGCCACTGCGTTTGGCTTGGCGCGAGCACACAACCCATAGGGGGAATTGTATGCGCGTAGAACTCGTCTATACACCTGGTTGCACCTCTTATAGAAAAGCCCTTCATCTGCTCGAAACGGTAATTGCCGAAGAGCGCCTGCCCATATATGTGGAGTTACAAGTTCATGAGGGCAGTGAGGGACAAACCCCGTGCATCAAAGTCGATGGCGAAAAGCTCAGCGATTCTGCCCATCAGTGTGTCGAAGAACTACGCGGACTAATTTCGCGCCGTTGGAATGAACTTACAGCAATGCTCTCCCATTAGTCGGTAGCATAACGAGCACAACAGAGGGTTATAATTTCTGCCTTAAGGCGGTCAGTACCGTCGTGGAACACAAGGAACTCACCGTGGCAGACCCGCAGGACCCAGGCGCAACCGATAATTCCGCAAATGCGGAGCAAAAAATGCAAAGCGGTGCTTCTGAAAGTACTGGCAGCAAGACATCTGCCCCAGAGACTATTAGCAGCACTAAAGGCAGCAAATCCAAGTACGATTGGCTGTCACCCGTGGTTTTGTGCATCCTCTTGCTCGTATTGATTTCCGCCATCCGTGTCTACATTGGCGGTCCGGAAGGGGTCGTCTTCGTATGGAAAGATGAGCTTAGCTTCACCGATGTCGTAGTAAACATTGCCGATTATGCGAACCTTCCAAGATCCGAGCTTGCCAAGCACCCAAAACTGCTTATCCAGATGGAAGAGATGGATTTGCTCAATCCGACCTACGAAAGACCCTATAAGCGTAAACGAATTAGAAAAAATTCTGACAACCCTTCTGAGTCGCAAAGTGCAACGCCGTAGGGCTTTCGCGTCCCTGCCACAGTATTAATTTGCTCACAAGCTTAGCGCCTAGACTTTGTCATTGGCCAGGGATATCATTACATCCAGACTGAAACTGGGAAGTCCGGTACTCAGTCGATTTGGCGTTCCGGTCCAGGCTAAACATGCTATTTAATTCAATCAAATACGCACTGTTCTTGCCGGTGGTGGCGATTCTCTTTTGGATATTGCCCCAGCGATTCCGGGTTCCGTTGCTATTAGCAGCCAGCTACTTCTTCTACATGAGCTGGCGCCCTATCTACATTTTTCTGATTCTTGGACTCACCGTCGGAAATTATTTTGCTGGCTTGCTCATTGCAAATCAGCCCCAGCGCAAGAAATTTTGGATGGTGACAGCCGTTGCCGCGAACCTAGCCGTTCTTGTTTACTTCAAATATGCCTATTTCGCTGACGAAACACTTGCTGCGATGCTGAAGCCAGCTGGTATAGCGGTTCCTGCCATTCCCTTTGAAATCGTTCTACCATTAGGAATTTCATTTTTCGTTTTTGAATTCATCCACTATGTCGTAGACATCTACCGCGGTGGAGCCCCAGTCAAATCCTTCATGGGATTCTCTTTGTTTGCCAGCTTCTTTCCGACACAAATTGCTGGACCGATCAAGCGCTATCAAGATTTCGTGCCGCAATTTCTGGCCGAGGCAAAATTCACCCCGCAATGCCTTGATGAAGGGGTGACTCTCATCTTATTTGGATTGTTCAAGAAAGTGATGATTGCAGACAATCTCTCGTTCTTTGTTCAGGGCGGCTTTTCACATCCTGAATTATTTACGGGACTTGATCTGTGGATCTTCACGTATGCATTTGCTTTCCAAATCTACTTTGATTTTTCAGGCTACACCGATATCGCCCGCGGTTCTGCAAAGCTGTTCGGATACAAAGTGCCGATCAACTTCAACTTGCCCTATCTAGCAAATAACATGGCGAACTTTTGGCACCGCTGGCACATCTCACTTTCAACATGGCTGCGCGATTACTTGTTCATTCCGCTGGGTGGGTCACGATGCAGCAAATGGTTGAATTACCGAAACCTGTTCTTGACCATGGCACTCGGTGGTCTCTGGCATGGAGCGGCAGCACACTTCTTCTTCTGGGGGATATTTCATGGACTTGCACTGATAGTGCACAAGGAATTCCAAAATCTTCAAGAACTAGTGGCACCACTTAAACAGTTTGTGCAATCCAAGACGGGCCACGTGCTTTCGGTCATCCTAACCTTTCACGCCGTATGTATTAGCTGGGTGCTGTTCCGAGCTGAAACCAACGAAGCGTGCCTTTCAATATTGAAGAAGATGTTCTTTCTCGATCCGGCAGCTCAAGGCGCATCAATGCTCGCAATGAAGCTTCCGGAAATCAATTATCCGCTCGTTTACCCTTCGATATATATCCTTCTACCGATACTTGTCGCATCACATTTCATTATGGGATATGTCAACGAGAAGAAGCTTCTCGATAATGTCCCCAAGGGAATGAAAGCCGTTTATTGTTTCACTCTGATGGTGATTATTCTTGCATTCTCGCCCGATAAATCGCCACGCTTCATTTACTTCCAGTTCTAGGAGTGAACATGAGTTTTGCTAGACAACTGAAAGAATTGGTAAAGACAAGCTATGTAGCATGGGCGTTTATCGCATTGATTGCTTGTGATCTTTTCTGTCATGTCGCCTGGCCAAATTTGAAATTGGATCATTTTGCGTCCCCAAATCACAGCATGGTTTGGTGGACGATAGATGATTTCCGCAAACAACAGAAGAACCCAGACATAGTCTTGATGGGCTCTTCACTTCTCATGCACGTCCTTCATGGCGGCGATGCGGAATATCTGCAATTGCCACAAAACGAAGTCTTCCACCATAAGGCAGTAATGCTAGAGAATCTTTTGAAAGAGAAGACCGGCGCATCGGTAAATACATTTGTCTTTGCATTAGCGGGGCAAATGGCATCAGATGCTTACGCTCTGTCAAGCACACTTCTTACCGGAGAGAGAAAACCGAAGGCTATTGTTTATACAATCGCGCCACGCGACTTTATGGACAACACATTCTCTAATCCCGCCAGCACAGAGATTTTCAAATTTATGAATCACCTGGGGGGAGCTAAAGATGTGGCTTGGCAAGCTCGTCCTGGCTTCCTGGACAAGGTCGAATATGGCCTGGAAAACCTCAGCGCACTTTACGATCACCGGCAGTACCTGGTCTATCTGCAGCACAAGTATTCAGAATCCGTGCTCAAACTGATCGGATTCAAGAATATGGCCGAGATTCATACGCCGTTCAAATTGAGGCGCCTGGCGCTTTTGGACCTTCCGGAACACACAGGAACTAACGAAAGAATAGCTTGTCCCAATCTGCCTCCTACGTTCACTGATAACTCGGACGAATACAGAATGCGCTATCAGCCATTCAAGGAAAAGCCATACCGGATACAAGTGGCGTATATGGAGAAGTTCTTGAGCTATTGCAAGCAAGAGGGCATCCAGGTCATTCTCGTAAACATGCCGCTTTTAGATCAGAATCTAAAACTGATGCCGCAGGGTTCCTATGATCTCTACAAGTCTACGGTGCAAAATCTTGCAAGCAAGTATGATGCTCAATTTCTCGACATGCATGATCCTGCAACCTTTAAGCAGGAAATGTATTGCGATACTGCACATATGAATGGAAAAGGTGGCATGAAGTTCTTTACTCTCCTCAGCGAGAAACTCGCCAATGACTCTAAGTTAGCCATTGGAAAGCAAGGCACGTGGCAGTGACTAGAAAAGGATTCATCAGGTAATTGTCGTCCAGCCCCCGCCAGAAATTGCCGGTACTGACGAAGTTCCCAGCCGCATTTGTTGAGGTGGGTCTGTTCTTTGCTCTGGCTGTGCTGGTCTTTGCTGCGCAAGTGTTTTATCTCAATAATCCTTTGCTGTCTCAGCTCTTCGATTCGCTGGGTTATATGTGGACCGCAGGACATTTACAGAGCGCTCTGACCTTGCAACATCTTGGTGAAATAGCACAGTTCATTTTAGCTGGATGTCCTGAGCAAGGTCGAGCTGCATTACTGTCATCGATGACGGGACTAGGTGACATAGTAAAGACGGGTCCGGTACTACCCGCGATGCTGGCAACAGCTTACTCAATACTGCATAAACCGCTAATTTCTTCGCAATGGGCAGCCGGCGCCTGGCTGATGATTGTATCTTCGGCATTGACGGTGATCCCCGTATGGTTCTGGGCAAGAAAGCTAGCGGGCATCGGTGCTGCGCGTATAGCAGCGCTACTTACGATTCTCTATTCCGGTTTTGGCGTTAACTCGGGAAGAATCCTTTCCGAGATCCCGGGAATATGTGTCTCGGCTGCAGCCCTTCTGGCATTCACTTATGTAGTCTTCACGAGCTCAGAACTAAAGACAGATCTTATAGAGGGAAGAAATCGAGATCAGCGCAGAAAACAAAAACGCATAGCTTTCTGGAAATTGATTAGCCTATCGTTTGGCACAGGGGTTTTGACTGGCATTATGATGTTGGCACGCCCAACACTTCTTCCGGTGCCCGTGTTAATGCTAATCAGCACAGTGCTTGCGGGACACCTAACAAGGATCAAAGGTCTGATTAAGCCCTCGATGCTTGTTGGTGCATGCGCTGGAATTTTCCTGGTATTTTCTCCCTGGATGATCTGCAAGTTGGTGCTTACCGGAACACCGTCCATCATGGTCGAGCGTTATGGTCCATACAACCTATGCGCTGGACTCGATCTGCGTACCGATGGCTGGGACGCATTGCCATCCGAATATGTCAGTCACCCCAATCGCTTCAAGCTAAGTATGAGCGATGTACTCAAACAAATCGGACGGGAAGCACGTGAACAACCAGCGGCGTTCTTGCAAATGCTTTTGCGCAAACCTTGCCGCCTGATTGATTCACCCTGGAATGATTTTCAAGTTCGTTACCTCGGAATTCCGTGGCTGCTTCAACGTTTCATCCATCACTTCATTATGCTTGCCGGCGCATTGGGCATAATCATGATGCTGGGCGACGGCTGGAAGCGAAAGAATGTTCTGCTAGTGGCATCTGCAACCGTGCTCGGATCATTCGTTGTTTACCACTTCATTTCTTGCATTTTCATCACGATGAGCCGCTACTTCGTTACCGCTGTGCCGGAACTGATCGTCCCAGCAGCGTACTTCTTGAGCCACTTGTTGAAGAACAGGCGCTCTATTCCAGCATTTCTGGTACTCATTTCAGCTCCACTTTTTTCGCTTGCAATAAACTACTTGCTTGTTCCCGGATATGGACGATTGAGTGACATCAGCTCTGATTTTGGACTTCAGCAAACGGCGTGGGTTTTGGCTTTCGCCCTGTCGCTTGTATTGGCTCTGGCAAGCATCTACCCGTCAACGCAAGTCTTCGTCAGTTTGCGTGCAAAACTGGCGTCAATAATCGTTGCCGTACCGATTTGTTTGATCTGCCTCATTTCCACATCGCATCAGATCATGTGCTCAGAGGCGATTCTAAAACTCGGAGCGGTTGATCGCAAGATACTAAAATCCACCGCGACTTTGCCGGTTGGTGTTGAGTGTAATCAATGGTACCTGGTTTTAGATGCGAACGATTCATCTACGCGCGAACCCGACCGAAATATTCGTCCGCTTTTGTCAGGGCTTAAGATGCGAGTGAACGGTCGGGAGTTGGAACCGGACTGGGAACCGTTGTTGGTCTTAGACAACGCTCACAGAGAAGAGATTATGTATCTGTCTGCATTTGCGTATTCTGCTTCCAAACGAGCTACAGACTTCAGGCAATGGATTGCCTGCCCGCTCCCCAGAGAGAACATAAAAGAAGGCGAAGAGAACGTTATAGAACTTTCCCTTAAAGACGAGGACGGTAAACATCCCAAAATCTTCGCGGACTTTTGCGAAGCATCTGGCGATCGCATTCATACTGTTTCTCTGACAGAATTTTCTTGGTCGAAGGGTTTTTTCGCTGACTGCCCTGGCGAGATGCGACTTGATCTTTTTTCGTCTCAGCCAGCGCAAACAAAGCAGCGTCAGGAAGCGGTAAGGGTTGCGGGCGCGACGTCCAAATTGAAGGCTCGAATGTTTTTGCTTGGAGTGAATAACAAAGCTCTGCCGCAGTTGTATTTGTCTCCGCCGGATATTATCAAGGCACCCGATCTCAACATTGGTACTCACGAGAAGGAGATTTTCAGCAGCTGGGAATGCGATCTCAAAAAGAGAATGAGGGAGAATGGCAACAGCGGCAAAGCTGCAGCTACCGGTCGAAGCGTTCGAATCAAAGTTAGCGGTGAGATCAGGTCCAACAACCCCCTGGCCGACGGCTCCGTTGCTCTCATTGAACAATATCTTGGCGATGATGAGAAGACAAAATACACCGAATTTGCACCGCTTGCTCCACAGCGCCTGCCAGCAGATAGAGACTGGAACCATTTTGAGTTTGAAGATTTCGTCAAACCAGTTCTGGAAGTAACAGACGCTAACGGAAATAAGACCGGAAAGCTGTCGACATTGAGCTCCCTGAAACTGTCATTTTCAGGACGTCCCTGGTGGGAAGTGCTCGCCTATGGAAACTTTAAATCGCGCAACACGATTCAATTCCGCAATGTACAAGTGGAAGTGGAAACCTTGCCAGGAATGGATCTCAGCACCGACAACCCTATGTGGTTTGAACTTAATTCAGAATTTTTACGAGAGTAAACCGAAAGAATACGGGTCAATTTGCCTTCTCGGGCAACGCCTGACGTCCCTTTCGAAAACGACAGGAGCGAATTGCTCTTCGTATGGAGCGCGGACGTCCCGTCCGCCCATAAGTATGGGCCGCGGACGTCCCGTCCGCGTTAACTGTGATAAAAGCGAAGAGCGAAGCCGGCTCTTCCTCTATCGCTCTTAAAACAGATTCGTATCAGCGATGCATGCATCGCTCTTTAGAGATCAACTCTCTGGAAAGGAGCGACGCCGTGAGTCGCTGCTACAAAGTAGAGAGCGATTTCGCTCTCGGCAGATCGGAGTCGGCAGAGCCGACGCTCGGCGCGATCGATAGACAGCAAACGGCTCTGTGAGGCTATGGGCGGACGAGACGTCCGCGCTCCATACTTAGGACAGTTTCGTCGCTTCAATTTGAGAAGACCGTCTCTTCGATTTTGGGTGATTGGGTGAGTAGCTACTGCAAACGGTGGATCGGCAGGCTGAGTTGAAAGGCTGGAGTGAACGCAACAGGCTCTAGCCTGCCGTACTGTGCAAAATAGATCCACGCAGATGGACGAACCTTAGTTAGCGATTCGAAGTCATCGACGTAAACGGATAATTGTGCGCTGTGACTTGCTACTTGCTTTTTCATTTCGCGTAGATCAAAGTGGTCTGTTTTGTAGTCCACGATTTGCCACGAACCATCTGGCATCTGCAGCAACAAATCCGGACGCAATTCGTCGATCTCTCCACCTGGGCGCATTATTGAATACGGTTGTTCATGAAAGCGTTTGCTTGCGGCTTTCATGACAGAATACAATCCACTGCCCTGAAATATTTCCAAAAGGCGTGCGCCTTCCTTCATCAAATACTCAAGCGCTCTCTCGTCGAAAACAGCAACCGAGTGATGCTTGCATAATGCCAGCAATGTAGTCTCGGATGGTAGCTCCAAATTCGGACCCAAGCGGCTCATAAGTAGGTGAAAATAGTTTCCAGCAATGGTTTGATTTACCAGCGGCGTCTCGCCTTCGGCACACGAAACGCGAACTAGTTGTTGCCAGGGTACAGGTTTGAAGAATTGGGTATTCTTGGAAATCTCCGGTGAGATAAGCGAGAGATCGATCGGCTCATTCTTAGATGAAGAATCGGCAAATGTACTGACGTACTCTGAAGCCAATTCAGGGAAACTGCTCTCGCCTGCCATGAAGTCGAGATCCATTATCTCGTCTGCTCCCAAGGCATCGGGGGCAGCAGAGAATTCCGAATCCGCGGGACTTTCAGCAGCTGAATCGTGCAAATTAATCGAGGGCAGGATTGGTGCTAGAGATGACAAATCAGAGTCAGAGGAGACGCCAGTGCTCCTGGAATCGAAAATAGCAGCCGAACCTGCTTCCACGCCGTCTGGTTGGATACTGGAATTTCCCAGACCGAACAGCTCAATAGCTTCCGGTTCTAATTCGTCAGTTGGACCGCCTGTCTTCTCCGAATTCGACAGAACTCTAGCTGGGTCGAAGTCCAAGTCTGCTGTGTCCTCGAAAATCGTGGTCATGGTCGCATCATCAATGAGTGACTGTTCGTCCGCAATTTCTTGCACTAGATTCCAGCTACACGGGTCGCTGGCACTTTCGCTGCTGCACACAGCTTCGAAAATTTCAGAACCGGGTTCAGGCAAATCCAGAGCATCGACCAGCCAGGATCCAAAACAAGGAGAGCGGCGCGATCGGCTTGTGATGAAAAGCGCCAGATAGTCACGAGGGCGCGTCAATGCAACATATAAAAGACGTTTCTTTTCTTCCTCTCCCATTGTCGAATTGAGCTTACTGGCTGCGCAGAAGAAGGTAGGCTTTTCCTCCTCGGCATCGCGAGTTGGATCCAGTGCTATGGCAAAGTCCTTTCCGAAAATCAATTTCTGTGATCGTTCAAGTGCACTCTTGCCCAAACGTGGCAGAAGAACTGCACCAAATTCCAAGCCTTTTGATCTGTGGATGGTCATCAAACGAACCGAGTCATCCGCCGATAAGGGGGCATCCGTAAGGTTCTTAACACCCAGTTTTCGCATCGAAGCAAGTGATTCGAGGAAGGCACCGAGAGACATCTGGCGATGGCGGCAAGCTAGCGATAGAAATTTCCAAACATTTCTGGATCTTTGCTTCCCGGATCTTCCAGCAAGCAAGACGATATCAAATGCAGTATCAAGGATGATCTTTCGAACGATGTCGGGCAGACTCATCTGTCCAACATTGCGCTGAAACTCCTGCAAGCGCTTCACACATGAATAGATTACGTGCTCGCCCGGCTCGTCCGATTTCTGGCGCAGATTTTGCCAAAGAGATCCTTTGCCTCCGCCGGCTAGCTCATGGAGAATATCATCAGAGATTCCGAACATAGGCGAGCGCAAAACTGCAAATAACGCGTGGCTGTCTTGCGGACAATCAAGCCACTTGAGCATGTTCTCCAGGTCGTAAATCTCCTGGCGGTCAAGGAAACCCGACCCTGCAATACTTACGAAAGGAATCTTTGCTTGCGTAAGGGCAAATTCTATCGCCGCAAAATCTGCATTTGCCTGAAGAAGAATAGCAATATCGGAATAGCGTAGAGGCCGATTCTGTCCCAGCTCTTTGTCAAAAATGGGAACGGCAGATTCCATCTTCTGCTGAATCCATCTGCTGATCGCTAAACCTTCGCTTCTGTCCTCGGCGCTTCTGTCCTCGGCACTTTGCCCTTCAACAGGTGGAGTGTAAACAACATCGATACGAACCAGCTCATCTTCTTTTTGGCGAGCTGGACGCAATGCCTGGAAGCGCGACTTATATGCAGCGGCATCCTTATGTGCATCAAAGACGCGCTTAAAAACAGTATTTACAAAATGAACAATCTCCGGGTGACTGCGGAACGATTGACTGAGAGTCATTAATTCGCCAGAGCCCTCCAGCTCTGTCAGACCGAACCTGGCAGATAGTTCTGAATGCTCGCTGTCTGCAACTGAGTTTATGTAAGTTTTGCAGGAATTGAAGGTTCCCACATCAGCGCCCTGGAATTTGTAAATCGACTGTTTGTCGTCGCCGATAAGAAATAACTTGGCGCTATCTGCGGCCAATGCTGAAAGCATTTGTGCTTGCATCCAGTTGGTATCCTGAAACTCGTCAATTAAAACCGCTCGTAGATTTCGCGTCAGCTGCTTTCTGGCGGCCGACCCCGTAGTCAAAAGTGCATGGCAGCGCTCAATTAAATCATCAAAATCAAGTTTCTGATGGGCAGACTTCATCTCTTCGTACTGGCGAAGAACTTGATCTGCCAGCCCGACCAAACCGTGTATCAGCAATATGGCAAGCTCATCGGCCGAGCTCAGTTCACCAGGATTTTTCTTACAAAGCGACTTACAGGCTTTTCGCACGTTGCTCATGGATTGACGCAAGTCCTTCCCACTAGCACCACCGGCAGTGCGCGCGGATTCCATTTCCGCAATGCGAATCACAGCCTGCCAACGGTCCTTTATGTCAACAACAGCATTGTCCTCGCGAGCGCCGGACTTGACTCCCTTCATGACTTTCAAGTGAGCTTGCATTTCACGCTGAGCAAGTCCCAGCTTGCTTTCTGAATCAGCCCAGATCACTTCCTCAATTTCGGAGCTGTCGCGCACGAATTCCTGGTCTATTAATAGCTCAGAAAGCAATCTTTCTAGATCACGTTGAACAAAGTTCTCGGCAAACTGTTTAATCGAATCCTTGCTGGAGGAAGCGAATTTACTTCGGGCTTGTTTGTATTTGAGCGGGCTCTTCAAGAATTCCGAGAGCCATTCCTTCAGCGTTTCAATAGGATAGTCCAAGAGGGCTTCTTCTGATTCGGAAGGCGCTTCAATTAAACGGCGCATGCACTCGTCAAGACAGGAACTGAGAATTTCCGCCCGCTCCAAATCATCCATGATTGCAAAGTCTGGATCGATGCTGGCTTCGGCCGGAAAGTTTTTCAGCACGGATTCGCAAAGTGAATGGATAGTTCCAATCCTTGCTGACTCCAGCTCTGCAAGTAATTTACTCCAGCGAAGATTCGATTGCTCATCGCTGCAGCTTGCAACAATTTTTGTCAGCTCAAGCTTCAGCCTGCTCCGCATTTCTTCTGCAGCTTTTCGCGTATAAGTTACCGCGATAATGTCGCTTATTTGCGCTTCCGGGTTCGATCTCAAAATATTGATATAGCGCTCAACCAGCACGAAGGTTTTACCGGATCCTGCCCCTGCCGATACCAGAACGTGCGTGCCGATCGATTCGATGGCATTAACCTGCTCGTCAGTAAGTTTCGGCATCGTTTGACTCCTCCATTACTGCCTTCAGCTCAGCGATTCTACACACGCTTTTGTGTTCGCATGTTTTGCAAACGTCCTTGCCATTGGGTTTGACGGAGAAAACACCACGTTCGATCTCTGCGATATATGACTTAACCAGAAATTCGGCACGGTCGATGATGTGACCATGTTCCGGTGAGTCAAACTCAATCTTTCCGACGTTACGCGCGGAGCTAATGCTCAGATATTGCCCCGCAGAAACGCTTGTTTTTGGGAGAATCGATTTTTGCAAAGCCATTGCATAAATCGGCAATTGCAAATTTCGACCTTGCTCAGCTTCCTTTATGCTTATGTTGCGAGAGCTCGTCTTATAGTCAATCAGCCGAGCAAACTCCCGCAAAGTTTGTTCCACCTCGTTAGGCTCAGAGCTGTATTCTCTGCGCAAGTCGACTCTGTCAATACTTCCGCTAATCAGAATTTTCTTGCCGAACTCATCTTCTAAGACCAGGGCAGGAAAAAGTGAGTCACGCCGTCCGAAACCTACTTCAAACATTTGCGGGAAGTATCCATCAGGGTCATCAGCAATTCGCTGAAGTTCATTTCGGATAAATCGGCTAACGCGAAATCGCAGTTCTTTTTTCTCGTGCTCAAAATAAGGACCAGGCGTAAAATCTGAACGCTGCTGCAACCATTCGAGGCCTGCACTGAAGGCCTCTTCGAACAACTGAGTACTACGCTCTTGCCTGTGAGCCGGCTCCACTTTGCCATAAGCCTGGAAGAAAAGCTCAAGAACTTTGTGATAGGTCAGTCCAATCAAAGCTGGTGTTAAGCCGCGCTCAGGTTCCTCTCGCGGCGTAATCCCCAGGATGTGATTTGTCCAAAACTTGAAAGGACATTTGCCATAATCATTCAATTTACTTGCCGACCACGTATCTGGTAAATCAATTGACAAGGCACGGCAGTTGAAGAACTCTTCGAGATAGCCGTTGTACGGATTTGCAGTTTGCAAATTCATGCGCCCAATCACAGCTTGCAGCGCATTTTGAATAGGAATCCACTGGACGCTTAATGCTGCATGAGCGTTGGATAAGCGCTCCAGCAGTTGATACTGTTCATGCTCAAGTGTTTCCGAATTCCACAAAACAGAGGCAATCGCATCTCTGGATGAGTAAGGCTTGCGCAGTCCCGTCTTATAGGGTGCAAGACGCGCTGTCTGTGCATTGGCCCGTTCCTGCAGTTCTGACAAGTAGAACGATGGCAACAGTTCTTCCGAACTCAGCTCAAATTGAGGCATGCTCAAGACCAGGCTATCTTTTGCACGCTCAAGAAGCGAGTAAAACAATGCTCGCTCAAAACCGGGTTCATGACGCGGATTGCGAATGTCAATCCCAAAGCTCAACCAGCGTTTAGTCTCTTCAGGACTCAGGAAACCCTTGGCTGACATATGCCTGGGGAAGTCGCCTTCGACCATTCCACAAATGAAGATCTCAGAGAATGGACGATTAGCAGCTAACTCTGCAGAACTTACCGTCACAGCTTCCGAGTCCGGTCGAGGACGAGGGAAATTGCTTCTTTCAATCATAGATTGCAAACGTTGGAAGAACTCAGAGAAGGTTTCCTTTTCTTGCCCCAACAAGTCTTGCTGAACAAGCATCAACTTCAAAGAACGGCGCACCGCTTTTATGGTTTCTCGCTCGGCGTTAGCACGAGCAGAACGGAGATCATGTTCACTAGCTGGAAAACGCATGTACTTTTCAATGAGGTTCTCAATCCGCCTGCAGTGCGCTCGCAGATCGCTCACTGACGAATCGAAATTGAGATCATTCAACAGTACCTTCAACCCGCTGACAGGTTCCGTCAACTGATTTCCGCCAATGATCTTCAACCATTCATCGGCACCGCCGACAAGACGCAATTGATACGAGACTCGATCCAGTTGGCTTACTGCTCGCGGGGAAATCGACATCGCTTCAAGATTCATGTATGGACTTCGCAGGATATCGATAAGTTCTTTTCTCTTGAACTCATTTTGACTCAGGAGAAACAGGCGTTTTATAAAGTGCCAACTTGCAAGTTCGGAAATGGAGGCAGACCCGTCGATAAAATAATTGATGCCTGCTTCCTGAAAAGCTGCTTCGACAGCGCCTGCATAGGAATCATAGCCACGGATAATTACAAGCAACTCGGAGGGATTCTTTTTCCTTTCTACAAGTGCAATCTTCACTTTTCGTGCGAGCTCTTGCATCTCAATGAAGCGATCTAAACTGGAACTCGACTCAAGGGTGCAAGAGGAACGAGACTTATCAGCGGCATCGGCAGAAGATATCAACCGAATACGTGGTCGCAAATTCAAAATCAGTTCATCGAAAGACGCTTCTTTCCACCGATAATCCTCTACGCTTTGCCGCAATCCTTCCGGTGCCGGCAAGGATTCAGCTGAAGCCTGTAATGTCTCACTAACATAATCAAAAGCAATTCTCGTTTTTTCAGAACAGCGAGCCAATCCTGCAAAAATCTGTCCCTGCAGATGGCTAACGCGGTCAAATCCATCAATCAGCAAGATGCCAAAATCGTCGCGCTGCTCAGCAAAAATTGCCTCACGAGAGAGCATTGCCATGCTTTTCTGATCGTGCCCACCGAGTTCCTGCAACTTTTCACAATATCTTCGATAAACAAGCGCCAGCTCCAACAATCTGGATTCCTGGCAACAAGATTCTTCCAGCCGAGCAGACAAGTCATCTGGAGCCAAGCCTGCACGCTGAAATTCATCAATTAACTCAAGCTCGGCAGAGGCCGTCCCGTGGAATTCGGAGATCGCAGAGAGACAATTGATCTCGCCACGCAACTTCATTTCACTAAGAACTTTGGCCATTACCGCCGGGCGAATTTCCTCTGGAATGACATTAACGTCGCCGCGCCGCTTTCTAAGCTCTTCCAAGCAAGCTTGATAGAAGGGCATAATCTCCACACCAAACAAACCGGCAACATTCTGCGCGGTCATTTCCTGGTGCAAAATCGCGCGAAAAAGCTTGCCGTAGCGAGCAGATGGCACCAAAATCAGTGCCGGTTTCAACGGATTATTCTTTTTGAACGCCAGCAACTCAGCGACAAGCGTCCTGGTTTTTCCAGAACGATACGCGCCCAGCAGTAGCTCGATATCGAGCGATACTGATTCCATTCGGGATACCTATGTCGTTTTGCTTATTTGTTGCTTGTGACCAATTCCTGAGAAGGGTCTGCAAATAGTGCTGTCGACAGATAACGTTCGCCTGTGCTGGGCAATACACAGACTATTAGCTTGTCGCGATTCTCCGGGCGTCTTGCCAATTGTAAGCTGGCATAAACAGCGGCTCCGCTGCTGATACCAGCAAGAACACCTTCTTCTTTTGCAAGAAGACGTCCATGTTCTATAGCTTGCTCGTTAGTGACAGTTACTACTTCGTCAATAACGGACATATCCAAAATGGATGGGATGAAACCGGCACCGATTCCTTGTATTTTGTGCGGTCCTGGTTTGAGAGGCTGGTTAGCCAAATGCTGTGAAAGTACTGGGCTGTCTGCCGGTTCTACAGCCACAATTTTGACACCGGGCTTGCGTTCTTTGAGAACTTGTCCAACGCCGGTAATCGTTCCTCCGGTGCCAACACCGGATACAAAAATGTCAACTTTCCCGTCGGTATCTTTCCAAATTTCCTCGGCGGTTGTTTCCCTGTGCACCTGAGGGTTGGCTGGATTATCGAATTGCTGAGGCATGTAAGCGTTCTGGCGTTCTTTAACGATCTCGCCGGCTTTACTGATAGCACCGCGCATGCCTTCTGAGCCCGGTGTCAAAACTATTTCAGCACCAAGGGCTGCCAAAAGTTTTCGGCGCTCAATCGACATGGTGTCGGGCATTGTCAAAACGAGCTTATAGCCGCGAGCCGCAGCCACAAAAGCCAAAGCAATTCCCGTGTTGCCGCTGGTGGGCTCAACCAGAGTGCTTTCTCCACGCTTGATTAAGCCACGCTTCTCAGCATCGTTAACCATCGCGATACCAATGCGATCTTTGACAGAACCGAGCGGATTATAGAACTCGAGCTTGCATGCGACAGTGGCTTTCAACCCTTCGGTCATTTTATTGAGCCGGACTAACGGTGTATTCCCGAATAGCTCAGTAATTTCATTGCCAATGCGCATGTCTGTTTAACCCTCGCGTTGCCCAGCTTTCTCTAAGACCTTTTCGTTATCGCTTCCTGGAGGCACATAGCGGTGATGCCTCAGAAAGCGGCGCCAGAAGTCGCAGGCCTTCACACACTGAATTGGTGGACCGCTCACCTGCAAAGCTTTTGTTATTAGCGCTTGCTCAAACATTAGCTTTCCTGACGTTAGTCTGTTAAATGCCAGAGGAGTTATTGTGAAAGTAACCCGATCCTTTTTGGAAGGTTCCGGATTTTGGTCGCTTTGAGTTGTACCCACTTGTTCGAACTCGACAGCACCTGAACTGTTTGCGCTCAGAACCCAGCGGCATTCTTCGATCTCACCTATCGAAAAAGCAATGCCTTGCTTGAAGGACGACAGAGCCTTCTTCATTTTGTCAGTCAGATTGGCCGGCACGAAATGCTCGAAATAATAACGAGCTCTTTCGGACGAGAACGGATCAAGCGGCTGCGACGCGCGAAGCTGTCCCCAGTTGTTTTCCCGTGCGTGCTCACAAATTTTCTTGAAGTATTCGCTCGACGGCACGAAAGGCGAAGCTATATGGTAGCGCCCAACAACTTCGAACAGATTTCTTGTTTTTACCTGCACGTTGTCCGACATCATACTGCGCAAAGTACCGGGCAAATTCACACTGTCCTTTTCGGCAGGAATGACGGCGGATAAACCGGCATATTGCGCCAACTGGTGCAGCCATTCCTGGTTCAGGGTGACACTGGTTGGTACCAGATTGCAAATGGAGGGACGGGAATTGTCTTCAGCAAACTTGACTACAATGTCTGCGGCTTCATTTGCAGGAAGCATCCACAGCGTTGCATCAGGGTTGTAGCTCAGATCCAAAATGGCGGGCGAATTGCTTTCCGCCAACAATGGGGACTCAGTCACTTCTTTCAACAACTTATAAAGTCCGGAAAAATTACTTGAGCGCCCATTTTCTGAACTACCAAGGATCAGAGGCAAGCGCAGGAGATGCCATTTGCAATCTTCCTTGCTAACGACTTTGAGAATTCTTGCCTCATACTGTTGGCAGACGCCTTCAAAATGCGTGCGCGCCTTTCGTCTGTCGAACTCAATTTCTTCCGGAACGACACCGTCGTTTTGTATGCCGCCCCAAAGAGAAGAAACGATAATGGCCGGAACGCCCTTAACTCGTTTAAAGACTGACTGCAGTTCTTCGGCAGCCCAGGGGGAGCGAGAAACTCTAGGCTCATCAAAGTTGGTCGGTAGTCCACAAAAAATGACGATATCATATGTGGTACCACGCGGAATATCGTCACCGTCGAGGAAGTGGATGTTGTCACTGTGGAGTTTAATATTGTCCGAACCTAGCGCCTTTTCGATAGCCGAATGAGCGGTGGACTCCAAATCCAGAGGTGACAGCGAAATTTGCAGTGCGGACTTTGTCGGTATATACACCTGCCATCCACTCTTCAATAATGAAGCCAGCAGAAAGGCAGAGAAATTCGAAACCGGTCCCCAGACGTAAGCTGTTTTGGTGCTCGTGCTCGTACTCATGATTTACCAATACTTGATTGCGTCCCTGATGACAACACATGTGTGTTCGGAACGACAGCTTTGAGACTAGCTAAAGATAGCACGCGGGAGCCCCCCGGCGCGCAGCGGGATACATTATTTAGGTATGAAATACAGGTAAGCAAGATCCTCTTGATCAGCTAAAACTATCTAGATGTCGGGTTGCTGAAGTCCATGTCTGCCAAGACTATCTCGGTGCCAGCCAACTCATCACCCCAACGCCGCCCATCAGTCCGAGAGTAAACCCTGTAGGCTTCGTACGGAATGACAGCGAACGAATACAAGCCTCCAACCGCCTGAAGTGCGTTTCCTAAGAATTCACGAACGTTATCAATTGGTATTAGAGCCAGTAACGGAGAGAATATGTAA
The DNA here is from genome assembly GCA_019747875.1 of Candidatus Obscuribacterales bacterium. Classification (GTDB taxonomy): domain Bacteria; phylum Cyanobacteriota; class Vampirovibrionia; order Obscuribacterales; family Obscuribacteraceae; genus JAIEPM01. Next base: position 56,863 of record JAIEQI010000062.1, read on the forward strand.
AGCGCAAGCCCGGGACCATACAGTACGATGTTTCGCTTGATGGATTGAGGAAAGCTTGCAGCTTGGCCCGTAGCCTGATTGACGACCTGCAGACCCATAAGATTCTTTCCAACGCCGCGGCCGTTGAACAATGCGTCGCGGCAGATCAGATAAAGAATCATGACCACCTGAGCGTTGAAATAAGTGTTAATAAATGGCACGCAATTGATAGCAAGCCCAAGGAAATATCCAGTGGTTATATCAATGAGGGCGGCGACCAACCGTTTGCCTATGTCCACCTGATAGGCCGAGTTGCGCTGAGCCTCGCTCGACTTTTGCCGAGCCGATGGCAACCTTGTGTCCCAATTGTCGGATTCAGGTTCGGCAAGCTCGGGTGATGACTCCTGACGTGATTCGGAATCTTCAGGTAGCTCGGGCCTGCCCCGAAAAGATCTTGACATTCGCACTCCGATTCCAGCCACGACCCGTCATATTATGCCCAATTGCTCCAGAAATCGCTTCAATTAAAGAAAACCGCGATTTTATGCGACACTGACGCATAAAGTCGCAAGCGGAGAAAGAAAAGTCAAGAAAAGAAGCTAAGGGTTATCAAATTCCGCGAAACCAATAATTCGACTTTTTCAAAAAGCCAGCCCGACCGCGATTCTTGTTGACTATGCTAGCCGATTCCACATCCCCGCTGCGCGCCGCTCTTTCGAACCAAAGAATTGCTTTCGACTGATCTTTCGTCAATCCTATTCCGCGCTCGTACAACAGCGCAAGGTTGAACTGAGCATTAATATTGCCGCTCTCGGCCGCTCGCTGCCACCAATACGCTGCTTGCGAAAGGTCTTTAACAATTCCATCAAAATAAATATGACCCAGCCTGAACTGCGCGTTGCTATGACCAAGCTTTGCAATGCTTTTGAGGATGCTTATGGCTTTAAGCAGATCGTAATTCGGCGACGCCGAATCGGCCAGGGCTGTTGCGCGCTGATACTCTGTGTCCATATAAGCCGCCGAGAAAGCAGAATTCCGTCCGTATGGCTCTTGTGCGTGAACATTGACACTGGCACTGAAAAGATCATTGACGTTTTTGCAGCTAGCTAAGGCTGCTCTTGCACTGCCATCGTTGAAGTAAGACTTAAGACCCTCATATGCCAAGTTAAGCTGCTTCTGGAGCTCCTCCGCCTCCTTCTGAGCCGCCGACCCAATCTCCTGCGTATCAGGATGATTAATTTTTGAAAGCGTCCTCCAGGCATCAGAAACCTGCCCCCACGAAGCGTCAGAACGCAAACCCAGCAAGCGAAAATAGCCATCCAATTCACCCATTGGAAGCACCTCTTTCTTTTGATACCGCAAGCATTAACCATGACACCGCATACGGTGCCAGTCCGAAGCATCCAGATTCAACAAATGCCAAACCTGTCCAGTGCGCCGATTGCAAAATCGACGGCATAGCAGACAAGCCAAAAGGCTTCCCACCTCGCCTGGGAGAACGAGGCAAAACAGGCACAAACGATCATTTGCGTGTTAAAGCCAAAGCAACCTAAAAATGGTTTTGGCTTTGTTTATTCCGTTTTAGTTTAGTAAGTGGTTTTAAACATGAAATGCCGTGGTGTAAAACACGACCTCCTTTCGAGCATATCCCAGCCCCGAAAACTTGTCAAGAAGCGACTGCCTAAGAAATCCTCTGGCGGTTTCGCTGGACTATCGCGCCCTCTCGACTCCTTATCCATCAGGGACCTTAGCGATCCTCTCAGCCTGAACTAGTCAGAACGGCGCCAAACTTTGAACAAAACGAAAGAACAGGAAGTTTAGTTGTCATTGCCGCTAGCATTCAATATGTAGGGCAGCAGCTGCTACTTATGAGAGCAGTAGAGCCAAGCAACAATGCCGGAGGAAATTTCAATGGGCGCAACAGTAATTGTCGATGGTTTGAGAACTCCTTTTGGCAAACTTGGCGGTGGTCTCAGCACCATATCGGCTGTGGACCTTGCTTATCCGCTGGTTAAAGAGCTGATTTCACGCAACAACATCAAGGGCGATGATGTCGCCGAAGTGATCCTCGGCCAAGTCCTTCAGGCGGGCTGTGGCCAGATCCCGTCGCGCCAGGTATTGATCAAAGCTGGATTACCAACGACCTGCGAATCGACTACAATCAACAAAGTTTGTGCATCAGGCATGCGCTCCGTAACCATTTCTGATTTACGCTTACGTGCTGGCGACGGTGAGATCATGATCGCCGGCGGAATGGAATCAATGAGCCAAGCGCCTTACCTGGTTGATGCTAACTCAGCTCGATTCGGAAAGAGAATGGGACATGTCCAGTTCAAAGACGCAATGTTGGCCGACGGACTTGAATGCCCTGTAGCTGCATGCCACATGGCAGTCCACGGGGCAAAGGTTGCAGAAGAATTAAAGGTGAGCAGAGAAGATCAAGATAACTGGGCTTTACGCAGTCATCAATTAGCAGTAAAGGCTATCGAATCTGGTCTCTTCAAAAGAGAAATCATGCCGGTGACCTACAAACAGAAAGGCAAGGAAGTCTCCATCGAGAACGACGAGGCACCGCGCGGAGACACTACGATAGAAGCTTTAGCCAAGCTAAAACCAGTGTTTTACGAAGGCGGAACCGTAACTGCGGGAAACGCTCCCGGTATCAATGACGGTGCCTGCGCACTACTGGTGATGAGTGAAGAGAAAGCAAAAGAACTAGGACTAAAGCCACTGGCAAAGATCCTTTCTCATGCATCTATGGGACAAGACGTGCAATATCTGGCAACAGCACCAGCGCTGGCAACAAAGAAAGCTTTAGCAAAATGCAACTTGAAGTCGTCGGATCTCGAGCTTGTTGAAATTAACGAAGCCTTCTCCGCCGTAGCACTCACCTCAATGAGAATGCTGGATCTGAACCCGGATCGCGTAAACGTCAATGGCGGTGCGGTCGCATTAGGTCATCCAATCGGAGCTAGCGGTGCGCGTATTCTCTTGACACTGGCAAAAGAGATGCAGGCACGCGGTGCCAAGTACGGCGCTGCCGCTATCTGCTCAGGTACAGGACAAGGCGACTGCGTGATTCTCAGCCGAGAAGGACTCAACTAACATGACTGAGCTAGCGGTTGAGGGAAGCAGCATAATTGCTCGCATGGAAGAACTCAGAAGCGAAATAAACCATCATCGCTTCCTCTACTATGTCCTCGATCGCCCCGCCATAAGTGATGCCGAATTCGATCTGCTCTTTCGGGAATTGCAAAAGCTCGAATCGGAGCATCCAGAGCTAATAATCCCCGACAGTCCGACTCAGACTGTCGGGGCTCAACCAAGTACGGAATTTAAACAGGTTCGCCACCGCATACCTATGCTCAGTCTTGCAAATGCGATGGGTAACGAAGACCTTGACCGCTGGCAGGAAAGAATAGTTCGCGTTTTGGAACTCAACCCAGAGCAAGCTAAAAATCTAAAATATGTTTGCGAACTGAAAATCGATGGACTCTCGATTGCATTGACCTATAAGCAAGGCAAACTAGTCGAGGGCGCCACACGCGGAAACGGTGACATTGGCGAGGATGTAACTCTCAATCTCAAAACCATCAAAGAAATACCGCACGTTCTAACTCCGGCATCCGGCGTGAGCGTTCCGGACCTGCTCGAAGTACGTGGTGAAGTTTACTTTCCCATATCCATTTTTAACGCACTGAACAAAGCAATAGAGGAAGATGGCGACCAGCCATTTGCAAATCCCAGAAACGCTGCAAGCGGCTCCCTTCGCCAAAAGGATCCCCGAATCACCGCCAAGAGAAAACTATCGGCATGGATCTACTTTGCGTACATTACAGATCCCGACATTGCTGATTTGAGTACCCATTCACAATCCCTGGAGATTTTGGAAGGGCTCGGCCTGCCTGTTAACAGCAATCGCAAAATCGCAACAGGTATAGACGAAGTCAAAGCATATTGCCAGGAGTGGTCAGAAAAAAGACACAGCCTGGATTATCAAACCGATGGCGTCGTCGTGAAACTCGACGAGCGCAGCTTGTGGAAGGAGTTAGGCACTACTTCTCACAGCCCACGCTGGGCAATCGCTTTCAAGTACCCTCCGGATGAAGCAGAGACGATATTGGAATCCGTCGAATTCGATCTAGGTCGAACCGGAGCGGTCACTCCCGTAGCTTGCTTAAAGCCGGTTCTGCTGGCCGGAACTACAGTAAAACGTGCTTCGTTGCACAATTTCGATCAGGTCGAGCGTCTCGGTGTTCATATCGGCGACACAGTCGTGGTTCGCAAGGCCGGCGAAATCATTCCCGAGGTCCTTCGCGTCGTCATCGATAAACGCCCTGCTGATGCGCGTCCCGTCATTCAACCAAGCAACTGCCCTGTTTGCCAGGGAGAGCTGTCCAAAACTGCCGAAGAGGTGGTTCTTCGCTGCACCAACTACCAGTGCCCGGCACAAGTAGAGCGGCGACTGGCACACTTTGTCAGCCGAGACGCGATGGACATTGAGGGGATGGGCGGCGTTCTCATAAGCCACCTGGCCCAAGCCGGACTGGTAAAGGATCCAGCGGATCTCTATAGCTTACAAGCAGAAGAACTTCTAAAGCTTGAGCGCTTAGGCAAAAAGAGTGTCGAGAAACTGCTTGCGAACATTGAAAAATCCAAGAATCGGCCGCAAGCCAACCTAATATACGCACTCGGCGTCAAACATGTTGGTGCTCGCATGGCTGAGATCCTAGCCGAAGAATTTCATTGCCTGAAAAATCTGATCGATGTAAGCATAGAGCAACTGGATAAGGTGGAGGGCGTCGGGCCTTCAATCGCCGAGGCAATTGTTCAATTTTTCCAGGACACTGAAAACAGGCAGCTTATCGATCGCCTCGCCGCCCTGGGAGTTCAAATCGAAGCGTCCAATGAATCTCCAAGAGAAAAACTCGAACAAACACTTGCAAACAAAACATTTGTGATAACCGGAACCTTATCGATGGAACGGTCGGACGCAGAGAAGTTAATAAAGGCCAGGGGCGGCAAAGTCACTTCATCCGTTTCCAAAAAGACTGATTACGTAGTGGTAGGAGCCAATCCCGGCTCTAAGTTCCAGAAAGCTCAAGAATTAGGTATAACAGTATTAGATGAAGGACAGTTCAAACTCCTCTTGGGGGTCTAATAATAGTGAAACCCTTTCAAGTCAACCCCTTAGGCGCTGCAGCCGTTTTCACCATTTTAGGTATGGGTTTGATTGGGGTCCTCATCGTTTTTCCTATCGCTTGCATCCATTGGACGTGGAACGAAGTCCTGACTAATTACTCTATTTTGCCTCCGATTAACGTTTGGCAAGCAGTTCTACTTTATTTGGCCATGGCAACGGTTCTCTTCTTGAGTGGTGTGGTACAAATAGAAATCGAACCGGAGCGTTTCGAGTAAGTAGTTTGGCATTATGAGACTTTTTTTGAACACAGCAATAATTGCGGCGATTCTAGCCTGCAATGGCTTCTTTGCGTCTGAAGCGCTAGCAAAGCGGGGCGACAAAGCCACGGTTGAGCCTACCGAACTTCACATGCGTGAAGGTCTCAAGAAGATGAAGATGAAAGATTACGAGGGAGCGGCAGACGACTTCCTACAATCTTGTTACTTCGCCCGCAATCAGTACAATCCGCAAGGATGGCTCTATTTGGGTCTTTGCTATAAAGCAAGCCGCAATTACAGCAAAGCGATCGAAGCTATCCACAACCATTTGAAGCAAACTACCGATAAAGCTGTTGATGCTCACGTAGATCTGGCAGAGTGCTATATGAACATCGGCGAATACGAAAAAGCCGAAAAGGAGATCGACCAAGCACGCTACGACAGTGATGGAACAGAAAAACGCCCGTACTATGCGATGGGCGAACTTCTGGAACGTCTCGATAAACCAGGCGAAGCATTAGAGGCTTACAACACAGCACTGGCTGAACGCCCATGGACATACACAGACGCGTGGATGGGACGCGCACGCTGCAAAATGAAGCTAAATTATCCAAACGAAGCGATCAAAGACTATCGAGAAATTATTGATTCCAGTGTCAAAAACGTCCCATGGACCGAGCTTTACTATAATCTCGGGCAGTGCTTGTACAAACGTGGCGACCACCAGGGCGCCATCGATCACTGGCTATACGCATTGAAAGATGATCCGGATCATTTTGATTCGCACCTGGCGCTTGGCCGAATATTCGACGAAGAGAAGCACGTAAGCTCTGCGATTACACAATATGAGCACGCTCTTCGCTGTGCTCCGAAGAACTACAACACCGATCAAATCAACAAACGACTGCTCGCGCTTCAAAGTTCTTTGAAAACTAAAGAACGCGATAAAGAAATCAAGCCCAGTCCGTACATGCGACAACAAGAAGAGGGCAGACAGCAGCAATTGCAGAAACAGCACGGTCCTGGAAGCGGCGAATCAGGATTTTGAGCGCAACCTGTTAAAACTACTAGAACGATTGTGTTGGAATTCACCGCGTAAGAACACCGGTGACAAACTACATAGGAAAAACTATCATTCCCCTACCTGGTGGTAGGAATATGATTCACATCTCCTTTCGGAGCTGGAGGTTTTTTATGGCGATTTTTGAAAGTGCAAGCGAAAAACTTCCAGCATCCAATGACAGCACTGAAAGGCTCAGCTTGGGAGCCCAGATTTTGACCGATCCTGACTCCCTAGGATTGCTGCAGAATCAGAAGTCGCGAGAAAAAGGGATCCCCCTGGCATTTTTCAGTGGTGACACCGGTGGCGGTGGCGGCATGTCTTTCGACCGTTCGGACAATTTCACTCCGCGAGACAACTTCACTCCCAGAGACAATTTCACTCCGAGAGACAATTTCAAGCCTCGCGACAACATGACTTTTGATAAATCGGACAATTTCCGGCCGCGCCAACCAAACACTAAGAATGATCAGATAAAGAAGTAGTCGATTCCTCAAATTTCTTGTTAAACCGAGCATAGGCATAAGCTGCCACCATGAAGAGAACACCGGCACCAATGAAAGCTATTATTCGATAGATTGTGTTTGCGCCAGAAAGGTCTACAAACAGAAGGCGCAAGATCACCAAAGCGAAGGACAAGAGTCCACAGATTCTCAAGATCTTATCCTTAGTTGCAAAACCAATCGCGAGAAGGAAGACCCCCTCAACGGCCCAGCCGACTGAGACCAGACTGTTTTGCAAATGACTGCCAATGTGAGCCGCCAGGGCTATTGAAGCTCCCACGTTCATCACTGTTGGTGCGGCGGAGCGCTTGCCCTCACCAAGAATAGCGAGATCGGATCTGCGTATGAATATGGCAGCTCCAGTAAGTGCAGCGCAACAAAGAGAAATCACGATCCAACTATTGTGAGGATCGAGCAAGGCTCTAGAAAATACAAGGATGGCAACTAAGAGCGCGATTTGCTTTAGGAATCCGTCGCCCCAGCGGTAGCTCAGATAAGAAGCACCCAGTAATTCGGCGCAAGTAATCGCAACACCAAATTCATTTTGCGCAAGCCCTGGTGGTTCAGTCAACATGAAAAGCGCCGCAATCAAAGCATATGATCTGTAAATAAGAGCCGAGTGAGTATCCCCATTTCGGCGGCGAAACTGAAATGCCAAATAGAACATCAGAGCAAGTTGCAAACCCCATGTCAGTAAATGATGAGCCCCAGGCAAAAACCAGCAAATTCCAATGGAAAGGAATCCAAAAATCGACCACAGTGAAAAATATGGACGCTGCCAGCGTAGTCCTAAAAGACCAAGCCCAAATGCCTCGATAATCCAAACGAAAACAAGGATGCGATTGGCTGCCTCACCTGTAAGCACTTTCCCAAAATAAACGAGTCCCGGTATAGCAAACCATAAGAGGGCTCCCAAGCAATGGGCATACCAGTAAAAGGAAAGCTTGCTCTCCCGCTCAGATAGATTGGAAACGTTCCTAATATTGGCTGATTGATACAAATAGCAAGCAACAGCCATGACAATGACTGACGGAAGAATCCGAGGAATTGCGCGCGGGAAACTAAGCCCCATCGCTACTATTGTCTGGCTGGAAAAGGCTTCCACCAAACAAAACAGAGAGAGACCGAAGGCGAGCAACAATGCAAAGATCCTGAATGAGCGCAACTCATACTTCATTCCAACAAAAATCAATAAACCCAATTCAATAGCCCAAGCAGCCAATGTCGGTTCATTCTTATTGACTGCAGGGAAGAACAAGGTTAGGGAACTAAGCGCTATCAAAGAATCGGTCAGCGCATTGTCGGGACAGCCTCTTTGCCTGGCAAATAATGCGAAGATCGCATAAGTAACGCAGACTATTCCAAAGGCAAGAGCGTTGGAATCGATAGGCAGTGTCAATCGAGCAAACGCGTGGATCAAAGAGAGAACCAGGACTGTAGCCGCCGTCACATTAACGGCAGCAGCACCACTTCTTGAGGCAGAATTGTCCTCTCTCAAAATTGTCGGCAAAATCCCGGCAGACAGAACATATGGAACTAAAAAGGCCAGGTACAAAGGCAAGTCAGGCGCCCGAGCGCCAGCCAACTGTGGCTCGATCGAAATGGAGAATACAGCGAGCGCGCTGAAAAGACCTGAGGTATACAAGGTCGCCCATTTCTTCTTGATCGTCATAAACGAAAGAGTGAGGGTAAGAACGGTGGATGCCAGCGCCGAAAAGATATTCAAACTGGAAAGAGATAGCGTCAAATAACCAAGACAAACCGCAAGAGATGCCACAAGCTCTGAGTTCTTTCTGAATGAGTGATAGGCCGCACACAAGGCAACGGCCGTCATGACGATAGCACCATATATGGGGTCAGAAATTACACGGACTGACTCTATATGGTGCATTGCATAAGAAGTGAAATATGCAAGTGACCACGCACCACCACAAAGGACTTGCCCAAACCCCGGCAGCTTTTGCTTGCGCTCGAAAAATTCTCCAGCAACAAGCAATACTGCAGAAATGATGAATCCCGTTGCTATTTTCGCAATTGGTCCAAAGTACTGGAACGAATAGCCGATCAAAAGCGCAACACCAAGCACTACAAAAGCCATTCCGAGCTTACTTAGCCAGTAGAGTCCAATTTTGGTTTCGAGAGATTCACTCTCTGCTGGTGCAGAAACGGGACGCGCCCTATCATGAAGTGGCGGTGGAAGGCTACTTGGCACTTCAAAATCCGAAGCAACGGCAGGATTGGCATCAAAATGCGCCGACAAACTTGTGCTGTTCTCAATAACAGCTTCGGTAAGAGACTTCAGCGTGTTCGAAGGATCCGCTAAGCCAATATGTGAGTTTGGTGCTTCGCTTGATTCGACTTTCTCTCTGGACTCCGAAATCGATGCATTTGGCTCGGAGTAGTCAGAAATTTTGGCGAAATCTTCGAGCTTGGAATTCTGAGCAAGTTGCGTTTCGAGCTTTTCGACCCGCGCGGACAAGGCCTTGACGGTCTCGGCCAAAATCTTCAACTCTTCGTCTTTATCCAAGAACTGAACTCCACAAACCACCGACAAGCATACAGCCAAAAGGCTTGGGAGAACTGAAACAGGAGCACTTAAGGAAGTGTGTTGGTAGCGCCCACGAAGTTTAACTTTATCTCAGAACCGATTTAGGCTATCCTCTTTACAACCCGACCATTGCACCCCGCAGCCATGGGCGTTCCAAGCCCCACAAATCTGGGTAGATAAGTTCTTGCAGGCTTCCACCTGCTGGCCGGTGAACTTTCGATGAGCGATAAACCCAAAAAAGCTGATCCAGCAGACAAGAAGCTGGAATCAAAAGAGGAAAAGCCAGCTGGTACAACAGCGGAACAGGCTAGAAATCAGCTCGTCCACGAATCTCTGGATGATCGTCCGGCGGCGCAATCAAAGTCAAAACCAGACTCCAACTCGCAAAACGTTGTCATTGGAGGCGTAGAGGATTGGATACCATCATCCTCCATTTACTCCCATCAAGAGAAGAACGAGAATCCAAAACAGGAACAACAGGGGTCGAAATACGCCCCTGAAGAGAAGAACAAGACAACAGTGGCAACCTTTGAAGGAAGCCCCGATCCCCAGACAATGCTGGATATGGCTCAAGTGAGAGTGCAATCCGGCCAGGCCAAATGGCCCGAAGTATCTGCGCAGCCACAGCCAGAGAATCCAGGTCACGCAAATGGCAAGGGCGAGAGCGGCCCGCAAAGAACTGAAGATAAGACCTGTACGGAAGCAGATTCACCGAAAACGAATTTGGATGATTTTCCAGAGTTTTTCAGGAAACAACAAGATCAAAAGCCGCCTTCCAATCCGATAGAAGAGCAAAGACAAGAACAACAGGAAATGCGCGAAGCGGCAGCACGCGCACCGATGGCGGAGACACCACATCCGGCTTCGGTAGATATGTGGACAAAGCAAGCAACTCCCGGCAGCTGGGAGGCAATCGACTCCATTTACGGCAAACCGATGAATGCTAAGTTCGATAGCGTAGGAATCGGACAAACTGACGCAGGTGGAGCTGGAAAGCCAGGATATACCGACGGATCAAAACCCGGTGCGGAATTGCAAGCTGGACACTCATCAGGGGGGACATCTGCCCAAGAAGGTGGCGAACGCCACGCAAGCATAGATACCCACGGTATAAGCGGAAAGCCGGACCTTAGCGGCGGACGAGCCGACCTGGGAGGGGGGAAAGAACTAGGCACAAATTCCGGCAAACCAGAGATTAGCACCGGCAGATCCGATTTAGCGGGAGGTCCGGGCAAAGGTGAGTCTGGAAGCTTAGGTCGAGCAGACCAGCACAGCTTCGAACCTGCGGGCAGAAGCGAGCTGGGCGGAAAACCGAATTCGCCGCACGCCGAAAGCACTACCGGTGGTGGCACAAGCAGAAATACGGATCTTTCAACGGTAAGCCGCAGTGAACGCAACGCCGCTGACTCAAGAGGCGACCTTCGCCAATCAGACAGTGTAGCGCCTGCCCGTTCAACAAGTTCAAATGCTGAAGTCATCTCCTCTCAGAGATCCTCAGACGAGAGAGCCGGACAAAAATTGAGCGAGTTCGGACACCGTATATCGAGCGCAGAAGAACAGAACACGATTCGCACAAAAGACAAAGATACCAACAGCAAAGAATTTGAGTTGCCGCCAACAGTTCGATATGTGCCAGAGATCAAGGAGACAAGCCCCAGCAAGCCGACAGTGCAAGAGCAGCAAGTTCTACCTATAAACAACTTAGCCAGGGTGTCATTAGATAGCAAAAACGTTGATCAAATAAATCTTGGCGTGATTAAGAGAGCAGAAGGATCGATTGCCGACAGGAGCACACCGGTTGCTTTGACGGACCTGAAAAGCGCTTCCATCTTCCGTGACTTCAGAGCTAATGAGACTACGGTTTCTCAAGATTTCAAAGGTTCCGCTGATAGCTTGAAGCTGATCGCAAACCTAGAAGGCAGACTGCAAGCAAATGCCTTGCGGTCCAGCGAGCCCGGCAATGGCATAAGGTCCGGGGAAGCAAGCATATTCAATAGCGCGCTTAAATCAAGCGAGCTGGGTCTGGCTGCCACCCTTTCATCGCGCGAGGGCAGCATTTTAGCGCCCAAAGACGGCAGACCTGATCAGAGTATTTTTTCGACTAAGATTGGCGATGTTCAAAACTCGGCCCGCGCCATAGATATGCTTCTTGGTTCTAAATCAGAACTGGCAAATACAAAAGCTGCGGATCAAGCAGGCAGAGATGCAAAAGACCGCGGGGAGCAATCAAACATTGCGGCGCGAGGAATCAAAGTAAATGTTTCCGGACTGAAAGATGATCTAATCGGTAACAGACTCGGCAACGCGGAAATCTCGGCAATTGGACGAGGTGAGCGCGGCGGATTTGAAATCGTCGGAGCCACTGATCGCAACCGCCCAGAAAGGGGGCAGCGAAGCGAAATCGACGACCTGGCAGAATTGAAAGCCTTACTCGATAAATCATCCAGGTTGAGTGAGAAGCGCTACTTAACTGGTGTCGAAATTGCATTAGCAGCTGCAATCGCAGCCGTAGCAGTGGCTAAAACAAGAAACGAAAAAGAACTCGCAGTCTCTCAAGCCGAACTAGCTGCCAAGCAACTTCGGGAGCTGATGGACGACACAGATCTTACAACGCCGGACATGGACGAAGATGCTAACGATCAGCTTTCACTGCCGTGGCAAGCCGATTCCGGAGGCGACCGAAAGAGACCAGAATACATGGTCGCACATAATGATACATTGCTGAGCATTGCTGAACTTTTTTACAATGATTCTGCAGTTGCCTGGTTGATCGCCGACATAAACAAGGACAAATTCTCAGAATTCAACGAAGATGGCAAACGAATCATAGAAATGCGCAGCCGCCAAACGATTGAGCTGCCGCTTTGGAGCGAGGTGCACGAATTCCTCCGCAACAGATCAGAGCTGATCAAGAAAACGGAGATCGTAACAATCGTTTCAGAGACAGAAGTAGATCGCGAGTTGCTCGACTCATTCTTGAGCACCGTAATTGGTATCAGCGCCAACGGGGAAGGCAAACTTGCTGATGCTTTCGGCAATGTTTCCCTTGCAGCTCCTGCAGGCACAGACCTTCAATCTCCTGGTGCGAATCTAGCCTACATTCGATACAGCACGGGGCAAGAAGCTAGTGTTCCGCACTTAGCTCGAGGAAGCTACGGCGACAACGCCGCCCTGCCCGCGCTCGCCGGTGCCGGGTTAGCTGCAACGACTGCAATTGCGATGGAAGGAAACCAAATGGGGATCTTGCTTTCCCTTGGGCGAAAACTGCTACCAAGCCTTAACGTCCTAAAGAAGGCTGGAATGAACCTACAGTCTTACGTAAGTGGCAGAGATTGGCAACACAGCGGACTATCCCGCCACGAAACCGAACAACAATAACTAGTTCAGCAATGTCATGCGACCGCCCTCTGGACCGGTCGAAGGAAAACTATTTCCCTTTGTATGCCGGAGTGCGTTTTTCTAAAAACGCAGTGACTCCTTCTTGGAAGTCTTCACTTCTACCAGCAATTTCTTGCATGTGAGCTTCGTACTCAAGGCGCTCTTCAAGGTCAGCAAAGATTGCCGCATTGACTGCTCGCTTCGTCAAAGCGAAAGCTTTGCTAGGTCCTTTTGCCAATTGCTTCGCCCAGGTCACAGCTTCTTCCAACACCTTTTCCTGCGGAACTAATTTATTGATGATTCCCATCTCAAAGGCTTGCTTGGCTTCCAGCTTTTCGGCTGAGAGCATTAGTTCGAAAGCCTTAGTTGCGCCAATCAAACGAGGCAAGATGAAGGTAGCGCCGGAATCTGGAACCAAACCGACTTTAGTGAAGGACTGAATGAAACTTGCGGTTTCTGATACCACGCGCAAGTCACAAGCAAGAGCCAAACTGCTGCCCGCACCAGCGGCGACACCATTGACTGCTGCGATTACGGGCTTCTCCATCCGGCGAATGCGAATCACCATCGGATTGTAACGGCGCCTGATCGAATCAGAAAGCGAGGGCTTACTGTCCGAAGCGTCGCTGAATTTGCGATTTTGCAAATCTTGCCCGGCGCAAAAGCCGCGACCGGCACCGGTGATTACTATCGCCCGTACTTCTTTGTCTTTCTCCGCTTCCTTTAAGGCGTCGATCAGTTGAAAGCTCAGCTCGTCATTAAAAGAATTGAGCTTCTCCGGGCGGTTCAACGTTATAACGCAAACCCCCTCTGTCTTTTCGACCAATAGAATTTTTTCGTCTGTCATTACTTTTCTCCGATAAAACTAAGAGCTTGTTCGAAAAACTAATTTCTCGAAGCCGGCAGGAGGCCGGCGATTCCACGTCCCTAATTAGCGTCCAACAAAGTTTGCGGGTCGCTTCTCCATGAATGCTTTCATGCCTTCCTTTTGATCTTCTGAGGCAAAGAGCATGTAGAAGCTCTTCCGCTCGAAGTTGAGTCCTTCGGTGAGGGTTGCATCATAGGTTTTGAGAACAGATTCCTTAGCCATGCGCAAAGCAAGCGGTGATTTCTTTGCTATTTCCTTTGCAAGAGATTTGGCTTCATCAAGGAGTAATTCAACAGGAACAATCTTATTGACCAGGCCCATTTGCAAAGCTTCCTGTGCCGATACAGGACGACCGGTGAGGATGATTTCCATCGCCTTAGCTTTTCCAACAGCACGAGTCAAACGTTGCGTTCCACCGGCTCCGGGAATTACGCCGATATTGATCTCCGGCTGACCGAACTGAGCCGTTTCGGAAGCGATGATCATGTCGCATGTCATTGCAAGCTCACAGCCGCCGCCCAGAGCGAAGCCGCTAACGGCTGCAATAATTGGCTTCTTAACGAAACGAATTCGATCCCATGTAGCCAAATTATCTTTGAGTAAAATCGAAACAGCACTTTCGTCGCACATTTCTTTGATGTCGGCGCCGGCAGCAAAAGCCCGCTCACTTCCTGTAAGAATAATGACGCGCACCTTATCATCAGCATCAAAGGCTTCCATCGCATCTGCAAGTTCCTGCATCAATTCATGATTGAGCGCATTCAGAACTTGAGGACGATTGAGCGAGACAATTGCGATCGCTCCTTCGACTTCTGTCTTGATGTTGTTATACGTAGCGCTGGTCATTTCCTTAACCTCTCTTTCCTTAACGGTCATTGTTCAATTTCCTCTTTTCTTTATCCGCTCCGAAGGTTCGCTGGGCTATCGCCCCTCTCACCTGTCTTGTCTTTATCCGCTCCGGAGGTTCGCTGGGCTCACCTCCTCCGCTGTATTCCTTCAGTTTTGATCCTTTAGTTGTTGTGGTCGTTATTCGGCTGAGCCGATCGCTGCCGGTGGTGGAACTGGTCCGGCGGCTTTGCAGCGAATGCCACCGTAATTAATATCGTTCTTTTGACGGAATGAACGCAAACCCTCAGCTGTTTCAAGAGAGCCGGCATGCAGTGTTAGCCAATCGCGCGCGTGGCCGATCGTCATTCCCCAGGAGAAGTCTCTCCAGAAGTTCAATTGTTGTTTGGTATAGCGCATACACTCAGGCAGCTTCTTGTAGAGCTTCTCTGCCATTTGCTCAACAGCTTCATCCAGCATGGACATGGGAACTACCTGATTGACCAAGCCCCAATCGAGAGCCGTATATGCATCGATAGATTCGCAGAGCATTAGCATTTCGCGGGCGCGCCTGTCGCCTACTATTAAGGGCAACCATTGCGTTGCGCCACCAGCTGCGACACTGCCACGAGCAGCACCGACTTGCCTTATAGTCACGTGGTCTGCCGCAATCGCAAGGTCGCACGCCATATTCAATTCGTTTCCACCGCCGACAGTCATTCCGTTCAATCGTGCGATTGTCGGTTTGCCAATATTTCGCAGGCGATCATGCATTTCAATAAATGCGTACATCCACTTGTAGTAGTTGTTGGGTTTCTTGAGCATGTGATCTTCTTGCTCTTTCAAATCAGCGCCAGTACAGAAAGCTCTTTCACCGGCGCCCGTGATAACGGCAACAGCGATATTGTCGTCATGCGTCACATCTTCAAAAGCTGCTGCCAGCTCTTTCAATGTGATCATGTCGAAGCAATTGAGCACTTCCGGGCGATTGATTGTGATTGTTGCGGTGTAGCTTTGCTTCCTGTATATGATCCTCTGGAAGTTGAAGTCTTCCGGGGCCATTCCAGTTAGCATTTTTTCGACTTGTGCCATGTCAATCGTGCCTCTTATTAAACGGCGGTGTGTCTATCTCTTTCAAGTGACCGATTCATCATATGTGCCTCGGTCCCGACGGCGCCGGTTGTAGCAGACGGATACCTGCCTAACCAGCCTTAAATCTAATTGTTATCAGCGACCTCCGCATACATCATGGTTACCAGATCACCAGCGAAACTCAGAAGGTTCTTTCCGGCGGTGCGCCCTTCAGGGCTGTCTAGCCCGGCTTTGACCGCTTCCATATTGTCGAAATAAAGTTCGGTCATAAGATAATATGGTGCGTCGCCGGTTGGAGCTCCCGTAACCTTGCTGATCTCAATCAGCTGCAAACCCGGTATTTTCTGCGCAAGCGGAATATGTTCGTCAAAATATTTGGAATCAAAATCTTTTGCATCAGCAGGCGGTTTGTACAGCGCTATCAATTTTGCGGTCATTCACTTCTCCCCTTAGACTCTGTTATTCTCAAAACTGGTTTGGGCAAGCCCAACTTTCGGGCCGGTATCGCGCAAATCGACAACTCGCTGCGATTTCCCATCGACTCTCTCCAAGCTGCCTACGGGCAGGAATTGCACCTCAATGCTAAGACCAAGCGCACCCTTAAATGCATTCACCAAATGCGGGATATGCTGTTCTTTGAACTGCTCCTCAGTAATCATATAGAGCGAGTTCTCCGACAGCTCGATCTCGACGGCCAGCTGATCCAATGCACCCTGTTTGCTGATAATTATTCGGTAATGGGGACCGAGCGAGGCGGGATGGGAAAAGATAACGCGCTCAATCTCAGATGGATAAACGTTCACGCCACGAATGATAAGCATATCGTCATAGCGTGCACGAACGCTTTCCATGCGAACAGAGGTACGACCGCAAGCACATGGCTCTCTGGTAAGCCTGGTGACATCACCGGTTCTAAACCTCAAAAGAGGCATCGCTTCCTTCTGCAAGGTCGTGAGGACAAGCTCGCCTTCCTCACCATCAGGTAAGGGCTTCTCAGTCTTGCGATCAATCACTTCAACCAGAAAGTGGTCTTCCCAAATGTGCAGGTGCCGAGCAGCATCGCTTCTAATTCGCTGCTGTTCGCACTGAATGGCGACGCCTGGTCCCATAATTTCGCTCAGTCCATAAATATCGAATGGTTCAAGTTGCAGAAGTGTTTTCAGCGATTCACCAAGTTCGTTTGTCCAGGGCTCAGCACCAAAAATTCCAATCTGCAAATCGTTGGAAGGAATACCCATTTCTTCAAGAGTGCAAGCCAATTTCATGGCATAACTCGGAGTTGAGCATAAGACACGCGGCTTTAGATCCTGAATCAGAGTTATTTGCTGCTGCGTCTTTCCTCCCGAGGCCGGAACCGAGATAGCTCCGAGTAGTTCAATTCCGGCATGCAATCCCAATCCGCCGGTGAACAGACCATAGCCGTAAGCGTTGTGAACTATGTCTCCGGGACGCACTCCAGCGGCGAACAAAGACCTCGCCACTAGTTCCGCCCAATTGCCTAAGTCAGCTTGACTGTATGGAACTAAGGTCGGTTTTCCCTTTGTGCCAGATGACGCATGAAAACGCCTTATTTCATTTTGTTGGACAGCAATAAATCCGCTCGGATACTGTGAACGTAAGTCAGCTTTAGTGGTGAAGGGAAACTCTGACAAATCTGACAAAGCTTTCAGCTTGTCAGCGCCAGTGCCCGCTTGTGAAAACTTGTCGCGGTAGAACTGAACATTTGATTCGAGTCTGCTTACGAGGGCACGCAAATGTACAAGCTGAAATTCATTCAGCTCAGCACGAGGCATACTTTCGCGCTTCTCGTTCCACACGGACGCGGAATCTCCTTGCAGGCGCATTGCGACGATCCAGCTCGTCTACCTTGATATCACCAAATGATATCCTCTCGATAACTGGTTTATGGCGAATGCACCGCACTTTTTCAGCTTTCAAAAGAGTAACTTGTAGGTAGCTTAGGATTCTCTCAGATGCCTGAACTCAAATGGTCAAGCGCAACAATTAGCGCAAGTTCGCATTTTAGATTAAACGCAAAAAGACCTTAAGCTGAGCCTTTCTATTGAGACACGCTCGCCTCTTCTTCGCTGCTTTCGTGATGCGGCGTCCCTTTTAGTGGGCTCAAAGGATCGACAAGAGCTGCCTCCGGGGTCTGCAAAGCGAGTTCTTTGCCGTCAGATAGCTGAAAAACAGGGTCTTTAATCCGCACCTTTTTAACTGCCCACCGCTTCAATTCGCCGCGCCTGCCTATGTAAAGACGCAGAATCGCCCTCTTCAAGCGAGGTAAGTCTTTTGCAAACTCGGCAGCAGGCTTCGCTTTGCCATCTGCGTCAAGCACAGCAGCAGCATCTGTGGGCTTAAGGTATCTTGCCTCTTCAGCTGGTAGCAGTTCCTTATATAAATCTGCTGAAAACTCGGGGCGCTTATCCTTGGCTGGTGCTTGAGCCTTTGGGATCAGCCCGGTGTCCAAAGTCGGTCGCAGACGAAGCGCCAGAGATTTTGCAAAATCGCTGGAAGGATCCTTGCAAAACGAATCAAGATCGGCTTTCTGAATCGGGTAACCGTAGGCCATATCCATTGGCAAGAAGTATGGTGTATAGCCTTTGTCGAAAGACACCGGAGCATCAATTTCAACACTCTCCGGCTTTTCCAGATTCACGTCGCCACCTTTGTATTTGGAAATGGTAGGCACCGACTTAACGGAGTACTCCCCATAAGAGAAAGGATGTCCAAGCAGGAAGGCAAGATTGTCTTGCTCGCCCGATTCATACTTCAAATAGGCGAGGTAACCTCCACGGGGCTGGCAATGGCAGCTGTTTTCACCGAATTGCGGCACAACTTGCGAGGCGTCGCCATCTTGTAGTTTTTGAAGGAACAAGGTCGCCTCATCTGTAGAGGCGTCAGAGGCCAGAGTCCTAACAACAATGAAGATTACACCAGCAATAATTGCAAATAGGAGAAGATTTCTCAGAAAGACCATCAAGTCCGCCGCCGCCCTTCCGTGAGCATCAATAATGCCAGTCTAACAATGCTTTTACTTTCACTTTGCCTGTGAAATGAATTCTGTTAACGGCCACATGTTACATTGAATTCAGTCTAACATGCAGGTTTCGAGCCATGATCAAAATTCCAGACCCAGTACTTATTCTTTTCGCCATCTCTTCTGTGCTCGGATTTTTTCTGCGATTCATCAAGGATGGGAATTATAAACAGCTCACATTCAAACCGATTGTGGAGCGCTTAGGAACATTCGCATTAGTGACAGTTCCGTTCATCGGATTGCTTCTGGTAGCACAACAATTCGGCGTCACGGCCGGCAGCACCTTGCCATATTTTGCAGGCGCGGCAGTCTTGTCATTTGTATTGGGAGGATTGGGAATCGCATCTTACCTTCGAGGTATCTTATTGCTGGCTGCCACGGTGGCTCTGACCGCGTTGGGTCCTGCCGCAAATATGATGATTACACTCTCTTCAACACTTTGTGGTTTGCTTGCAACTAAGTTGAGCGAAAACATAGGTTTTACAACTGATTCAAATTTCGATGACATACTGCCGCCAATGATCTGGCTAAGTTCGGTAGTCTGGTTGGCAAACGTAGCTGGTGATACCAAACCAGAAATTCGGGCGGCTGTAATTCTTGGAATACTCTCCGTATCCCAACTGATGCGTTTCGTGCAAGGACCATTTGTGAGAGTAGGAAACGCAGCAGATGACCGTATCTTCTTGAAACGAGTGGTCTTATCCATCTCCGCCGGTTTGGGTGTTCTTTGCGTCCTGGTTAAGATGCTCAACCTGGTCGATCTGCAATATCTGGCCTTGCTGTGTGGTGCGGGCTACTTCGTCACATACATGTATAAGGATCTGCAAGGTGAAGACCGTTATTCGCTGACTTCCCAACAATCAATTCGAATGCTGATCTTGATAGCACTCCTTACGCTTGTGGCAACAAGATTTTTTGGAATGTTTGGATTGCTAGCCCTGGCACCTACGGCTCTGGTCGCTCCATTGTCGAGCGCCGCTCTCTTCCCGGCTTTGTTTTTTACCGGGCGCGTTCTTGTACAAATCTTCGTTCAGAATTTCAATCAAAATGTCACGGGCATCAATCTCACACATTCATGGGCTGGTGCCGCGCAGTTTGGCGGATTCGTCCTGGCGGTGGTTCTGATGCTCCTTTTCAAAGAGCGAATGAACCGAAAAGTGCTCCTTGCCCTTACACTTGGCGCCTGTATAGTGACCCCGGTCCTTTCCAATTTCATATTGCATTCAGAACCGACATGCAGCTTGTTCATGGCGATGCTGGTAGCAGGATCGATTCTGACAGTTGTCGCGCCGTCGCTGCAAAACAGCAGACCTAACGGCTCTGAGAACCTGATGCTCCTGACACCGCTAATGGTGTCGAGCGGTATTCTCACCAGTGGCTTATTGGAAGCAGGCAACGAAGCAACAATCGCCACGAAAACAACCGTCCTAAGCTATGGAATCGTATTCGTGCTGGCTCTCATGTTCGTTTGCTGGTTCTTCTTCCGCCAAAAAAATCAGCAGCCACCCGCAAGCGAAGCAACGTCCTAAATCACATACATTCGATGCCTGCGATTTCGATTTCTAGAGCGTTCGCAATTTTCTCAACGCTATTTGCTGGCAGCAAGTGCTTTCAAATGATTCATAAAGACGGCCGCGGTCGGAGCATCAGCATGATTCTCAATGACTTTCCGGTCCGCATCCAAATACACAATAGTTGGGTAAGCCTTTGGCCTGTACAGTTCGACTTCCTTCCAAGCCGACGCATCTTCCGCATTCAAGTGAACGAACTTAATTTTGCGTCCCATTTTTAGCTTTGCGCGCTCCCAGGTAGGCTCGAATTCTTTGCACGTGGGACACCAGGTCGTAGAGAACAGGATAACTTCGCGAAGTGGCCCATGTTTTGCTGCTAGTTCAGATTCTTTGACTTTCAACTTGCTGGCAAGATCCGGGCGGATTTTTAAAAGACGCGCGGTGACGATTTCTTTGAGGGCTTCGTCCTTGCTATTCTTCAGAATCCAGTTGTACTCCTGAACGCCTTTGTCTTTGTCCTTAAGCCGGATATGACAGATCGCCATATAGTAATGGAGCTTCCCATCATTAGGATCGGCCTTTGCCAGCGCCTGGAAAAGACTCAGTGCTTTGGCATAGTCTTCCCGAAGATAGGTTGACACCGCTTGCGAGAACTTGGCATCGACTGCGGCGAACACCGAAGATAAGGAAGACAATGCAAGGGAACACGCGAAGAACGTCAGCGCCTTATTCAGCTTGAGCATGATGCTTTCATCCATAAAATATGTACGAGACTAGAAAGGATAGCATAACCCCATACCCCGGTTAGCGCTTCTAAAGAATTGTCCTTTCTGTTGCAATGGTAGCAGAAGTCTCATGCTCGGCTTTCTCGGGGGTTCGTTCCATGCTCAAGAAGTCTCTAACTCTCGCCATCGGCGGGGTCGCGTTCTTTTCAGTTATTGCCGCCCAAGCGCACCATGGGCACGATCATGGACCACCCGCGCCTCCGCCTCCTCCAGCTGCAGTAGCGCCTCCGCCTCCGCCTCCTCCGCCGCCGCCTCCTCCTCCTCCACCACCGCCTCCGCCCGTTATCAACGTCAATCTGCCGGCGGTATTCAATAACGCGACGATATTGCCCACTGATGCAAGCTTTGCCTTTCTTCCTGGATTGGCAAAGAACAACAACATGATTCCAAACATCAATTCAGATCTAAATAGTGTAGGGGCGCAGCACAAACCACTGACACCAGATGAGGTAAAAGCTCTGCTGAAGGCGGATCCACGCTTTCTCTTTACAGGAGAATGGATACTGTTTGCTTCCAATTACCTGTCGTTCAATGAAGAAGAAGGCCCCTTCAAAGCTGTTGGCTATACTGCAGAGCCTAAAATCCATCAGGGCAAGGTCGAACATCTCAATAACACGCAACAGCCACTAACTCACGCCTGCTTCATGCCAACCAAGAATGCGGAGTACACCAAGATTGATGATGCGCACTTATCATTGAGCGATGGGGCAATTCTCATTCATGCCGGAGCTGAGCCAGTCAGAGTCACTACTGATGTTGATGGACACAAGGTTGTAACAAAAGTAGGGTCTGGTGCCCTGGCGATGATCTCGGCGTTCGACAAGAAAACGACAATCTTGCATTTGACGGACAACTCTAAAGGAAGTCTCGTTAGCTACCTACCGACAGACAGAGAAAACTTGAAGGCGATTTCTCTGAATGCAGGTGAAATTGCCGAGATTTATGACGTCAAGCAAACGCCTGGCAGTCATGTAGTATCAACCAAGATTCAGGTCAATGAAAGGCTTTCAAATGACAAAGCACTGCTCATTTCGCAAGCTCACTACGTTCGTGCGATGAAAAAATACAACCTGGTTGGAATGCTACATAAACAGGACTACAACCGAGTGTTAAAAACTGCGGCTGCTGTGGGGTACGTAAGGCGACCGTAAATTACCCCCGGCAGGCGCAACGCATTGCTCCACCCGGCGCAACCATGCGTTGCCATTTGCTTTCAAAAAATTTGCACGATTACTTGCGATAAAGATCGCGGGATAAAAGATGCCGCTTTCCATCGGTTTCTGCGAACGCCTCAACCAGGAGTTCCTCGCGGTTCTGGCTCACCACAACGGTATGCAATTTGCTTTTGGTAAGCTCAACTAAGTTTTTTTGTCCCAAGAACTTAACTCGGAGGTTATTGTCTTTGCATTCGGCCGAAATTTGAATCGGCACGGTGAAGTTATTGCGAAACTTCAGATCGGCTCTGCCGTACCAAACGGTGGCGTCGAGTCCCGGCGGGACACTCGCAATGGTGCGCAAATGCGGCACACGCTCGACAATCTTACAATTTGATTCCAGTGCGGCCTGATAGATCGCAGATGAAACCAGGCAGATTCCACCACCTACGGTGGCGGGAGAATCAGGTCCCAAATAAGAGGGGGCAGGCCTATATCCTTTTCCATCTGTGCGTGGACCGACGACGCGATTAAATGAGAACTCTTCACCCGGCTCGAGTACAGTGTTGTTAACAGCTCGAGCCGCGATGTCGATATTGTTCCGCTGCGTAGGACTCAGGATACTCAAGGCGAATGTACGCGAGGCAAGTTCGTCAGGGAAAGGATAGCTTTTGACGAAGTAGAGCGAAAGACACACTGGAATAGCTATCAGAATCGCCAATCCTACCTTTGCTCGGAGCAGAATCTCAGTTTTCTTTAGAAGCCGGCAAGATGCCGGCGCTCCCGGGCTCGAAGCGCCGAGCTCCGAAGAGGACGAATCGCTATCCTGATGGGCGACGCATGGCGTCGCCTCTACAGACGAATCGCTATCAGTTGTCGCCTGCGGACGCTCGTTGCCAGGTTTCTCACTTTCATCCATGGCACTACTCCGATTTTGAGTCATCGACGACTTCGATTTGCGTTGCTTCAGAATATCCATGCACATTGTCGGTGTACATTCCTTCAAGCGTAATCGGGTTCATCTGGAACTTTCCAGGCAACTCTAAACGCACCATCTGGCGAATTTCAGACGGCCCAGAGCGGAAATCAGTCATGAAGAATGCCAGGTGGTCATCCATTATGTCCTTGTGATTCCACCACCAGTTACCCAGAACAGCAGTATCACTCTTTACCGAATATTCCTTGGGATCGTTTTCGACGACCTCAGCACCACTTGGAAGTGCAGCTTCGATCAAAGAATAAGGAACGTTGATCGGAGAATCAATCTTGATCTTCATCAACAGCGTTTCACCAGCTTTCACCTTACCGGTTATCGGCTCTTCCTTGAAGTGAATGTCTCCTGCTGAATCATATTCGGCCTTCAATCTGGAGAATGACCGTTGAATCGTCAAACCAGTCGGGGTCGATGGCACGAGTCCATGTTCGCCAGGTTGAATCTTCTTGTAGTACTTCGTGATTACTGTCCAATACAAGCGGCCCGGACCAGTCTTGTGCAGAGAACTGGTGGAACCAGGCTGCATAACCAGCTCCATTTGCTCCTCAGGTTTGAACAGGCTGTCTTTGTTGAACGTGTAGTTGGTGACAGCACGCGCACCTGGAGTTGTAACTTTAGTACCAGCGATTGGCAGTTTTGGACCATTGAAACTCAACTCTGCACCGAAGGATGAAGAAGTCGAGCTATGGAGCAGCTCATCTTCCATTAGCGCTTTGAACACTTCAGCGGTGGTCTTGGTGTTACCCCAACCATCCTTGCCGCGCTCCGTTAGGATCCAGGCTTTTATCTGCTCAGTACGAGCCGCGTCTTCAGGCTGCATTGCCATGCAGGCGCGCATAGCCAAGGCAGTGGTTTCAACTGGTGTAAATCTGTAGCTGTAGTACCAGTTGTACCACTCCTTCTTTTCTGCAAGCTTGGCGTACATTTTGTCGCCGCGCTCCCAGTTTGTCAGAGTGCCAAAGCTACTATCTTCTAGATTTGAAAGATAGAGCAGGCGCTGATACATCACCTGAGCTGAATCCGCATCGCCGGATTTCTTGAAAGCCAAAGTGTAGTACGCGAGGCTTTCAGGATTCAAACGATTCATCACTTTTGCCTGCGTGACCCATTTAGCTAATCCTGCAGGCAACTTGCGGCCATGCAAAGCCTGCACATAGGTGGCTTTTGAAAGGTCAGTCATCAGCTCACCGGTATGCCACCAGTCTTTTACGAGCTTGGGATCGGATAGTTGCTTTTGTAGTTCCGTCGATGAACTTGCCAGCCAAGCCAAACCTCTTTTCTTGCGAGCAGGATCAACGTAATAGCCGGTTTCTTCAAGCAACTTGTATCCTTCAAGTACGAGCGCTGTAAGGTACGGGTTGCTCGTATCGTTGGTCCACCAGCCCCAGCCGCCGTCGCCATGCTGATACTCGTCCAGCTTGACCATGGCTTGCTTGTAGACCTCTTTGAACTTGTCCAGGTCCTTCTTCTCCAGCGGCACGCCAAGTTTTTTGTTCATCTTCACGGCCACTACCGCCGGCATCAGCCTGCTCATGGTCTGCTCGGTGCAGCCATATGGATAGTCAATCAAAGCACTGAAGTTGCTCATGACGGAAGACAGTGATGAAGACGAAAGATGAACAGATACGTTGAGCGATCCCTCAGCCGCATCACCCGGATAAGAGACGGGCAAATCGATTGTTTGATCGTCGGCATTGAGGCAGCCGCTCGATGTCAAAACAACCGGCACGCCTAATGGGCGAAGCGGCAGCTTTGTTTCCATCGCATCGGCTGCGGTTTGACCAATGGCTTTCACCATGATTGTCCCGGTTCCCGATTTGAGGATCTTTACCGGCCAGCTCACGCGGCTAACCTTTTCAGGCGCCAACTTAACTTGTTGCGAGAGAGCTTTTTGAATCTGGAATTCCGGTGAGATCGCCAGGCGGACATTCACATCCTGAGTGATATCAGAGTAGTTGTGCACGATCGCACTGATTTCGCCTTCATCACCTTGCCCAAAGAAGCGAGGTAGCGCCAGGCGCACAATCAGGTCTTGCGTGCTCACTGTTTTCTGCAGAACCCAACCGACTTCAGCATCCATGCTCACACCGCGGACAGTGGCACGCCATGTCGTCAAATTGTCAGGCATCTTGAACTTGGCGGTTACTTCACCGTTAGAATCGGTAACAAGATTCGGGAACCAGGCGGCGGTATCTTTGAAGTCCTTGCGGACACGCGGCTCGATCTTGTTCGGTCCACCCGAATACTCTTCGGGAAACGAGCAAACGGTGGTGACGTTGTTGTTGCGCTGAGAATAGAAGAACTTACGAATGTCTTGCACATACTCAGCGCGGATCGCGTAGATGCTTTCATCGACAACCCCCATTGAGAGTTCCACATTCGCAGCCGGCTTACCATCCTTCTTAGTCACCTTCAACTTATAGGAGGCCATATCTCCGGGATGATACTTAGCCTTATCCGGAGTAACGGCAACCTGCAAGAAGTTGGCGTAAGGGGAAACTTTGACCATTTGCGATGTGTTGTAGAACTGTTTCTTCTTCGAGACAAATGTGACTGTCAAATACACGTTAGGTGAATAAGACTTTTCGATCGGAATCTCAACTAAAGTAGCTGGTCCCTTCAAATCAACAGCTTTGTACGAATGAAGCTTGATGCCTTCTACGGCAACAATAGCTTGGGCGCCTTCATCGCCCTTAACCGGAGCGGAGATCATAGCGCGAACAGTGTCACCCGGCTCGTAAACAGCCTTATCCAGCTTCACTTTCAAAGGTTCATTCTGTGAACGTCCGCCGCCATAACCAGAATATGGATCATTTTCACTAACAACCCAGATACTCTCATCATCTTTGATGACGTGCTTCTCGGCATCGGTGGATTGAGCAACTATGTAATAGGTGTCAGTTGCGTACTTGGCTTTGGTGGAGAATTCAATATGGGCTTTACCATCTTTATCCGTGACAGTATTAATGTCCTCATATGATTCCGTGCCTTGATAAGAATAGTCATTCGTGTTCCAAATGCGCCTCAATAGCTTTGCTTTAATCGGACGATTCGGCACCGATTGACCTTGATAGTCAACTGCTCTGATATCGGCGGAGATCTTTTCTCCGACCTTAGCTACATAGCTCTTAGGTTCGACGAAGAGGACATAGTCGCCGGCTGTAACGGATACGTTTCCAGAGTTGACCACGCTCAGGCGGCTGATGTCTGTAACTTCTACGTCGACCTTGTATTTCTTGTCCTGGTAGGCTCCTTCAAAAATGTCATCATCGCTTGAGCTTTGGATAGCTTTGGTGTCGAATTCAACGATGGCTTCGCCGCTGGCATCTGTCTGCGCAGTTCCTTCTGAAATGAACTCGCCACCGTAATAGTAGTCACTATCGTTGTTTTCCCAATCGTCGAAATAGCCGTAATAATCCGGACGATCCATTAATCGATAACGGGAAGACCAATCGGACGATGAATAAATGCTGTATTTGATCTTCGCATTCGTGACAGGCGCACCAAAATAATATGTGGCTCTGATTCTGGCTTTAGCTTTCTGCCCTGCTGTCACCCGCGGCTCCAGCGGAATGACCTCAACCTTATATTCAGGCTTGCGATACTGATCGATTTCGATCCGCTCGTAGTCGGTGCTGCCGTCAGGATATGTAATTTGGATCTGATATCCACCGGTTTTTCCTTCCTTCGGAATGTCGAAAACTCCGTTGAAGGTGCCGAACTTATTCGTTGAAACATTCCCTTTCCAAATGACCGCATTGTCGGGGTCTTCAAGCTGCATGCTGAGTTTCATACTGCCTGGATTGCTCAATCCCTTTTCTTCGAGGTCGCGACAGATGCCCTTAAAATAAACGGTCTGCCCTAAGCGATAGATAGGTCTTTCCGTATAAAAGTATGTCTTGTGGTTCTCGCCCTGGCTACGGTACATGGACATACCACCATAGGCATGCTGCTCGCCTTTGAATCCGCAAACGACAATGTTCGAATTTGCAGATTTTGAAAGCGAGTTTCCGATCGGCAACTCAACAAATCCATCAGCACCAGAAATAGCGGATCCTTTGGCGAGAACCTTATTGACTGTGCGATCGCGGACTTCGATCGAAACACCCGGCATTGGCTTCATCGAATTTAGATCAAGAGCACGCACAACCGTCTTTGCAAAGTCTTGCTTGACGATCAAACCAATGTCCGTCACCGAGAACCAAAGAACAGTCGAGTCTTTTTCTTTACGTATATTGCTTGCTTCGCAGACAGCAAAGTAATCGCCAGGAGGCAACGGCTCGTCCATCTTGAAGTTTTCATGAGACCAATCGGAAAGATCGGACTGCAAAGTTCGCTTCCAGGTTTTGACAGGTTGAATTTTCTTTTTCGCGAAAACATCGTACCTGTCGGTTTCGGAGCTATAGGGCTTGTAGAGGCTGAGATCCGAACTTATCTCTACACCAAGATGTTTTTCGTCATCAGTGCCTAAGAGTTGGAACAAATCCTTCTTGTACACCTTTACGTTGACGCTGGTTGAACCTTGCGCATTTGCCCAGAACGCCGGTTTCTCTTTCGTTGAAAATACCCGCGCGTTGGAGCCAACGGTTATGCTCGGCTGCGAGATATCGAGGCGTACAGGATTTGTGAGCTGTGTAACCTTTCCTTCGCCAACCATGATGCCGCTTTCATAAGTTGTTGAGAATCCTGGAACACGGATACGCAAGGAATACTCACCGACGGGCAACTGATCAATTTTGAAGTGTCCGTCCTTATCTACCCAAACGCCGCGCTCCTCTTCATACTTTGCAGAACGCGGACCGATTGCAATTGCATAAACCTTGTGCCCCTTCATATCGTAGGAGTACAAGTTGAAACCATCTTGCTCCATGGCAATCGTGCCACTAATGGAACCGACAGGCTTGCTCAATAAGACCGCCGCCAGAGCTAAGAGCAAAAATTTTAGAAGCAAAAATTCCCAGGACAATAGCGGATTTTTCTTTTCGGCAGAGCTAATCATATATGTCGGTCCTTAGTTTATAAATTTGGCAAGGTTCGCCTGGCTTGATTCCAGCTTTCAATCGGGCAAGTACAAATTCGTAGTAAGCGTCAGTCGCTTCACCGGGCAAGATCACACCGGAACGCCCTCCTGAGCGCACCATGATGCCGTCTTTTAACGGGTTGACTGACGCAAAATTATTTATGGCAATAATATCGCGGATGATACTAACCTGAATTTTCAGATCAGGCAGCTCGGATTTGCGAATTGGACGAAAGCGGTAATCTTTCGTGAGAGCACCGAGAGTTGAAAAAACCGTTTCGTGAACGATGTCAGCTTGTTGGGCGTAGACAGTTCCCCAACAAGCGCGCGTTGAGCCGTTCTTACTGAGTGTCACAAAAACGCCGGCCGGCTTACGGAAGGTGCTATCGCAGTTCACATTGTTTGCATATTCATCTAGTCCTTGACCCGGAGCTTCAAGTTTAAAGAATCTGCGCAGGGCAAATCTAGCTATCTCAGGCAGAGCCACTGGCTTGGCACTAGCACCTTGCAGAATTTCCGAACGCGAATCGCCTTTTTGAGTTCCCGTCTTCTTGAGCTGGATATCGGTGTCTTTCCATTCGTACTGGGCACCAGGAACCATGTGTATTGTCCCTGAAGGCTCAGAGGCTGCTGGAACGTTTGCTGAAGCGCACAAGTCGATGGCCAACAGCCAAGCTGCAAAAAAACAAAGGATATGAAACGCGAATCGTGAGTTAGCTCTCATTGCCAAAGAGTTACTGAAAGTTGCTGTCATTACCCTGGACTGCATGGAAATTCTGTAAATCATGGCATATCCTGTTCGTCTTAGCCTGCTAAGCTACTCACCAAATATGTTGGCTTCTTTGATTCTCCGACAAGAGATTAAGATGCCAGTGAAACAATGGATAAGAACACGTAAAAAGTCAGCAAGAACTGGTTAACTAAAATGGTCGACGAGCAAAACCAAGCAGGCGTGGGACGGAGGCAGTTCATCCGGTCCATTTTCGGGCTTGGGACTGGGAGCGTGGCTGAGGAGGCGAATGCTTCACCGGCAGAAAAGAAGATCGCAGATCGCGGTAAATTTTTCTGGACAGACCTGAAAACCGGGCAAATTGGCTTCCCCTGTGGTCCCAGCGTTCCGCAAGGCTCACCGGGCTCGATAATGAAATTAGTATCAGCGGCGGCCTTAACTGATGCTCACCTCTTGCCACAAGATCGAAAATTTGAGTGCCGCGGATCTATAAAGATCAAAAATCAGAAGTTTACTTGCCTGGCACCGCACGGCTCTCTAGATCTCGTTCAGGCCCTCGGGCTTTCTTGCAACGTTTATTTTGCTCAGGCCGCACAGGCGATGAGTCCAAAAGTTTTTCTTGAATACGCAAAACGCTTTGGTCTGGACAAGCCGGTTGGCGGCTTTCCAATTGGCAAGTTTCCCGAGCAAGGCTTAAAAGAGAGCCTTGAGAACTATGCACTCGGATTGGCAGCCGATCTCCAACCAAGCGCCCTGCAAATCATGCGCATTGCGGCACTGGTCGCTAAGGAAGGCCAAATTCCATATCTTCATAGCGCCGAATCGCCCGATCCGGCCGCCAAGCCCTTTGAATTGCATCTTTCAGAAAGAACCTGGCACGTTTTGCAACAAGGAATGCAGATTGCTGCGCGGCAAGGCACTGGCAAAAATCTGGATCCCGAGAATAAGATGCGCATTGCAATAAAGACTGGAACAACGCCACACGGAAACACATTCCAATCATGGGTTTGTGGCTACTTTCCCTGGGATGCGCCACGTTATGCCTTCGTCCTGCGGGCTTTCTCCGGGACAAGCCAGGAAGGAGCGGTACCGCAAGCGCGCTCGTTTCTTTTTGCAAGCGAATGGCCCTAGAAATCACCTTAGCAACTCAATTCTCGTATAATGCGAACTAGCAAAAGTGGCTATACCGCCTCTATTGGCGCCGAGGAGAAATGCATGCTCAAGACGAAAACAACTGGAAGGCTATTGTTCGCAGCAGTACTAGCGTTCAGTTTTTCGATCACCCAAGGCAACGCTGACGATCTACTGACAGAACCGTTTCCTGGAAGTCTCTTTCAAGATAATAACAACTCAACTAGCGCAAAACCGGCTCCCAATGAGACAGCTGTAAAGCAAGCAACGCAAGAGCGCATTCAGCACGCGAACAGTACGATGCAGAACCAGATGCAAAAAGTTGCTAGTTGGTTGCAAGAATTCAGCTTGAGAAATCAAAATCGATTTCCGGGTGTTTACGGATCATCTAACAGCATTGAAAGAGCTTGTGAAGTTCAGCTAACAGAGCTGGTTGGCGCGAATCCCTACGGCAGTGGAATATTCGGTGGCGTATCAGCCCAAGAGTTAAACGGTCTCTCACCTGGTCTTTCTTATTACTACAATGCCGATGGAACCCCCGCTACAGGCAGTCCATTGGCCAACGACGAGTGGACCTCGGAGTTGACGGCTGATTCGGCACAACGAATCAATCTGAAGATGGATCAAAGTATGACTCGCTCGACTCTGGATTCGTACAGAAGCGATCCGCCAATGAACTGGCAAGCAGCTCCTGGAACTATCACCGCAGCCGGCAACGGACAGGGTTTCTTCTACGTTTGGGGCGCCGGTTATGACGGCAAACCAGTCCGCGATTTCAACGGCAAAGTTTATATATTAGATGTGACTACCGGCAGCACTACTGGTGACGTAGGCCAAGAAGCCGGCTACTAGGATCGCAAGGATCGCAAATCATCGTTCACACCCAAGATGATCAAGCGCTAATATGCAGATCGTCGGTCAACAACTGCCGAGAGGTGGAGCATAAGTATCGTGGGAGCTTGTGGAGCTGATTGTTTCTATACAAAGGCGCTCTGATTTCGACTGCCAACCGACAGCAAGCAGATGAGAAAAAGCACACATTTTAAAACCGTTAAGACCACTCTCATAGTGGGACTGTAGGGGGAGAACCCCCATTCCGGCTTCACGCCCCCGTACCTACTATGTGCGTGTGGGAGCACGTGGAGCTGAGAGATGATAGAAAAAAGTGGGCAGACTGATTTTCCCGTACTTAAGCCCGGCCTCGATATAGCCAAGCCGGGCGAACCTCAACCAGAAGTTGATGATGCCGCCAAGAAATTGTACGCTGACACGTTGCCCTCTGTTGTTCAGATAACGACAGACAAAGGATTCGGCAGCGGCTGGATAATGGACAAAACAGGTCGAATCGGATCTGCCGCTCACGTGGTTTTAGGAAGCAAAGAACATTTTGCAGTCACCGCCGATGGTAGCAAATATAAATTAGAAATTGAGAAGCTCGACGATCTCAACGACACCGTCATCATGAAGCCAGTTAAATGGAAGGAAGGAAGTCGCCCCCACCTCGACCTTGCTCCATCCAGCACCCTCAAACAGGATGATCTGGTTTATGGCATGGGACATCCAGGCGGACTCCGCCCGGCTTATCTCTCGCCTGGATATCATCGCCAAGCAGAAACACAACTGAATATGATGAAGAATCTCAGCGAAGAAGTAGAGGGCGCAATCAATGCAAAATTGAAAACTCTCACTCCAAAAGAGCGCCCCGACCTCGAGAAATTCGTCAATCGCGATATTTTGAATTCTCGCATCCATATTCGCCCAGGTGATTCAGGCGGACCTCTTCTAAATAGTGACAAGAAAGTCGTCGGCATCAACGACATGATCACAAGTTTTGAAATGGGCTATTTTGTTCCAAGCGAAAAGATACAAGCACTCAGCGAGGACGAAGGGAAGTTCAATTTCAAATACAATTGGGTCGCCGGTAACTTAGCTCAACAGTATAAGCATGACTGGAAAACCAATCCGACAATGGCAGTTGCAGAAACGCTCGGCGTTGGCGCTGCCGGACTGATCGGCAACTCGGTGCTCAATCGTATGCCCTATACAGGCGGTCTGGCCGCGGCCGGAGTCGGCGCCGTCATGCTAACAAGCGATGCCAGCGGCCTTCTCAACGCGACTGACTCTCGCGACCAAATGAAGTATGGGCTAGCCAGCGCCGGCGATCTCGCCGCTCTAGGTGGTGCTATCGCAACACTGATTCCGAAAGCAAGACTGGCAGGTAAGGTTGCGCTTGGACTTGGTATCACAGGAAGAATCGGCTCTGAGTTCGTGCCGAACCGCAGAGTTCTTACAGATATCACACGCAAGGACGGCTCGCCTGTTCCACCGGTAAGCCCGGACATTGAGAAATCACTCGGGCTCGGCATCTACAGAGGAAGCTAAAAATGGGTGTCGAAAGTCAAAACATACCGGTGCTAAAGCCGGGAATTGATATGGCAAGAAGCAGCGATCCTCAGCCGGAATTGGATGAGACTGGTCGCAAGCTTTACGAAGACGCAAGAAATTCCATCGTAAAAATTGTCTCCGATAAAGACAAAACAGGCACTGGATTTCTGATCGAGGATGGCTCAAAGCTGATTACAACGGCAAGAGCGGTGCTCGATTCACGCGAACACTTTGCGGTCGGACCAGACGGCAAAAGATACAAAGCTGAGATCGAAAAACTGGACGACCTGCATGATCTAGCGGTACTGCGCCTTCAGAAAGGTGCGATCGCCGGCACAAAGGCACTCGAACTCGGCTCATCAAAAGAGCTAGAGGAAGATCAAAAGCTCTATACATTCTCCATTCCAACAAAGGCAAACGACGCGTATGTCTCGCCAGGATATGGCAGGGGCATTATGAGCCCAATTCAGCTGCTTGCGACAATGGATCCAAACATCGGACGCAAGCTAATGATGAAAGGCTTCACGATGGACATGCAAGAGCAAATGGAAGCGCGTGCGATGCTCGGTCGCCCCTTGTTTGAAACCAAGACCCACATCCAACGTGGTGGAGGTGGTGGACCCATGCTGGATGAATCCGGCAAAGTGGTCGCCATAACACAACTCAGCAATGGAGTCGACGCCACGCTAGGAAAGACGCTTTCATCACCAGTCGAGGCAGCTCAAATGCTTCTAGACAAAGGTGGCAAATTTGACGTGAGCTATAAAGCAAGCGCCGAGCCCTGGGCTGAAGAATTCAAAAAGACTGTTGCTGATAACAAGATGGTTGCGGCAGGTAGCGCCCTCGTCGTGGGCGGTATGGGTTACGCAGGTTACCTTGGGCTCAATCGCTACCCTCTGATTGGTGGCGGTGCGCTTGCAGGTCACGGTTTGATGAAGTTCACTTCTGACGCCACTAACTTTTTGTCCAGCTCTGATTCAAAAGACAGCTTGAAGTATGGTTTGGCCTCGGCAGCGGATCTCTCAACTTTTGCCGGAGGCGTCATGACGTTCGTGCCCAAGGTTCGTGGAATCGGAATGATTCTGGCTGCCGGTGGCATAGCAGGACGTGCAGCTACGGACTTCATCCAGAACCACTGGGTGGTTGATGAGTTCAAGCGCAAAGACGGTAGTGCTCGTCCGCCTGCAAGCTTCGACAAGCTAATCGGGTCTTGACCCTAATCCAATCCGTTTATGCGGTCTGAAATACTCTGATTGAGATGCTGCAGCTCTTGGCGCAACGTGCTTTCTTGCCGATGCGACAAAACACCGGACTTTTGAATCATCACATTCCAATTCTTCTTAATAGCAAGAAGCTTTGAGGTGAATAAGTCCATATCAAAAGTTCCGAGCTGTCCCTTTTCGTGCAGAGTGATCAACTCGTTTTCGACAAGCTCCATCTGTTTCGGTATCGAAATCATGGGCTTGCGCGGTAGCGGTATTTTTGGCGTCGTCACAGGAGGAAGAGGAGCGGACTCTTCGACGTGACCGCGGTGAATTTCTTTCGCCGGTGCAGCAGCTGTGTCAGCATTCTTTGTCGAATCTGAGCCGAGCGGTAGCTCCTTATTCTCTTTACTGGAACCTAGCTTTGTCCAAGACTTGGACAATATCTCCATATAGAGCTGATGAACATCATGCAGTAGCGCTGCGGCTCCCCCATCGTAAGGCAATTTTCCATTTGCGCGATTTGTAAGTTCGCTGATGGATTGTTTGAGAGCACGATGCTGTTCTGTCGACAGATTTGCCGAGCGATCTCCCAACAACGTTTCCAGCTTTGCAATTTCCGAATCGATCTGTCTTTTTGCCAAAGCAGCCAGGTTCGCATTATCCCCCAAGCGAAGAGCGAGATCGCCATAGAGACTGTTGGCAGGACCAATTAAAGACGACGCATCAGCACCACCGCTGATATCAATCTTGGCATCGACTTTCAATCTCTCGACTCGGCTTACGAAGTCTTGATACTCGGTATCACTGAGATTATGGGAGCCGTTATTCAAGCTGTCTTCGATTTTTTGAATTGTATCTGAGATTTGCCCATAGCTCTGTGCCGCCGTTGGGGTAGGCCGAGAATTGTTTGCGGCCAGACAAAGTGAATCCGGCAGCAAAGAAAGCTGCAGCAGAATTAGCAGAACACTAATTGGCCGAATTGGCAATAGAACCTCGACACCAAGTTAACCTGTATCCAGTTATACCCGGCAAATGACATGCAATGCCACCGATCCGAGGCGCATGTAACCGCGAGCATACAAAGGGCAGGCGCTTGCAAGCGACCAACAGACCCCTAGCAGTAGTGTTAGGGGAACGAAGGATGACCAAAGAAATCGGACGAAGCATCACAGCATCGTGCTGAGCGATTCGTCCGATAATCAGTTCTAGTAAGTGATTCCCTAACGCAATATGCCAGGGCTCATCACACAAAATCTAAG
Organism: Candidatus Obscuribacterales bacterium; assembly: GCA_019747875.1. Taxonomy (GTDB): domain Bacteria; phylum Cyanobacteriota; class Vampirovibrionia; order Obscuribacterales; family Obscuribacteraceae; genus JAIEPM01. The sequence continues at coordinate 91,730 of JAIEQI010000062.1, forward strand.
AGCCACTAAAATCGCAGTGCCTGCGAGGATACCGACATTAAAACCGGAGGCGAACATTTGTTTAGCCAGCGGGGGTCCGGCGTACAAGATTTCCCCCAAGTTTTTCATTTGGTAACCTCGCTTTCAAAAATTCGAACAGTTCCAGACTCTCTAATCTAAACGGCGACGTTGACGTCCCGTTCGGCAGTTTGACCATATTTGATGTTGCCGAGGCACATCACACAGTAGACAGGCTTATTGCCTTTCGGGTGGAAAGGCACGCGTGTCGCAACTCCACACTCAGCACAATTGACTTCACTGGTGTTTGCGATATCTTTGCCGCTTCGACGAACTCTCATCAATACTCGACAATTGGGACAACGCTTCGGTTCGTGGGCAAGGCCTTTGGCAGCGAAAAACTCCTGCTCAGCCTTTGGAAAGATAAAATTGGTTCCGCAATCGCGGCAAACTAGCGACTTCTCAACAAACATCCGAGCTACCTCACACAGAGTCCATAGCTAACAAGTTAGCATTGAAAAGCAGCATATGATCGATATGCTATGGGGACCCCTAGTGTTACTAGTGGAAGTTATATAGGGTTGCCCAAAAAAAACAAGGAAGAATCGCGGAAAGGCAGCCTTGAGCTTACATTTCCTCACTCTATCGAGGGACTATATCGAACCTTTTATCGACTATTTGCGGAGCCATGGTGCGTGGCGAAGACCTGCCAAACTCCGGAGCGTTTAATTCCGGTTTGCGCTCTCGGCGGTCATGTTTGCTTTCTTCGCTTTTTCCTTCGCCTCAAGCTGTGCTTTCTGCGCATCGGCAAATACCTTTTCTAGATAAGGCTTCAAACTGCCGTCCTCAGAGCGAGCTTTCTGGCAGATCTCTTTTACCTTCGGATGCTGGTCTAAATTGCTCGCCAATGACCATGAAGCTGCGCTTGAGATCATCAGACGGTTGAGATCCTTAGTATCCTTCTCACCCCAGGTAAGCGGTGTCATCAGCCTTCGCACATATTTTTCATCACCAGTTGCAGAGAATGCCCCCCACAAGATATCCAATATGTCGGGTGATTCTATAGATAGTTTGTCGAGGTCCTCTGCTTTTTTGTCAATTTGTTTGTGGAACTCGACCTTGGACTTTTCCGGCAAACTGTTAGCGATGTTTTCTAGCAATGTTTTGCCTTCTTTAGTGTTTGACCACCAAACAGCTGTGAGTACGACAGTTTTGCTGGAGTCCTTTATTGTCCCAAGCTGGCCAAACCAGACCGGAATCTGCTCGGGGTTACTTTCAAAAACTCGACTGAGAAATCCCTGGAAAGGCGCAACTGAATCGCCTTCCAGCAAATTGTTCTGGTCTGCCAGTTTAATGGCAGCTACTACGAACTCTGGCTGCGGATGCAGGTAGTAATAAGTCATCCATCTGCTCAAATCGTCAACCGTGCTTATATCCTTCACCGGCTTCATGCGCTCAGCGATTGTCATCGGTTTATTTGACTCATCAGCTTTGCGCTTCTCGGTCTTCGAGAATGCAGGGATTGCGTTGCTAACGTCGACGAGTATTGCCGAACTCATTTGCAAAACGCCAAAAGCAAGCGCCAGTGGCAAAGTGCGACGAAAACAGAGGAAACTATGCCAATTTTTGATTTGCATTTTCTCATCCCATCCCAGCGGTTTGGAAGAATCATACTAATTCTCGCCATATAAAGACTTAGCCTGAGTTAACGGCCCGGAAAGGGGTGGGGTCAGCACCTGCCTGACGGTTTGGAGGAGGCGCTTAGACGGTCAGGATTGAGCAGCCAGATCAGCCTTCTTAAGCTCTGCAATATCGCGGTCGGGATGTTGCAGGAAAAACACAAACAGTGAGGACGTGAAGGTAAAGCCAGCCATAATCCATAGGGCAGAGTTGAAGTTGCCGGTTGCCTGCTTCATATATCCCGTCAGCAACGGTGCAAGCACGCCTGCGGCAGCAAGGAAGCAATCCATCAAACCAAGCGAAGTGGCAGCTCTGTCTTTGGCCAGATCTGAATTAAGTGAGTAAAAGCAGGCATTAGGAGCCAGCCCAAAAGCAATCCCGAGTGACATAAAAGTAATCACTAGAGGCAATGAATCAGTAAACGTAACCGCGATCAGAAAGCAGGCCGACAACATTTGAGACGGCCAAATCATGTGAGTACGGGCCCAACGTACATTCTTCGTTTTCTTGTAAATCCAGTCAGAAAGAAATCCACAGGAGACCACGAAGATCGCCGCAGTAAGCCAGGGAGCCATAACAAGCACACCGACTTCTTTGATTTTAAGGTGATAGGTCTGCTCCAAAAAACCAGGCAGCCACGAAACAGCAAAGAACAACAAATAGCCGAATGAGAAAAATGAATAGTTGTTCGCCATCAATGAGGGATTGAGAAAGAGAAACTTCCAAGTGGTTTTCCCGGTAGAAAGATGATGGCGTCGCAAATCAGCATCGCTTCCGTGAACCTGCAGTGTTTGCCCCTCGTGAATGAGGTCGAGTTCCGCTTCCGAAACCTTCGAAGAGTTTTGCGGATAGTCCCTGTACATCACCCACCAGAAGCCTGCCCAAATAATGCCGAGCGAGCCTAATATAACGAACATCGCTTTCCAGCCAAAGCTGACGATCAAATGTGAAATAAGCGGTCCACCAATTACAGAAGCCAGTGGAACTGCTGCCAACGAAATAGCCGAGGAGCGAGCGCGCTCGTTAGCCGGAAGCCAATCCGTAACAGCCCTGGTCATGGCCGGGAAGCAGGGACCTTCAGTTATGCCGAGCATCACGCGTAAGAAAAATAGATGCCAAAAGCCTGTGCAAACTGCCAGCAATCCGGTGCAAATAGACCAGGTAATGGAAGACCAGGTCCACACCTGACGCGCCCCCCAAAGGTCAACAATGATGCCACCACCAAGAGTCATGATTGTGTAGCCGATACCAAATGCGGAGGCTATTGCGCCATAGTCCGCGTCATTGAGACCAAATTCTTTTTTTATCGGCTCGATTGCATACGCGATCGCTGAACGATCCATGTAATTGATGACAATGATAATGAAGCAGAGAGCAATGACAGTCCAACGATAGTTCGTCATGCCTGGTGGACGACTGATGCCCTTCTCTTTTACGGTGTCCACTTTGCTTCCTTCCGTTTCTTCAAGCGCAAACCTCACTAAAACCGGGCATTGAATCATGCTCAAGCCGATTTCACCAAGCTCCCAGTCCTGGGAGCAGCGGGATATGAATTATAGCGGAGGAGGTGAGAGGGGCGATAGCCCTGCGAACCGACGGAGCGTTTCAGTATAAACCGGAGGAGGTGAGAGGGGCGATAGCCCTGCGAACCGACGGAGCGTTTTAGCATAAACCGGAGGAGGTGAGAGGGGCGATAGCCCTGCGAACCGACGGAGCGTTTTAGCATAAACCGGAGGAGGTGAGAGGGGCGATAGCACGTAAGCTCAAAGTTTGAACAGAGTCGGTCTCGGGAAAGACGAAAGCAGAGTGCTAAAAAGTCTGTCAAGAGGTGTCTCGTGACCATCAAAGACCTGAAGAGAGTCGGAATTCTAGTTATGGCTGCGGTCTTGGTTGGCAGCGCACCGCAGTGGTTAAATCCTGCAAATAAACATGTTTCCAACTACGATGCTCCCTGGGTCTACCCAGGACTGGCACCGGCAGAGCAACACTAAGCAAGCGTCAAGAGAGGATCGCGTCCACCATTAGCGGGGACGAGGAACTTATCGTGAATCCGGCAAATGATGAAGAAAGCAAATCCGCGACAGTTACTTCGATTGTCGAGAAGCAACTCTCCGAAGCGGAGTCTTCTTTTGCCGGTGATAAAGTCGTTTCTGATGTTAGTGCCACGGACAATAGAGTCTTTGCTGAGCAAAGTTCGAGGCTACAAGATAAGAATACCGAGCCCGGTGTACAGGGAACGCCGCATGGAATCAACGTGCTTGAGAGGCGACTGCGAAGCCATGCTGACTGGTTGTCCGGAGCCGCGGGCGGAGAGAGAGCCCGCTTTACCGGCGACGATGTGAAAGGTGCCGATCTTCGCAACAGAGATTTGCGGCAAGTAATTTTTGATAACGCATCATTGCTGAATACAGATTTTAGACAGGCAGATCTGAGCGGAGCAGAGTTTCGTAACTCCATTTCGCTGCATGCAGCACGGCTTGGACGAGCGAATCTAAATGGTGCAGTTTTGCCGCACGATTTCAAATTCGACTTACTCCAGAATGTGCAGGATGTTTCCAGAGAAGGAGGAAACATTCATAAGCTCGTTTTTGTCACGTGCATATTTGGTTGGATATTTGTGATCTCCACCACGACTGAAACGATTATCCTCAACTCCGACGTAACTCAGATTCCAGCAATTGGAATTGCAATGCCAATCGCTGGAATCTGCACATACGGACTACTGATAGCATTGAGCATGTTTATTTATTGGCACTTGTATGTTTCCAGACTATGGGAATTCCTGGCGCAGCTACCGGCGGTCTTTCCAGACGGCACTCCGGTGCATGACAAAATTTTTCCCTGGTTAGTTAATTACTTGCCGCGATTCCAGAATCCCTTCATGAGGGATCAGCCCACTGGAATACAATTCTTAGCTCAAGCAGCAATTTATGCTGTTCTCTGGTTTCACGTACCAGTATTGTTTCTCTTTTTTTGGTTTCGATACTTAGCGGCGCAAGATCCGCCTGGAACATTAATACAAATACTTGCCACAACTATTTGCGTTAATTTCGCGCTGTGGACCTTCATTCGCTGCAAACAAATTCTCAGCCAGAAAACGCCTCCGAGAGTGCATTTGCTTCAGGGCTTCCTTGCTTTACTTGCTCCGGCTTGCGTAATGTTTGCGATATCACAGTGGATCTGGAGCGACTACAAGTTGTTCGAACCAGGTGTGATAAGAGGGGATTTCCATGGACAGGCAATCTCAAGGCGCCCTGACAATTGGAACGGCATGGTTGATCAAGTCACTGGCGCCATATTATCAAATCATCGTCTTGATGGAACCAATTTTAGAAAATCATTCCTTGTTAATGCCGACTTTCACGAATCCATATTACGCGGATGCGATTTTCAACATGCAAATTGTTCCGGTGCTGATTTCACAAGCGCGGATCTCGAAGGTTCAGATCTTCGCTCGTGCGACATGAGCAAAGCCGAATTAGCCGGCGCGAACCTGGTTAATTGCAAGCTAAATAATGCGAATTTCACTCAATGCAAAATGCAAGGAGCAATGTTTGATCAGCGCTCCTTAGACTCGGCTGCATTGAGTCCTGAGCAAAGAAAAGAAATCATCCTGCTGGCCGACTGAAAGCCAATGTCGTTTGAGAGTTTAGCTTACGAAGACGGATCTTCATAGTTTTTCCACATAAATGTTCCACAATTGAATTGAGTAAGACGGCTTTAGAATTATCAAAATGAGAGAATCAAGGATCAAGCAAAGAAGAAACGAGCACGGCGCAATCTTCTTCATTGTGGTGGCAAGCATCCTGATAGTGCTTATCGTTGGAGCTGTTCTGGGATGGCTTCTCATACTCACGGGAGGTTTTCGTGAAAGTCAGCATGCAGTAGATTCCGGCAGTCTGAATCTAGCGAAGCAAGTTGTCCGAGATCCAGCAGTCGAGTTGCAAGATTCAACTGCTGAAAGGTTTTTTTTCCAAATGGCCGAGCAGAGGAATGGCAAATACTATGCCAATCTAAATAACATCAATCGCCTTTCGGCCGAACTCTTGCTCATCGACACCAACTGTGCGGCCATGAGAGAAGAGAACTCTAGCGATCAAAGAGTGGCGACCGTAAGTGAGCCGATGCATCACGCTCTGGACAACATTCAGGGGAAATTGGCCGAGCAGCTTGCCGCTCGTGCAAATGTTATTTCCCATTACGAAGGGACGGCTAACGAGAACTCAATTCGAATGCTGAGGAGCGCTAGCAATAACGACATTCGCATCTATCAAACCGACTACAGAACAGCATTCACGGATCGCGGCAATCTATCGAACGTTTATCTCAGCGACAAGCAAATTCCTAAAGCATTCAGACCCAGGTGGGAAACGGCGAGATCCTCATGGGCAAGAGACATCCCAGATAGTATGTTTGGAGACAAAAGGCATTATTTGCTTGGTTATGTAAACGATATCAATCCACTGGGATCTAAACCACTCTACTTTGTCAGCCTTAAGGAAGGCGGCAATCTAGGTGAAATAATGCGCTGTCAGCCGCACCTCATTTCTGAATCTACAATGAAGCAAGACATGGACACTGGCAGGCTAGCTTGGAAGAAGCCCATTCCCAACGCGTTCGGTATAACGATGAATACTGGAACAAAGTACGTTGACCCATTGTCGACCACCGCATCGTCGTCGGTGGCACGCTCGCTGCGCCCAACAGAGGGCTTTTCCGCGCAAATAGCCCATGGTTTCATCCGCATTCGCAATGCGCCGCCACAAAACATCTCCTGCAGTGTCGACGACCCGCACAAAGATGATGTTTTTAACTTCATCAAGAAAAAGCCCAAAGTGTTTGCGGAGGGACCACCCAAGCGGCATTTTGAGGAAGAAAGCGACCCTTACATTGACAATATCCTCAAAGCACTCAAAAACAAACAGCCGCCGAAAGAAAGCGATTTGAATGCTCTGAAGAAACCAGCGGACAAGCAGGAAGCAAAGGAATTTCAAAAGAAAAGCGATAAAGTAGACAATCACACTTACAAGAGCTTTCCGCCACTTGTTCCTGTAGAAATAGGAGAGGCATACAGCAAGCATGTTCCTCGGGAAGGAGCTAAACAGAGCGAACAGCTGCATTGCTATGAAGCCGCTTGCTATGCACTTTTGGCAGCGCGCTCCATCGGTGACACCGGCGATCCGTTTAGTCTAAAAGCTGGGCAAAGCGGTATCGCAGAAGTCAGAGAGCAACGTAATCCTTTGGCTGCCAGACAAAAACAATTCACCAAAGCAATGACCCTGGCTGAGATCTTCAAAGCATCGGACTCAAGCGTTATGGATCGATTGAAAGAGCGATGCTTTCAAATGTTTCCGGCTTTCAACGGTGAATTGAAAGACATTCCAGGTTGGAGCAGTGAACGCATTCCCATGGGAGCCACTTTGTACATTTATTGGGATGGCACTATCGACCAAGAGAGTGGACGTCCACTCGGAACATTGCGAGTAACAAATGAAAATGACATCGCCACTCGAGCACCTTGGGTCGTTTCGAATCACGAAGCTATGCCGGAAGGGCGAGTAGCAGCTATTGATTGCAATGTAATTCCAATTTCCCCGAAAGGAGCTGGTGGGCTGGATCTTCCTGGAGATTGGTCGTACGACGAGCCATTCGATACATACAACGGTGACAAGAAATTGGTCGTTCGAAATTTGGTGTCATTCTCGCCAGCCAGTGGCGTTCATGGACTTCTCGGAGAAATCGACATGGTGGCACAATTCGGCGCAACAACGGATGACCATCTCGGGGTCCAGGTAGGATTCAGCACACACGACATCACCCAGAAAGGTGGGCTGACGCCTAAATCTCTCAAAGTGAATGGAAAGTATAGCGGACCTGGATAGTCGGGCTCAAAGTTTGAACGAGGACCGTCTAGGGAAAGACGAAATCAGAGTTCTGAAAAAGTCTGTCAAGAGGTGCCCTATGACCATCAAAGACCTGAAGCGCGTTGGACTTCTTGTTATGGCTGCGGTCTTGGTTGGCAGCGCACCACAGTGGCTAAATCCTGCAAATCAGCATGTCTCTAATTATGATGCTCCCTGGGTTTATCCAGGACTTGCACCGGCTGAGCAACATTAAGAATGTCGATAGAAAGCGAAATTCTGAACCCGGACTTGGAAAAATTCAGTCCGGTCAATCTTTTTGACTTTGAAGAACGGGCACGCTGCCAAATCAGCAAAATGGCTTACGACTATTATGCCGCTGGTGCCAACGACGAAATTACATTAAAAGAGAACCGCGCCGCATTTGATCGCATCACCATCTATCCGCGAATGCTGCGCGACGTAAGTAACAGACAACTTGCAACAAGCGCTCTTGGGCATCCAATCAGTATGCCGCTAATGATTGCGCCAATGGCGTTTCAGCGCATGGCCCACCCGGAAGGCGAAATGGCGACTATGAAAGCTGCCAATCAGGCAGGCACGATAATGGTGCTAAGTACCCTGGCCACAAGTTCAATAGAAGAAGTTGCCGAAGCATCAAACGGCAACCTGTGGTTTCAACTCTATGTCTATAAAGACAAAGGTGTGACGACCTCTCTTGTTCAACGCGCCGAAGCGGCCGGCTGCAAGGCACTTGTTCTAACAGTGGATTCGCCGATACTCGGCTCTCGTGAGCGTGATGTCCGAAACGGCTTTCATTTGCCTGATGGGTTGAGCGCAAAGAACCTTGCTCCAGCGGGGATAGAAGTGCTTCCGGGAAGAATCGGTGAGTCGGGATTAGCAGCATACATCGCATCGCTATACGATCAGGCGCTCACATGGAAAGACGTTGAATGGTTGCGCAGTATTACCAATTTGCCAGTACTGGTAAAGGGAGTTTTGCGCGCAGATGATTCCATTCTTGCCATCAAGCATGGTGCCAGCGGAATTATCGTTTCCAATCATGGAGGCAGGCAGCTCGACACAGCGCCAGCCACAATCAGTGTTCTAAGCAGGGTTGTAGAAGCCACAGAGGGGAACATTGAAGTTTTTGTCGATGGTGGCATCAGACGCGGCACAGATATACTAAAGGCCCTAGCCCTGGGCGCAAAAGCAGTATTTGTCGGCAGACCTGTGCTTTGGGGACTTGCAGATAGTGGCGCTGATGGTGTCGGCAAAGTGCTGCACCTGTTGCGCACAGAGTTCGATTTAGCAATGGCTCTCAGCGGCTGCAAAACCCTTGCAGACGTAAATGCCGATCTGCTGCACCCGTAAATTTCACTGCTTTTAGCAACAGCTATTGGGGAAACCATTCAATCGATTTGAGTGCGTGCCTTAGATGGTTGAAGAAGATCAAAAACTCAAGTTTCGGTGCACGCATTGAAAGAAAACTGACATTATCCTGATTCGGGAAAATTATGAAAGCCTCTTTCGTTTTGCTTTGAATGAAATACCCTTGAATAACCAACACTAGCTTATTGCAAAGTACTTCTGCACTTCCAGTAGCCAGATCATAGTTAGAGCGAGGTCTGAAAAGAACCAGGGCATCTTTGAGCTTCTCTAGATCGCCTTCATTTAAGACGCCTGGCTCGCGGCTAAGCAGACCTCGTATGAAATCTTTGGAATCCTGGTCTGCCCGCACATCACCAATCTCAAGAAAAGCTACCAGGCATTCGCGGGACTGATAGAAGCCGCGGGACTCCGGTAAACCGTCCTTCTTCCAAGCCCCCGGAAAACGAATTCGGCCCGCCTGAAGCAGGTTAATTACGGTGTGGTCGCTCGGAATTTCCGAGTTCAGATAAGTAGGCGCAAAAATATCTGGAACTGTTGCTGACAGTTCACTCTCCGAGGATCTTTTCCTGGAGCGAAAGTCATCCTGTGGGGGAACGGGGGGCACGGGGGGAAACCTCCGCTTAGATTGTTCCCCGAATTAGGCTATACTATGCAATTCTTGGGCAAAATTTGCATAAATTGCCGGAGATGACCGGACTCGAAAGGTCCTGCCTATACTTTATCTACGAAGACCCTTTTTCTAGACTATTCTGTCGGACCGCAACACGGAGCAGGGAGAACGCCATGCACAAGTTTGACCTCAAAGAAGAAGAGCAGGTGATTCTTGTCAGCTCCGAAGAAGAATCTAAAATAGCAAGTGATGAACCCGCTAAAGTTGCATCAGGAAGAGCTGTCGAAAAGAGAGCCGACACAGTTGAAGATAGCACGTCATCAAAGCCACACCAAAATACAGTTGGCGTCACTTCAAAATCTCAGAGCCAAACAGTAATCGCCGGCAAGTACGAAGTTATTTCTTTGCTTGGCGAAGGTGGCATGAGCAGAGTTTACAAAGCACAGGACGTACACAGCGGCAAAATCGTAGCCCTAAAGACAATTCGTCCGGAGCGGCTTCAAGATGAAAGAAGCATCGAACGCTTCATCCATGAATGCCAGGTGGTTTCCTCTCTAGAGCATAGAAATATAGCGGCTACAGGAGAATTCGGCGTCGACGCAGACGGCACTCCATACTTGCAGATGGAATACGTAGATGGCATCACTTTAGCCGAACTAGTGAAGCAGGAGGGTGCAATTGATGTGGATCGTGCACTACAAATAATGTTGCAAATTATAGCTGGACTATCATATGCGCACGAGAAAGGAATCATTCATCGAGACATCAAACCGTCAAACGTCATTCTTTCTCGCACAACCGACGGCAAGGACCGAGTGCAAATCGTCGATTTTGGAATAGCTCGCGTCTTCGATCACCTTTCCAGCGCGCATATGCCACTAACACAGACCGGTGAAGCACTTGGTACACCATGGTATATGAGCCCCGAACAGTGCTTCGGCAAGATTGCCGATGAACGTTCTGACATTTATCAGTTAGGTTGTTTGTTCCAGGAACTTTTGACCGGGAAACGAGCTTTCGAAGGTGATACCGCATTTGAGGTCATGTTCAAACACGTAACCGGCGCACCAAAACTAGAAGGCATAGATTCAAACCTTCAAGAGATCCTTTCGAAAACGCTGAACAAAAATCCAGAAGACCGCTATCACTCAGTGCCGGAACTGGAAAAGGAGATTCGAGATTTTGCTGAAGCAAGAGCCAGTGGAGCAACTAATCGGTCTTTGCTGAAACAAGTGGAGTCACACTCCGTTTTACAAATCACCGGTAGAAGAGCCTGTGCAGCTGCGCTTGATGCAGTATTGATAGGATTGTTATCGGCGATTTTCACATGGGCAACAACTTTTTCCAGCATGTATAGATTTTACCCGGGTTACTGGGTACCAGATGATCGATTCTATTCAAGCCTGTTTGGGTTTATCCTGGGCTGCGTCAACGCACTAGCAATCTGGCCCTCAGCTTTACTTGCAGCGATTCCATACCGCATTAGCGCTGACTCCTTCTTGAGAGATGTTCCAGGCTTTATACAGTCAAATCAGTATGTCAATCAATATGCAGTTATTCCTATCTTGGTGGCACTGGTAACCTGGCTATACTTTGCATTCTTCGAAAGCAGCAAATTGCGCGGAACACCTGGAAAAATAATTTTCGGATTGAAGGTGCAAACGGCGGGTCCGAATCGAGCCAGCTTCTGGCAATCAAGCCAGCGGTTTTTCTTGCGAGCGCTGACAAGCCTATGCTTACCAGAACTTTTACGTGGGATTGTGGAAATCACAAGAAGCAAAAGAAACCTGGCGGAACAGTTAACGCTACAACTGCGCTTACCAATTCATGACAGCTTGAGCAATTGTGTGATCGTTAAAGCGGATCGAAAAAAAGAGAGAAAGCTTACCATCCTCGGAGTGTCAGCATTTATAATGACGAGCCTCTTTTTTGCAGCGCCCTGGCTTGCAATATATTTTGAAATGCCAGAACCTGTTATAGCAATTAATCCAAACTTTGCTCCAGCTTACGAAATTCGAGCTGACAAGAGACTAAACACAAAGGATTACCAGGGGGCAGCCTCAGACTACGCGAAAGTTGAGAAACTCGACCCAAGTCGCACTTATCCATATCACAAACATATGACGGCGCTGGTTCAGCAAAAAAAATTCGAAGAAGCGATGAAAGTAGGAGACGAGGGCATCAAGCAAACTCCAGAGCATTCAGAACTCAGTACATTATTGCGCTCGCAAGCCTTAATAGCGCTGCAATCCACAGGCGACAATAAGCTTGCATTGAAGCTGTTGAAGCAAATACCGGCAAGATTTTTAGACCGCCACATTTTTGCGAAAGTGCTGAACACAACTGGAAATACGGCGGAGGCTGACTTGCAGACAAAGTTGGCAGAAGATTACCTAAATCGTGAAGCAGAAGGCTACGAAGACGCGCGCGCCCCAGAAATGGAGATTTATAACCACACCCATCCTAACGTCTTCTTGGACAGAGCCATGCTTCGACTTTCCCGAGGCAATCTTGACGGTGCACTGAGCGACCTGAACAGAGGATTGGCAGATCTTGAGCGTATCAGATCAGAAAACAAATCCAGACAGCGATTTTACGAGCACTCTGAAATCGTAGGTCCCATTCATTTCTACAAAGCGGAGACACTAAGCAGACAAGGCAAAGCTGTTGAGGCACGAAACGAACTAGAAGAGGCCTTGAAGGCATATACAGCCGAAATAGACAAAAAATCAAAGGCTAAGGTGACCTACGTTGAGGAATACTACCAGTTGGGACAAAATTATCTGGGAAGGGCCAAAGTCTATTCGTTACTTGGAAAAACGGATCTAGCAAAGAAAGACAAGGATAAAGCAAAGTCTTTGGAAGTAAATTATGACTTCGATGGACATTCTCCGAATTGGTGGACTAACTAAGCCAGAGAACATTATCCTTATTCGTTACTAGGATTGGCAGGACTTATGTACTCATAGAGGTCAGCCTTGTCGATAATACCAAGCAGCTTTCCGTCCTCCACCACAGGGATCGTCTCGGCTGAACTTTCCTTGAATTTCAGAACCAATTCAGCCAGTGAAGTATTGGGTGCAACCAGCGGTGCATCCTTGTCGATCAGCTGATGGCTCGAGCTCATGCTTGTTGAAGATAGCGACAAAAGGCTAAGAACCGATTTGGAATCAACCATTCCAACATACTGCTCGCCATCCACAACAGTAAGGGAAGCTATATGAGTTTGTTTAATCGCATCGAATAGTTTTTCCGGAGCCAATTCCGAGTCAACACAGTTCTTCGGAGGCTTCATCAGATCACCAGCGTGCTTCTGTTCGTCTTCCCTCGCCCGCCGAGCGGCTTCTTCCAAGCCACTGTATTCGCGGAGCATGTCATAAACCGATCCTTTTTCCATACGAGAGCCCACGAAACAAGCAATCGCCGACGCCACCATTAGTGGTAGCACAAGCGAATAGTGCCCAGTTATTTCAAAAATGATAACAACAGCAGTAATCGGCACGCGCGCTACAGCGGCGAAGAAAGCTCCCATGCCAACCATTGCCATCGTCTCTGTAGAGCTCATATTGAACAAATAATTTTGCAGATAGGAAACCATGGCACCGAGGGCCGAGCCTAGCACAATAGCCGGTGCAAACAAACCGCCAGGGGCTCCGGAGCCGTAGGCAAGCAGGGTCAAGAAAGAGAATGCAACGAACGCAACAGGAACCATATACCATTGCTCGTGCCCAGCAACGATAACGTCTCGCAAAGCAGCGTAATCGCGGAAGTTAGCATCAGCAGGCATGGCAGATATCACCAAGCCTGAGATCAAACCAGCAAGTCCTACGCGAAGCATTACAGGCAGCTTCAAATAATCGCGATTGATTCTGAGAAACAAAATGACACCACGATTGAACCAGGTGCCGAACAATCCAGCCAAAGTTCCAAGGACGATCCAAAACAATACATCGTGAAAATGAAAGGAAACTTCCAGCGCCCGAATCTGTTGTGCCGACTCCATATGCGGTGCATTTAGCGTGTGGGTCAAGGTTGAAGCAACAAAGCAAGCGAGAATAGCCGTACCTATAGTTCCGCTGGAGACATCCTTCAACAACTCCTCGGCGACAAAAAGAACTCCTGCAATCGGTGCATTGAAAGCGGCTGCAAGTCCGGCGCCAGCACCAGCTGCTACGAGCTGGCGCTCAACGTCTTTTGGCGCAGGAAGCCATCGGTTTAAGAGCGCCGCCATCGCTGCGCCAACGTGAACTGTCGGACCTTCTCTCCCCATAAAGAGCCCGCAACCAAGGGCTATACTCCCTCCAACGAGTTTTACAAGTGCCAAGGTAAAGTCCAGGGGAACACGCGCTCCCAGCAAGTAGGCGCGCACTTGCGGTATGCCGCTGCCATACGCTGTTGGAGAGAATTTCTGGACCAGAAAACCGGAGAGTAGCCCACCAACCAGACCAATTAGAGGGAGGGCCAACCATGCGGGATAGACATTGCATGCCTGAACGCGCATCTTACTCAACCACCAGGCGCCATACTCCAGAGCCAGTGCAGAACAGCCCGCAACAAGCCCGATGATCGCAGCGCGAATGAGCGCAACTCTTCTGGCGGACATAGCCTTTGTATGATCGCGAACTTTCTGCCAGAGATTACTCAATTCCACAATTAATCCCCAATCACTAAATTGCGCAAACCAGACTATAAAGCAGCGCCGCAAGGACAAGCGAAGAGAATACGACATATTTCATGTCTTTTTCCATCGCAAAGGTAAGAACAGAGAAAGCCACACGCGCAACAGGCGTAGCAATCAGAACCACCACACCCAGTTGCATAATTGCACGCAAATTTCCTTTGAAGGAATCCCTGATTACTGCATCAATGGCGCGAAGGTCGGCCGGTTCACCGGTGAAAATTTTGTAGCTGGTCGTCAAATGAGGATTCTGGCAAATAAAAATTACAGAGCTCACGCTTACAAGTACAAGCGAACAAACCAGCCCGCCAATCAGAAGCAGCGAAATGACATTTCCCATTTTTTCGTCATTCATTGAGTCAGACGACTCAGGCTTGGGAGCAGAATCCGGCAGCATGAACGTGTTCTCGGAATCGAAGGGTGTCGGAGGTCCTTGCTTGCTTTCGTTGTTCTGATCATCGGTGGGAGAGTTCATAGACTCCCTCCGCATCCTTTATAGATCATTTGGGCCCCGATGAAGATGATCAAACCGGCGAAAATCTTCCGAAGCAAATCATTTCGCACTTTAGGCAAAACGCGCGCCCCGATCAGCGAACCACCCACAACACCAACAATAACCGGCGCACTAAGAACCGGGTCAATGTATCCCCGACTCATATAGACGCCGGCACTGGCAGCAGCGGTTACACCGATCATAAAATTACTGGTGGTCGTTGAGACTTTGAAAGGCAGGCGCATGAGTTGGTCCATCGCCAAAACTTTCATGGGTCCAGATCCAATTCCGAGCAAACCGGATAAGCAGCCGGCGCCCAGCATGACTGCGAATCCGCCTCTTACGTTATGTACACCATAAGCTTTCTTTCCAGCCGATGTGGGATAGGTTCCACTAAGGTTCAACCATTCTGCATCCTTGTCACTGGACGCCTCTCCGTCCTCTTCGCCACCTTTTTTCTTCAGAGCCATCCATGCGGATTGAAAGAGGACTAGCCCAAACAACATCGAAATAAATGACTTAGATGCCATGCCCGCCAGATAGGCGCCAAAAATCGCACCAAATGTAGTGGCAAGCTCGAGGAACATGCCGACGCGCATGTTTGTATAACCCTCTTTGACGTATGCAGCAGCAGCCCCTGAAGAAGTCGCAATGGCAGCAACCAGCGACGACCCCATGGCATATTTCAGATCGACTCCCAAAAAAAGGAAGAGAATCGGAGTCAAGATAGAACCGCCGCCAAGACCGGATAAAGCGCCAAGGAATCCGATAGCAAAGGACGACAACAAAAGAATTACGCTGAGTTCCAGTTCGGTCACGATGCGTATCGACCAGTCAGGGTTTGTTGGTGATTTTGCAGCCAGTATAAGCCAAATGAGCTGTCAAGCTTTGAATTTTTCCAAGTGCTATACTGCAACTTGTCTCTTTGCATGAATTCAGATGTAGTTCTCGTGTTTATGGCGAAATCAAGATTTGGATTGAATCGGGCACTTACCTTAATTGCGTTGGCTATTCTCCTCACTGCTGACATAAACTCAGCCAATGCCGCTCCGGCTCAACTTGTAGTTCTTCTCTTTCAAGCTGACCTTGATTCTGACAGAGTTTTTCTCGATGGACCATTTGCCATCTCCAAACCAAATTCTCAGCATTTCGCACCCAGGCACTATCAAATTGCATACAAAAACGGTTATTTCGAAATCACAGAACTCA
The DNA here is from genome assembly GCA_019747875.1 of Candidatus Obscuribacterales bacterium. GTDB lineage: Bacteria > Cyanobacteriota > Vampirovibrionia > Obscuribacterales > Obscuribacteraceae > JAIEPM01. Next base: position 107,650 of record JAIEQI010000062.1, read on the forward strand.
ACCAACAACTGGGCAAACCGCAAAGGCCTCCGCAAAAGATAAGGGCGCCATTTTTACTTTTAGAGACTGCCGGTCCACGGTTTATTTCGATAGGACGGAGGAAGGATAAAATCCGCCGCTATTTTGGCGCGATTCGCTTATCCTCACCTGACGGAAAAAAGATTGAATGCCGCAATCTGGTAAGCCGGCGAGACTACGTAACCTGCGTGGTTGGTAGCGAAAGTCCACCGGAATTTCCAGTCGAAGCATTAAAAGCGTTATCTGTGCTTATTCAAACAGCGTCATTGCGCTACAACCCAGAAGATCGGCTGAACGATACCACTGAAAAACAAGCGTATATGGGCGCTGATTACGCGCGTCCTGAAGTTATAGCAGCAGTTCAACAAACCTGGGGACAAAAGTTGCTTTGCGGCGATCAGCTGGTACCAATTTATTTTCACGGGACCTGTGCCGGAGGCACAAGTTCAAGCGAAATATTTACGGGAAAGAAAAGCAAGCTAGCTTGTGATAAAGCTGTTATTTGTAAGCACTGCAGTGATTCGCCGTTTTCCAAAACGCTAATAAGACCATTAGCGGCAAGTGAGTTTGAAAAGCGAATTGCGCCGGCTCTTCCGCAAGTACAGACGAAAGATTCATCCAATCGCCCGCTACAGCTTAGCTATCCCAATGGAAAAACTGAAACCGGTTACCAGCTGTGGCTGAGAATCGGCCAGACGATGGGATGGGGACTAGCACCGGGCACTCGTTTTGAGCTAAGCAAAAGCAAAAACGGCGACTATGAGATACGCTCGAACGGTGCTGGACACGGAGTTGGTCTCTGTCAGTGGGGCTCGCAAGGACTTGCCAAAAAGGGTTGGGATTATCGAAAGATACTGCAGTTCTACTTTCCGAGTAGCCGAGTCGGACAAGAGTCCTAGCTGCAGCGAAGTAAATTCTCGGCTACGGAGGATAACTTTCGCGGAAAAGCTTGAAAGGCTACAATGTATTAGGCGCAAGTTGTCAGCGGCGGCTTTCTTTGGATACCTCAGTCGATTTCGTTTTTGTCCTGGCGGTGGTTATTCTGTCCATCGGACTCCTGCTCTGGTTTATTCTTGTATTTGTGCCGCAACATTTTGATGACATTCGCGGACCAAAAGATGAGTAGAGCCCTTTCAACATGCGCCAATCCTGGAGTATGATCTTCGGATTGCATTTTCCAGGGGGTTATCATGAGCATCTCGCCCGAGATTAGACGTCGTATTTCCCAAAAAGCCAGTACCTTCACCGAGTCCGTGATAAGAGAGATGTCTCGGATGGCGGCCCAATACAAATGCGTGAACTTGGCGCAGGGCATGCCTGATTTCGCCTCACCTATGGAACTGAAAGAGGCTGCCTGTCAGGCTCTGATGGCTGACGTGAACCAGTACGCCATTACCTGGGGCGACAAGCTTTTTCGAGATGGTATCAGCGCAAAGAACGAAAAATATTTGGGCGTGAAGTATGAACCAGAAACCGAGATAACAGTCACCTGTGGCGCAACCGAAGGGATGATTGCTACCATGCTCGCATTGGTTGATCCTGAAGACGAAGTTATTGCCTTTGAACCGTATTACGAAAACTACGGACCTGACGCTATCCTGGCCGGGGCTAAACCTCGATACGTTTCACTGCAAGCACCAAACTGGACTTTTGATGAAGCCGAATTGGAAAAGGCATTTAGCAACAAGACCCGCGCCATTGTTCTAAATACACCACACAACCCAACAGGAAAAGTTTTCTCTCGCGAAGAGCTCGAGTGCATTGCACGCCTTTGTCAAAAGTGGGGCGTCTATGCATTCACTGACGAACCGTATGAGCACATATTGTTCGACGGTGCAAAGCACGTCTCGATCGCATCCTTGCCAGGCATGAAAGACCTGACTGTAACCGTAAATAGTCTTTCAAAAACTTATAGCGTCACCGGTTGGCGATTAGGCACTGTGTGTGCCCCCGAAGAGCTGTCGCTTGCGATCCGAAAAGTACACGACTTTTTGACAGTTGGTGCTGCCGCTCCGTTGCAGCGAGCGGGAGCGCACGCAATGAGCTTGCCGGACTCCTATTACACAGAGCTGGCAACATCATATCAAAAGCGCCGTGATCATATGCTCACGATCCTTGATGAGGTGGGAATTCCATATTACACACCGCAAGGTGCCTATTACGTATTCTGCGACATATCAAAATTTGCCTTTGAAAATGATGTGAAATTTACAGAGTTTCTCGTCAAGAAAGTCGGTGTTGCCGTTGTGCCGGGATCTAGCTTCTTCAGGCCTGGAGATAGAGGAAACAAATACATCCGTTTCTGTTTCGCGAAAAAAGAAGAGACACTGAACGCCGCCAGAGAGCGACTGCTTACGCTTCACGATAAGCTAAAAGAACAGCAGAAAACTTAGCGGAGAACTTAAATTCACTGTTTATTGCCCAAGCTTGATGGGTAGCTAGATAATGGGTAAGATACGATCTTTGCGATCGGATAAGCTAGCAAAACAAAACGGAAATCCCTATGTATCTATGTCCAAATTGCAATGCTGAGAACCGAAGCAACGCAAATTTTTGCCGTCAGTGTGGTGATCGCCGAAGCTCGCCAGTTCACCACAACGAAGATGATGCCAGTAATCACTGCCCTTGTTGCGCACGCCGAGTCAGACATTGCGACCGATTTTGCATGACGTGCGGCGAAAAGCTACGGACCAAATCTGCACCACCGACAAAACTTTGCTTGAGCTGCAAAGCCGTACTTCCTGAGAAAGCAACATTCTGCGTCTCTTGCGGCGAATATGTAGCTGACAAGTCAAACCGGAAAGTGCAAATTCCCTCTGAACTTTTCGGCGAAGAAAACCCAGATCTGATGCCACGCTACGAAGCATAATCTATTTCAAATGACCAGCATCGCATCACCGTAACTGTAGAATCGGTAACGCTTTGAGATCGCATGTTCGTAAGCATTCAAAATCTGGTCCCTACTTGCAAATGCCGAAACCAGCACCAGAAGGCTGGATTTGCTCAAGTGAAAGTTAGTAATCAACGAATCCACTATCTTAAACTCAAACCCAGGATAAATATATAAACTGCTAGCTTCGCCATCCACCGCTCGCACTTTTCCTGATTCTCCAGCAGTTTCCAGAGCACGACAGGAAGTCGTCCCGACAGCAAATATCTTGTGTCCATTCTTTTTAGCGTCATTGATCAGCGCCGCACTATTCTCCGAGATATAGAAGGTTTCGGATTCGATTGTGTGTTTATCCAGCGGACCCGATATCGGCTTGAATGTACCGGGACCAACATGCATTGTGATGTACACAACATGGACCCCCTTGGAGACAAGTTCATCCAAAAGTTGAGTCGTAAAATGCAAGCCTGCAGTCGGAGCCGCCACCGCCCCTGGTGCCTGCGCATAGACAGTCTGATAGCGCTCGTTGTCCTTTCTAATTTCCTCGTGATTAGAATTCAGCTCCCGCTGACGAACAATGTACGGAGGAAGCGGTGCTTGCCCAATTTCAGTCAACAAGGCAAACACTTCGGCTTGTCCACCGAAATCAATCAATACACGCCTCTGCTCATCTGCGCCGCTGGTAAACCCGGCGACCTGAATTACAAAAGGTGAACTGCGTCCATTAATCTCAACGTGGAGTTCGTCCCCGATTTTGAGCCTCCGCAAGGGGCTTCCCATTGCCTCCCATCGGCCCGGAACCGAGGCAAGCGGCTTGATCAGAAGAAGCTCGACAGCTCCGCCACTGACCCGCTTGGTCATAATTCGTGCCGGAATCACTTTCGTGTCGTTGAGGACAATCACGTCCCCAGCAGAAAAATAGTCACGAACATCGCTAAAAGTCCTGTCCGAAATAATATTTGAAGCCCTATCCAAAACCAAAAGCCGCGAACTGGATCGTTCGGCAGCTGGTTCCTGAGCAATTAGCTCTGGCGGTAATTCGTAAGAGAAGTCTTCAAGGCGCATAAATTTCTTTGGTAGGGGAGTCGCCATGCGGCACCCGCCCTATTTTATCCGCATTGAATCTTTGTCCTAATGTTTGTGGCGCATTACAGTAACAAATTTACTGCTCCAATTGTCGCGGCCCTGCAGGGTACCGCTGCGGAAATTATGGGAGTAAATCTTACCGTCGATTCCGACAATTCCCACGTTTCTTCCTTGAGTTTCCATACCAGTAAAGAGCAAATCACCTGGCTTCAGTTGGTCTTTAGAGGTGTACGGTTGTGACTCCCAGCCCTTTTCTTCCAGTTGTTTCTTTAGATTTGGAATAAATGCTGCCTGTTCGATACCTGCCCCTGCAAATTGCAGTAGACGACTGACAGCCGTTCCAGAGGATAAGTTGCGATCGCTAGCAATCCCGAGATCTTTGTTGACCATCAGGGCGGCTGCTCTTGCAGCGGTTTCCGGCACATCCTTGGGGTCCAAGGCAGGCAAAAGTCCTTCTCCCATCAGATGATTAGCTAAAGCTTGCTTGGTTTCCATTCGCAGATTTTGACCAGGTGCCGCCGGTGTAGCAGTTCGATCGGCCGGTGGAGTGGAGAGACTGTCTTTGAGCATGTGCTCATGGTCCGGCACCAACGGTTCGATTTTGTTCTCATCGACCTTGGTCATTACTTCTTTTGGCGAACGATCGTCAATGTCGGGCATAGAAGATACTCCCTGCTGAATCCCTGGATTCATTGTGTGGGAGGGTTAGATTCCATGTTAGGTGCAGGATCACAGAGAAAACTGCACGAATCTGCAACGAGCCAATCTTGCTAAGACATCAGCTGGGGTCACCCGCTCTTACGCCGGATAACAGTTGAAAACTCCCACCTGCTATACTTTCGGGACACCCAGCGGAGCTCGAAACCAATGAAAAGAAAGCTTTTCACTTTAGTTTGTTTTTTAACCATCCTGTTTATGCAGTTTGTTTTTGTTGGACAAGCCGAAGCAAAGAAATGGACCGTCACGCAACGCGTCGAGAAGTTATCTGCCGAAATTGACGAAGGCAGAAAGGCAAATGAATTGACTGTCAAGCAAGTCGACCAGCTCAAGGGAATGATCAGCAGCATCAAAGAAAAAATGGCGAAGATGAAAGAAAAGAACGGCGATAAATTGAGCGTTCCTGATACAAAGAAATTGCATGACGACATGACAGAAATTAGCGTCAAGATGCTTCGCATGCGCCTGGATAACGTCTATTCGGACTAATGATGCGCTACATGCCGCAATGTTAGTTACATGAATGACAAAGAGATCATCCGCAGCGCGGCGCTAGAGCTTGGGTTTCAACGCGCGGTTGTTGCCAGCTTGGAGCCGATGCAGGCCGAACGGCTGTTCTTTGAGAAATGGCTCGCACAGGGATACGCGGCCTGTATGGGTTACCTGAGCAGGGATCCGGAAAAGCGCACGAGCCCACAACTTCTTTGTCCTGAAGCTTATAGCGCCATTGTCTTATTCGCGAGTTATTACACTGAAGCGCCTCCCGATCCTGGACCCGAATACGGAAGAATCGCGCGATATGCAGTAGGCCAAGACTATCACCTGGTGCTGCCTCAAAAGCTTGCTCTTTTAAAAGCACGCATTGAGACGCTACTAAACAAGCCACTTCTGGGCAAGTATTACACCGACGATGTTGAACTCTATGAGCAAGCATTTGCCTCGAAGAGCGGATTAGGTTTTGCCGGCAAAAATACGATGATCATCGGTCCTAAAATGATGGGGTCATATCATTTTGTGGCTGAGTTTTTCACAGACCTGCAATTAGAACCTGATGAACCATATAAAGGGACTTGCGGTAACTGCTTCCGATGCGCATCAGCTTGTCCCACAGAAGCGATTGTCAGCGAAGGGCAAGTCGACTCTCGCCTCTGTATCTCGTTTCTCACAATTGAAAATAAGGGCGGCATCCCAATTTCCTTACGCGAAAAGCTTGGCTCCTGGGTGTTTGGATGCGACGTCTGCCAGGACGTGTGCCCTTATAATCAGCGACCTCCGATTACAGAATGGAACGAATTTCAACCTTCGTCTGGGGCTGGGCATTTCATAAAGCTCTACGACATCCTTGACCTTTCAAACAAGAAAGAGTTTTTGAGCTGCTTTGCTAATACCCCACTTTCACGCCCCAAGAGATTCGGACTTCAACGCAACGCACTGATAGTACTGGGGAACAGAAGACCGAAAAATGGGGATGAGTTTCTGTCCATGTTTTTGCGCAAATTATCAAAAGAGTTGGGACAGACTGAGATGAGAAGAGAACAAACCGCAATCTTGTTTGAGCATGCGTGTTGGGCTCTCAGCAGATATCCTGATACAAGAGGTGAAATCAGATCTGCTGCCGAAAATTACTTTCAAAAGCTAAGCAAGAAAGAAGCAGAACCTCTAAGGGAAGCAATAGAATCATATATGTAGTTTTACCGGCGTGTAATACATGAAGGTATCGTGCCACGAGTTTTTCGGCGGCAGAGAGCGACAACGAGCTAAGCGGCGGGCAGTACGAAAAAGCTCCATATAGGTGGCATGCGCCGGTATTGGCGTGCATTACGCAGGCAAAGCGCCTTACCGATGGGAACGCGAACTCAGAGCTCGCAGTTTCCTTTTGAGCGTTCGCGCAGTGCTGATCACGGTGGACTGGTCAGGCCGTTGTTTTTGCAAAAATTGCAGAGCCTGATCGCAATAAGAGCGCGCCATTGGATAGTCCTTCTCAGCTTGATAGAAATAGGCTAGTTGAAGCTGCGGCGATTGGTCTGCACCAAGCTTAGTATCACCGATTTCGATCTTTTCGATCGCCAATTTCCAGCTTTCAACAGCGAGCTGTTTTTCGCCGATGGCAGAAAAACCAGTCCCGAGACGGCAAATATTGTTCGATACCATCGAAGTTTGAACCTTCCGGTACATAGCCAGTGCTACCTTATAGTGTTCGAGCGCCTTCTTAGTATCGCCACTAATTCTATAAATGTCGCCCCGGCAGACCTCCAGAAGCACATCTCTGTGCAGCTGGTCATCCTCTCTTAGTTCCTCGATAATTTTCTGTGCCTTGTCGGTTAATCCTAAGGCTTGATTGGTCCTTCCAGCATTTGCCAAATCGTCAGCCCAACCGATAAGCCAACCGATTGCGTGACTACTCAAATAGGTCTTACCTTGTGCAGCCTTTAAGATGCCTGGAATCTCGGACATCGCCAGATCGATCTTCTTGTCGCGAAAATACACTTCCGATAAGGCATACCTTAGTTCTGTCGCGAACGACTCGTTTTCCTTCCCGGCTTCCTTCATGTTAGTTAGGGCATTATTGAAGTACATCGCCGCCTTTTTGTAATCGCCGGCACTCCTTTCACCATGACCAAACTCAAAGTTAACACCGGCAATCTTCTCCTTCCGAAGAGAGGGAGAACCCACTTTGTGGAAGTACGCCGAGGCCTCATTCAGATTATCGCGCCAGCCCGGCTTCCCTAAGTCTCGCTGCCTTGCCGCAAGATTTCTGTAAGCATCACCGACTAATTCACTTGAATAGCGATCTTGGCTGTGTGTTGATGCAATGCTCAGGGCTTGCTGCGCATAGGCAATGGCCGTCTCATAATTCCCCAATGAATATTCCGAAGCCGCAAGAATGTCGCAAGCCTTTACTTGGGCTTGCCAATAGCCCGGTTCAAGGAAGTCCAGAAGTATAGATTTTGCATACTTGACCCTCTCAGGTCCCTTCTTGCCTTCCAGATTATGAAGGACTCTCTCTAGCTTGGGTTTTGGAATTACAGCATCTGAGTCAGAACCGATCGATTTTCTTTGTGTACTCTTCAAGTAGAGAGTCAATAAACCGGTACTCAAAAGAATCAATGTAAAAATGAGGATCGGCGATATCTTCCTATTCTGACTGTGTGTTTTGGGGGCGCTTACTATCTTTTGCGATTCGCCAAGTTCAATCTCGCGTGCAGAGGATGCAAGCGCGCTTCGCATTTCCTCAGCCGTCTGAAAACGTTGCGCTGGATCCTTCTGCAGTCCCTTTGATATGAACACTCCCAGAGATGGCGGCAGCTCATGCAAATCGGGCACAGGGTCATTCATCTGCTTGTACATGGTATCAAAATCGCTGCTTCCCTCAAACGGCAAGCGCCCATACAACGATTCAAACATAACGCAGGAGATAGCATACAGATCCGCACGCCTATCAATTGCTTGTGCTTTGCACTGCTCAGGACTCATGTATGCAGCCGTTCCAATTGATTTAGTCTGTGTAAGAGATACAGATCCGCTGATGTCTTGAAATACTTTCGCGATACCGAAATCACTCAGCTTCACTCCGACAATGCGCTCATCAACTACCGCACAAAGGATGTTATCTGGCTTTAAGTCCCGGTGCAAAACTGAATGCTCGTGCAAGTACTCTAATGCACTCAATGTTTGATCAAAAACGTTCAGAAACTCTTTTATAGAGAGCTGTTTTTTCTCTTTCAGATAATTAGATAAAGAGCAACCTTCAACATACTCCAACGCCATGCAGTTCCGTCCGTCATCCAATATCCCAAAAGCGAACGTTTTTACGATATTTGGATGATCGAGCGAAGCAATAATTTGAGCTTCTCTTTTAAATCGAGCAGCGGTAGTTTCATCGCTAGCTATCGAGAAAACCTTCAGCGCCACGATGCGATTGAGGTGAACATCCTCAGCTTTATATAGAGTTGCTTGGGCGCCTTGCCCAATGCAGTCCCCCACCCTATAGCGTCCCAAAAGAAGCTTACCGGTAGAAATACTTAATTCAAGCTCGGATATCTGATGTTCAGCCACAGTACTTTGATCATCGAATATAGAGCTTATTCCCGCACTTAAAGATCGGAAACTTTAATTGGCAAAATCGATATCTTTCGATAAGTCCGGGGCAATTACCTCTCTAACCAAAAGGAAATCAAAATGGCTGCCAAATTGCTTTTTCTCATTCTATTAGTCGGCGGGCTGTTCTGGGCCTATCAGACGGGCATTCTAGACAGTTTAAGTTCAGGAAATCGGCCCAAGGTGGGGAAGGAAGTAAAACTATGCAATCCAATTAAAGGTGCTAAGGTAACAGTAGCCGCAGACATTCCAACGATCAGCAGAGCTATTGATTCGCATCTAGGGAGCGAATCAGACAAACTAGCCGGAGCAATGGGGATTGCTGCGCTCTATCACAACGGTGATCTTGTTAAACTGGCAGCCAATACTAAAGCTAGAGTAGCCGGAGTTGAGACGGTCACTGTTCATTCCATGCCCTTTCAGGTGGTTAAAGTCAAGATCTTGTCGGGGAGCAATAAAGGCGGTGTCGGCTGGGTTGAGCGCGACAATGTTATCGATACGCCGATGCACGAACTCTTTCAAAGCATGTGTTCGACCACTGGGTCGGGCAGCAGAAGAGCCAGAGATATAGGAGGTTCGATAATACCGCTTAGTAGCGGTGAGTAGCAGCTGCTACAGGCCCGCGGTAAGACCACCGTCAATCGGTATGATGGCGCCGGAAACATACTTCGCATCTTCCGAAAAGAGAAATGCCACCACGGACGCCACCTCATCAGGAAGCCCGACTCTCAACATTGGAATATTTGCGTCCACGAATTCCTGTAACGCTTGTGCTCCCGAGATACCGTGTGCAGCACCGACCTCTGCATTGAAACGTTCGCACAAGGGAGTTTTGATACAACCGGGGCAGATGCAGTTTGTTCTTATGTTGTATTGGCCATAATCCAAGGCCATGGACCTGGTTAAATGAACGATTCCGGCCTTCGATGAGCTATACGCAGCATTCATTCTGATACCGCGGAGCCCAGCATCTGAAGCGTTGTTTACGATAACGCCACCACCGACTTCACGCAAATGTGGCATAACCGCTTTGCTCATCAGAAATGTGCCTTTCATATTCACATCGAAAACCGCATCCCAATCAGCTTCGTTTGTTTGTTCAAGCGCAGATACGAATTCGACACCGGCATTATTGAACAGAAAATCGATTCTACCGAATGAATTTTTTGCCAACCATACGAAGCGCTCTACATCCTCGGCCGCCGCAATACTTCCCTTTACGGTAATCAAACGGGATTCTTCATCTGCGCTTCGAGTCGCATCGGCATTCCCTGAAAGACGATCAAACTCCGCTGCAAGCGTTCGCAAACCGTTTTCATCTACGTCAAGACAAGCAACCATGCAGTCTTCTGCGAGCAAGCGTAGTGCTGTTGCCCGCCCTATACCGGAGGCTGCACCCGTTATTAAGGCAGACTGTCCTTTGAAACGCATTGATAAATAATCGCGCTAGTCTTTGTTCTTCTGTTTGAGCGAATTGATGGAATGTTCGCTGGTTTCCACCGCTCGTTTCTGCTTATCCAACGCTTGCAATATCTCGTCGAGAGTCAGCATTTTCTTTTCAACAATGATTTCGCCAAGGTGTTTAGTTGTGTTCTCTTGAGCGGTCAAGACTTCTTCCAACTGCCCTAAAGTGAGCTTGCCTTGACGAACGAGCAACTCCCCAATGCGCTCATGACGCACCAGATAGCTCCATTTTTGTTCGTCCGACCACTTTTCGGTCGATCCCACTGACAAATCTTCTGAACTCATGCCTCTTAAGATCCACTCCTTGCCGAGAACTTACCTATTATAGGCCGTTCAGGCACTGGCCTGTTTAGCCTGTTTCTGTTTTGACTGGAATTCTCTCCACCAGACAAGGACACAACTGGCATTAAAGATGGACGAATAGGTACCAGAAATAATGCCGATAAGCATGGCCAGCACGAATTCTCGGGTCGTCGTCCCACCGAGGAAGTAAAGCGCTGTCAAAGTAATAATAACTGTTAAGGATGTGTATAGTGAACGGGCGAGCGTCTGATTGACGCTATCGTTTGCGATATCGCCAAAAGACTTCCTGTATTCGCGCCCATCCTTGTCGACTGCTTTACTACCTAGATACTTGATGTTCTCTCTGACACGATCAAAGACCACAATTGTGTCGTGCACAGAGAAACCGATAACTGTCAGAACCGCACTTATGAAAAGGCTGTCGACTTCGGTCCCCATCAGCAATCCCATAATGGCGAAAATCCCCACGAGAACGAACACGTCATGGAGTAATGCAATAATCGCACAGACAGCGAAGTCGAATTGGAAGCGCATCTTGATGTAAAGAACCATCGCTCCAAACGTCAAGAAAAGAGCAAGCAATCCATTCTGCAAAAGCTCGGGACCTACGACACCGCTCACTTTGTCTTGAGACAAGAGATTGAATTCTCCGAGTTTTTCACGGAGTTTTGCGCCGAGCTTTTTCTTGAGAGCTTCGTCTTGTTTTTCGTCAGCAAGAGCTTTGGTACGCATTACCATGACCTTGCGTCCGCTCAATTCAGCTTCTTGCACCTGGGATCCGTGCAAGGTCTCCTCGACGACAGCCCTTACATCTTCCAACTTTACGTTCGGCGCAAATTCATACTGGAGGATTGAACCGCCAGTGAAATCAATTCCCGGTTTCAACGGCGACTTGAATTCGTACAAACACATGGCGATACCGATGATGCCTGGAATCGTGATAGCAAGGGAAATACCGATCCAGATATTTCTGTATTTGACTATGTCCACATGGGGTAACTTCATTCTCGCAGAATCCTTTTTGCGCTTATATTGTTTCGGGCTTCATTTGAAAAACGCTTCCGAGTATCGCGGGCTATCGCCCTCTCAACTCCTCCGCGAGCTATTTGGCGTCGGCTGTCGCTTTCGTTTGGCTTGATCTCTTTTGATGCGTCACACCGAAAAGTGGTACGCTCTTTGGTATCAAGTGCATGAGAACACGGGTGGCTGTAACGGCGGAGAACAGTGATACGGCAACACCGATCGCCAGCGTCACAGCGAAACCCTTAACGATTGATGTTCCGAAGATCATCAAAACGCCGCAAGCAATTAAACTGTTCATGTTGCTATCGAAGATGGATGGGAATGCACGCTTGAAACCCTCTTCAATAGACATATACAGATTTTTTCCTGATGCCAATTCTTCCTTTGTTCGCTCAAAGATAAGGATGTTGGCGTCCACCGCCATACCAATTGAGAGGATGAAACCGGCAATACCAGCCAGTGTCAACGTGACAGGCACTGCGCGGAATATCGCAAGCGTTGTGATCGTATAGAGAACAAGGGCTACGTCTGCAACTAGCCCGGGAACTCCGTAAATCAGAAGCATGAATACCATAACGCAAGCAATGCCGACGACACCGGCAATCAAACTCTTCTCTATTGAGTCTTGACCAAGCGTGGCACCAACGGTACGCTCTTCCAAGATCACGACCTTTGTCGGAAGCGAACCGGCGTTCAGTTTGAGAGCAAGGTCAATTGCTTGTTCTTTGGTGAAGCTTCCTGTGATTTCACCACTGCCACCATGAATAGGTTCTTTGACATTGATGCCGCGATACTCATTCAACGGCAGCGGACGTCCATCGGGACCACGCTCGGTTGGTGCACCGTCTAAGAAGATACCGATGCTTCTTCCAACCAGCCTTGTGGTTAGGTCACCGAATTTGGTGGCACCGTCAGGTTTGAATTCAAACAAAATTCTCCAGCTCTGACCGCCAGCTAGCGGAATAGCTTGAGCGTGTTTGAAGTCAGCACCAGTAATGCCGACGTCTTTCCACTGGAAAGCACCATCTGGTCCCAAGAGCGGGCGTCCATCAGCGTCATATACCAGCTCTTTGAATTCGAGGAGAGCAGTCGTACCAATGCGATCCTTTGCTTCTTGTGGATCTTTTACACCGGGCAATTCAACAATAAGGCGGTCCCGTCCGGTTCTCTGCACTACGGTTTCAGAAACGCCCAAGGAATTTACGCGATTATTGATGACGGTCTCCACACCCTTCATTACCTCAGGTGTGATTTCCGGAACCAACTTACTGGGCTGGGCTTGCAAAAGGAGTTGGCTACCACCTCTAAGATCAAGGCCCAACTTCAAATTACTGACGATGACATAATTTTGGAAGTGACCCAAAATCTGCATGTTATTTGCATAGGCGGCTTCATCTTGAAGCTCTTTCGTCATGTCCTCGTGCTGGAACTGATTCATCTTGTGCCAGTCCGGAAGTTTCTCCAGCCGTTGGTTGATGTCGCTGGCCAAATCCATGGGCTTGAGAGCCGCTATTCTTTGCAGCTCTTTCAGCCGCGATTCAGGAATTACTTGGAATAGAGTGCACAAAGACCAAGTAAGCACTCCCAGGACCATAATCAATTTCCAGTGCTTTGCGAACATTTTTATACTCTTGCAAGGACGGACAATCGGACAATTCTATCTTAGTAACGGCTGCAGGGACTGCAACTCTATTAATACTAGTCTGCCATGAGTGCTATTCATGGCTTGCTTGGCACCCGTAAAAACTTAAGAATGCAAAGAGCTTCCAAGAACAAGCAAAGAAGATCGCAAATAGAGAGCAGCAGTGATGGGGGGTCGCGGGGAGCACAAACATAGAATCCGGAAGGATTAGACAATCGAATGTGCTGCTGGGTTCCCGAGACTGCTATTCAGCATCCATATATTTAAGGAATCAGGTCACCGATCGCGAGGCATCACAGATCGCGTTTTGCGAATCCCGCGGAGATTCGGTCGTGCGGAGATCGCAGTCATGCATAGATCGCAGTCTTGCGTAGATTTGGTCCGTAGGCAGCGCAGAGACCGATGCAGCGCAGAGACCGTATGGAGCGCAGACGTCCCGTCCGCCCATAGCCTTACAGGGTGATTCGCTTAGAACTGTCGGGATGCTACAGTCCGAGCGCTCTGCGGAGCGATCCCAAGAGTTCTTTAAAGGAAAGTTCAAGCACTCCAATCCATTTATGTTCGATCTGATGAGAGAAAACCATGCTCTTGCTCTTTCGCAGAACCTTTGAGAGGAGCGGACAAGATGTCCGCTGCCCATACTTATGGGCGGACGGGACGTCCGCGCTCCATACGAAAAGGGTTTTCAAGACAACCTTCAAAGCCGTTTAATGTAGTCCTACTGAAAACGAAAGAAAAGTACGCAACAAAATTAGCTGTGGGCCATAATGAACTACACTTAGCTAGATTTAACCGCGAGAGGCGCCTGCAAAACGCGGTTTGATTAAGCGCCTCTGAAACAATCGGTTGCAAAGAAACGCGAGCGCCCCCATAATGACATCTAGCTCCCCACAGCTATTTTCGTATTCGCGTTGATTGGGCAATCGAAAATCAAGCACTGTAGGAGTAACTTTCGCATGTCTGAGCGATCAAATATTGCAGAAGCTAACAAGGTTGCAATGAATAAAACTGCTCAGTCTGCGATCGCGACTGAGCTAGAAGAAGCTGCAAGCCAGGTCGCTACGCCGTTGGGAGCATATAGCAACAGCGCTGAATCAGCTATGCATCGAAGCGACGAGAAGAATTCAGCGAGAATGCTTAGCGCGGTCATCAAAAAACTTCGCAACCCCGTTTTCACATCGATAGTCATTGCATCATCAATCGCAGTCGGCTGTGGAATTTACTTTGCTGCATCCATGATGGCACCAAAACCCGCTGCGCCCTCCCCAGCTATTGCACCAGCTGTGGTGACTGTGCAACTTGCACCAGTGCTTAAGCGTGAAATTGATGACAGCCTTTCTGTAACAGGCTCAGTCAGTCCATGGGATCCAATTACCGTCACTTGCGAAACAAGCGGTTTGCACATTCAATCAATAAATGTTGAAGAAGGCGACACCGTCAAGAAAGGACAAGTTCTGGCAACTATCTATTCAGGACTGCTTGAAGCTCAGCTGGCGCAGCTAAAGGCGCGCCTGCAATCAAGCGTAGCCACGTTGCGCAAATCCATCCAGCCAAACAGACCTGAAGACATTCTGGCACTTAAAGCGGCCGTTTCACAGGCCGAAGCCGTGATTATTCAAGAAGAAGCACACAGACGCCAAGCGGAAGTGAACTTGAAGAATGCGGAATTGAACGAGAAACGCTACGAAGGATTGCAGCGAACTGGTGCCATCAGTGAAGAGGCTGCCGAAGCGAAATTGATGACGGCAGCTAACGCGCGCCACGAATTATTGAGCGCGGACCGCAAAGTCGAGAGCGCGAAATTGATGGCCGACCAAGCCAAACAACATCTTCTTGTTGCGCAGCGGGGAGGACGCATCGAAGACGTGCAAATTTCGCGCGCAAACCTTGCGGAGATAAAAGCGCAAATCAAGCATGTCGAAGAACAAATCAAACAAACCATCATACTTGCGCCCGATGATGGAATCATTTCTCGGAGAGATTGTCACATTGGCGACACGCCTGGTTCCGGCTCACCGCTATTTGGAATGATTCGTAAGAACAAATTGGAGCTACGCGCGCAAGTCAGCGATCTCGATTTGACCAAGTTCAAACCGGGGCAAGAAGTAATCGTCTCAAGCAACGAAGGCGACAAAGCAGGTGTAATCGGACGGGTGAGGCTTGTCAGTCCACAAGTAGATCCCGCAACTAGGATGGGAACCGTGCGCATAACACTTCCAGCCAGTGAAGCGTTGAAGCCGGGCATGTTTGTTCGCGGTGAAGTGAAGTTAGGCAAGAAACAATCTTTGACGGTGCCAATTAATTCCGTAGTTAACAACCACGGTGAAGCGTATGCATTCACGGTTGATGGCGATAGAGCAATTGCACGCACACTAAAACTGGGAGCACGACTCGAAGATTGCATCGAGGTAAAAGAAGGTCTCAAAGAAAACGAGTTGATCATCGAAAAAGGCGCACGCTTCCTTAATGATCGCGACGTCATCCGGATCGCACCGGCTTCCAAATAGATGAGTGCATAAGCCATGAATTGGAACATCTCAGCCTGGTGCATACGCAATCCACTGCCTCCGGCAATCCTCTTCGTCTTATTGACGGTCTGGGGATTGATGGCGCTTTCACAATTGGGAATCGAAGAAGAACCAAACATAGACTTGCCCTGGGTGTCCGTTGGTGTGTCGATGAATGGCGCCGCGCCGGTTGAGATCGAAGCACAAATTACAAGGCGCGTAGAAGACGCGGTTGCGGGTGTGGCCAACGTCAAGCACATCCGCTCTACAGTAACTACAGGTCACTCCTCAACAGATATAGAATTCGAGCTAGGCACCAATGCGGATCGCGCCACCAATGATGTGCGTGAAGCTATAAACCAAATTCGTTCATACTTGCCCAAAGGCATTTACGAGCCTACAATCACTCGTGAAGAAATGACCGGTGGCGGCTCAGTCACATACACTGTTTCCTCCAGCAAAAGAAGTGACGTCGAGCTGAGTTGGCTCATCGACAACCAGATTGCAAGAACGCTTCTGGCTAATCCCAACATCGGTCACGCAAATCGTTTCGGGGGGCTAGACCGACAAATCTGTGTGGATCTTGATCCTGTCAGACTGGAAGCATTCGGTATTACGTCGGATCAAATCAATCAGCAATTACGGTCACAAAACATCAACTTGCCAGGCGGTCGCGGCGATGTCGGAATGACGGAACAGTCGATCCGGACAATAGGCAGCATGCCTACAGTCGAAGAGCTGAGCAAGACCCGCATCCCTCTACCTGGAAACCGGTGGGTTGAATTATCGGCCCTCGGCAAAGTTTCCGACGGCGTTAATGAATTGCGCAATCAATCCTTCCTGAACGGAAAACCAATTATCGGGATGGAGATAACACGGCGAAGAGGTAAGAACATTGTCGCCGTAGAGCAGAATGCTAAACGAATACTGGCGGATGTACAAAAGAAGTATCCAGATCTGAAATTCACGCAAGTATTTAGCGATGCAGAATTCGTCCAGGAATCCAGCTCGGCGACTTTCGAAGCCCTCGGACTTGGAGCGCTTCTTGCCGTCGTCGTCATTTATTTGTTCTTGCGAGATGCGAGGGCGGCTTTAATTGCTGCAGTCGCTATGCCACTTTCTGTGGTGCCCACATTCGCGTATATGCAATCAGCCAACTTTACTCTGAACGATATGTCATTGCTGGGACTGGCTCTGGTAATAGGCATTCTAGTAGATGACGCCATTGTTGAGATCGAGAACATTGTCCGCCATATGAACATGGGCAAGAAGCCATTTTTCGCCGCAATCGACGCAGCCGATGAGATTGGTCTTGCAGTAGTGGCAACGACGATGGCAGCAGTAGTAGTCTTTCTGCCAGTCGCCTTTATGGGAGGCATCCCGGGACAATTCTTCCGCCAGTTTGGACTGACCGTCGCAGTCGCCGTGTTTTGTTCTCTCCTGGTTGCGCGCTTAATAACTCCAGTGATGGCGGCATATTGGCTGAAGCCCCATCAAGAGAAAGAAGATAACAGCTGGCTTGCCCGGGCATATGATTCCAGCTTGAAGGTTGCGCTTAAACATCGTTTCTTGACGGTTCTAGCTGGAGTCCTCTTCTTCGCCGGCAGCCTGGTTCTTTTCAAGGCGATGCCGACGACGCTGGTATCGCGAATTGATAGAGGCAAGTCGTATGCGCGAATAGAACTTGCTCCGGGCTCGCGCCTGCAGGACACGATA
The DNA here is from genome assembly GCA_019747875.1 of Candidatus Obscuribacterales bacterium. Taxonomy (GTDB): domain Bacteria; phylum Cyanobacteriota; class Vampirovibrionia; order Obscuribacterales; family Obscuribacteraceae; genus JAIEPM01. Next base: position 125,114 of record JAIEQI010000062.1, read on the forward strand.
GAAGTGATTCAGGCAGCAAATAAGATTCTGCTTGCCCGACCGGAAGTCGAACGAGTCTTTTCCAGCGCCGGCGAAGGTGAAGTTAACAAAGGCAGCATCAGTATTGTTCTTAAACCGAAAGACCAGAGAAAGTTATCACAGGACGCATTTGAGGACGCAGTGCGTCCTGCACTAATGATGATCCCCGGAGCAAGGATCAGCTTCCTTGGCGGCTGGGGCAGCGGCGACGTCGCGGTACTACTCACTAGCTACGACCCAACGGCACTAGAGCGAACAGCAAAAGACCTCACAACGCAAATGAGAGCGATGCCGGGGCTCACCGATATCCAGTCCACCGCCCAGGTTCTGAAGCCAGAGATTATTGTGGAACCAGACTTTGCGCGCGCAGCCGAGCAAGGAGTCTCAGTGGAGGAAATCGCCAGAACTGCACTAGTAGCCACCATGGGCGATATTGGCATGAACATGCCGAAGTTCGATCTCAGCGATCGGCAAATACCGATTGTCGTTCGCATCGACCCAGCCTACAGACACAAGCTGTCCGTAATTAGCAACATGAAGGTTGTCGGCAACAACGGTCGACTGGTGCCACTCAGAAGCGTAGCAAGCGTTCGATTTGACAGCGGTCTTTTTAAGATCGATCGCTATGATCGGGCCCGCCAGATTTCCATTTCAGCGAAATACAATTCTAATTCTTCTCTAGGACGAGCGCTAACTGATGTGCACAGCCTGCCAGCTTTCAAAAATCGTCCGGCATCCGTGAGCGACCACCCAACAGGTTCGGCCGAGATTCAGGAAGACATCTTTGGCGGCTTTGGATACGCAATCATCACAGGCGTGCTACTAATTTATGCGGTTCTGGTTTTACTTTTCCGGGGCATGCTGCAACCATTTACGATCATGGTCTCGCTACCACTTTCTTTGGGTGGCGCGCTCATCGCTTTGCTGGCTCTTAACAAACCAATCGATATGTACGCGCTGATCGGCATTGTAATGCTAATGGGACTTGTAACCAAGAACGCCATCCTGCTCGTGGAATACTGCCTCGTTTCAATGGCAAACGGAATGGGGCGCACAGAGGCAATCTTCAAAGCTGGACGCACACGTATGCGACCTATTCTAATGACGACGACAGCTATGATTGCCGGTATGCTCCCGATCGCGCTTGCCATTGGAGCCGGCGCGGAAGCGCGAGCCCCGATGGCAATAGCCGTAGTTGGTGGTTTGTTCATGTCCACCATACTCACACTACTGGTAGTACCAGTCGTATTCACGTACATGGACGATCTCGAACACTGGTTGAGTAAAAAGTTCCATCATCCAGAGCGGGACGGTCAAACACAAAACTGCGCGCCACCACAAATCGAAGACGACCAAAAAGCACTAGCACGCGTCGAGTAGCCAATCCCTAATAATCGAATGATCAGAAGCTCAAGAGATTAGAGCGTTTCGGCCAATTGCCAGGATTAAATTGCGCAGACGCGATCACCACCGCGCTGAACGGCCAATTCCAATGCCTGAACTGAGCGCGCGATCAATTCATCATGTTCGCGTGCGTGCGCAGGAAACGAGGCCAGTCCTATGCTCGCAGTTACTTTCAGATTGTTCCAGTTATGCGTGATTGCTTGAGTGCCAATACGCTGTCTGATGCGCTCTGCTACTACGGCGGCCCCAGCTGCATTTGTTTCGGGAAGAACGATTGCGAATTCATCACCGCTATAACGCGCGGGAACATCTACGTCACGAACACAATCGCGCAAAGCGTTTGACACCACCTTTAGTACCGCGTCCGAAGTCAGCACCCCATATTGTCTGTGAATCTCACGATGCCCATCGACAGCGATCATCAGAAGCGAGACAGGGCGCTTGTAGCGCTTCGCTCTCTTCAATTCGTCTTTCAATTCTTTGATCAAAGTGCGCGAATTAAAGAGTTCAGTAAGGTTATCTAACAACGCCAACTTTTCAAGTTCGTCAGCCTTTGTTGTCGTCAAATTAGTTTGAGTATTTTGCAAAAGCGAACGACTCTCAAGCTCGCGAACACGCTCTAGAACTTGTGAGTCAACCTGGGCACGAGCTTGGCTTCCACCACCCGGACGATTCCTTTGCGGGTTATCGAGCACACGACAAAACATGCACGTTCTGCCGCTGCAAATGTGATCCGTTCTACCTGTGCCTGCCATAAATTTTTCTCGAAATGAAGTGTATGAAACGGGAGACAGATTTAATGTTCCCTGGCGGCGGGGTTGTCAAACCCAGCAGCTTCAGTATAAGCGTTTTTCGCGACGAATTAAAGCCGTTTAATTAGATTTTCGAACCCAATTTATCAGCCGTGAAATCTGCTCCTATCTGCCTTTCGGTAGCGCCGATTTTTGGCGTGTCAGCAATGTACCCATCGCGCATCAGCCAAACTCCATTGACAACCAGATCCTTGGCTTGCGCGCCTCCGTAAACTAAGCACTCAAAAGGATTAGCCTGAGCGATTTCCGGCAGATCCGCCAGGGAGAAGACAGAAAAGTCAGCATACTTTCCTTCGCTCAAACTGCCGGTTTTAGTGTCCACTTTTAAGGCGCGGGCTGCTCCGAGAGTCAGATAATACAGAGCGCGCTCAGCACTCTCGCTGAATTCCTTGTTAGCAGCACGATGCAAATCCCAAGCAAAACGAGCTTCAGATAAAACGTTTAAGTCATCCGTCGAAGCTGCACTATCGGTGCCAAAGCCCAGTTCAATTCCAGCTGTGATCATTTTCATTAGTGGCGCGATGCCATTTCGTAGTCGAGAGTTGCTGCGAGGGCAATGAGCCGCAGACACTTTATGACGAGCCAACAATTCGATATCATCATCGTCCATCTGCACGACATGAGCTGCAAGAACTTGATGGTCAAGCAGTCCAAATTTTTCCATGTGTTGAACTGGACTCAAGCCATGACCACGCCAGGGAGTGGAAGGCAATTCACCACGAAAAGCTTCCTTCAGAAAATCGTCGAGCTGTGGCTCGCCACTAGCAATCCAACGGCATTCTGCTTCAGACTCAGCAATGTGAATAAACAGGGGCAGTCCTTTTTCTTTGCACCAGGCAAGCGAGCGCCTTATTAACGACGGACAGACCGAGTACGGCGTATGGGGAGCTATTGTGATTTGGAGACGATCATCTTCGAGCGCCTTCTTAAGCGATGGCTCCTTGCTGGCACTGTCCATGAAGCCTTGATACTTCTGCAACCAAATTTCGAACGTCTTTTCTTCCTGCTCCTCATCTATTCCAAAAAGCTCCAGTCCGACGACGCCGCGTAAACCAGACAAAGCTATCGCGCGAGCAGAAGCACCACTGGGTGATGAATCGGCAAGCGTACTTGTGGCTGATGATATGACCTCACGCGCGCCAACAAGAGCAGAATCCAGCCACTGCTCTTGAGACCACTGCCATGAGTTACCGATCAATTTTCTTATCCACAAAAAGAAATTTGAATAGTTATCGAAGTGCTTCAGGGCAGAGTAGTCCAAATGAGTGTGCAAATTGACCAAGCCAGGCACAATGGCAGCCTCGCCATACTCAATAGAATTTTGCCTCTTCGCCGGCCCTGGCAATTTTTCGTAATCGGCACGACTTATGATGCCAACAATCCTCTTGTCTGAAATGACAAGACATCCATTCTCTACAGGTGCATCACTTATAGGTAAGATCCAGCGAGCCAACAAGTAACGGTGTGCATCGTCAAATTCAGACATAAGCGAACTCTTTGAAAGTGTGTTGTACTATTAGTTTTGTGTTCCCAAGCCGAAACTAAGCGTTCGAAGGACAAAGCAAACTAGTGTGGGGAGCATAAGTCGGCTCTTGAGCGGAGGATGTGAGAGGGGCGATAGCCCAGCGAACGGACGGAGCGTTTCATTTTGAAGATAAGTATAGACGAGCTAAGAAATTTACCCCAGGGCCGCCTGAATATCAGTTTCCGCGAGGAAATTGAAGGTTTGGCTGCAGTCAAGCCTGTGCTCGGAGAGCTAACCGTTTCAGCCAGCGCAGCCGGAATGCGCTTGACTGGCAGCGTGCAGACTTTGCTGAAATTAACCTGCCATCGATGCTTGCGACCATACTTTTTGAGCTTATCCGTTCCAATCGAAGAGGACTTTGTAGAAAGCGATATCGGTAATGAATTCGAGCTTCCGCGAGAGCGAGAGCTGCTTGCCAGGGACTTTACGGAGCCCCTGTCGGAAGATGGCGTCCTTGACATTACGGACGTTGTGTATCAAGCTGTTACGCTCGCTACACCGGTATCATGCTTCTGCGGTGAGAGCTGTCCGGGACCCGCTTTTCCAGGCGGAGTGGCGGAAAGCGGCTCATTAGCAGGCGGTAAGGATGCCTCTGAAGGGGCTACCCGGATCGATCCTCGGTGGAAAAACTTGAAGACTCTCTTTCCAAAAGAAGAAACCGACTGAAAGATCGTAGATAATTTAGAGTTCCTGCGTCAGCCTTTTGACACGTTTGAATGGACTGATTGCTCTTTGTTCTGGAGGACCTCAAGGACCCATGCCACAACCAAAAAAGAAAACATCACATCAAAAACAAGCTCAACGTAGAGCCAACTGGAAGCTCGAGTTGGTTGCAACTAACAACTGCGCCAATTGCGGCAGCCCCAAACTTCCCCATATCGCATGCTCAGGTTGCGGATATTACCGCGGACGTCCAGTTCGCCGCCGCGACTGGCTTGTAAACAGCTAGCAAACCGACTGGCGAAATAATTCGAAGGTGTTAAACCTTTCTTAGTTGAGTCGCCAGGATAATCAATTGCGTTGGTTGGGTTCAGGGTCAAGCTCTTCGGGGCACAGTTAGGAGCACGGAGTGATTCGCATCGCTGTCGACGCCATGGGCGGTGATTATGCGCCGAGAGAAGTGGTGCATGGAGCTGTTCTGGCCGCTCAAGAATATGGCGTGGCCATTCAGTTGGTTGGACCGCCCGAAGCGGTACAGCAAGAGCTGAATCGCCACAAGACCAGCGGGCTGGACATCACTCTGGTGCCGGCGTCAGAAGTTGTCACTATGGATGAGAATCCGACTCGCGCCGTGGTGAAGAAAAAAGATTCTTCCATCTCTGTTGCCACAAGGCAGATAGCAGAGGGGAACGCGCAAGCAGTGGTTGCAGCTGGCTCGACAGGAGCGGCGGCAGCTGCAGCACAACTATTGCTGGGACGAATCGCCAATGTCGATCGGGCCCCGATCGCAGCCATGATGCCAACCATCGACCCAGACAGAAAAGCACTGGTGGTGGACGTAGGCGCAAATAAAGATTGCGACGCAAAAATGCTATTTCAGTTCGCCCTGATGGGTTCAGTTTTGTTCGAAGGACTCTTCGATGTCAAGAACCCGAGAGTCGGCTTATTGAACATTGGCACTGAGGAATCGAAAGGCACCAAACTCGTTCAAGACGCCTACAAGCTATTGAAGGATACAGACAAAATAAACTTTATCGGCTTTGTTGAGGGCCGCGATTTTCCGATTGGCAAAGTTGATGTGACAGTCACCGATGGGTTCACTGGTAACTGCGTGCTTAAAGCATCTGAAGGTATCGCTCGAATGATGAGTGTCATTTTGAAGCAAGAACTAAAGGCATCAGTGCGCACAAAGATCGCCGCGAAGATGGCTGAACCAGCGCTGCTTCAAATCAAGAAGCGCGTGGACCACAACGAGCTTGGCGGAGCGCTTTTGCTAGGCGTCAAAGGGGTCTACGTTATTGCTCATGGTGGCTCGAAACATACCGCCATTAAGAACGCCATTCGTGTCGCTCGCGACATGGTGAAAGCAGACATCGTTCGCAAAATAGAACAAACACTGGCTCTTGTAACGGCTGGAGTGATGGGACTTCTGACGGCCGGGCTGCTTGCGACAATGAGTGCAGGAGTCTTGTCGTGACAGCCTTAATGGGCGCAAGAATTATCGGCGTCGGCTCCGCCGTGCCACCGCACGTGGTGACGAATGCCGACATAGAGAAACTGGTTGACACCTCAGACGAATGGATCACCGCGCGCACCGGAATTCGTCAGCGTCACGTCGTCAACGAAGACGAAACTGCAAGTGAATTGGCAGCTGAAGCCGCTCGCGATGCTATTGCCTTTGCGGGAATACACGCAGAAGAAATTGATTTGATCATTGTTGCGACATCGACACCGGACAATCTCTATCCCTCGACGGCTTGCATGGTGCAAGCTCACATCGGGGCTCGCAATGCTGCTGCCTTCGACCTTGAAGCAGCATGCACCGGCATCGTTTATGCTTTGTCGACAGGATATCAATTCATCGCTACCGGCATGTACAAGACGGTTCTTGTTTTGGGAGTTGATGTGCACTCCCGATTCCTGGACTGGGAAGATCGCAATACATGCATACTCTTCGGAGACGGCGCCGGGGCGTTCGTTTTGCAGGCAACCGAAGAGAACGAATTCCTTTCGTCCTACCTGCGAGCTGACGGCAAGGGCGGACATCTATTATGGATTCCAAACGCAGGGACAGCATATCCGCACCAGGGAGTGGCACAACCACGTCCGACACATAGATTTCTCCAAATGAACGGAAGAGCAGTTTACGAATTCGCCGTAACAGCGGTACCAGATGCGGTGCGTACCGTTTGTCAAAAAGCAGGCATCGATATAAAAGATCTGGATTATATTGTGCCTCACCAGGCCAATCAGAGGATCATCAAAGCCGCAGCCGAGCGGCTCGGACTCCGGCTTGAGCAGTTCATCACAAACATCGCTGAATTTGGAAACACCTCAGCGGCGTCAATTCCTCTTGCATTTACTGAAGCAGTCAAAAGAGATTTGCTACCGGCGCCATCCACACTTGTGATGGTTGGCTTCGGTGGAGGACTGACTTGGGGCGCGGCAGCAGTGCGCTGGACCGCCGTAGATAAGCGCAAATCAGAGACAGCAATCAATAAGACACAAGAACCGATATCAGGAATAATTGAATGAGAAAAATAGCTTGTTTATTTCCAGGGCAAGGCTCGCAATCCGTAGGAATGGGTAAAGACCTATTCGAGAAGCACGCTACAGCTAAAGCCGTCTTCAACGAAATCGACCAATTGGCGGGCAGAAGCCTCTCTCAGCTTTGCTTTGATGGTCCCGAGGAAGAGCTTAAAAGAACGGTGAACACTCAACCGACAATTTTAGCTGTTTCACTGGCAGCCTGGCGCTGTTACGAACAAGCAGGCGGTCCGAAACCCGATTTTGTAGCGGGACACAGCCTTGGTGAATTTAGTGCTCTGCAAGCCGCCGGTGCCTTGCCTCTGGAAGCTTGTGTAAAGCTGGTCGATAAACGCGCGCGCTTGATGGAAGAATGCCCAAAAGGCGCAATGTCTGCCGTGATCGGAATGAGCGCCGAAGCGCTCGAAAAATGTTGTGCCGATGCATCAGCGGAATTACCAGGGCAAGTCGTCATCGTAGCCAACTTCAATACAAGAGAACAATTGGTTATCTCGGGAAGCCCGGAAGCAGTGGCTCTGGCAGGCAGCAAAGCAAAGACCGGTGGCGCAAAAGTGATTCCGCTTCCGGTTGGAGGAGCCTTTCATTCGCCCTTGATGAAAACAGCCGCAGAAGAATTCACCACAGAATTGAGCAAATGGACACTGAGCGATGCGGTATTTCCCGTGGTGCAAAATTTTGATGCCCAGTCTACAAAAGTCGGCTCCGAATTGCAGGCAAAACTTAGCCAACAGATGCCGAGCGCCGTTCGCTGGTGTGCCTCGATAGAATTCATGCTTTCCCAGGGCATCAATACATTTATCGAGATTGGGCCGGGCAAAGCACTGGCAGGCATGGTCAAAAAGATCGATCGCTCAGCCAGCGCATTTAATATCTTCGACTCCGAGTCACTAGAAAAAACGATTTCTGAACTGAAGCAGACCGCTACGGTTTAATCGTTAAAATTCGATCAAACAAGGGCGGCTGGTTCGACCTTGATATACAAAATCAGAGCGAGCACATATAAAGGATGCCACCGAAGGTGGTATTCAACGCCTGGGAATTTTTTTGCAAAGCCTGCAAAGCGCCCATCCGACCAGTGCTAACGCCAAAAAAACGCGTTGTGTTTTTTAGATCTGGCAAAAATGGGTAAAATAAGAATTGTTGTCGCTAATCCTCATTCTTCCGGTGACAGTTCAAGACTAACGATGAAAAATAAGGCAGGAGTGCTCCTCTATCGTCAAAAACGCGGAAGAACGCAAGTTCTGCTAGTTCATAACGGCAAAAATTGGGGCATCCCAAAAGGCAACATAAATCCAAACGAATCACGCTCTCATGCGGCGGCTCGTGAGTTGGCTGAAGAAACGGGGCTTGATGCTCCGAAAGATCTGCAAGCGCTGGGCTATATTGATAAACGTAAATCAGAGCGTATTTTTTGCTTTCTGGGATTTTTCAACGGTGGCAATAAACCAAAGCCATTCAACGAAATCCAAGAAGCGCGATTCATCGACCTCGATATCGCTATGAAGTATATAGACCGCTATCAATTGCCTCTTTTGCAGATTCTTCTAGGCCTGGGTCTGCGCAAATCAAAATCAGCGTAAGCAACTAATCGCCTTACGTCCCGATTCGATCCTTAGACCTCGGTCCGATCCTGGGACCGCCGGACTCTAATTGAACGCGAAGCGTTCCGAAAAACGGAGTCGGCAGCAGCATGGAATTGCTTACTTACAAGCTGCGCTCAATTTTTGTTCGCTTGCACAAGCTAAAACTTCATCGGTAATCTTGCGCATCTCAATGCCCCGTTTTGCCAATTCGTTAAAGAATGCTTGTGGAGGCACACACTGCTCTGGTGCCTGTACACCGGTTTCCTTGACTTGTCCCGAGCAAATCATCTGCGCCACTATAGACGGTGGCACACCAGTATCGAGAGCACCGCAAGACATCTTCCATTCTTTGTGCGCTAGAACGGTTGTTTCCAACCTGCTGAGAATCTGGCGGCCGTTCTTGCTGCCAGTGACATCAACTCTGATCACTTCACAGTCATCAGGATCAGCAGTTGGCACATTATGCGCAGCAATCATAGATGCAAGAATTCTGCGCGGTTTGATTTCAACTCCGTCTACCTTGAGCGCGGTCTTCACACCAAATCCCAAATCGACAAGGAATTTGCAACGCTCATGGAAAGCGGTTGGCAAGCCTAATCTATAAGTAACACGCCTCACACCTTTGTTTTTATATGTGAGCGGAAGAGTTGCCACCTCGGAATGCAATGTCAAAAATGAAGCCGCCCGGCCGACCGGTGCTGGAAAATCATGAATCATCTCGCCCGACATGGGCGGAACTTCCTTGAATTCACCATCTTCAAAAACATACGGTGAAAGGAAATACTCATCCAAGATCGTGTCGAGCGAATATGGTGGCAAGAAAGGATGGCTGTGGCTAACCAAATCAACAGATGCGGCAAAGATGTCTATGTTCTCGACTTTGTCCATTTCGTCGGCTGCGCAGGCAGCCATAACATTTGTCATTCCGGGAGCGGCGCCCATCCCAAGAACTGCCAGTAATTTTTTGGCTCGAAACTTTTCGTCAAGCTCCATTTGTTTTCGCGTTACGTGAAACAACCCGCCCAAATCTAGGTAGTGGCAACCAGCTTTCAGAGCGGCCTCCATTACGTTCAGGTTGAAGACATATGGAGAGCAGTTAACAACCGCATCCCAGGAGCTAAGGAGGCTAGCAAGCGCCTCCACATTTTGCACATCAGCCTTAGCCGTCTTAATTTTCGATGACTTGAGCTGGGCTTTGAGCTCCTCAGCTCTATCTAGATTGAGATCGGCGATCAGTACCTCACTGACCCCTGAAGACTCAACTAAATCGAAAATGGTCACCTGACCCATCGCACCGGCGCCAAGAACTGCTATCTTCACGACACACCTCACGTATAGAGAACAGATATTATATCCCTATAGCAGGCGTATTCCGCGATGCTTACGCGGAACTCAACAGCAGAGATGCTTCGATTCAAGGCATAGTCCGCCATGGCGGCCAGTGAACCAAGGAGAAATTCAGCTACTGGATTAAGACCTTGGATCCCGCATAGACAAATACGGATAGCCAGGCGCATCCAGCAAGAGCGGCCCAAAACGTCGTGTTGCTCAAAGTTGCTTTTATGTTCATACAAAACCCCGCCCGCACATCTTTGGAACTAAGATACTGCCAAAGCGTCGAGTTGGGTCGAAACCTTATGAAGACCTAATACTCGATTATCGGACAGGTCCGGTAATCAAACAGCGGTCTCAGCGAGGTATTTAGATAGGTTTTAACGGCTTCGATAATTTCCGTAGCCTGCAGCGCCACCGCTTCCGTATGAAGCAGCTCCGCCGTTTGAGCCGGGAACATAGAAATTCCCCTGGGGGGCGTTGTACTGCATCTGTTGCTGGCGCTGGCGCATCATGCGCTGCTCTTGCATTCGACGCATCTGGTTCTGGCGAGCCATGTATTGGTCGACGTAGATAACGGAACCATTTTCCTGCCGCATCGTGCCGTCGGCGCCGTTATAGAGTCCATCACCAGGAGCACGGATGCTGGCACCCCAGACAGTGGATGGCAGCCCACCGGCCCTGGACCCAGCGGCTTGACCAGTCGCGGATTTGCTCAGTGTACCGGCACCCAAATAAGAGCCGGACGGGTTGTACAAGCCTGTCTGTCCTTGATTGACAACGCGACTGTCCCCATAGCTCTGATGATAGCCCTGAGCACATACCGGTAGTCCGCCGCTCAGAATTACAAGACCTAAAAGAATTGCTTTCTTCATCGTAATCAAAACCCAGAAATATTACTAAAACGCTCCGGAATCTCGCTGGGCTCTCGCCCTCTCAATTCCTCCATACCCTGACATAAAGGGCCGAGCCCTCCACCTGACAACAGTGTACCCTATATTGTGTTTAAAGAAAACTAAGATCTTTTGGGCCAATTCCCAGCAGAGCCGCGTGTTTGGACCCAGAGACAGTAGTAATTGCCCTTATTGAACGGTTTAAGGATCGAGATGTAAACAGGGAAAACCCTGTTTGTCGATCTTGAATGCGCTTACTTCTTATGAGTCTTGATGAATGTATCAAGCTTGGATGCATCCGCCCTGCAAACAGCTGCCTGGTCTTCTTGGGAGGAGCCGTCATACAGCTCGGCCGCTTTCTTATAGTCCGCAATAGCCAATTTATAGTTCTCCAGAGACTTACTTTTGTCTCCCAGGACTTTGTAAGTAATAGCGCGGGCCCAATACTTTTCGGCTGTACCTTGAATAGAAATAGCTAGAGTCAAAAGGCGCTTCGCCTCCTGAAAATTGCCATAGTTCATCATGTCCCACCCTTTCAGGTAGAGTTTTTTCGATCCCCTAATAGCAAGTTCTTTTTCACTTCGGGCCGAGCCTGACTGACCGTCGTTTTTTGCATTTGGTGCCGGCGGTGCATCGTTTTTCGGCTGGGGCTTGAGCTTGGACGTAGTCTGATTTGCATTCGCGGCAAAAGTTGCAGCAGCCGGCGAGGCGGAGTCCATGCTGGTCGTTGCAGCAGGTGAAGTGGCAGGATTAAACCTATCCCAATTAGAACTTGCCTGAGCAGCAGGGCTCCCCTTCGATTGCCTTCTAGCGTTCATCACGTTGTAATCGAAACTGAACTCTATATCTACCGATGATGGTGCTCCGGCAGGAAGTGGTCTGAACGGAGCAGCTCCAGCAAGTGCTGCGAGGGCAGCGGCATCGCAACTTTGCACGCCTGAGCTTTCGCTGATATGGGCATCGGAAGGGTTACCTAGAGAGTCAACTTTGAATCTTATCTTTACCCGCTTCGTTTCACTGCCCCGTGGAGGAAACCAACTCCTCTTTATTCTTCTCTGCAACTCCTGCATATATGGACCGAAATCAACATCTTGCTGCTGAGCTAATGCAGCCCCAGCACAGTTCAACACAAGAAAAACAGGCAGCAACATCAATATGAAATTGTGATATGTCAGCATCACATATCACCTCCGGCAAGATCTTTCGTCTTTTGAAGACCGTGAAATACGTCCACGTTTGGCTCAGGCGGTTTTCTTGTGAAACGTTCACCAGGTACTAATGCCTGACGCTGATCTGGTGGTTGGGTCATGGTCACTTCAGGCGGATTCCAACCTGGAGCTGACGCAGTGGAAGCAGGCGTCGAGGGTATTGGATGATTAGCTGGAGCTGTCGGGACGACGGGCTGATTCGTTGGATTCGGCACAACGCTGGCACTTGGTTTTGTTTGAAGAATGGAACTCAGACCGGGAATCATTTCCTTACCGGAACTAATAAAAACGGCAACACCACCGACACCAAAGAGAAGCAAGAAAAGCAACATGATCAGAACCGCTTTACCACCACCGGAATCGGGTTGCGCAGGCAAAACTCGCGGCGGAGGGTTGTTGAACATCTCATCATAAGTGGGAATCATGGGTCCCGTGCCTGTTCGCGGCGGTGGTGGCGGTGGCAAGGTTCCCTGCGCCAAAGGCTCAGGCTGTTGATTCGATCCAGCAGCTGAAGGTTGCGCTCTGGGCGGCGGATTCGATCCAGCAGCAGCAGGCTGCGGTCTGGGCGGCGGATTCGATCCAGCAGCAGCAGGCTGCGGTCTGGGCGGCGGATTCGATCCAGCAGCTGAAGGTTGCGGTCTGGGCTGCGGATTCGACCCACCAGAGACTTGAGGACGCGGAGGTGGAGCTCCAGCTAAGGGGAGCGACGGCTTAGGCACCGGTGGTGGTGCCTTCGGAATTACTGCAGCAAAAAGCGGCAACTGATTAGCACTAGTCCAATCGTCCATCTGATCACACCAGACATCGCTGTCCGCGGGCAATCGACCAGACCGCAACTCTTCCTTTAACGAATCCTCTGTTAACGGACCATGCTGTTTGCCGTTATGCACGTAAAACCATTCAACCGAGTTTTGCTTGAAGTTGGGCAACTTTTTTGCTTCTGTCCAATTCGGCAGCCCCTTCTTCCAAACAAGTGAGTCCATGGAGATAACGCCAGAAGAGAGCAAGTCTTTCAATTCCTCTTCAGAAATCGGACCTTTCTGCTGATTGTTCTGCGCGTAATACCAGTCCAATGTTTCAATCCATAAAACGATATTTCAATAATGCCCAAATGGCACCGAAGCCATCGACCCAGGTGATCTTTTTGCCTTCAGAATAATCTCGCCCAAAATACGAAATCGGAAGCTCATATATGCGGACGCCCTGCTTCAGAACTTTTGCAGTTATTTCAGGTTCGAATTCGAACCGATTCGACTTAATTTGAACCCTTTTGAAGATATCCGCTTTAAATACCTTGTAACAGGTTTCCATGTCGGTCAACGTGCAATCGTATAGCACATTGGTCAAAAAGCTTAGAAATTTGTTTCCGAGATAGTGAGTGAATCGAAAAGCTCGCGTAAGTTTGCCACCGCTCAAGCGCGAACCATAGACCACGTCGGCTCGACCTTCCAGGATAGGCTTCAAAAGTTCCGGATATTCGTTGGGACTGTACTCAAGATCCGCATCTTGAATCATTATGATATCGCCTGTGGCATAACCCTGGCCGGTTCGCAGCGCCGCCCCTTTACCCTGATTCTTGTCATGGTAGTAAATCTTGGCACCATATTTGGCGGCATCAAGAGAAGCCAGTATTTCTCGTGTTCGGTCAGTCGACCCGTCATCGACAACGATCAACTCTTTCTCTAGACCAGCTGAATCGGCTTGTGACACCATCTCCAAGACTTGAACCAAAGTTTTTTCTTCGTTGTATACAGGAATCAGAATGGACAGTTTATTCAAGGTTCCCTCTTCAAGCTTTCAACGTGACTGCATAATCGTGCGCGCTTCGTTCCACAAAATCATCAAGATTGGATAGCTCCACAACTCCATAGCGGCGTTTCAATGCATGTTTGATTATCTCATCGGCAAGTACAGGATTTTTGGGCAAAAGGGAGCCATGTAAATAAGTTCCATATACTCTGCCTCCGCCAACATCTTGCGCCAGACCTTCAAAACCATCATCTCCATTATTACCGTTGCCAACGACGACCCTGCCAAGAGCCTGAACACCTTCGCCAAGAAAAGTTCTGCCGCTGTGATTCTCGAAACCGACAAGGGTACTGGCATCATCACGCCTTATGACAACATTGCCAATCATTCTCCGATTCCCAGCAATAGTGTGGGCGTCAACCAGGGAAATGCCTCTTAACTCAGGTCCCTCGTGTGGTTTGTAATAGTGTCCCAGCAGCTGATAACCACCACAAACGGACAAGATGACAGCGCCCCCTTCTATCGATTTAGTCAGCGCATCCTTGTTCGCAAGCAAATCCTCTGCGATAACTTGCTGCTGCTTGTCCTGTCCTCCCCCGATGAAAAAGACATCATAATACTCAGGGTCAATCGCTTCCTTTAAAGCAGTTGCGTGCACCTCGACCTTCAAGTTTCTCCATTGGCATCTTTTGGTCAACGTAATAATGTTGCCTCTATCCCCATAAATGTTGAGATAGTGCGCGTATAGATGTGCAATTCGTAGGCAAATTTCGGTCATGCAGCTTGTCCCTTTTGGAAGTTTATCGTCGATTAAGCACAATGGAAAGGCTTACTTATCAAGATACAGAATTATCCAGCCGTCCGTCTGAAGCCCAGGAATGGTTACAGGCAGAGCCATTTCCCGGAATCCGAGCTGCTAATCCCCGCCAAAAACATATTCTCCTTTTGCAATGTGGAGCCGTTCCCTTTGGTAGACAAGCCGCACGGCAGTTGCCACCAAAGACAGTATCGGGAATATGCCACCACGTATAGTGCAAATATATTCTATTGCCTGAAATCCGTTCTTGATTACTACCCCAAAAAACTTGTCACGTCTGATTTTTCGGAAACATTATCGGTCGCAGATGAGAAAAACACACTCGTCAAGAATTAGAACCTGCGAAAACGTCCTACTGACAATACTTTTCAGATTCGCTTTGCATATATCGTTCACAAACATGTAAAATTATTAGCGTTATTTAAGGTTGCGAATAATAGCTTAGATAGTGGTTCTTGAAAGAAGTTACAGGAGATCCGTTACTTTTACAGGGTTTCCTACTACTAATCACCGAAGTAATTGGGGTATATTGCTACGCGTAGGAGTCAGGTCTAACTGAGGGAGTTAACTGGTATGGAGAAAAGGTTGGCAACCTTGCTTTCAGCAGTCGTTGCACTTGGTGCAAGCGCTGCAATTACTATTTCACCAGCGAATGCTCAAGGCGCCACCAACGTCAGTGAATTAACAGACGTCGTTGGAAACGAATGGGCATACAACGCACTGAAAGAACTTGTAAATAACCCCTGCCATGTGTTGGTAGGTTATCCAGATCGCACTTATCGTGGACAAAAATCCACAACTCGTTTTGAGCTGGCAGCAGCTCTCTACAAGTACGAGCAGTGCGTGGCGGAGAGATTAGCACAAAAGGCTGATAAAGCTGACTTGGAAAAGTTTGCTGCTCTGCTTGATGAGTTCCGCGGTGAACTCAACCAGCTAAAGGCTCGTGTTGATGATCTCGAAAGACGTATGAAACTCGTCGAAGAAAAGAACATCGAACAAGACATGAGACTTGCTTATGCTGAAAGGCAGAAAGGATTCTTGTGGGAGCGTGTTGTAAAAGGTACGCTCATTGATGTCAGAGACGTAGGTGTCGGAGTTGGTCGCGGAGCACGCGCCATTTACGATTACCTGTTCTAAACGGACTGAACTGAACAAGTAGCTCCATTCAGCCTGATCTCCTCGGAAGCTCCCTATGGCAAATGCCACTGGGAGTTTCCGTTTTCCTTTTTTGAGGATGTCATTGATGGCAAGCAAAGAGCTGGAATTCGCCCTGGATGTGTGCAAGCGAGCTGGTGCCCTCGCTCTAAAACACTTCACGAGCGGCATTGAGATGACAATGAAACCGGACAATACTCCGGTAACGCTCGCCGATAAAGAGTGCGAAGATTTGATCCGCAATGAGATTAAGGCGATCTTTCCGAACGACGCAATTTTGGGAGAAGAAGAAGGCGAAAGCGGCAATTGTGAAAGCAATTCAAGAAAGTGGATCATTGATCCAATCGATGGAACTTATAACTTCGCCCGAGGCATTCCAATCTTTTCCGTTCAGCTGGCACTTGAAATCGATGGAAAAATCAGAGTAGGAGTTGTCTACAATCCAGCAACTGGAGATGCCTTCTATGCAGAGTCCGGTTTCGGCGCGTACAAAAATGCCGAGCGCCTGAAAGTGTCTAAAGTCGAGAAGATTGAGGATTCCCTCTTCCTTTTCGGCGGTCCCAATCGCATCTTAAAGGAAGGACTTTGGGATGGGTTTACCCGTTGCATTGAAAAGAGCTATCGCCAGCGGGGATTGGGCGATTATCTTAACTTTGCTTATGTTTTTGAAGGAAAGGGCGAGGCGACAATTGAAGTCGGCCTCTACCCATGGGACCTGGCACCGATGAAAGTGTTGGTCGAAGAAGCTGGGGGCAAGTTCACAGACCTTGATGGCGGCGATTCTATATATACAGGCAGCTGTCTCGTATCGAACGGAAGGGTTCATGACGCATATTTGAGATTGCTCAAAAACCCATAGAAAGGCAAGCAAACGAAGCGCAAACGGGTAAAATCTGAGTCTGTATGAAAAGCCGCGCTTCAATCTAGATGAGCAAATTCCGATGGTCCAATACAGTTCGCGGCCGCATGGCTATTGTCATGACGGTCAGTGGTATTGTGCCGATTGTAATTTGTCACCTGATCGTAAGCGGCATGCATGGTTTCAATCCCATTGATTTACTCTGGTACATTCCACTGATTCCGGGTTTGGCATTCATCAACTGGCAGCTATCCGGAATCATTACCAGTCCTTTATCAGAGCTTATCTCGTCAACAAATAAACTGGCGGCTATGGATATTCGCCAGCGTCTTGATATCGATCAATCCGAATCAAGCGAAATTCTTGAATTACGAAAAGCGTTCAACCGCTTGCTCAATCGCCTCGAAGAATCATTGAATATTCAATGCCAGTTCGTCGGCGACGCGAGCCATGAATTGAGAACACCTCTCACATCAATTCAAGGATATACAAAACTGTTGCAGCGGCGCGGCGGCAACATCGACGGACAACTGCTCGGAGAAGCATTGCAAACGATTTCTGATGAAAGCGGCAGATTGATTCGCTTGGTTTCTGATCTTTTGCAATTGGCACGCGCCGACGCAGGTCAGCCTGTTATTGCACAGAAGAACATAATTGATCTGCGCACCGCGATAGAAGGCGTTGAAGACACGGTAATGGTCATTGCACCGGAACAAATTGAAGTGCAGTTCATCATTCCACCCAAAGCTGTTTGGGTTCTTGCTGATGTGGACAAACTCAAGCAAGTATTTTTGAACTTGACCAACAATGCAATTAAAGCCACCCAGGGTGGTGGCAAAGTAACAGTCACACTTCGAAAAAGTAATAACGAGGCCATTGTGCGCGTGATTGATACCGGCATTGGTATCGCGCCGGCAGATCAGCAACGAATCTTCGATCGTTTCTATCGTGTTGAAAGATCCCGCACACGAAGCCGAGTTTATGGCGGAGGAACTGGACTCGGTCTGGCAATCGCACTGACCATTATCAAAGCTCATGGCGGAAGCATCGAGCTGGAATCAGAGTTGAACAAAGGTTCCACCTTCACGGTCCATATCCCGCTTGCAGATCGTGAAGAACTGCGCAAGGCCGGCAAAGAAGTCGACACGGCAGACGACGGTTTCAACTAAGTCATGGGACCATGCAGCCAAGTCATGGGACGATGCAGCTAAGTATGGGACCATGGCTAAGTCATGGGACGATGCAGCTAAGTATGGGACCATGGCTAAGTCATGGGACGATGCAGCTAAGTATGGG
>JAIEQI010000006.1 GCA_019747875.1 Candidatus Obscuribacterales bacterium
CAAATGGCCAGTCTTGGCAAGACTTTAGAAAATAATTTCTCCTTTAGCACAACCTGTATTCATCGAATGCTTACCTATGAAAAGCAAGCTTACCTTTGCATGGATTATTTAAGTGGAACCAGCCTTGATCAAATGTTGAATCAAGCACCACTTAAACTTGATGAATTTCGCCATATTTTCAGGCAAGCTTGTGATGCGCTTCAACATGCTCACGACAAAGGTCTGATACACAGAGATCTCAAACCCAGCAATATCATGATTACGGAACGTCGCAATGACCCTCTGTTCCCGGTTATTCTTGACCTGGGGCTTGTAAAGCTGGTCAATGGCGGCGATCCGGAGAAGAGCGACCACAAACTCACCATGACTAATATGGTGGTAGGCAGTCCGCTCTATATGAGTCCAGAGCAGTGTCGAGCGCATCAACTGGATCATCGCTCGGACATCTATTCGCTTGGCTGTGTGATGTATGAGTCGTTAACCGGCGTTCCTCCTCTTCGTGCGGACACGCTCTTCGATATCATGAGCAAACATATCTCCGAGACACCCAAACCTTTGCGCGATGAAGCAAGAGGGGTATATGTACCTGCTGCGCTTGAGCGATTGATCTTCAAAGCAATGGCAAAAGCACCGGAAGATCGTGTGCAGTCTATGGCGGAATTTGCCCAGGGGATAGAGCACGCCTTTAGTGGGGCTCCGGAGATTGTTGTTCCGCGTGCCGGGACTGGTTCTACAAGCGGGGCCGTCCCTGTTGGTGGTGCGTCCATAACAACAAGAACGAAGAGGGCGAAGAAACAGAACCAGTTGCTTATCGGGTTCAGTATCGCATTTGGTGCCATGCTGATGTTCATGATCCCAGCAGGAATTATCTACAATTCGCACAATCAGAACGAGAAGAATAATCATACTCCAGGAACTGCTGCACCTGTGCCGGATGGAGCTGATAGCCCTACAGCAACTAGTAGTAATGGTCAACAGGGCAACCCAATGAATGCGCTCTTCTCTAATCCGCTCTTCTCCAACAACAACAAAACTTCCAATACTCAGAACGTCACTAAGGCTGTATCACCTGCAGTCGCGAACTCTACCAACAAAGGAGCCTTGCCAGGTGTGGCTTATACTCCTGGCAGTCAACCACCCATAGCGGCCACGGCATTGAATCCAGCCACCACAAGTACACCAATTCCCGCTGTTCAGCCTACAAACACGCAACCGGAACCAACTTTCTCTTCTACGCGACCCTTCGCAAGTGAAACAGCAAAGGCTCCAACTCTTGAATCGGTTCTTAATGACGGAGATTTCGCTTACCGCTCCGGGGATTATTCGCAAGCGCGTCAAAAGTATTTGCAAGCGATCAATATGCGCCCTTCACGGGATGTATATGGACAAATTGCCGCTAAACTCACTGACTCATCCTATCAATTACGTGACCTGACTGCATGTAGCGAGTATCTCAAGGGGGTGAAAGAGACTTACAGTTACAACACTGTTAATGGAACTAACTATCCTCTGTATTGGCGTATCGCTCAGATTAGTATGGGAACGGGTGATAAAGATCCCCAGTTTATGGAAAAAGTCTTGACCGACGTAATTAGCGCGCATGAGCGCAAAATTGTATCGCCTGATCGGGATCTGATCAGGATGCGTCTGGAGCTAAACAGAGCCTACGTAGAGCAAGGAAAAATGGACGATTCCCGCAACTTGTTAAACAAGACTCTTTCGGATGCAAACCCATTTCCAGAAGAGGCAGCAATGATCAAGCAGCACATTAACCAGTTGTTTCCCATGCGTCAGGCGAGCGGAAGTGGAAACTCCGGAGGTTTTGATGGTGGTCCTCAAGGTGGATTCCCTGGACCTGGTGGCATGCCCCCAGGAGGAGGTCCTGGCGGATTTCCGGGAGGACCGGGCGGCTTTCAGGGTGGTCCGCCACCATTTGGAGGCCCGGGCGGTATGCAGGGAGGTCCCGGTGGTCCTGGCGGATTCGGCGGTCCACCAGGCGGACCTGGGCAGGGACCGCAATAGCATTTGAATGAAACCTCGGGAAACGGCTTGCCTTAATTTGTGTGCAACTCTGGTTGTTGGTCTTGTTGCCAGCTTGTTGATGTTCTTTTGCGCTAAAACAGAGCCGCTTTTGCTTGCTGTTGTTCCGTTAGCATTGGCAGCGCTAGCAGCTTTTATTCAATACAAGTTCGTAATTAGAGACCTGAGTCGAACTCTAAGCGACATGGCAGCAACTGCAGAGAATCTAGCTGCTGGTGAGAAACTTGGTGCTAGCTCAAAAGATCACTTTGCGGTGCTTAAGCGGGCCCTTGCTTCTGCTTCTGAAAAGTCCAAGAACGCCGAGCAGCAGATGAAGAATGCAGAGCAGCAAGTAAAGAATGCTGAGCTGCAAATGAAAAATGCAGAACAACGTGAGAAGGCGTTATTGCAGCACGCCGTTGACGTAATTTGCGTCATTGATTTATCCGGCAAGCTGATGTCTGTGAACCCTGCCTCAAAGTCCGTTTGGGGCTATAAACCGGAAGACTTAGTGGGCAAACAAATAACTGATTTCATTGTCACTGAGGACGTCAATACGACGATGAAGTCGTTGATGGGCGCGGAGAAAAGTATCGACAAAATTTATTTTGAGAATCGTTTTCGCAAAAAGAATGGACAGATTGTCGATATGCTCTGGTCTGCTCATGTTTCAGCAACTGACCGCGGGCTCTTTTGTATAGCTCATGATATTACCGAAAGGAAAAGGGCAGAGCAACTCTTGCGTGAAAGCGAAGAGCGCTTGCGCGGAATCTTGGAGAGCTTACCTGCAGGAGTTGCAGTTATTAGCGCTGATGCTCAAGTCGAATTTATGAATCAGGCGGCTCTGGAACTGACAGGCTATTCAAGGACCGAGCTGTCCGATCTGAAGGCTGGTGCTATTTTCGGATTCTTCAAAAACAACTTTGCCGCCAATTTAAAAGCCGGGATCGTAGCAAGTGAGAGTTCGTTTGAGTGTCTAGTCATTCGTAATACTGGTGAAGGTTTTCCGGCTGAGGCGTCAACGCGATCCCTTGTTTGGAATGGGCAGCGGGCTTGTCTGGTCATTTTTCTTGACGCGACTCTCAGGCATGAGCTTGAGCGTGCAAAGCGCGAGTTTGTGGCGATGGTAAGCCACGATTTGAAAACTCCGCTGACCTCAATCAGTCTGATTTTTTCTTCTATGTTGGACGGCTTTTGTGGTGACGTTAATGAGCAGGGGGTACTGTATGCCAATCGCGGCAAGCAATCGTGCGATCGCTTAATGATGTTGGTTCAGGACTTGCTTGATCTTGAGAAAATGAAAGCCGGCAAATGGGAGATGGACATTGTTGAGACTGACGTTTCTGAGTTAGTAAATGCGGCAGCCGATGCTGTGGAAAGGTACGCCCAGGCACAGCAAGTTGAACTTATTTTGGACTGTCCAGCTGTCTCATGTGAGTGCGATGGGGGGCGCATCATTCAGGTGCTTGTTAATCTAATAGGCAATGCCATTAAATTTTCATATCCCGACGGCAAAGTGAAGGTATCAGTTCAAGATGGCGAGAGTTACCTTAGATTTTCAGTAAGCAATCATGGCAGGAAGATTCCGCTTGAAAAATTGAAAAGTATTTTTGAAAAGTTCGAGCAGGCTGACGCAAGAGGAGTGCAAGAGCGCAAAGGCACGGGGCTTGGATTGGCGATTTCAAAATCGATAGTTGAGCAACATGGTGGGGAAATATGGGCAGAAAGCTCCGATGAGGAAGGCACAAGATTCTCATTTACTATCCCTAGATTTTCGGAGGAAGCTGATGAAAGCAATGATGGTCAATCGCTCATGTCCGAACAAAAGGAGCCAACTGCTGGTCCAAAAAACTAAGCAATGTGATTCCACAAAATGCAGCACTGCGGCCACGCATTTTATTTGTATTGCTATTGTCTGCTTGTTAGCCTCGCCTGTATCAGCTAAGGAATCTAAAATGGAAACTGAAATCGAAGCGCTGATCAAGATGCAATCAGATGCATGGAATGCTGGAAATCTTGAAAAATTTATGAGTGGCTACCTCCAATCAAGCGATGTCTGTTTTACAGCTGGCGGCGAGTTAGTCTGGGGTTACGACGCCATTAACGGCCGCTACAAAGCAAAGTACGGAAACAATTCGGCCGGAATGGGAAAGTTAAGTTTCTCAGGACTCAAGATAACTCCACTTGGTGAGAAAAATGCACTGTGCATCGGCCACTGGAACGTAGAGAAAGAAGATAAGAGCTCTGCCGGTGGGGTGTTCAGTTTGGTTCTTGTGAAGTCGGCTGAGGGTTGGCGAATTCTGCATGATCACACATCTGTAGGGAAGAACGTCTCATAGTGTTCGCTGATCTGCCGTGTTGCCCCCACTATATATAGGATCGTTCGTCTCCATAATCTCTCCATAATTTCCATTCTCAATTCACTGATGCTCGCTAATTTGTTATAGGGGGCAATAACGTTGGTGGTTTGATATGAAAGAGAGGATTGAATAGATGAATCAGCGTTGCTCGGCATTAGTGCTGAGTTTCAGTCTCTTGTTTTTACCTGTGTCAGATGCAATCGGCGATACAAATGAAGATGAGGATGCCGATAACAAACGAATAGTTTCCTCTGTCAAAAAAGCTGATGATGACCCGGAAGTGATGACCCTGGAATCCTGGAAATCACAAGTGAGAGGGAGCACCCACGGAGACAAGTTGATTGGCATGCTTGGCACACTGGATGCGTCCATAATACGTAACCGGCATGATACAAACTCTCTCTATACCCGGGGACATTTGTATGGAACGGTCGGTTGCACCAACGCGGCGATTGTAGATTTGACCAAAGTTATCCAAACTGATCCTTCGAATGCGCATGCTTATTGTGAGCGAGGAATCTGTTTTATGGATCTTGCTGATTATGATCGAGCACTTCGCGATTTGGATAAGGCGGTGCAGTTAGATGCTCACTCCGGGGATGCGCGTTTGGCACGCGGCCGACTCTTGATGCTTCAAGGAAAAACTCTGCTTGCCCTAAATGATCTCTTGGCTGCTCGATATGGAAATCTTAATTTCTCGACGGCGCTGCCAGGCGAGTTGCCAGCCAACTATTACAAAGCTCCAGATTACTACTTGGGTGCATGTTATGAGCTTTTGGGCAATCCAACCGAAGCGCTAAAGTACTATAAGGAAGCAAGCGATCTTCCCAGTGCAACGGCTCCGGGTTACATCCATCGTTATGCCGATCAACCAGCCGACGTTTCTGAGTGCATGACGAGGCTTGGTGGATCTATCTAGGTTGCTTATAATATGGAGTCATGATCACCAGCCGATTCAAATTTGAACCCAAAATCAACATTCTCATTGGAATTCCAGTGGTTTTTCAGATTGTGTTTTTGGTGGTTTTGGCCGGCTTGATTGTTGATGCCGAACAAGAGGCTATGAGGGAGCGCCATGCTCGTGCTGTTATAGCAGAGGCTAACAGCTTACTTAAAGATTACATGGATTTGGCTGCCCTTGTTTATCTCTATCAAGGCACTCAACAACTGGCGCTCAAGAATAGAATTGAGGACATATTCCAAAAGATCCCTGATGAGTTTGCCAATTTAACTACGCTTGTCAGAGAAAGCGATGACTTCAAACGGGACCAAGCTCAGGTCGCCCGTCTGAGTGAAGAAGGACTTTTTGTACTTGGTGAAGTTAAGGAGATTCTCTCTAAACGAAGCACTTTGAAGTCTTTGAGCAGTCCAGTCTTTGGTCTTGTGACGCGCATGGAAGGTTTTCTCAAAGACTTGCGTGGCTTTGTCGAGAAGCAAAAATCATTTGAACTGAAGGGGCCGGATCGTGAAAATGTAGCACGCTTTAGAATTCTCATGTGGGTCGTCGCCGGCGTCGTTCTAAATTGCCTGATTGCTTTGTTTTTAGCATTCGATATAAGGTCAGATGCGGTCTCCAGATTGCGCCTTCTCATGCACAATATTGACCTGTACAAGAGCAATCGCGAGTTGAAGGTGCCGACTGCAGGTAAGGATGAGATTGCCGATCTCGATGCTCAGTTTTACAATATGGCACAGGATCTTCGTGAGGCAAATAGACGAAAGCAAGAACTCCAGGCGATGGTAACCCATGATCTGCGCACTCCATTAACATCGATTCGATTGTCGCTTTCATTAATGTTGCAAGGTGCGGTCGGCGAACTTTCAGCGCAAGCGACAAAAACACTGAAATCATCAGAGCGAAATTGTTCTCGCTTGATCCGATTGATCAATGATCTCCTTGACATAGAAAAATTGGAGAGTGGAAACTTTCAACTCGACAAAAAGACGCAGCACGTGGCGTTGCTGTTTGAAGCAGTTGAGGATGCAACCTTGGACTTTGCTGCCGATAAGAATATCGAACTGGTTTTTTCAGAGCCACAGTTCACAGTACTTGCCGATGGCGACCGCATAGTGCAAGTCTTAGTAAATCTGGTTTCAAACTCGATCAAGTTTTCCGAAAAAGGTAAGACAGTTTGGATCGAAGCGGAGCTTTTCAATGATTATGTAGAGCTTGCCGTAAGGGACGAGGGGCGTGGAATTCCAGCTGATAAGCTGCCGCAGATCTTTGATCGATTTCATCAGGTCTCTGCCGAGGATGGTGCCAGAGGTAAGGGCACGGGATTGGGGCTTTCTATTTCCAAAGCTCTAGTTGAAGCCCATGATGGCACTATTGGAGTCGAAAGTGAATTAGGCAAGGGGACTAGATTCTGGATGCGTTTGCCGCGTGGCGATAAACCAATGACAGTCTCTACTCCACAGGCAGAGCCTGTTCAGAAGCGTTCAAAGTAGGGGGAGGCGTTACGAAAGTAGTTTATAGCCAATACCATGGACAGTCTTTATCACTGACTGTTTGTCGCCTATCTTCTTGCGTATGTTTTTTACCAAGGTATAAATAGAATCAATAGTTGACTCAGATTCTGAATGATAAACACCATTCAAAATCATTTCAGGCGAAACCACCTGATCGTTGTGCTTCATCAAAAATTCCAGAATAGCGAACTCTCTTGGAGTTAAGTCTATTGATTTGCCAGCTCGAGTGACGCTGCGTTCGCTTGGGTTCAATTCTAAATCCTGAGCCTTAAGCGTCATTGAGACGGTGCTATTTTGGCGGCGTAGCAGAGCCCGAATGCGAGAACCAAGTTCGCCAAAATCAAATGGTTTGGTGACATAATCATCGGCGCCTGTATCGAGCCCTGTCATCTTGTCCTGTGTTGTATCTTTGCCTGTCATCATCAAAACAGGTTTATGTCCACCGTTGCTGCGGTATGTTTGGCAGATCTCGATTCCTGTGGCACCGGGGAGTTGCCAATCGAGAATTATCAGGTCGTAATCATAGATGCGCAGCCTGTCTTTTGCCTCCAATCCGTTGTCGACGTGCTCGGGGATGTGACCTTCGCGACTCAGGAATTCTGTTACCCGAGCCGCTATATCAGGGTCGTCCTCAACAAGAAGAATTTTAGCCACAGTCTCCTCCCAAAGCTCTGGTCGGATATGATATCACTGTTGATCATTGCAGAACGACTGAGATGTCAAAACTATTCTTGGCTCTGATGATTTCCCTCTTTGCGTTTGGCGCTTGTGCATTGAGCTTCATTATTGTGAAGTGGAATACGCAGCGGCTAATTCTTTCGTGGCAGTTAATGAGGCAGCGAGGGTATGACTATCTGCACAGGTCAAAGAAGGAATATGCGTTGGAATTCTTTTCCAAAGGAAAGGAATTAGCATCCGGTTTAGGGGCTTCCGACTATCGGTATGCGGAGTCCCTTGTCGATATTGCCGGTGTCAAAATTTTAGACAACGAATTGGACGATGCCCGCAAGCTGCTCAAACAAGCCAATTCTATTTTTGATAAGTCAAATGCTCCCGATGCTCTATTGAATAATGCCTTGATAAATGAGCGATTTAGGTCTTATTGCATGCTTGTGAACTTAGAGCTAAAAGCAGGCAAATCCGAAAAAGCGCAAAAACTTTGTACTAAGATTTTAGAGATGGCAAAGCAGCCAAATGTGATTTTGGAAGCCCTTTCTCGCAGGCAAATTGCTAATACTTTGCTTGCTGCCGGTGATTTTGCTGGAAGGCAGCGAAGTACTGAACTGGCGCAGACATTTTATAAAGAAGCGCTTGCGCTTACAGCAAAGCTACCGCCATTTGCTGATCTGGAGAAAACAGCACAAAAAAGGCTGGCACCGGATTCATTTGCCAGTGGACAAAGTGCGGCTGATTTGCTCGATAAGGGTGCCGCGTATATGAAGCGGCGGCAACTTCCCATCGCGAACTACTATCTGCAGAAAGCGCGCGAGCTTGCCTTAGAGACAAGTGATCCGGCGCTTATGCAAATTGACTTCCAACTGGCAAAACTTGCAATTAGCCAAACCAATTACGAGCAAGCCGAAACCAGTTTTCTAAATCTGTTGAGAAATCCAAATTTTAAGGATCAGACAGGATTGGACGAAGTCTTGACCAAGCTCACTTTCATTTATCGCAATTGTGGTGGTCATACGGAGGACGCTGCGCGTATACTTCGCAAGCAAATCGCTGTGCGCAAGCAAGAGTATGGGGCTGATTCAGCCAAAGTTGCAGCTATTGAAATTGAGTTGGCGCAAACTTTGGAGTCTATGGGGCAGTACGAGGAAGCAAAGAAAATTTGGCAAGCCACTGTTCAACTGAAAGAAGCACTCGGAGATGAAGAAGATTCCTGCCGCTTAGCTGGGGTTATGCTTCGCACTGGCGATGCAGAAAAAGCAAAACCTATTTTTGAACGAATCGTATATAGATTCCAGAATGGCAGCGTTAAACTCGGAAATTCGTCAATCTCTGCCTGCTGCCAATTGGCTGCCATCTATCTGATGGAAGGAAAAAATACCGACGCTAAGAAGTTAATCGATGCGACAATCCCCTACTTTTCCGAGCTTGCACCCATTCATCGAATTCTTCTATCGGAATCTTTGATTGATACGGCAATGTCCATGAATGAGTCACCAGCAGCTGCATCTGAATTGATTCGTCTTTCAATTATTGCGTTGCCTGAAGTCGTGGACCGCCGAATCGCCCTGCGCTGCATGAAGACCGTAAGCAGGCTTGAACCCTTCAAGAAGCAATATCCAAAAGTATTCGACGCTAAACTGACGGCTCTCATCAAAAAGAACACTGAGGCAAGTAGTAGCTTTAAGCCAGCCAAATTGCAGGGGTATTCCGGTTAATGTATGGTTTGCAATTTCAAGCCGGGTATAACCTACTAGCGCCCAGATTCGCTCTGCCAAACTCAGGAGCGTTGTAGTCAGTCGGGAGCCTGTTGCGGTTCCGAATCCAGTCGGACAAACGCTAATAAGGGGAAATAATGAAAAATTTTGGACGCTATGGATTGTTAGCTGCCTCAATAGCCTTCTCATGTTTCCTTCCGCTGAATAAATCATTTGCTGCCGGTGTGGGCGATATGTCCTATTACTGTAAGAGCGCGGAGGCTATTGCCAGAAAGGGTGATATTGATGCCGCCCAGAAATTGATGTACAAGCTGCGTCTTAAGACCCGACATATTCGCGAAGGTGGCGCTGAGGCTGCCGATGCATTTGCAACGCTCGCTGACTTGTTCGGTGAAAAAGGCAGGCTCGAAGATATGCGCAACTGCATGAAAGAAGCGATTCGCATAAGGGAAGCAACGGATGGGCCGGGAAGCGCTGCCGTTATCGGTTTACAAAGTAGAATTGCAAAACATCTTCTAAATCAACGCAGATCTGCTGAGGCATTTCGCATTTTGGAGAATTGTGTGCGTACTGCACAAGTCTCTGGTGGCGATCAGAATCCAGCATTAGAGTCCGTTTTTGTTCAATTGGCGGGATATTATGCAACAAATTTGAACTATCAAAAAGCGAAAGAATATCTTACAAATGCCGTGGCTATTTGCAAAAAGAAGCCGGATTATCAAAACAATTCCCAACTGCCTGCTTATCTTCGAGATCTGTCACTTTATTGCTATGGAGCTCGCGACGTGAAGTCTGCCGAAGAGTATGCGCGCGAGTCGCTAAGTTTGGCTGACAGAAACTTTGCAAAGAATGACGAAAGGCGTGCGGCTGATTTAGTGAATCTGGTCATCATCCTGAAGGACCTAAACAAGAAGGATGAGGCCAATAAGTTGCTTAGCTTGTTGAAAGGGCAAGTGACCTCCGGCTCTGATCCACAATCTTTGAGCTCGTCCTATGCTGCGGGGACCAGGCTAATAGCCGATCGCTATTACTCTGACGCTGAGCCTTTTATCGCTAGTGCGCGCAATGGGTTCCTCAAGTTGAACGGACCGGAAGACCAGTTATCTATTAAATCTTCTTGCAATCTCGCTCAGATTCTAGCTGCAAAAAAGGATTATGGAAACGCGGAGAAGATTATCTCGCAAATCAACTTCAGCAAAACAGGATCTACCAGACTCTCAGGAACACCCTTATTTCAGTGCGATCACGAATTCGGCCGAGCGTGGAAGTTTCTATTTTCCAAACAACAATATTCACTTGCTATGAAACTCGGGCAGAAGCATCTTGAGTTTCTGTCGGCGCCACTCTCTTGTCAGTCGTGTGCCCACCTCTGCATGGAAGATTGCTACAAAGAGCTTGCGCAAACGGCTGCCAAATTAGGCGATCAGAAGAACGCCGAGAGATATGCCAGTGCGCTGGCGTCAATGCGTGGTCCGGCACCGGAGATGAAATGAGCCGGTTCGATTTTGTTCAGAACTTGTTCAGATTTGGAGCTTAAGATGTCCTTGTTCGCATGAAGGCACTGGGCAAACATGCTCTGAGCTTCTGGAACAAGCGGAGCGAGGGCGAAAGCCCAGGGAGCTCCGGGTGTGCGCAAATGCAAAAGGATCATCTCTGATGAATAGAAAGGTCAGGCCGGCGAGCGGACTTACAGTTTTTCTCGCCCTCTCTCTGGTGCACCTGCTGTTTCCAATTTTTGTTGTCTATTCTTGGATCTATCCGAGCAATTCTTTCTCATTGAAGCTCAAGCACGAGCATTCAAAAAGGAGCCGCTTGGAAGAGTGCATCAGGAAGGCTGAAGAGCGCGAATTGGCTGAACCGAGCAGGGTCTTGGCTGATCCATACGATGGAGCTTGTCTCGGGAGAAATCGAATCAATGAAACACTACGGCATGCAACTGATGGACGTTCGTCAACTTTGCGGAGTTCGGAGGAAACCGATCCCTGCGACTAGTTTTGAAAAGCAATCTGCCATAAAGGCGCTACGTTCAGCTTGTGTGGAGAGCGATAAGCGCTCTTGTTCCGCATCAGAGCTTAGTCTACGTCTTTTCGAAAGTGCTCGCTCCATAGCTTCTTCGGTCATTTTGCTGTTCACTCCAGTCAAGAATAAGCACTCAATGTGCCTTTACTACGGTCACGTGATTGAACCGAATTGGAAGGGACGCTTTCCTTGCTGCGCTGAGTGCGGAAGCGCAGTTAAAGATCCCTCAATGCTTCGTCGCGCAGACTTGTATAAAGCTGAACTGTGGGCTTGATTCATCAGGTGAGGTGAATGTTTGGAGCCTTAAGTCGTAATTCGTTCAGATCTTGTTCAGATTTGCTCATTAGACTGTGAAACATCAGTAGGGTTTGGGATTCAGAAACGGGGTCGACACAATGAATAAGTCGCTAAATCGAAAGGTCCGAAGCCAGCGTGGAGCTATGGCAGTAGTTGCCTCCATCGTAAGCTTTTTTGTCCTTCTCCCCCTCGGACTTCTGGCATTTGAAGTCTCTCGGCTTTTCCTGGCACAGACTCAATTGCGCAACGCCGTTGATGCTGCGGCTCTGGCGGCAGTTAGCGCAATGAACGACGCCGATGTGAATGCTCCGAGCCAGAGCCAGACTCAAGTTGATGCCAGGATTAAAGGACTAGCTCTGAAGCTCTTTCGCCGCAATGTTGTAGTAAGCAATTTGTTGCAAGATGCCGTTCAATCAACAAGCGTTGATACCGACAACCCGGAAGAAGGAAAAGCCACATTCGACCTTCTTGTTGATTCTGCAAACAGCCAGGTGATCGCAAAAGCTGCTTTCGGTCTTAAGCCAGCATTCTCTAACTTCCTTGGACTGAAGACCTCGACTATAAGAGCAAACTCCAAGGGCGGCTTCAAGGGCTTGACCGGTGACGTAGTTGTTGCGATCGATATCTCTGATTCAATGACATTGGGCACAGGACTGAACGGACCTGGAAGCTTCATCGTCAATCGCGTCTACAAGCGTAAGGTCGAATCAGGATACAAACTTAGCTACAAGGTAGCCAAAGCTGGTAGCTCAAGAACCTCGCCAGCCCTGGGGACTTTCGGTGGTGCCGCTCTTCGCGCAATCCCGAATCCAAGCCTTGTCGATTTCAAAAATAACTCAGTACTCTCTTTTCTTGACTCGGCCCCTTTCGATGTTAAGTTGGCTGCCCTCTTCGAAGCGAAACGTGGGAACCTCAATAGCGAGAAGCTCTACTTCAAGAAGCATGTGGATGAAAGCGTATTGGGTGATCCAAACAGCGTGTACAGCAAAATGATCTTGGATAAAGTCAAAGCCGGAGTCGATTTCCGAGCCGGATACCAGGAAGCAGCACTGCCCTTCGTTCATCCTCTAGCTGACGCTAAGCAAGACGCTAGCAAGTTCATCAGCCAGCTCACATCGAGAAATCCCGAAGTACACGTTGGATTGGTTGGTTTCGCTCCTTATGCCGGTGGTAATCCGAAACGCGGAAAGTACGTCGATGGGCAAGATAAGTTCGATACCTTCAGCCAGAGCGCAAGCAAGCAGTCCATTCCAGTAGTTCGCTTGGACAAAGACCAGAACAAATCCAAAGCAGCTGTCGATGCAATTGCAACCGCTACAACCTTCGAAGGTACCAACACAACAGACGCTTTGAGAGTCGCCAAAAATATGCTTACTGGTCCTGCGCATCGAGCTGGCGTTCCTCAAACAATTATTCTGCTGACAGATGGAATCCCAACCTCAGGTGGCTACAAGAAATTAGCTAAACAGTGTGGTGAAGCTGGAATCAATATTCAAATCATCGGGTTTTTCCACACCGCTTACGCTGCAAAAGGTGGACCGCGAGTATGCCGAAAGATCGTTCAGGCCGCCGGCGGTAGCAGTCAGTTTTATCCAGCAGCCTATCAGCCGGAGGAAGGTGCAAAGAACAAGTTCAAAGGCTACTACCCCGGTTCCGAACTCGATGATCTCAAGCTTGCATTCAAGCTAATCGAAAGAGGCGAAGCTGCATTGATTAACTAAAAGGTTTCCATCCGATAGCCCGAATCACACAACAAAAAGGAGCCATCCTCATGATGGTTTCTTTTTGCTTTGGAACTACGTTTAGAACCTATTCAGATTTGAAATCTATGATTGGTTCATCGAGGCAATGAACGAGGCTATCACATGAAAATAGAACGTAATACATCCTGCAACTCGAACAAAAGGTCTGGAAGACGAACTGGAACTGCCAAAAACGCTCGTAATGAGCGCGGTTCTTCAATCGTCGAGCTAGGGGCAATTGCATTCATAATGCCAGTAATAATGTTGATTTGTGTCAATGTCGGAGTAATGGTCTTTGCCGCCTACATAAATGATTCGGCCTGCCGAGATGCGGCACGAGCGGCAGCGCAGCGCAGCAACCCTTCTGATGCTTATCAGGTTGCTAACATCGTTGTGAAAAATCATTCGGCAACATGTGGCGGTCTCATTTCAAGTCTCGTCTTGCTTGGCCAAGATCCTGGTCCTGTCGGAACGGCGACCGGATCTTCTTTTGAATACAACAGCTTTGCTGATCCAACTACGGGCGAATCAAATAT
Source organism: Candidatus Obscuribacterales bacterium (assembly GCA_019747875.1). Classification (GTDB taxonomy): domain Bacteria; phylum Cyanobacteriota; class Vampirovibrionia; order Obscuribacterales; family Obscuribacteraceae; genus JAIEPM01. Next base: position 13,833 of record JAIEQI010000006.1, read on the forward strand.
CGATGAGGGACCATACGTGAAGGTGACAACGCAATTGCTCGCGTCACTGCCAGCCCCTATTGTTTTTGACGGAGCGAGTTTCACTAATCAAGTAAAGTTCAAGCAAAGCTATATTTTTCCAATTGTCCATAAAGGAACCGGTCAGGATTCATCGGATGATGATGACAATGTCGATGAGAATCTTGCTTTGGATGATCCGGATGATAAGGCCGTGAAGGAAGCCGCGCTGCTTGAAGAAAATCTTGCGCAGTTGGGAGACTACGACGACGATCCGAGCTAGTGCTGAGCGAGCGAAGAGCCACCTGAAATAGTATGAGAAATTTCAAAACTATCCGCAAAAGCAGCGCGCTGTCAGGGCTGTGAATGGTCAAGCCTGGATTGCCAAGCGATATGTTGAAAATATTGTGATCTATATGACAGGGATAAGGATAAGATCTACATATCTTCAAAATTTGGAATCGGAGGGTCCTTTATGGAACTCATCAGCGGGTTCGCCGTAGTTATTGTGGCGACGGTTATAAGTACGTGGTTCAATGACCACATTGCAAAAGGCGAATACATAGCTGACGACTAGCTGTAATTGCATGCTTGGTAGTTGATGGCGGAAGTTTCGAATGAGTCGTCTCTTACCGTCATTGCGCTAATTGCTTCTCATAGTTTTTTGCCGAGACTTGCTTATAATTTGAAGTGAGATTTCCAAGAGCTAAGTGACCGAGTAAGGGTCGGCTTTTGAAAACAATTCCAAGAAGCAATTCTTTGAGGCAATATGTCGGCAAATTCTGGCAAACAACAGATAGGTACCGGGTCGGTTCTGCGCCCGGTCAGCTTGGTGAACGATCGTATTATTCTTCTTGATCAGCGCAAGATCCCTGATTCGCTGGAAGAGTTCGATGCCAGTTCCTTGGAAGATATGTTTTTTGCGATACAGGATATGGTGGTGCGCGGGGCGCCGGCTATAGGCGTTGCAGCCGCTCTAGGTCTTGCCTTTGAAGCGCGCAGGATTGCCGCTGATTCAAAAGTCGATTTTCAAAGCTTTCTTCAAAAGCTTTCTGTTGCGAAAGAACGATTACAGTCATCTCGTCCGACTGCCGTAAATCTGCGATGGGCTACGGAGAATATCTTCGAACTAGCGGAAAATAACAGCGACAAATCGTCGGCGGTGGTCGCTGATCTATTGCTGGCCTCTGCAGAGGCGATGATTGAGAAAGATATTCTCGTCAACAAGGCAATTGGCGAATATGGAGCCAACCTTCTAACTGGTAAGTCGTCGGTCTTAACTCATTGCAATGCGGGCGCACTGGCGACCTGTGGTTGGGGCACCGCCCTTGGTGTAATTCGATCTGCTTTCGAAAGGGGAATGAATCTGACCGTCTATGCCGGTGAAACGCGCCCTCGTCAGCAGGGGGCAAGACTTACTGTGTGGGAACTCCTTCACGATGGCATAGTTCCCACTCTTATCACCGACAACATGGCCGGTTACTTGATGTCGCAAGGAAAAGTCGATGCGGTAATTGTTGGCGCTGATCGAATTGCCTTAAATGGAGATGCAGCCAATAAGATTGGAACCTACTCTTTGGCTGTGCTGGCACAGGCCCATGGCATTCCTTTTTATATTGCCGCTCCGATTTCGACCATTGATCCGCAAATCGTAAATGGCGCCCAAATTCCAATCGAGGAAAGAGACGGTGACGAAGTCCTTGTGATTTCGGGGCAGTCTATTTCCACAGATGGTGTGAAGGTGCTGAACCCGGCTTTCGATGTTACTCCTGCTCGCCTCATAAGTGGCATCATCACAGAGCGCGGTGTGCTCTATTCTCCTTACGAGGAATCGATTCGAAACGTTCTTTAGCTCGTTTCGATCGCGGTCTTCTTTCGAGAAAGTATGCTAGCAGCAGCGCATGGGTTGCTCCGGATCACTGCCGGATCCGGTTGTCCCTGCCGTATCGGGCGGTACTGTTGGTTTTGTGAACCATGTTTTAACAGCTGCAATAAGGATCACAAAAACAAGTATCATAAACAATCCGCCGACTGCAGCATCCAAATAGTCATTGAACATGAGCGTCTTTGTCTTTAGAATCTCTGCTTCGGCCAAAGCACCAGCATCAATTTTTGCTGCTAAGGATTTTGCATGCGCTAAAAAGCCGAGCTTTGGAGACTCTGCAAAGATTTTGAGATAGCCGCCGGTGAGTGTAACGGCTAACAACCACAAGAGCGGTGTCAGAGTAACCCAGACATATTTTGCTTTACCCATTCTGATGATAATTGTGCTTGCAAGACATAGCGCAATTACGGCGAGCAGTTGATTGGAAATTCCGAACAATGGCCAGAGGCTGTTTATTCCACCGAGCGGATCGATAATTCCCTGGTAGAGAAAGTAACCCCAGCCGACCACGACAAGGAAAGAGCTAAGTAAGATTGAAGGATACCAGCTCGTTTGACCAAGTGGTTTGTAGATAATGCCCATAAAGTCTTGAAGGAGAAATCTACCAACGCGGGTGCCCGCATCGAGGCAGGTCAGAATGAATAATGCTTCGAACATAATGGCGAAGTGGTACCAAAAGGCAAGTTGAGCAGTTCCACCGAGCGCTTTTGCAAAGATTCCTGCCATTCCTACAGCGAGGGTTGGTCCTCCTCCCGTTCTGCCCCAGAGCGATTCTTCTCCTACATTTTTTGCCAGTTGCGCCATACCTTCAGTGCTTACCGGGTAGCCCCAAGAACTGATGACCGCTGCCGCATTTGATGGATCGGCTCCGACTATTCCTTCCGGACTATTTATTGCAAAATACTCGCCCGGCAAAAGTGATGATGCTGCAATGAGAGCCATAATTCCAACTGCTGCCTCGCATAACATCGAGCCGTATCCAATTGCTCTAGCGTCTTTTTCTTTGTCTATCATTTTCGGCGTGGTGCCTGATGATACCAAAGCGTGGAATCCGGACACTGCACCGCAAGCAATCGTGATAAAGCAGAACGGAAAGATATGTCCTGAAAATAACGGTCCCTGACCATTGACGAAGACTGTCAATGCTGGCATGTGCAGATCTGGTCTAACGAAAAAGATCCCGATTCCCAGCAGCGCAATGGTGCCGATTTTTATGTATGCAGATAGGTAGTCCCGTGGAAGCAAGAGTACCCATACAGGCAATACGGATGCGCAGAATCCATAAATCATGATTGAGAATGCGAGAGTTTCGGCGCTTAAAGTAAAGATCTTCGCCATCTCTGGAGTTTCAGCAACCCACTTCCCCGCCACCACAGCTAGTAGCGTAAGAACGACGCCAATGATAGAACCTTCTTTTATTTTTCCTGGTCGAATGGTCCGCGTGTAGAAGCCGACAAGCACTGCAATTGGTATCGTCATGAGCAGCGTGAATGCTCCCCAGGGGCTTGATTTCAGTGCTTTCACTACTACCAGGGCGAGCACAGACATCAGGATGAGCATGATCAAAAGAATGGCAAGTAAGGAAACAAAGCCAGCGACTGGTCCGATTTCTTCTTTCGCCATTTGCCCTAGCGATTTTCCGTTTCGCCGCATGGACGCGCAAAGGATGACAAAGTCTTGAACAGCACCTGCCAGCACTACGCCAATTACTATCCACAAGGTACCAGGTAGAAATCCGAACTGTGCAGCCAGGATTGGACCGACGAGCGGGCCCGCGCCAGCTATGGCGGCGAAGTGGTGCCCGAAAACAACCCATTTTTCAGTTGGTACAAAATCCTTTCCATCATTATGCGTATGCGCAGGAGTCTTATTCGAGTTGTCGAGTTCGAAGATCTTCTCGGCAATGAACTTGCTATAGAACCTGTAACCACAAGCAAATGTACAAAGCGCAGCCGTCAAAAGCCAAACTGCATTTACGTGCTCGCCTCTGTTTAGAGCGATCGATGCCAATAGTGCAACTGCAGTGATACCCACTGCAGACCAGATTAGGATGAAAAGCTTTTGCAACCTGCTAACCCCAGAAACGTTCGCTCAACCCAATGCTATACGACATAAGAAGTGAAAAGGTAAGTGTGGGTGTCTAAGGGTACCGAGGAGAACAGAGCATTTGTGTCACAGTGATGACACTGATTTTCGCGGATAGTAAATTTGGAGCTGGTAACAGGTAGGTAGAATTTCCGCAATATTTCTACTTAGCGTTCACCATCCATATATAGGAGAGAGAAAAAGATTAGAGCGCGCTCACTTGGCATCTATCATGTGAGTTTGAGTTAATCAAATTAATTGAGGAAAATTAAAATTATTTTCGTTTAATGTCTAATATCAACTAAAATTCAACATTAACTGGGAATAATACAAGAGTTGTCTACACCGTACCCCATGGAAGAGTCGCCTATATGCAAAAAAGCAGATTATCAAAAGGTGGTGCGCTGGTCGTAGTATTGATCAGTGCGCTTGTTCTAGTAATCCTGGGCGTTGGATTTATATTCTTTAGCAAGATCTTCGGTGGCGGCAGAGAGATGCAAAATGCCGTCGACTCGGGATCTCTCAACGCCGCGAAAACCGCTTTAATAAGACCCGGGACAAATGCGCAGTCCGGGGATAAAGATGAAACTCAGTTCTTAGGATTTGAGAATCCCGGTCAGAACCCAGACTTCTCTCTGGGTAACATCAATAGAGTTTGGGGACAAGCTCTCTTGGTCTCTCTCAACTTCAAAGCAATGGAAGCTGAGGGAACTTCTACTACTGAGGCAAACACAAACGCCAACCTGACAGTAGCAGCAGCCAAGAGAATCAATGACAGGGTTGCAGCAGCTTTGCGCCCAGTCAATGCACTCCCTCCAAGCGATTTACAATCAGCATTCCTAAACACATCGAACAGCAATACGCTCAAGATGGTCTCCTCGAACTCCAATGATCAATTGCAGATCTCCAATGGAGCTCAAGTAGGATTCCAGGACGCAAAAGGTCAATCGAATATTGCTGCTCCAGACGCAATGATGGCAAACATTGTTGACGCAGAAGATCTCACAGCGTTGCAAACAACACTGACAAAGATTTCTGCTGGCTCAACTGCATTCTCGGGACAAGCTATCAGCAGAACTGACGGCAGTCGCTTCAATGCAAATGGACGTTTGCTCAACGGCTATCAGGACATCGAAATCGACGAACAAAAGAAGATTTACTTCGTCCCATTGCGACCAGAAGCCAAGCCTCACATGCTATCTGGCACTGAGTTCAATGCCACGAAGCCATCTCAATTGACCGCAACCGACAATCCGGTCAACAACTCTTTCTTCACCAAAGGAAAGATGAAAGAAGAGAAGAGCGCTCAGATGCTCGACTTCGCAGCTATTGCACTAGCTGAGCCTGTCGATCCTGCGTTCTCCTTGTCCATTCCTCGTGGTTTCGTTAAGGTCAAGAACTGGAAAGGTTTCTCAACCACCTCCACGATGTTGGACCACTTCACAAATAACGATCGTTTGAAGTACAACAACGGAGCTAATCGCGGTATGCACGCCGCTGAGTATGCCAACCACCAGTTGTTGATGGCTCGCTCGAGCTACAGAGGACCAAACCACGCATCGCAAGATCCGTTTGCAACAGAAATGGGTAACCCATACTTCGGTCTTGCTGCTAAGCCAAGTGGCCAGCCTCTAACAAATGCCGATGGCGCACCGATCTATGGTCGTGAATCACAGGTCCAAGAGTTGATCAACATCAACGATGCCAAAGCTGCCGGTCAAGATCCTCCGGACGGCTTGGTTGCACCATCTGATGAAGACAAGCAGTGCGGTGGACGTTTTGCAACTCCATTGCCTGACACAATCAAGTGCTCTGATATCAGACACGGCAAAGATGGATTCAGCATCGAGCCAGCCGAAGTCAGCGTATCTGTAAACGGAGACGGTGAAGTTGTAGCAACCAACCCAGGTCAACAATCAGCATTGTCGACCGCGATTGTTGCTCACATTATCGAGCAAGTTCATGACACTGAAGATGCATTCGGTTCTGACATCCACCCACACATCTGGTCAATCGATCCGCAGAAAGTTACACCGCAACAGCAACAAGTTGCTAACTTTATGAGAACGAGTGACAATCCGAACGATCCATATGCATGGCTCTATACAGGTCAGCTAATTATGGACGACAACCTCGGAAAGAATCACATGAGCCGTGGTGGTGTTCAAACTCAAAGCCCGATTGCCTTCGGTCGCGCCGGTACCATTTGGGAATACCTTGAGGACAAGGAACCAGGTGTAGGAACTTCAAACCTGCAAGATAAGGTTCTCAACAGAATTGCCCAACGTGTTCTCGAAATCAAACCAGATTTCGGTGGCGGCAACGTCAGAGGCGAACTCGAAACTCTGTTGAAGTCAGCGACACTTGATATGAATCAAGACGCTTACATCTTCATGGACAACGCTGACCATACAATGAAGATCGGGGTCGTTCAAGGTGACAGCACCAACCACGTAAGTGGTGCTCAATTGCCTGACTGGCTCAAGGCCGAAATTCAAGCTCTCGGTGAAAGCATCGATGGTGATGGTTTGAAAGATGGCAAGCACCCAGAACAACTCGGTAAGACCGTGTTCTATGGACCTCGCCGTTCGATCACTACACAACCCGATCCGCTATCAGAAAAAGTGGAAAACGTGCCTGGTGACTGGGGCTATCCAGTTCCTTACACCAATGCAGACAATCCGCCTCCTGGAGCGCAGATGGTTGAAATCCAGTTGAGCAACAAGTTTGTCTTCCGCCCATGCACCGGCTATCAAGGACAACTCGCTGTTCTCGAACTTAAATCGTTCATCCACAATCCTGGCTGCCCACCGGTCGATTACTCGGCTAGCCCGCCGACATTCCCGGAAGAGTGCCCATGCACCAACTTCCCGGTTAACTCGATTCCGGAACCACAACCAAACGATCCAAACATGCCGAATGGTTGGACAAGAGGTCCAGGTGTCCCGACTGATACAGTGCTTCCGAACTGCTCGCACACAGGAGCCTGTTAAACGGGTACAATATCACAGGTGAATCCCCTCATCTAACGAGAGAGAAAATCCTGTGAATACGCCAAAACAAATTAGAAGAGCTGGCGCATTGCTAATGAGCGTCAGCTCTTCTTTCTTCTTATTCTCGACTTTAGCCGTCGATGCTCACGATATCAAACGTCCGAAAATGACTCCGGCAATGATAGAGCAAAGAAACAAGATCAACGCAGAGAAGCAGCCGGTTGGCCATCAAACATTGAAAGAAATTCCTGGCGGTTTGCCAGGTCCGGTACTAACATCCGGAACAACTTTTGTTTCAGGGGCCATCATCAAACGAGCCGATGGTGGCAAAACGACGCAGCTTAATTTCACAAGCAATCAAGATGCTCGAGAAATTATGGGATGGTATGAAAGATCATTACGCGGTGACGGTTGGAAGGTGATGGAAACTGAAACCAAGACCGGTCAGCCTGGCTGGGTAATTGGCAGTAAGAGAGCTCGCACCTTTGTCAATGTTCACTTCACAACCAGTCTGGGATCTAAGAAAAACAAAGGTCTAAAGAAGAAAGGCTGTGACTACACAGTCACGATCAATCAGACCAAAAAAGCTTTGGAAGACCTTGGCCAGAAATCGTAGAAAAGAATGCTTCATCGATTTGCCTGTACCTTTCTTTCATTTAGCTTTCTAAGTTTCAGCATTCAGCATGCTTCGGCGGAAGTCGTGTCGCCCACGACAGCTGCACAACCTTCAACAGCAAATGCTGCTGTTGAATCAATGTCCTTCGATAAATTTCTCAAATATTTCTCTGGAATCCTCGATGTTGGTGGAAAACCGACATCGAAAGAGATCGAACGTTTGGTGCTGGAGACAAAGAAAGATCCCAAGAACAGTTACGGGCAATATATTCTGGGTCGTTACTACGAGAGTGTCAACTTCGGAACTTTGGCCGCACAGCAATATCAAAACGCTTTTGAGCTTGATCCGAAAAATAGCAAAGCGATGGTTTCCCTTGCAAGAGTGAAGCTTCGGCTGGGAGCTGAGGAGGAAAGTGAAAAGTTGATGGCTGACGCCATGAACAAGTTTCCAAACGATGTGGATGTGTTGGTTACTGCAGCTCTCTATATGCAGCGCAAAGGCGATTACAAATTAGCCGATGCTTGCTATTCCAAGGCTCTAAAACTGGCTCCGCCTACCTCTGAACTTCTCGGTGCACGTGCTGAGTTGTTGTATCACCAGGGCGAGTATGTGGCAGCTCTGCGCGCATCGCAAGCCGCTCTTCGCATGAATCCCAAGAACCTTCTTGCAAAATCTGTCCGTGGTAAATGTCTTGCCCTTTCCCAGCAATACGATCGTGCGTATGAACCTCTGGCCAGCGCATATAACAATTTGCCGGTAAATGATGATATCGCTGCGATGTATGCCGATACTGCAGTGAAGTCGGGGCACTTTTTCGAGGCTCTTGAGCCGATGTTGGTTGCTATGTCGCTCTCCGTGAAAACAGCCCCAAAGCTTTTGTACTACAAAAAGCGCGTGGCGGGTTTGATTGCCAGTTTGACGCCTGAGCAGGTAAGTGAGCAAATTAAGGCAGCTGAGATGAAATTGCGTGGGGCCAAAGCCGGCAATTTCTTGTTCTTTTGTTTGGGTGATGTTTTTGATCGTATGCATCGCCCTGCCGATGCAATGATTTGTTATCAACGAGGTTTGCAGAAAGATCCAAACTACGCCCGTGGACATCTACGGCTTGGAATGGATTACGAAGACGTGTTGGGTGACTACGAAAACGCGCTCAAGTGCTACGAGAATGCCCTAATACTCTCTTCGCAAAAAGATGATGAAATCAGGCTTCGCTGTTTGAGAATGCGCGCTCGTGTGGCGCAGGAAAAACGCGATGTCGCCTGGCTCATAAAAACGAACTCGAAAAGAGCTAAGGCGAGAAAATTGCGCCCAGCAATCAATCTTGAGTACGCCAGTTCACCTGGCGAGAACTCTTAGGCTAAGCTGACTGCAGCCGCTCTCTAGTTTCGCAGGGCAATCATCTTGTTCTGACTACCTGGCTTTCTGAGCCACTATAGGTAGCACGGACCTGGACGTGAAGTCCGCTGTTTGAGGTAGAAACGGAAAAGGCACAGGTAGTTTCACCGAGATACGAGTTGCCGCAACTATGTGTCCAGGATTTACATTGTCGTAATCGACGAAGCCTAACTCACCTGCAGGAGTCTTTCCTGCCGCATCCAGTGATTTGAGATCTGTGAGGATTCCGGTTTTTGAGGTGTCTAATTTTTGGAGGACCCGCTGTGCTGACGCTTTTGCTTCATCAGCCGTCGACTGGTTCGCCGCCGCACGAGCGGCCCTTGTGCAGAGGTCGTCGTTGATGTAGTTGGCTACTATCAATGTACCGATGTCCAACAAAAACAAAATAATAGGGATTACGACCATAGTTCCGGCGACCATTTCTACGACGCTCTGACCGGCTCTTGTTCTCGTGCCCATGTCTCTTATCCTCTCTGATTTACTTATTGTTCGATTAATCTTTCTTGCGTGTAAGTGAACGTCATTGGATCGTTCAGCCCAGGAACTCTCACCGGGAATGGGATGGTGAGGAATGGATCGCCGGTGATGGTTGTTTTTACGTGCACGTATTGATCCGCATTTGCACCGGCGCCGTCGGTTGTGATTGTGATTACCGGATCGACGATCGGGGTCTTAATTTTGAAGAAGTGACCTAGTCCCTGGCTAGCCCATACTTCTTGAACGTTCTTAACGCGGGTTTGTCTTGCCCCATCGGCATTCGATACTGCTGTGCTTTCTGCCGCGCCTGTGCTTCCTCGGTTTGCCACAAGCGATGCTTCGCGCGTTTGTTCGGCGTTAAGAATCATTCCGCAGCCGTAAAGAGCGGCCATCGCAAGCAAATCTAACATCGGAAAGAAAATAACGAGCAGAAAAAACATGAAGACCGGCACAAACTCTGAAGTCGTCTGTGCTTTTTTCGAACGATTTCTTCTACGCAAATCAGCCGATTGCATGGACATGTCCCTCACTTCTTAGTTTTTCCATGGTCACCACAACACTTACCTTGCGAACTGGTCGAACTGCTAGACTTTGCTCCTTGTTTGGGAAGAGGTCCCAGCGCGAGCCCTTCTTTCTTTAGTTCTTCCCTATATTTCAAAAGAGCTGCCGTTGGCTTTGTCAAAGGATAAAGTTTGGCAAAAGCAGCATCTACCTCTTTTTGAATTTCACGGATCGTACGTTTTTTGGAACATAACTCGTCAGCTTTAATGGCTTCCTCTAAACAAATTTCGCAATACGCACCATGTGTCGAAACATAGCAATCCATCAGGGATTCATGATTTTCTGCTTTATCGCACCCGCAGTAGCAAAAGAGCTTCCTAATAACTTCAGGGTGCTTTTGGGCCGATTCGTATCCCATTTTCATTGGGTAGGGAAATTTGTCTGGCGACAGTACCGGCTTTTGAACGTTTGCTGTTTTGTCGCTATCTGAAGAGGCAGTTACAGGTTGCAAAAACAGTAAAACGTAAGTTAGTAAGGCGAAAAGATGGAGCTTCCGAGCTTCGCCCTTTTGAAAGGTGCGCATTTGTTATTCTGTCCTCCCCCTCCTGTTATGAATTTGGTTGCACGACAAGATCCCAGATCCCTATCACCATCTTATCTTTTATCTGGAATTGCATCCAGGCTCTGTATTTCCCTGGTTTGAGCACGGATGCTTTGAAAAGTATTGGTGATTTATATTTGACGCCTTCTGCCATTGTTAGAACGGGGTGAATGTGCAGGAATTGCGTCAGATCGTCGCTAATCATCACTCCATGTCCACCAGCTCCCAAAAAGGAATCGACATAATCAATATCTTTTCCGTTCTTTTGGATGTTCACTTCCAAGCCCGTTTCAAGTTCTGCTTTCTCTGGAAAAAACGGCAATTTGAGAGTGTATCCATCAACTACTTTGTCGGAGCGATCCTCTTTGAGAACTGCTTTTGCTGTTTTGGCATTTCCAACTTGGAGGTCCTTCGCCAGTGTGTATTCACCATCGTCTTTGGGAGTGAATTGCATGTACATTTTGTATTGGCCGGCTTTTGGAAAAGTTGTCGTTACAGCCATTTTCCCGGGACCTTTGATATCAGGGTGAATGTGCTGAAATTCCTTCAAGTCATTGCTAACAACGATTAGATGACACGGCTTTTCGTGAACGATGTCGAGATTTGTAAGTGGTTTACCAGTTTTCTTCCAGGTAAAATCGAATTTTAGAGTTACCGGCTTATTAGGCTGCGGCACTGTGCTGGGACTTACTTTCCAAATGAACTCTTCGTTTGAAATGATGGCGGTCGAACCGATGTAGCCTTGATGCTTTACGTTCTTTCGCATCATCGGACAATTTTTCATGTCCATACCGCTCATATCCATTTCTTTGGGTGCTGCGGTTTTCTTTGGACTGTCTACTTTACTGACTTTTATCGTGTTATCAGCCGAATAAGCTGCTCCCGTTGAAAGAGACATGAAAGCAAAAAGTAGACTCAAAGCTGTATATCGAATGTACATATAGTCCCCGTGCTCGAAAATCTGCTATGGATGCGATAAGTCGCTGGACAACTAACTGTCCCTAGCTTATTATTCCCCATCTTAAGCACTCTTCTACGCTCTTATCAGTTCTTGTAAAAGCCTCTTGTGGAGCTATTTCGCCTCGGTGCTACAATTAGGCTGTTTTATTTGACACCGGATAATCGCTGAAAAATAGCTTTGTCTGGACGATCGAGAACTTGTCAGCTATGCAGCCGGAAAATAACGAGCAGCCGGAAAGCGTTGAGCAGTCTGACCAATCAAAGGCAGGGCCTGACGCGGCGAAGACGAAGGATGCAAAGAAAGGGGGACTTTACCTCCCTTTTAACCGCATCCGCCTGAGCTCGTTTCTCGTCGTAGCTACATTTTTCGCCAGCATTTTCGTCACTGTGTTATTGCCAAGTGTTATGTTCCGCCCTGTCAGTACAGGGCGCGACAATAGGTACACTCCTAGCAGCGATGGTGATCCCACACGCGGTCGACAAATATATATTAGAGAAGGCTGTGTTTATTGCCACAGCCAATATGTGCGCTTACAGGATCGCGGTCTTGGACCGCTTTCCAGGGCGGGGGACTTCGTTATTGAGACGCCTCATCAACTAGGCACGGCGCGAACCGGGCCTGATTTGACAAACGAAGGAATGCGCTTTGCAAATGGTTGGCAGCGCGCTCATTTGATTAATCCTCGGTCGGTGAAACCTGGCTCGATCATGCCAAGTTTTAGTTATTTGCCAAATAAGGATCTCGATGATTTGGTGGCCTACATTCAAACCTTGGGGAACAGGAGACGCACGACTAATCCGTTCGTAGCACCTGAGGAGTACGACAAGTATCTTGAAAAGAAACCCGACACAACCTCGGCCAGAGCAATACAGGTTGGGAAGGGATTGTATATGCAAAATTGTGCCGGCTGTCACGGATTCCGTGGAACCGGTAATGGCAGTGCATCGATTCAAATGGTGGTAAAGCCTTCTAACTTCACGCATGCGAAATATAATAATTTTTCGGACCTCTATTGGTTTTATAAAATCACCGAAGGCGTACCCGGATCAGGAATGCCGCGCTGGGGAGAAAATCTGAGTGAAGAGCAAAGATGGGAGCTGGTAGCATTTTTAAAAACTCTGCCAGATAAGACGCAGCGCGATCCTGTTGTAGAACGACTAGAGACATTGCCCACTGAAATGAGGCATACTCATCAACAGTGGTATCCGGCGGTTCCCGACCAATGATGTGCTCAGGAAAACTTCAAACAATCTACTTTGCGATTTGCACAATCTTCGTTTTGTGTCTTGCTACAGCGTGCTCAGAGAACAAACCTGAGTATTCCAGTGGGTCTTCTTTTGCCGGTTCCAATCAGGCAAAAGTTGTAATCGTCTATCCAATGAAGAATCCATCGATTACAGAAGGACGCCAGCTCTGGGAGAAATTGAATTGTGCATCTTGCCATGGAGAAGACGGCAAGAGTACTAACGGAAAGTCCAAAGTCGATCTCTCAAGTGAGTTCTTCATATACAGAGAAACCCCAATTCGCGTTTATAAGATGCTTGCATATGAGCTACCAAAACAAGGACATCCTGAAATAAAGGAAAGTCCAGAGCGCCTATGGGATTTAATTTTCTATGCAAGATCCCTTGCTTGCCCGCCGTTTACTGAAGCGCAACTAGCTCAGATGAAGCCATTTTTTAGCGCGAATTGTTCTGCTTGCCATGGACCTGAAGGTTATGGGGACGGACCACGAGCTACGGCCTTAAATCCTCGTCCTGCGAACTTTCATCAATACAATAGATTATTCGACCGCCAGGATTTCATGCTTTTCAATCACATTGCAAATGGTTTGTTTCCCTCAGCAATGCCTGCTTGGAGAGGTTACTCCGACCCAAACTTGAAGGTTGACGTCAACGATAAGTACATTAAGAAGTTGGTGGAATACGTTCGTCATTTCGCGGTGGACTCTGGGGACAAGCCGCTCAAGTGGTGGGACGAGAAAGAAAATAGCGCGGCGCCAATTCTGGATCCGGCGCTCTTGCAGCAAGATCAGTGCTGTCCGAATCCTGCTGAAGATGCGAAGGGGGCTAAGAGATCTGCCGAAACGAGCTTGAAATCTAAAGCGCCAGAGGCTCCACGAGCATCTGAAACGGACTCGGGCGCAAATTGAACTTTCGAACTGAGTGAAAGCTCGGCAAATGGTTTCCAAGTGTCGGCTTGGACTCCTATCGTCGACGCCGGGCGTGCGCGCTAAAGTGATGAATGCATGCTTTAGCAAGGGTTTGCAGATTTAACTATATCCCCCCCCGGGGGGATGCCTCGGGAGGGATAAAACACAAAAGGAGAATTCAAATGAAAAAGATGATCGTTATGTCACTAGCACTATTGGGACTTGTCTTCGGCGGAATGACGTTGAAGGCTGCGGCTGACGCAAATGCAAATGCTTGCTGCGATGTAAATGCTGCCTGCTGCCCCGCAAGTCCTTGCTGCAAGTAAAGTAAGCAAAGGGAAATCATGAAAACCAAGTCCGCCATCTGGAATAGTTTTCTAAGCGCGATGTTTTGTGCATTGTTGGCTTTGCTAGCCATCGTACCGAAGGCTAATTGTTGCTGCGCTCCTATAATGGATTCGCACAACGATAACATCGTCAGCGAATCGCACGATTGTTGCAAGCAGTCCGTTGAATCGAACGATTCAAAAGCAACTGTCGCTGGAAATCATATTCATATGGATGGTGCGTGCGCCTGTAGCGTTCCGTTTATTGCTGTTTCTGACAAGCAATGGAGCAACTTAAGCGCAGATTCAAAAGCAATACAGGCTGATGGTGCTGCCATCACGGCAAAGCATGTGCTTTGCTTGAAGGACGTCCAGGTCGCTATTGCTGAAGAGAACTTCAACCTGATTGCTCTGCACAACGACGAATTGAAGCCGTCTAAGATCTACTTGCTCAATAGAGCACTTCTGAATTAAGAAGTAGAGCATTTTTGCTCCAACTGACTTGCTTACTATGTCCAAGCCCGTTGAGGAAGGTAATGAGCCTTCCTTTTTTAGTGTCTTCGAACAACGTTGCTTAGGTCGCTTCGTTATTTTGGAGCGGCTCTTCCTGAACGGTTTCGCCTTCACGCAGATCATCGGACGGGCTTATTATGACCTTCTCATTGCCTTTTAAGCCAATGCGAATTTCGACTTCATCGCCAAAGTCTCGTCCGATTTGCACAGGCTGATAGTGCGCTTTTCCATCTTTCACGACAACGACAAACAAGCCGTCGGTTCTTGTTACTATCGTTGTTCCTGGAACCCGTATCCATGGATCTTGCCTTGCGGTGGTGACGGTGACCTCAGCATACATTCCTGGAAGAAGCGCATGATCTTTGTTGAGAATTTTGATTTCAGTCATTCGCGTTCTGGTATTGGGATCCAGTGCACCACTAACATTGGTGACTGTTCCTTCAAATAATCTCTCTGGAAATTCTGGAACATTCACTTTGGCGGTCATGCCTGTCCGCAAATAACGAGCTATGCGTTGAGGCACGCTGACGTAAATTCGCAGCGCGTCGATCTTCGCCATTTGGTAGAGCTCAAGATTGGTGGATTGGCTTCCCTTTGTGATCAAAGCACCGGGGTCTACTTTCCTTGCCGTAATAACGCCGTCAAATGGCGCATAGACCTTTTGAAAGCTCTGCTCAGCTGTTAAACGATCCACATCAGCTTGTTTGGCTTTTACGTTAGCTTGCGCTTGCCGGACTGAAGCTTTTGATGCTTCTACAGCCGATTGTGCTGCCTTCAAGTTCGCTTGTTGAGCCGCAAGTTCAGCGGTCGAGACATCCAAGCTTCTGACTTTCTCGTCTCGGCTTTGTTGGCTGACCGTACCCCGCTCGGCCATATCCTGCCAACGCTTTGCCGTTACTGTCGTGTAAGCAACGTTCGCCTGAGACCGCTCGACATCAGCTTTAGCTGTGAGCTCTTTTGCTTGCGATTCCTTCAGATTAGCTTTTTGGGTATCCAGTTGGGCGAGGGATTCGAGCAAATCTGCTTTGGATTGAGCTAGTGCATCATCGACCGTGGGCGTATCGATGCTAGCTAGAAGTTGTCCTTTCTTGACCGAATCGCCGATATCGACAAGGCGCGAGGTGAGGTAGCCGTCAACACGCGCATAAATTGTGGTGTAGAGTATGGCGTCTATATTGCCTGGCAGTGTGATGGATTCTGACAAAGCGGCTGGATGTGATGTGATAGTGCGCACGTGCGGAATGGCGCCGACTGTTTCATCATGCATCGTTTTCAATTCGGACTTGCGCTCGATTCTTGGAAGCAGACCGACGGCAAATAGACCGCCTAGCCCTATTACCAGCAGGATCACGAAGATGATAATTCCTCCTGGACCCTTCTTTGGTTGCATTGCATACGGTTGAGATTCTGCCATGGTTTACTCAGCTTCCTTAATCGCTGTAACTTTGTTTTTTGCGTGCCCTTTGCTTAAAAGGCTAAATACCAGAGGTACAAAAAGTAGTGTCGAGAATGTAGCTACCGTCAAGCCGCCAATTACTGCGCGCCCAATCGGGGCATTCTGTGAGCCTCCTTGACCCGAACCGATAGCCATCGGAATCATCCCGATGATCATTGCAAACGCTGTCATGATGACTGGGCGGAAGCGCTGATATCCAGCGTTAAGTGCTGCATTGAATCCATCGAATCCTTCCTGCCTTTGCTCGTTTGCGAACGTGACCATAAGGATGGAATTTGCAGATGCTACCCCGATTGTCATGATCGTGCCCATCAAAGCCGGCACGCTGAATGTTGTTTGGGTTATGAAAAGACTCCAGATGATCCCGGAGAAAGCACCGGGGATCGCCATTAGGATTATGAGCGGATCCTTCCACGATTGAAAGTTCACGACAAGCAGCAAATAAACGAGGACGACTGCAAAAATCAATCCGAAGAGAAGGGCTTCAAATGCCGTTAGCATGCTGTGCACCTGCCCTCCCATCGTTATGAAGCTGCCTCGCGGAAGTTTGGGTTCATATGTTTTGAGAATCTTTTTGATTTCCCTGGCGACTCCGCCAAGGTCTCTTTCCTGGCAAGCTGCATAAATATCAAACACCGGTTGCGCATTCAGGTGATTAACCACGGCCGGTGTCGCAGCCCTCGTCGGAACCGCCAGGTTCGTCAACATTTCCGGCTGCGGTTTATATGATTGCTGTGCTTGCGCGTCAGCTTGTTCTCCGGCTTGTGGCGTGATGGACATGATACGCACATCGTCGAGCGAACGAATTCGATACTGCGGTGTGTAAGCTGCCAGATTGTAGTTAACGCCGTTTTGTGGATTCAACCAGAAGTTAGGACTTACCTGGAAGCTGTTGCTCAAATTAACCAACAGGGAATTAGAAACGTCTCGTTGCGTAAGTCCCATTTGATTGGCTCTCGTTCTGTCAACGTTGTAGATGTATTGTGGAGCGTTAACAACCTGGTGCACGCATACATCTACCGCCCCCGGGATTTTTTGAATCTCGCGTTTGATGTCTTGAGCGATCTGGTAGTTCTTTGCCGGTTCAATTCCGCAGATGCGAACATCAATAGGCGCCGGTAATCCGGCATTGAGAATCTGCGTCACGATGTCGGCTGGTTGGAAGTAATAACTCACTTCTGGGTAATCACGGCTTAAGAGCCTGCGAATTTCTTTCTGGTAATAACCAATCGGATGTCGCTTGTGCTCGCTCAAGGAGATCAGAATTTCACCGTCAGCCTCACTAAACGTCTGGCTGTCAGAGAAAGCGTAGTTGACACCGGATACGGGAATGCCGATGTTGTCTGTAATGACGTCAATCTCGTCTGTGGGAATGATTTTGCGGATGCTGCCTTCGATTCGCTTAAAGATGCGCTCGGTTTCCTCCACGCGTGTCCCTGGTCGAGCCACTACGTGCAGGCGCAACTGCCCTGCGTCGATTGTTGGAAAGAAGTCCTCCCCAATTTGTGGTAGGAGGAAAAAAGACAAAATGTAGAATCCGACAAATGCCGAAATCCCTAGTTTGGGATGACGCAGCACCCACTCCAGACCGCCGTGGTAGTGCTCACGGGCAGATTCGAAAATGCCGTCGATGAACTGGTAGATTTGTCCGAAGAAGGAAGGCTTTTTCTTGATGCCTGTTTTTTGTTCCTCCATTTTCTGCTCGTGTTCGTGTGCCAGAAGCGTCTTCGACATAAGTGGCACAATAGTTCGCGAGAGACCGTAAGAGGCTAGCATCGCAAAGACGACTGCCATTCCTAACGGCACGAAAAGCGATCGAGAAGGTTCAGTCAAAAATACGAGGGGAACAAATACGATACAAATCGAGAGAGTGGAAACAAATGCCGGAAGCGCAACTTGTTCAGCTCCATCGAGGATCGCCTTGACGATGTCCTTACCCATATCCATGTTTCGGTGTACGTTTTCAATTTCGACGGTTGCATCATCCACCAACATGCCAACCGCCAATGCCAACCCACCCAAAGTCATGGAGTTGATTGTTTGACCACAAATGTGCAAGCCAATAATCGAGCAAAACATCGCCAGCGGAATCGAGGTCGCAACGATCAAGGTGCTGCGCCAACTTCCCAACAAGGCCAGCATCATAAGTGCGGTTAAGCCTGCAGCTGTTGCTGCTTCGCGGATGACGTCCTCGACGCATTCGCGCACGAAAATGGATTGGTCGGTGAGGACTGAAATAACGCATTCTTTTGGCACCATTTTATTGATGCGCGGCAATGCTTCCTTGATGCGATTAACAACTGCCAGTGTGGAGGCGTCGCCGTTTTTTAGGATGTTGAAGAGTACCGCACGCCGCCCATCCTTGTTAACAACGTTGAGCTGAGGAATGTAGCCATCGTGCACATGCGCCACATCTTTTACAAAAACAACAGCTCCATTACTTGATGATTTCAAAGGAATGTTGTTTAGATTGTCGAGTACGGTGGGGACGTTATTGAGCGTCATGATGTACTCATAGGTTCCCATCTTCGCTGTCCCACTCGGTGCGATGATGCTTTGCGAATTGATCGTCTGCACCACATCATTGGCAGAGAGTCCCGTTGCCACGAGCGCTTGCGGGTCCAAATCGATCATCACTTCCCTGTACTTGCCGCCATAGGGAAATGGGATGGTGGCGCCCTGGATTGTGGCAAGCTGAATGCGCACGAAATTGTTTGCAATATCGAAAAGCGTTGCTTCCGAAAGGGTCTTGCTGCCGATTTGTAATTGGATTACCGGTACGTCGGTTGCGCTGGAGACCGTTACGAATGGCGGCGTAATTCCCGGGGGGAGGTAGTTGATAACGGCGTTTCCAACTGATGTCACCATCGCTACCGACTGTCCGATGTCGGTGCCTTTGTGTAGATAGACTTTGATGACGCTCATTCCGGAAACAGACATTGATTCCATGTGATCAATTCCATTTACTGTTGAAGTCAGCCATGTCTCGGTTACTGTGGTGACGAGGTTCTCTATGTAATATGGAGACATGCCGGTGTAGGTCCAGACGCAACTGACGATTGGAACGTCAATGCTCGGGAAAATGTCAACCGCCATCTGCGCAATCGATAGGATGCCGAATATGGCAATTGATAATGCCATAACAACGATGGTGTGGGCTTGTTTTAGCGCTAATTCAACTATCCACATTCTAGGGCTCCAATACCGTTGACGGTGCGCTTGTCGTTTGCATTTTTTGCTTCTTGCTCAAGCTGAAAATAAGGGGAACGAAAAATAGTGTAGAGAAGGTCGCAACGATCAAGCCACCGATAACAGCTCGACCAATAGGTGCATTTTGAGAGCCTCCTTGCCCGCCCCCTATAGCCATTGGAATCATCCCTATAATCATTGCTGTTGCCGTCATCATCACTGGACGGAATCGCTGATAGCCTGCATTTAAGGCAGAATCAAATGCATTGAATCCCTCCGCTTTTTGTTCATTGGCGAAAGTGACCATCAAAATTGAATTTGCCGACGCCACACCAATGGTCATAATCGCTCCCATCAGCGCTGGAATGCTGAAGGTTGTCTGCGTAATGAATAAGCTCCATGTGATACCAGATAATGCCCCTGGTATCGCCATCAAAATAATGAGGGGATCCGTCCACGATTGAAAATTGACGACAAGCAAG
Source organism: Candidatus Obscuribacterales bacterium (assembly GCA_019747875.1). GTDB lineage: Bacteria > Cyanobacteriota > Vampirovibrionia > Obscuribacterales > Obscuribacteraceae > JAIEPM01. The sequence continues at coordinate 33,462 of JAIEQI010000006.1, forward strand.
AGGTAAACCAGCAACACTGCAAACCCCAACCCAGCAGTCAGCGCGATAAATGCCAGGTTCATACTAAAGACCTGACCACCGACGAAAAGAAAGGTGCCTCGCTGAATGGTCTTCTTGTATTTCTCTACTATTTTTTTGATGTCCTCTGAGACTGCTCCCAGATCCCGGTTTTGGCAGGCGGCGTAAATGTCGTAGCATGGTTGGACGTTTACGTGGTTGGCAACGGCGGGCGTAATCGTTCTCGTGAACGAAGCGACATTAGTCAGAACCGGGGGCTGCTCATATCGTTGAGTTTTCATGCTTGGCGAAATCGGCATCATCCGCACGTCGTCAGTTGAACGAAGACTGTCAGTAGGCACGATTGTGGTTAAGTTGTAGTTGATTCTATTTGATCGATTGAGCCAGAAGTTCGGGTTTGTTTGGAAGCTGCCGCTCAGTGCCGTAAGGAAGGAATTTGAAACGTCTTTTTGGGTTACACCCATTTCTTTGGCGCGAGTTCGATCGACTTCCCAAAAAATGTGGGGAGCGTTTACAACCTGGTGCAGCGATACGTCGGCGGTGCCGACAACGTGTTTTATTTCAGCTTCTATCTTCTTGGCCAGTTCATAGTTTTCTTTGCGTTTTTGTCCTAAGACTTTCACGTCAATCGGTGCCGGCAATCCTGCGTTAAGAATCTGAGTAACGATGTCTGCCGGTTGGAAATAGAATTTTAGTTCGGAGAATTTTTTTCGCATCATGGCGCGAACCTGATTTTGATACCATTCCGTTTGATGCTTCCGTTTGTCAGTGAGACTGACAAGTATTTCGCCGTCAGCTTCGCTCACCGTTTGGCTGTCTGAAAGCGCGTAGTTAATTCCGCTTACGGGCAATCCAATGTTGTCGACAACTAATTCAATTTCGCCCTTTGGCAGGGTCTCCTTAATTGCCGCCTCAACCTTCTTGAAGATGCGCTCTGTTTCCTCGACCCTTGTGCCTGGTGCGGCACAAACGTGTAAGCGTAGCTGCCCTCCATCAATGGTTGGAAAATAGTCTCGCCCAATAATTGGAATCAGACTCAATGAGAAAACATAGAATATGACGAAAAGAGGAATAATGAGTCCCGGGTGAAGCAAGACGTAGTTGAGCGTGCTTTTATAGCGCTCTCGCAGTGCCTCGAAATTGTCATCAATGAAATAATGAATGGCACTAAATATATTTGTCTTCTGGCGTTTGATCCCGGGAGCGCCGGCATCCTGCCGGCTTCTCTGTTCTGAGGGTTCTGGATCTCGCTGTTCATGGTGCTGATTCGCCAAAAGATACTTCGACATCAGCGGAACAACGGTTCGCGACAAACCGTAGGAAGCAAGCATGGCAAACGTCACGGACATACCGAGCGGGACGAAGAGCGAGCGTGATGGTTCTGTCAGAAATACCAAGGGCACAAATACAATGCAGATAGACATTGTTGAAACTGCTGCCGGCAACGCGACTTGTTGTGCACCATCCAGAATTGCTCGCACTATATCCTTGCCCATCGCCATATTGCGGTGAACATTCTCAATTTCAACGGTAGCATCATCCACGAGCATACCAACGGCAAGAGCCAATCCACCTAATGTCATAGAGTTTATGGTTTGACCTGTGATGTCCAGGCAAATAAGAGCAGACAAAATCGCAAGAGGGATTGAGGTCGCCACGATCAGAGTGCTTCGCCAGCTGCCCAAGAGGGCAAGTATCATCAATGCTGTAAGCCCAGCAGCCGTACAAGCTTCTCGAACGACTTCCAAGACGCATTCTCTTACGAACGTAGATTGATCGGTAAGTACTTCGATCTTGCAATCAGGCGGCACCAAACTGCGAATTCTAACTAGCGCTTCCTTTACTCGGTTTACCACCGTCAGTGTGGATGCTTCACCGCTCTTCAATATATTGAACAACACGCCCCGTTTCCCGTTGATGTTTACCACATTCAATTGTGGTGGGCTGCCATCATGAACGTGCGCGACATCTTTGAGGAATACGACCGCGCCGTCCTTGGACTTTACGGGAATGTTGTTGAGCTGCTCGATCTGATCGGGAATGCTGTTGAGATCGATAATGTATTCATAGCTTCCCATCTTGGCTGTGCCGGTGGGATGGAGTACGTTTTGCGAGTTAACAACATTCACGATAGTTGCAGCTGACAGCTGAGTTGCATAAAGCGCTTTAGGATCCAGATCGATCATCACCTGGCGGTATTTGCCGCCATAGGGGAATGGAATTCGAGTCCCTTGAACCGTGGCCAGTTGCGAGCGTATCAGGTTATTTGCAATGTCGAACAATTGTGCCTCATTGAGAGTATCGCTTCGAATACCAAGTTGAATGACCGGCACGTCGGTGGCACTAGATGCGGTGACAAAGGGTGGGTTGATGCCGCGAGGTAGTTGTCGCAGAATGGCAGTCCCGACTGAGCAGACCATAGCGACATCCTCGCCAACGTTAGTGCCCTTGTTCAAATAAACTTTGATAACGCTAAGTCCGCTTACGGAGATGGATTCCATTCGCTGAATTCCATTGATAGTTGAAGTCAATGCGCGTTCGGTCACTGTCGTTATCATGTTTTCCATGAAGTACGGTGACATGCCTGTATAGGTCCAGGCGCAGCTCACTATCGGAATATCGATGACAGGGAAAATATCGATCGCCATTCGCTTAATCGAAATGACACCAAAAATCACAATGGCAATTGCCATTGATACGAACGTATAGGGACGACCCAACGCGAGCTCTACAATCCACATTTTGAGCTACCTTGGGTTTCGCAAAAATTCTGCCATTTTTTCTCAGTTTGTGCGGTGCCGAAGCACATGACAAGCCCCTCTCGCGGCAGTCCCGAAATTATAGCAAGTGCAGCCGACTAGGAGGCCGTCCCCTGAGCAGTTCACAGGGTTTTTCCGGTGTTGGCAAGATGGAGGTGAAACTAAGATCAAATAAGAGAAAAACAGTGCATGAGGGCATATCAACTGTACAGCTGCTTTTGAACGAGGCAAAAAAGGATGACGGGAAAACGCCAGGACATTGATTGGATAGACGCTTCGCGGATAAGCGTTGCGACACCTTGCCATGTTGATTGGGACACGATGAGTGGCGATGAAAGAAAACGTTTTTGCGGGAATTGCAAGAAAAACGTTTATAACCTATCGGATATGCCCGAGAAGGAAGCCACTTCGTTCATTTCGAAAGAAGTTGGGGCTGGTCGCGTGCCGTGCATCCAATTTTATCAACGTGAGGATGGCACGATATTGTTCGATAATTGTCCGGTTGCACTTCGGAAGGTTCGTGATGCTGCCCGGCGGACCTTCAAAGTCGTTGCCTCACTAGTTTCTTTATGTTTGAGCGTTGCTACGGCCATCGCTGCGCCATCATCTTCTGCGCAGAGTTCCAAGGCTGGTGCGGCGGGCAAATCGGCAACGGGAGCCAAGCCCGATCCAGTAAAGGCAGTGCGTGACCTGGTTAAGGAGCAAGAACTTGCCAATTCGAAATCTGGGGCTGCTCTGAATGACGCGCCGACAGCACCAAAAAATGCCGAAAAGAAGCGCAGCGGTCCTGAATCGGAAGGCTGGCTGCGTGGGGACTACATGGATCCCAAGTTGGTCTCGCCGCTAGGCAAAAAGGTCACAATAATTCCGGGATGCTCATCTGATCCTTCAGCGCCCGCAACAGATAGTAAAACTCCGGGCGCGTCCGGTTCGGGTGAATCTTTACCAGTAAAGGGCGAAATGTACATTCCACCTGCAAAGAAGCCCGGCGCGGGTTCTACTCTTCCTCCTTCTGCTCCTGTCACCATAGCGCCGCCGGAGATTGTGCCCTCAAAAACGATGGTTCAGGGACAATTCGTGGTTCGTCCTGTCGCGAAAGAAGCTCCGAAGGAGCCAAAACAAAGATCCGATTGACAACGCAGTTGGTAGAATTTCCACAGAAATTATTCCGTCCGCCTATCCACCTTTCTCCCTCAATCGAGGGAGCTGTCGGGCATTGCGCTAGAATGGTCAGGTTTCAGCTGGACTCGCATGATTGATCCGCCCAAAGTCGGCCAAGTATTTCAAAACCGCTACCTGATTCTTTCCGAGCTAGGCAAGGGCGGTTCCGGGCTTGTCTATAAAGCAAAACAAGTGGATGCCGATAGAGATGTCGCCATAAAGACTTTGCGCCCGGAGAAGCGCGCTGATTCTGAAACCGTTGCGCGGTTCTTTCGAGAGTTTCGATTGCTTTCCACGCTTTTGCATCCTAACCTCATGACTGTTTACGGTGTGGCTCTTGATGCTGATTCCTCACCTTATGCGATCTGCGAATACATAGACGGCTGCAGTCTTCGCACATTTGTCTATTCCGATGAGCGCCTGTCTTGGGAGCGAATAGTCAAGATCCTTCTGCAAATTTGCAATGCTTGTGAGTATGCACATTCGCAGGGGGTGATTCATCGTGACCTCAAACCAGACAACATCATTTTGCAAGATAGACCAAGTGCTGATTTCGTCAAAATCTTGGATTTCGGCTTATCAAAGGCATTCGTAGAGACGCCAGCTGATGCCAAACTAACTATGACGGGACAGTTGATCGGAACGCCTCATTACATGAGCCCGGAACAAGCCGGCATGAAGTCTGATGCTCGCACCGATATCTATGCGCTTGGCTGCATCGCATTCGACCTTATCAAAGGTGAGCACCTCTTCGATGCCGATAGCTCGATGGGAATCATCTATAAGCAAATCAACGAAGATGCACAGGAGCGACTCTCTACCATAGAATCTAAATTGCCTAAGAAGCTCTTTGCTGTGATTTCTCAAATGCTTGAGAAAAATATAGAACAAAGATTTCAATCAATGAGTGATGTATCGGAGGAATTGAAAACCATTCTGGCTGATCCGAAAGAATTGATTTCAGGAAAAGATTGGAAGACCCTTGCGGACAAAGTCAAATACAGTAAACGCGGTTTGCGGTCAAGTTTGATTTTTGCGGCAGTCGGTATTCTTGTTCTGAACTGCGTGTTCTTCATTCTGTTCTTCTTTCATTCGAAAGATCAGCAAACCAATCTGGACCAGGCACTTAAGTTGCCTTCGAAGGTACAGGCTGATATAAGGCAGTTGGAATCGAAAGGTGATTTCGCCGGGGCCGTCGGTCAGTATGTAGACCTCCTAAAAAAGGGCGATCTAAATGAGTTCGAGCGGTGCTATATGTTTACGAAGGCGAACGAGTGTGTTAGCACCGCACTGTTTCTCAGTTTACAGGTCGGCACTGAATTTCCGTTAGCTCGCGAAGCGCTGTTCATTTCAAATGGTGCATTGCAATGTGCTGTTAAAAAACGTGATTTCGGCTCATTTAGCGGTGCTGTTTCAGTTCGATACAAGGCCCTGCTGTTGCTGCACGAAGATGAACAGAACGAAAAGTGCTGGTATGACGCTTGTAAATTGGCTGATGCCACTTGGGGACCGCAATCTAAAGCAGCTATTCAAATACGGTACTCAGCCGGATTGGCTTTCTTAAACACCAACCACATAGACGCAGCGGCAGAGATGGTTAGGGACTGTCTTCAACTGATCGAGTCGGGTATTGCACTTGAACAAGACAAAGTTCTCTCAATCAAATGCATCAGGGTGCTAATCCTTCACAAGAAAGGACAGGATGCAGAAGCCTTGCTTCGATTGAAAGAGTGTGATCAGGAATTTCTCCAGCTGGAGAACGCGACCGCTCTTCAAAGGCGAATGGTATTGGAGCATCTTTTGATCAATCACTCACAGCTTAATCAGTTGGAATCGTTTGAAGAGCTGCTGGCACAGGATGCCAAAGAAAACGCGAACTTATACAAGAATTCTCATGAGACCGAGGTGACGAGCAAAGATTTGCTTGGACGGCATCGCTCCCTGGATGTACCGGCTTTGATGTACTTGAACCTGGCTATGAAATATTCAGAACAGAAGAAACATGTTGATGCATTTCGAAACTATAAAAAGGCATACAGTTCGTTTAACCAAAATCTGAAGGAAACCGCTTCCGATCGATATGATTGTCTCGAACATCTACGCAATACCGCGTTGGCATTGGGAAAAAGTGCAGAAGCACGTGATTATCAGGCGCAGATCCAAAAGATGCTGGCTGCCGATCCAAACCTAGTAAAATACACAAACGTCAATCCTGATTAGCTGGAAGAAACCACGTGTCGAAGAATCTCATTCTTATCTTCCTTCTTGGACAATTCGTGATGCTTGCTGGGCTGATGCTTACTGGGTGGCAGTGGACGAGTTTTCATGGTTTCTTTGCAGCTCTTCTGGTTGTTCTGGGCGTGGCTGTTTTGCTCGTAAAACACAATGAAGATAAGACGCTGCAGCGCAGATTGGATCTCTTACTTTCAAATAGCGAGAAAGTAAAAAGCCATCACATAATTCCGAAAATCGAGGGCGAGGATCAAATTGCCAAAGTTAATTCCCGTCTGGGACAAATTGGCATTGAAATTGCAGAGTCGGAGCGGAAGGAAAAATCGGTAGCTGATCGTGCAGTTGATGTGATCTGCTCTATTGGTCTGGACCAAACCTTTTTAAGTACAAACGCGGCTGTTGAGAAAGCCTGGGGGTATAGTCCAAATGAGATCGTCGGCAAGAAGTTCACGGAATTTTTGGTCGACGATGATCGCGAAAGCAGTCTACAAACAATAATCGGAGCTGAGCAGAGTGTGGACACTTTGAGCTTCGAGAATCGGATCAAGCACAAGAATGGTGCCGTTATCAACACTTTGTGGTCGGCCCATTGGTCGGCAGCAGACAAGGCTCTTTTTTGCGTTGCTCACGACATCACTGAACGTAAAAAGTTAGAGAAGATTCTTGAAGAAAGCGAAGCCCGGTTCCGCCAGATTTTTGCAAGAATGCCCGTTGGACTTATTCTTGCAAATCCACTTGGAATAATTGAGATGAGCAACCCGACCATCGAAGGGCTTAGCGGCTACACAGCCGAACAATTGATTGGGAAAAACTTGCAACAAGTTTTGATTAAGCAAAGTGCACAGGAGATAGAGAAAAGCTTAGGCAAGCTCGTTGATATTTCGCTCAAAAGCCAAGACGGCAGGGACTTTAATTGCCAGGTATCCTCCAGCGAGATTTCAGTGTTGGGTAATCGAAAGTTTCTTCTGGCGATTGTTGACACAACCGAGCGCGAACGGCTGGAGCAATTGAAGCAAGCATTTTTTGCAATGGTTAGCCATGATTTGCGCAGCCCACTTAGTTCGCTGCTTTCTATGTTGGATATGCTGCACGCTGGTAAGTTGGGCGAGCTTAGTGATTCTGGCAAAGGTGTCGTGGAGAGGAACTCCCGCGAAGTTTCGCGGCTAATAAATCTGGTTAACGAATTGCTAGACATTGAGAAGATGAGATCAGGTGAGTTTGAAATAAATGAGGATCGTTTTCTTGTAGATGAGGCTATTGATTCTGCAATCAATGCGGTACACGGTCTTGCTGCGCGTAAAGAGATTCCCCTGGTCTTCGAGCGCACCCGGATTAGCGTTGTCGCAGATCAAGCTCTACTTATTCGTGTATTAGTGAATTTATTGTCGAATGCAATTAAGTTCTCGCCGGAGAAGTCAGCTGTGCAGATCCATTGCACCGAAACCGATGCTGGCATAAGATTTTCCGTATCAGATAAAGGTCGGGGAGTGAGGGCAGAGCACAAACAGAAAATTTTCGAGCTCTTTCAGCAGGCTGAGTCCCAAGATAGCAATTTGAGAGGGGGAACAGGGCTGGGTCTTACAATTTGCAAAATGATAGTCGAGCAGCACGGTGGAAGAATTTGGGTAGATAGCCAACAGGGATCAGGCAGTACCTTCTCTTTCCTAATTCCAAAAAAGAAGTTATCCTTCGAAAGTTTAGATTGATTGACGCGCACCGAGTTTATTCCAGGATATTATCTTGCCGAAACTATTAGTAGCAGACGATGACTTAGCTTTGACAGCAAACATGCAGCAGTGGCTGGTTGATGATGGCTATCTCGTTGATTTGGCTGGGACTGCTTCGGAAGCGGTGTCCTTTATGGATGCCTATGAATATGATCTGATCATGATCGATTGGGAATTTCCTGATGGCGCCGGCATCAATGTCATCGAGAACTACAGGAGGAAGGGCGGGCTGGTGCCGATTTTGATGTTGACAGGACGCACGTCTCTGGACGACAAAGAGCGAGGTCTTGATGCCGGTGCCGATGATTATTTGACGAAACCCTTTCATATGAAGGAAGTTTGTGCTCGCGTTCGTGCTCTTCTTCGACGTCCTCCGCAAATTGTGAGCGGTGATATTCAGATTGGTGATCTCAAATTAGACCCGCAGGCGCGGCGTGTAACTTTAGCTGGAGAAGAAGTAAAACTTCAGCCTATGGAGTTTTCTGTACTCGAGCTATTCATGCGTAACCCGGGTAAAGTCTTCAGTCCAGAGAAAATCATCGAGAAGGTTTGGGATACTACAACCGACGTTTCGCTCCATGCAGTTTACACATGCATGAAACGGCTAAGAAAAAAACTAGACCGGCCAGACCACGATCCAATTTTCCGCACCGTCCCAAGTTCCGGTTACGAGCTGGTGAAGCGCTAATCTCAACAATTCTCTCGGTCGATTCGAGCTCGGAACCGGAACTTGCCGGCTTAGAACCCCAATTCGATTTGCACTCCATTTGCACACTGCTCGTGCCAGTCTTTTCTCACAATTGAGGGGTTCTAAACAAATGACAGAGAGTTCCGGCTTCGCAATCGAGAAGCCAACAACAGCTGCGGTATCTCCAAATGGCATTAGCGCCGATAGACTTGAGCAAATCAGTAAGGATTGCCTAACCCCCGTCGCCGAGAGGGGCGCGCGCGCAGCCATTAAAGGCTTAAGCACCGGTTTTGTAATGTCGTTGGTGGCTGGTACAAAGATTGGTATTCCGGTTGGTGTGGTCATGGCGTTGGATAAGTTTCTCTATTCTCCTAACGAAGAATCGAACGCCTGTCAGGTTAGGAAAATTGAGAAGGAGCTTGGCAAAAAGAGTGATTGAGTTGGGGCTTTGCCGAGCCGCTGCTAAGAACAAGCAAAAAGATAAATGAATGGATGGGGCGAATCATCCATTCATTTAAGGCATTTGAACGTTGGGCGTGAGGTCATTCTCGACGGTTCGAGGGCAGTCTTGCCGCCGATTTTGTAAGAGCTCGCTCGGGTTTACTTGCTCTTGTCCGGTTCGCAATGAGTCGGGATCATTGCTTTGTCTTTTGTTTTGTTTGTGCGTGTGTAGGGCTTACTTCGCTTTCTTTGCAGCCGTTTCGGGGTGACTGCTTTCAATTGGGCAAAGTGGCGAAATCAAATCTTTTGGCAGAAGTTTTGATTTCTTCGGACTTCAGCAGGATTGAATCGGGTGCTTCGTTCGAGCTGATGTATAAGTTATAAATCAGGTGCTTTGGCTAACCTTTGGCAAGACCGCCAAAGAAAGATTAAATCCCAGGAACTGATTATTAGACCAACTATTCCTTTAAGGGGCGTAATGCGACAACAGTATTTGGCGTGATGCGGCCAATGTCGTGCAGTAGCTGAACCTCTGCGGTGTTGAAGTCGATAATGGCCTTTGCTTTGTCGATTAGAGCTCTTGTGAATGATCTTTCGGCATCAATCACATCCAGGTTCGTTCCGACGCCATTGGTCAATCGATCCTTTGCGACGCGCAGTTGTTCTTTCGATGAATTGACAGCATCGGTTGTTTCAATGATTAAGTTCTCCGCTTGAATCACATTCAGATAGGAGTCGCGAACCTGCTGGCAAACTTTGTTCAGTTCGCGCAAAAATTCGACTTGAATTCGGCGCGCATTTGCTCTTGCTGATTGAATTTTGGATACGTCGGTTAAACCAAGTCCGCCAATCTGCCACTGCATATCAACACCTAAGATGAAGAGCGAGCGACCGGCTTTGTGTCGTCCAGAGCCGCCTGTCGGATTACTTCCCAATGGTAATCCGCTGCCACCAGCTCCCGATACAGATGTCGATGCTCCGCCCGAACTGGTGAAAGGCAATTGTTGGTTTTGTACATCGCTTATACTGCCAATGCGCGCGAAGGTTCCAACGGCTGCCGCACTAGCGTAAATTTGCGGTAGCAATGGCGCTTTTGCTGCTTTTATTTCTTCCTTGGCTGCTAAGCGCAATTCCTCGTAACGTTTCAACTCTGGCCGATTATCAATTGCGACTCTGATCAAGTCATTAATGTTCATCGATTGATCGATCAGTCGCACCTTTGTCACTTGCCTATTAGCCAGGGATAGGTCAACGGCTGCATTCTCATTCAACGTCGTTGATAGTTTGATTGCTGATTGGCGTCTTTCGATTTGTTGTTTGATCAACTCTTGTCGGTCACGCGATAACTGAGTTTTTGCCTGCAGCACTTCCATCATTGTATTCACGCCGTTGGCGTAAAGGTCTTCATTGATTAGTAGAAGGCCGCTTCCCGCTTCGACGGTTTTGATCTTAATCTGCAGCAGCACATCATTTTGCGCAAGTTGATAATACTGTTTTACCGCGTCAAGCAAGGCATCGTTTGTTGTGAAACTGCTCGCCCACTTTGAGGCTTTCCAATCGTGTCGCTTTTGAAGATATGTATGCAAGACACCGCCGCCGCGGTAGAGGTACCACTGAAATTCGCTGCTCGGGTTGTAAAAATAGTTTTGCAACTTGATTGGAATGCCACCAGGGCTGGCATAGTTTCCGCTCAACCCCTGGTAAGTCATTTCATTTAGGATGTTTGGCAGGAACCCGCCGGCTTTTTCCATCATATTCCATCGCCGCATATCGCTGATAGCGCCGACGATTTTGATATCGAGATTCTGTCCAACGGCCTTACTTGCTACATCATTCAGCGTTATCGTTCGGGAAGTAGAACCATCTAATTGATATGGTGACATGCGATCGTTGAGCGTAATCAACGCCGTTAACATTGGCGGTTGTACGATCACCTGCTCAGGATCAACGAACAGAGCACCCATGCTCTGGATAGTGTCTTCAACAAGTTTGTCCAGTTTCGTGGCAGCGATTTTTGCTGCCGGTGTTTCCGGTTTATCGATTGATTTCGGTGTGGGCAGACCCTGCGTGTTTGGTGGAAGTGGCCCCCTTAAGGCTGGTGGAGTTGGCAGAGATCCTCGACCTGTGTTATCAAGTATCTTATCGTCCAATGGCGTGCTACTCGTTTCAGCCGCCCCAACATTGCTGGCGCATGCCCCGAAAAGTAGGAGGGACAAGGAAGATAGGAAAATGATAGTCGGACGAAGAAAGGATGCCACGAAGTAGTTCTGGTAGTTTCTGTTTGATTCGTCCATTTTCCCACGAGACTTCGGCAAAAGGCTCATGCCTATTTACTTATAAGCATTGGATATTTGCTCCTCTTGGAAATGCCGGCTCTATTCATTTCTAAGCTGCAACAAATGTTTTGTACATCCAATGAACATCCGTCATACTTTCATCCATAGTGGTTATGAGTTTTAGACTTTAAGTTCCATCTGTAAGATTTAAATTCCGCCGAGCAGGAGAATCAGTGATGTTTGAGCGCCTAATGAGTCTGTTGAAAGGTATGTTCAACAAGGGCATGTCCAAAATGGAAACGCCTGAAGTACTTGCTGAGCAGGCTGAAATGGAGCTTGAAGGCAATCATAAGAAGATTAAGGAAGCGCTGACAAGTGGTCTTGCAAACGAGAAAATGCTGGAGCAAAAGATCGACAAAGCAAAGCAAGACTTGTCCACATGGGAAAAACGAGCGATGACTGCGGTGCAGCAGAATAATGATGATCTTGCAAAGCAGTGCCTGGTCAAAAAGCAGGAAACGACACAGCAATTAAGTGATCTCGAATCGCAACTTGTTGAGCAGAAGAAAACGACGGCGATGCTCAAATCAAAATTCTCGGAACTTGATGGCAAATTGAAAGAGTTCCGCATGAAAAAGAGCAGCATGGTGTCTCGCATGCAGGCGACTGAAGCAAATGCGAAAGCAACCGAACTTTTGTCTGGATCAGGCACATCAGGAATGGATAAGTGGGAAGAGAAGATCAAGCAGAAAGAAGCTATGGGCGCGGCGATGCGCGAGCTCGCCGGACACAGCGATATGGACGAGCAACTGAAAGCCTTGGACCAAGCCGGTGCGCTCGACGATGAGCTTGCAGCTCTCAAGAAAAATGTTGCCGCTATCGGAACCTCTAAGACATCAGATTCGCCGAAATTGATTGAAGTGAAGGAAGTATCGAAAACTCCAGCAGATGCAGATCTGCCAATGGTAGTTGACGTGGAATCCACTGTCGTTGCAGAAGATAACGACGAAACGAAAAAGTAAGCTCAGGAGTAAATGGTGATGAAATCAAAAAAGAATATTGTCCGGACGACTGCGCTCAGTTTCGGACTTATTGCGCTGGCTGCAGGGCAGGCGATCGCTACTTCGGTCGCACCGTCTTCTGCAGACACGGCGCCAAAAGTGCCAGCCTTCTCGCTGGACTACATGGATAAGACGGTTGATCCATCGCAGGATTTTTATAAGTATGCTGCCGGAACGTGGACCAAAAATAATCCGGTTCCTGCGGACAAATCTCGTTGGAGCAGTTTCAACGAACTCAACGACCGAAACATGTATCTGATTCACCAGATTCTCGAGGCCGCCCGGAACGATAAATCGGTGGCGGAAAAGTCTCCCACTAAGTTGGTTGGAAACTTTTATGCTTCAGCGATGGATACTGCAAAAATAGAAGAACTCAAGTTCAAGCCGATTGAAGCAGATTTGGCTCGCATTGAAAAAGTCAGTTCTAATGAAGAACTGATTAAGTTGATTGCGGATTTTCACAAGATGGGAATTGGCTGTTTCTTTTCCCCTGAGGTGCAGCCGGACGCCAAAAATAGTGCCATCTATGCGTTTTATGTGAATCAAGGTGGGCTCTCGATGCCTGACCGTGATTATTACTTGACGGAGAATTTTGCTACTCAACGAAAGGCATACAAAGAGCATGTCACGAAAATGTTTACGCTGCTCGGTGACAAGCCGGCTGATGCGGAAAAGCATGCTGATACCGTATTGAAGATTGAGACTGACCTTGCAAAAGCAAGTCGCAGTCGAGTAGATTTGCGTGACCCGATCAAGAACTACAACAAGGTTGAGAATACTAAACTCGTTGCAGATTCACCGAACATTCAATGGAACAAATACTTCACCACTCGTGAATTGCCTACAGTTTCATATTCCATTGTTGGTCAGCCAGAGTTTTTTGCAGCGCTCGATAAGGAGTTAAAAGAAACTCCGCTTGCTGATCTCAAAACATATTTGCGTTGGCGTTTGATTCATGAGGCAGCACCGTTTCTGCACAATGAAGTTGAGCAAGAGAATTTCAATTTTTACGGCAAGGTTCTAAGCGGACAGCAGGAACAAGAGCCGAGATGGAAGCGAGCTGCAAAAGCCATTGATGGACAGATTGGCGAGGCTCTCGGTCAGCTTTACGTCGAGAAGTACTATCCACCGGAAGCAAGCGAGCGCATGAACGACCTTGTGAACAATCTTCGCGGCGTGTTTAAAGATCGCCTTCAACATCTAGATTGGATGAGTGACGAAACTCGTACAAAAGCCATGGCTAAGTTCGATCGTTTCACACAGAAGATTGGCTACCCGAAGAAGTTCCGAGATTATTCGTCGGTAGAGATTAAGCCGGATGATTATCTCGGCAACGCTGAAAGAGCAGATGCCTTCGAAATTAATCGTCAGGCTGTACGTATCGGCAAACCCGTTGACAAGTCTGAATGGGAGATGACACCGCCTACGGTGAACGCTTATTTCAATCCGCTCTACAACGAGATTGTATTTCCGGCAGGAATTCTGCAGCCTCCTTTCTTCGATTTAAGTATGGATGATGCTGTGAACTATGGAGCTATTGGAGCTGTCATCGGTCACGAGATCACTCACGGATACGATGATGAAGGTCGCAAATTCGATGCCGATGGTAATTTGACGGAATGGTGGACGGAGAAGGATGCGAAAGAGTTTGATGCTCGCGCTCAAAAGGTTATTGATGAGTATAATGAATTTGAGGCACTTCCCGGTCTCCATGTGAACGGCAAGCTCACTCTCGGTGAGAATATTGCCGACCTCGGTGGTGTCACTATTGCATATGATGCGATGGAACGCGCATTCAAGAAAGATCCTTCAAAGCGCAAAGACATCGGAGGCTTTACTCCTGAGCAACGATTCTTCCTTTCGTTCTCACAAATCTGGCGCTCCAACATTCGCGACGCCGAAGCGAAGCGATTGATAACGGTTGATCCGCACTCGCCAGGAAGGTTCCGGGCCGTCGGACCCTTAATGAACTTCCAGCCGTGGTACGAAGCGTTCAAGATCAAGGAAGGCTCACCAATGTGGCGCGCACCTGAAAAACGCGCCAAAATCTGGTAAGAACAATATGGAGTCAAGTCAGCTGGAGGTCCGATCCTGAGCGCTTGTAACTAAGTCGAATCCACGCGTTGCCTACAAGTACTTTTGCAGGCGTAGAGGAAGCTAGCTCGAAGATTCGACGTATGGAGCGCGGACGTCCCGTCCGCCTATGAGCGCGAAGCGCGTGTGGGTGCGGAGTTCTAGTAAGGAAGTGGAAGTTGGTTACTTAAGCAGCGGACAGGATGTCCGCTGCCCATACTCATGGGCAGGCGTAGAGATAGAGGCTGGCTCGAAGATTCGAAGTATGGAGCGCGGACGTCCCGTCCGCCTATAAGCGCGAAGCGCGTGTGGTGCACGGAGTTCTAGTTAGGAAGTGGAAGTTGGTTACGGAAGCAGCGGACAGGATGTCCGCTGCCCATACTCATGGGCGGACAGGATGTCCGCGCTCCATACTAAGCTGCAGAGCAGGTTCGTGCTTGATACCAAAGGATGTTCGTGCTTGATACCAAAGGAGCTTCGTGCTCGATACTTTTGTAAGCGTCGGATGATACTAATTCAGTATTTTCAGTTGCCAGGGCTGGCCGGCTGCATCGCGGTAGATTTCATGGAAGACGCAGTTGTCGATGATCAGGCTCTTGAATCCAAGTGGTGTTGCCAATGCATGCAGTACCCCACCGTGTGCGACTAGCAGAATTGGTCCTCTATTCTGAAGGCACTTTCGCAATCCTAGCTCTGCTCGTTTTTCAAAATCGGCGCGGGTCTCTCCACCGGGCGGGTCATTCCCTTTTGTGAATGGATCCGGGATCTCGCCCCACGGTTTACCTTCCCATTCGCCTATTAGCCACTCTCTCAGCTCTTCGACAATTACAATTGGCAGATTCAACTTTGCATTTATAATCTCCGCCGTTTGTCTAGCTCGAAGCATGGGGCTTACGCAAATTACCTTGATTTCTGAAAGTCCTTCATATGCAGTTTCTATGGCTTTGTGTGCCTGTGCAACACCGGTCTCATTGATCGGCACATCCCATTCGCCGCCACTCATTACTTGATTGAAATTCGCATCAGTTTGCCCGTGGCGAATAAAGTAGAAGGCATTTTCTCCTTCGAGATCATCATTGAGGGATTCAGCAATCTTTCGCAGATTTGAATTGTTCGCCGAATTATTCATCGTGTGGACTGGGACTCCTAAGATTGTGCTGCCTCGATCCGTAAAATGCTTAAATCGTTGAGAGCATTCTTCGCATTTTAAAGCGCTTTATCCGCAGGTTACATCGTGATTTTACACTACCAGAGCCCCGAAACGTTTCTCGCGATTATTGTCCGAACTGTGGAGATTCCCTATTGGCTGTCAATGTTTGTTGATACTTGCCAGCAGTATCAAAGGCATCGCGCCGTCAAATACTAGATATTCAGACCGACGCATGCACAGAGTTCTTCTGTGACGTAGGCTAGCTCGTAGATTCGAAGTATGAGCGCGGACGTACCGTCCGCCTATAGCGCGAAGCGCGTGTTGACTGAGTCCTAAAGGGAATCGAAGTTAGTTGCAAAGGCTCCACGGACGGAACGTCTCGTCTACAGGTCATACTTATGGGACTACGTGACTCTTTGATTGTAGGCGTGCAAGTTTATCTTCTGTTTCGTTCATATTGGGATAATCTGCGTGGTTGTAAGCATGATTTCTGATTTGTTTATAGGCTTCGATTGCCTCGTCAATTCGATTCTGTTCTTCGTAAATTCTAGCCAATCCTCTCCAAGCTTTTGGAAAATCGCCGTGCCTAATGTCTATTAATTGGATAGTTTTCTTATAGAATTTTTCCGCGTCGTTCATTCTGCCTGCGCGTTCATATAATTGCGCAAATTGCAGGCATATACTGGGAAGTCCTTCGGTTTTGATACCAGAACTTCTTTGTAGTTCTCTCGATGCTATTTCCATTGCTTCTGCAACTTTCTTTTGTTCGATAAGCACCAGCGCACGTGAAAGCTCTAATTTTGAACGCACGAATGCAGGCCCTTCGTCGTTGCTTCCTGCCAACTTGCTTATTGCCTGGTCCGCTATTCTGTTTGCAAGCTCAAAATCTTCGGACTTTCCAAAAGCTTCAATCGCCTGACAATAATTCTCAGTTGCGCTATACATATTTAATGCGTCTTCAAAGAGAATTGCAGACATCAAAGATAACATTCCAACGTTATGATAGCTTCCGGAGTGTATTTCCAGATCCCTAGCCTTTTGCATCGACTCCAGCTGTTTTTGCCCTTCTGGTTTTATCAAGAGTGGACTGAGTTCTCCAAAATTTTCAATGGTGGACAGTTCCTGTTGCTGCAACGCAGCTGTATCTCTTGCTGAGACTAGTTCTTTAATTAGGAGTCTCAAGGACTTTTCGGCAGATTCCACCGCCTTCTTTTGCGCTCCTTGTTTTCGCGCCTCAAGCGCCTTTTGCTTAAGGTCAGCGACCTGATGCAATAGTCCAATGGCTAATTGATCCTTGGATTGAGTGCTGTGGTTCTTAGAATTTATGTCTTTGATCTTCAGGAAAATTGGCAATGTAATTATTGCAACTCCGAATAGCACCAGAAAAACGATTGCTGGATTTGCTACTCTAAAAGGCTCGGATTTCTCTGCACGCGTTCGAGCTGATGAAAATTGAGAGACATCGAAATTCAGCGTTTTGTTTTGCAGCACTGCGTCAAGCGCGGTGGCGAATTCTTCCATACTCTGAAATCGCGCTTCCGGAGCTTTTTCCAACGCTTTCAAGATCACCGCATCTAGTTCTTGTGGCACAGACTCCGTGATCATCTTGGATGGTTTTGCAGGCAGTTCGTTCTTGTGTCGATAAAGCAAACCGATGGGATTATCAGAGACAAAAGGTGGTGCTCCGGTTAGACATTCGTAAAGCATGCAACCGAGTGAATAGATGTCGCTTCGTGTGTCAGATTTCAAACCGGAACAAGTTTCCGGACTCATATATTCGGGGCTGCCTATCAAGGCTCCGGTGTCCGTTATTGTTTGTTGACCCGAAGCGTCAAAAAATGAACCTAAGCCGAAGTCGATCACTTTTACGTAATCAGTGTGCGGCTCATCTAAAAGAAGTACGTTTGGCGGTTTTAGATCTCTATGAATGATACCCTGTGCGTGCGCATATTGCATTGCCTCGCAAATCTGCTTTCCAATTTGACAAGACCGGAGCCAGGACAATCTACCGGTTGCTTTTATTTCTCCTGAGAGCATTCTGCCATTGATAAATTCCATTGCGATGTATGGAAGCTGATCGTTAATGACACCGCTAGAATAAACTTGCACAAGGTGTTCATGCTGCAAATTTCCGAGTAATTTTGCTTCCCGTTCAAAGCGCAGGATGGCTCCTTCTTGCGTACTCCTGTTGATTTGAAGCGTTTTGATGATGACCTTGCGGCGCAGCTCTTTTTGCTCTGCACTATATATGGTGCCCATTCCTCCCTCGCCAAGGACGGATGTGATTTCATACTTCCCGCCAATCAGCGTTCCAGGTGCGAGCGACCTTGAGATCACGACATCTTCCTGCATTTCCTCACTACAGCTATAATATACATTATCCATTGCGAATGTTTGGAGATGCGTTGTCTGATCGGTTGTCTCTCTTTGATTGGTACCTAGCTCGGCTAAGAAGGCGGGCAGCGCAAGAGCGTCAATCTGGGAATTTGACGCCGCTTGCGCTGGTGGGCTCGGACAAAAATTTGATTGAAGAACTTGTCAGCCAGGCTGCAGTCAGCAAAACTGCAAGGTTTAATGAGTTGCAGAGTCATTTCGAGTCGAATGACAATGGAGTCAGGCGCTGGCTGAAAGCTTTGATTTGTCTGGCTATCGTCAGCGCCGTCATCCTTGCAGTGTGCCTTTTCAATATCTAGCGGCCAGGTTTGTAATACGTGATTGGCGGCTTCTTGCCGGGGAGGCTCCAGGTGCTCGTTGAGTCATCAACTGGCGGCTTTTGTGGGGCGCTTTGTCTTTCAAACATAGATTGTCCCCATACCAATCTTCCTGTTGCAGCGACATAGGTGGACATTGATCGAGCTGCATCATCCATTCCCCGTTCACGCAAGAAGCTGATGTGTTGTTGCCCGTAGCCAACGCCATTCTTGTCTAGTGGCAGCCTTGCGAACTGTTCCTGTGTATCATTCCCAGCGCTTTGAACGGCATGTCGGACTTCTTTCATCGCCCGCTCTTTGATCGCCTGTAGCTTGTCCGTTGGGTACGGGACCAATTCCAGATCGCCTGGATCGATCTTCGTGCAGTCGCTTGGACTTTCTTTCGCGTTCATTTTAGCGTCTGCTTTCGTGTCCGCTTTTGAGTTCAGCTTGGCGTCTAACTTATCGTCCGCCTTACTATCCATCTTTGCGTCCATCTCCGTGTCCGCACCGCTATCGGATGGTGCTGTTCCGTCCGGATTATCTTCTGGATCGTCGATCGGAGGCTCTTGTTCGTTCTCATTTGAATTTAACGAATCGTGCTTCATTCCTTCGCCCTTTCCTTCCTCGCTTTCACCGGCGTCTGGATGGTTTTCGGGATCGTTCTCGAAGTCTTCTTCTTGCCTTTCGTTGGATTCGGGATTATCTCCGCGCTCCTTCTCGTTTCCTTCGACGTCGTCAGCTTCGGGATCTTCGTTCTCCCCTTGCTCGTTCTCTTTCTCTCCCTCGTGCTCGGCTTCTTCTTCGCCTTCGTGCTCGTTCTTCTTGTCGTTATCGCCTGCCTTGCCAACCTTAGGAGACTCTTTTCCGTTATCGACGCCTTCGTTTTCGCGTTCAGCTTGTCCTTCGGCATCTCGTGGGTTTGCATTTGGTTTTCCCAAGCCGTCGATGGTCAAGTTGCCGAAATGTCTGTCAACAACACCACATCCGCCTTTCGGCTGCGCATCGCCATTTTGCATTCCTGCGCCCGGGCACTTACGAATGAATGAATCATCGCGCATTTTTTCAATGGCTGGTGCATTTATTGTGTCAGCGCCTTGTGCTGCATTATCGTTTTCTGGTCTTTCTTCGCTTCTCATCATTAAATCCTCACTGCGCGAGCCGAGACCCGCAAGCAAACGGTCGTCTTCCTCAGATAACGAACCATATCTATTTCCGAATAAGCTAGTAAGTGCTCCGTCGGGATTAGATAACCCTCAAGTGCAGTTAGAATCTCGTGAACTGGTAAAGAAATTGTGGAAGAACGAGAACCGGCATGGATGCTAGGAAACCGAGACGAAATACTCTCCGAGATCATTCGTCATTATGCTCACTTCTGAATTCGCTTCTCCGAGCTTTTTCCGTAAATTCATAACGTGAACTTTCACGAGTTGTTTAGAGACATTCGGCTTGTCTATCCATAGCCTGGCGAGAATCGCCTCGGACGAGAAAGATCCACCGACATTTTTTGCTAAGAGCTTTAGAATCTCGAACTCGCTTGGCGAGAGTTTGATTTTCGCATCGCCCTTGCGCACTTCGTGTGATTTGAAATCTATTGACAGGTCCCCGAGCTGCAAGTTCTTTGCATCTGTCACGTCGCCGCCCGGGCGTCTTAAGAGGGCGCGGACACGTGCCGCCAACTCTTCAGCGGTGCAGGGTTTGACTACGTAATCGAAAGCACCGGCTTCGAGCCCCTCGACGCGATCAGAGATTTCACCTTTCGATGTAAGCATCAATATAGGGACATCCACCCGCGCATTCCGAACAGATTTGGCAATCTCGGGTCCCTGCATATCCGGGAGCTGCCAGTCAAGAACAACTAGATCGAACTTGTAATGGGTCAACAGGTCGAGCCCCTCGCGGCCACTTGTAGTCGCCTCGACAATGTGCTTTTCTTTTTCCAACCAGGACTTTATAGTTTCTGATATGCCGAGATCGTCTTCAACTAACAAGATCTTTGCCACATTGAATCCCTTCTATAAAACCGTTTCAATGTTAGCTTAGTTATGCCCGATTATAAAAGGCAATATGACCTCGTTACCAACAAATAGCAAAAACGGCGACACGCTTTTACAACACAATCCGCTGGTGCTGCCCGTCTGTTTATTGGTGCTGAATTCGGTTTTTCTCGTTGCGCTTTGTTTTGCAGTGCGCGCCTGGATTTCTGACGAGGCGCACAAGCTGTCTTTGATGGTGGCGATCGTTGCATATTTTGTTTTGAGCACTGCCGGGCTCATTTATCATTCGGTCAAACTTTTACGTTTGCATATTGTTCCGTTGGAAACCGCCGCCGCTTCGCTGCTCTCTGCGCTGCCGCTAGATAAAGTAAAAGGAGGCGAACAATCGATAGCTACGATTGCCGATGCTTGCTCAAATGAAATTGATAATCTTCGCTATGCATCGCAATTGATCGCCGACTATTCATCCGATCTTCTTTTCACGATTACAGACGATCTGAAAGTTGTGGAGCTGAATGCTAGCGTACAGAGAGCACTGCAATCTAACAAAATTAATGTAATAGGAACCTCGTTCTTTAACCTGGTGGTGGCTGCAGATCACGAAAAGACCAGGGCGTATTTCGAAAGAACAAAGGCAAGTGAAGAATCCGATTCTGTCTTGGAATGCCGTCTCCAGGCTGGCTTGGACAAAGTGATCGATGTGCGTTGGACAGTCGAGTGGTCGAGATCCATGAATGCTTTCTATTGCATTGGTGAAGACATTACGACGGAGAAGGAGATTCAACGATTGCGCGCAGAGATCACAGCAATGGTAAGTCATGATCTCCGAGCGCCTGTGAGCGCGCTCTCCTTTTTTGTAGATAATCTCTCGTCGGGTGATTATGGAGAACTGAACGAGAAAGGGCGAACCCAAGTCAGCCGATCTCGCCAGAACGTTTCACAATTACTCAGGCTTATCAACCAACTGCTAGATGCAGAGAAACTCGAGTCAGGCGAGATTAAGGCGGATGTGAAGATCGTTCCCGTCTCGGAGATCATTCAAAGTGCGGTCCATTTACTGCAAAATTTAGCTGAGCAGAAGAATCTCGAGATCAAAGTGCCTGAAAGTGAGTCGCTCGTTCACGCGGACTTCGATCGTTCAGTTCAGATTCTATCTAATCTTTTAAGTAATGCAATCAAGTTCTCGCCTGAGAACGGAAGTATCGAGATCCGTGAACTTGTGGGCAAGGAGGAAATCCGGATCGAGGTTCGCGATCAAGGACCAGGAGTGCCGGTGGCAAATCGGGGCGAATTATTTCAACGTTTCAAATCATGGGCGGTAGCGGGCACCAATGCACCAAGTTCCGGGTTGGGACTTTATCTTGCAAAGGAACTAGCGGAACTGCAAGGCGGAGCACTCCAATTCGCGCCTGCGCCAGGCAACGGCAGCATCTTTACATTAACTATGAAAACAGCTAGTGAGGACGAGCTGCCTGGGTATCTGGATTAGGTACCTATTCGTACCTGATCGGATAATGTACCTTTGGGTTCTAACTGCTATTCTGATTGAAGATGTTGGCAATACACGCTTTGTGAATGGCTGCAGAAAAGAAATACTCGCAACGAAGATCTCAGGGGGCGGTTGGTAGTCACGTCCGTGCTAAGCAACAGCTTTCTTTTGAGCAACTCCAAAAGTTGTTGGACAAATTCGAATGTGATAAGGTCATTTCTCATTGCACCGAAATCATTGGAAAAAATGAAGCGGACATCGATGTTCACCTGCTACGAGCAAATGCATTTCGTTTGACTGGCCAATTTAATAAGGCTTTGCATGATGTCAACCATGCTAAAAGCATCCAGCCCGAGAGTGCCGTTGTTTATTTCGAACGTGCACGTTTGTACTGTTCTTGGAATAAACCAGTAAAGGCGGTCAATGATTTTAAGATAGCGATCGAGATTGAGCCTACGTTTGTCCCTGCTTTTCAACAACTAGCGTCACTTTACTGTCGGCTTAATAAATATGATAAAGCTCTCTCAATTTTGGACCAATGTTTGGAAATTCAGCCAAATGAAATTAGCATTCTGATGTTTCGGGCGTCGCTCCTGCAGCAAAACAACCGAAAGAATGATGCTCTGCGCGAGTACCTCAACATAATCCAACTATCTCCGTCGGATATTAGCGCTCGAATTCACGCGGCAGTACTCTATGAAGAAACAAATGCGTTCGAAGATGCTCTTCAGATGTTCTCATCGATTCTTGAATTCGAGAACAATGATTGGGTCCGGCTTCGATGTTGCGAACTCCTACTGAAGATCGGAGATTACGAGGGATTAATTGCAGAAGTCAACAAAGCAATCGGTACGAGCAGAAGACCTGATGCCAGCTTGATGCTTAGAAGGGGTGATGCTTATTTACAGCTGAAAAAATACGACAACGCCCTCGAAGACTATAACACCGCGATCAGGTTCAAGAAGTGGAAGTCACAAGCGTACGAAGCTAGAGCGCTGTTGTATGACGAACTCAATCAATTTGATAAGGCTGTTGCAGATCATTCTAAGGCGATAGAGTTAGATCCCAATAGTTCGTCCGCATACTTTAATCGAGCGATGATTTTCAGCCAGCAGCAACAGTACGAGGATGCGATACGCGACTTTAGTAAAGTCTTAGAGCTAGACCCGGAGGACGCAGCTGCGTTTTATCGTAGAGGTTTTCTTCGAGGAATACTTGGTCAGCATGCGCAAGCCCTAAGGGATTGTAATTCAGCTATAGAATTGGCACCGCTAGATGCGGTTGCTTTTTGTTGCAGAGCCGGAGTTTTCAAAATGATGGAAAACTACAAGTTGGTAGTTAAAGATTGTAGTTCGGCAATTGTTTTGGATCCTACCTACGCGCGTGCGTTCATTCTACGTGCTGCTGCGCATTGCGAACTAGGTTCTCTAGAACAGGCTGTGGCTGATTTAAATAGTGCTGTTGCTCTAGCCCCCGGCGATCAATGGGCTTACAGTGAAAGAGGTCGCATCACTGGGCTTTTAGCAAAAAAATGTCCAGCCATAAGAGTTGAGATGCTG
Organism: Candidatus Obscuribacterales bacterium; assembly: GCA_019747875.1. Taxonomy (GTDB): domain Bacteria; phylum Cyanobacteriota; class Vampirovibrionia; order Obscuribacterales; family Obscuribacteraceae; genus JAIEPM01. Next base: position 56,783 of record JAIEQI010000006.1, read on the forward strand.
CAGCAATCTGTCGCAGACTTTACGAAGGTAATCGACTCGGGAAATGCAAGTCATTACGTTTTGTGGAGCCGTGGCTCAGCTTACGAATCACTCCAGAAATTGGAACTCGCGGAGGAGGACTACGGGAAGGCGATCTGCCTTGATCCATTACATAGTGGTCCAATTCTTAGCCGAGGCATCGTCCGAATGGAGATAAAGAATTTTCATGGAGCTGTCGATGATTTCAGCAAATGTATCGAACTTCACACAGATGACCTCAATGCTTATGTTTGGAGATCTTTTGCATACCTAAGACTGGGGCTTTGGGAGAAAGCGATTTCCGATTGTGATGGTGCACTTTTGATAAATCCTAAGTCTTCACGAGCCTATAACAATAGGGGGTATGCATTCGGTAAGCTTGGCGATCATGTGAAGGCTGTGGAAGATTTGGGTTATGCGATAGAATTTGAGCCAACCTATTGTCTTGCTTATGAGAACAGAGCTGTCAGTTTGCGCAAACTAGCAAGTCAGGGTGAGGGGCTAGAACAACAGTCCTGCTATAAATTAGCGATTCAAGATTTGTCACACATTATCGAGCAGTTTCCAGGCAGCCAGTGCTGGGCACTTGGAGAACGAGGTGGGTGCTATTATGCACTTCAAGATGTTCAAAATGCGTTGAGTGATTTCGAACAGTTTCTCAAATTAAGTGAGCAGAAAAAGCAGCAGCTCAAACGCAGATCTTGGGCTCTGGAATTATGGTTGAATTGCCAGTGGAAACTTACCGAGTACAAGAAAATCGTAGATAAGACTTCAAGCGAGCTGGCGAAAACAGATAATCCTTCACTTTTGCTCGTTTGGCGTGCTCGCGCATATGAAAAGTTAGAAGAAAACGAGCAGGCATTGGCCGACTATTCCAAAGCTGTGGAAATTGATCCAAAAGTTCCTGGTGGAATGTATGGCAAAGCACGGGCAAATTTCAAAGTTAATTTTGAAACTAAGCTATCGGAGCTGTCCGATGAATTTGATGAGAGTTATTAGTGCTAAAACCGCCTTGTAACATGGACAAGGCGGTATAAACTTGTTATTTACCAATCAATTTTAGTGATCGTCAATTTGGATGCTAATGCCGTTGCTCACAGATCCCATGGTTGCGGTGATCATGTAAGTCGAGGTGCGTTTTGGATTCCATCCTGCCATCGCCGAGTCTTTTGTAGCAGCTTTGGAAATGATCTCAACTCGGTGTGAATTGAATTGGTTTTGCTGGCGTCCCCAGACAACGTTTTGGATCTGTTCTTTGTGCTTCTTCATTGCTCGTCCCTCGCACTGATATGGTTATGAAACCAGATCTTTGTGGGGAACTGGTGAGGACTACGACCGCAATTCGTTGTAGTTGCTCGATTAGCGCAAGAGACCAGCAAGGCTGGCTGATAGGTAGCTTGCCATTGTTCCGCAGATGAGCGCCTTGACTCCGAGTTTTGCGAGATCTTGGCGCCTAGATGGGGCGATTTCGCCAATGCCGCCAATTTGAATTGCGATGGAGCTAAGGTTCGCGAATCCGCAAAGCGCGAATGTGGCAATTGCTTCTGCTTGTTTGCCAATGTGAATCGTGCTTTCTGGCTTGAGCATTGCGGAGAGGTCAGTATATGCCAGGAATTCATTGATGACCATTTTCTCGCCCATCAAACGTCCGACTACTTTGGCATCTGCCCATGGTACACCAAGGAGCCATGCCACTGGTGAGAAAACTAGTCCGAAGAGATCCCATAACTTTAGTTTGTTGAGTTCGATGCCGATTGCGTCGGCGCGCATGCCCATATTGTAGAGCGCTGCTCCTATGCCACCCATGACAGCGTCGACCATGTGAATCAGAGCGATGAATGCAATGAGCATGGCGACTACGTTTAATGCGATTCGTAATCCGTCAGAGGCACCATGCGCTGCGGCATCGATCAGGTTCGCATTCGTTTTTTCTACATGCACCTGCACCTTGCCTTTGGTTTTTGATTCTTCGGTTTCCGGATAAACAATCTTCGAAATTACCAGTGCACCGGGAGCAGCCATCACGCTTGCGGTGAGGAGATACGAGGCTTGGATCCCCATCCCAATATAAACAGCAAGAACGCCACCGGCGACGCATGCCATCGATCCGGCCATCGATGCGAGCAATTCCGATTTTGTCATTGACGGCACATATGGGCGAATCAAAAGCTGTGCTTCCACCTGTCCAACGAATACGGACGCCGCATTTGAAAGCGCTTCGGCTCCGCTGGCACCCATGATGAAAGCGACTACTTTGGCGACTACTTGAACTACTTTCTGCATGATTCCGAGGTAGTAAGAAATACTCACCAGGCTTGAAACAAAGATAATTGTTGGGACTACACGAAATGCAAATATATAAGCGCCTTCTCCACCGAACAGCTCAATCATTTTTGGCGAATGCTTACCGAGGGGACCGAAAACGAATCCTGCTCCCTCATCAGAGAAGTGGAGCAACTGGGTGATGCCTTCACCGACTGCTTTGAAAAGTTGCTGCCCAAATTCGACTTTAAGAATGAACACCGCCAGGATCAACTGAAGAAGAAATCCGCAACCAATCAATCGCAAGTTGATTGCCTTTCGATTGTTCGACATCAGCAGAGCAAGTCCGAAAATCGTAACTATACCCAGCAGTCCTTGCAGACGCGACCAATCGAATTCCATGCCATTTCCCCCTGACGATGCTAACGCAGCTCATTGTCTCCGTCGAATTTGCTTATTGCGGCACTCCTGGTGTTGGAGCTGTTTGTGAAGGCGTGCTATTTGGCGCCACCGGCGGCATACCTGGTTCCGGTGCGCCATTGTAATCAGGCGCCGGTTGGGGCTCTCCATTTTGACTTTGACCGTTCTCGTCCTGTTGCTCTGTGTTCTGTCCTGGTTCAATCGGAACCAGCTTTGGCATCTCGGGGCTAAACGTTGTGTCTTTGTTTTCTTTGTTTTCGTCGTCGTCTTCTTTCACGGCACGACCTGTTGGCTCCATAAATGCACCGGCTGGCGTTGGATGCCCTTCGTAATAGGCTTCCATGAAGGTACGCCAGATCTTAGCCATAACCGTTCCTCCGGTTACGTTGTGACCAGGAATTGCCAGGTTCTCATCATTTCCACCCCAGCAGACGGTCACCATATCCGGTGTGAAGCCCGCGAACCAAATATCTTTTCCGGCGTCCGCTGTACCGGTTTTGCCCGCGACCGGGCGGTCTTTTAATTTTGCCTGGGTGCCGGTTCCGACTCTCACTACATCTTGGAGGATAGAGACCAACTCAGCTACCGCTTCCGAATCAAACGCTTTGTCATATCGAGAATCAAATGACTCGATGACCTGCCCCCGAGTGTTCTCGATCTTGCGAATGACTTGCGGACGAATAGCGATGCCGCCCCGGGCGAATGTCGAGTATGCTCCAGCAAGTTCAAGTGGCGAAACGGCCGAGCTGCCCAAAGCTAACGAAAGATTTGGATCCAGCTTCGATGTTATACCGGCAAGACGCGCGCTTTCGATAATGCTGTCAATTCCCACCTTCTGGGCGATCTTAACTGCTGGCACGTTGCGCGATAAGGTGAGCGCTTTCCTTACGGTAATTTTGCCCATGAATTTGTGGTCAAAGTTTTTTGGTTGCCAGATCGGAAGACCCCAACCTTGTTTAATGGATAGCGGAGAATCATCAATTATTGATTCCGGGGTAAACACTCGTTTTTGGAAAGCCGACAGATATACAAATGGCTTAAACGAAGAGCCGGCAGTATGAGGATTCGTTGCCCGGTTCCATTGGTTCTTCCAGAAGTTTCCGACCCCTCCCACAATTGAGATGACCGCTGCGTCTTTCACTTGCACCGTTACTATCGCTCCTTGCGAAACGCCTTTAGGAGCTTTAGCAATTGCATTGTTCAAAGTCTTCTCTGCCAGATCTTGAACCGGCGGGTCGAGATTCGTGAACACTCTTAGACCCTGCTTGCGCATTTCGGCTTGGCTGAATCTACCGCGAAGCTGTTCCAAAACGTAGCTGACATAATAAGGATACTTTTGAAGCGGATTAACTCCCTTCTTGAACTTGAGTTCTTGTTTCCTTGCCGCATCTGCTTGTGATTTCGTGATGTATCCGTATTCCACCATCTTGTCGATGATGTCTCGCTGTCTGGCAATCGCTGCTTTGCGGTTACTCAAATCGGCGTAATCGGAAGGTGCTTTCACAAGACCAGCGAGAAACGCTGACTCTGCGATAGTCAAATTCGCTGCCGATTTGTCGAAGTAGCGTGAAGCACCGCGTTCGATACCATAGCCGCCATTACCGAAATAGACTTGATTCAAGTACATTTCCAAAATCTTGTCTTTTGGATAACGTCGCTCAATCTCATACGAGATAAATGCTTCTTTTACCTTACGTCCAACGGTTCGCCCGGCATCCTCGAAGAACAGATTCTTGACCAACTGCTGCGTGATCGTCGAACCACCCTCAACCACGTGTCCAGCTTTCGCGTTCGCCATGAATGCGCGGACAATACTCAGCGGATTTACCCCATGGTGTTCGTAGAAGTGGTGATCTTCGGCAGCGAGAATCGCTTGTTGCATGTGAGGCGCAACTTGATTCAATCCAATAACGCGCCTGTCTTCGTCACCTTCCACCGTACAAACGAGCTTATCGTTGCGATCGAAAATCTGAATCGCTTCAATTGGCTCATATCGTTCGAGAATTGAAATGTCCGGGACATCTTTGAGCTGTTGCCAGATCATCGCGGCAACGTAGCCACCACCCAACATTCCTGCCAGGAAAATTAGCAGAAAAGCGAACTTCAAAAACTGCACAAAGGGGTTTTTCCTCTTTGCCGCTTTTGATTTCGACTGCGTTCTTGTTTTCTTCGCCACGCCTGAATCGTTCTGTTATTGCTTCAATGCCCGAAGGTCATTATAGCCTGTGGCAGTTAAGAGCAATTTTGCCTGTGAAAAAAACAAGTAAAGTACAAAAAAAGCGAGGGAAAGAACTCCCTCGCTTCAATGCTACTAAGAACTACTCGGCTCAGGCGCGCGGATGGCTCTGCAGGTAAATTCTGCGGAGGCGCTCAAGGCTTACGTGAGTGTAGATTTGGGTTGTACTAATGCTGGAATGTCCAAGCAGATCCTGAACAACTCTTAAGTCAGCGCCACCTTCGAGCAGGTGGGTGGCAAAGCTGTGTCTGAGAGTATGCGGAGTGATCAGCTTGGTCAGACCGGCTAAGCGAGCGTATTTCAGCACGATTCTGTGAACTGAACGCGTCGATAGCGGTGTTGACTGGCGGCTTACGAAGAGAGGCTCTTCGCCACCGGTATTGGTCTGATCGGTTTCCTTTCGCTCGGCTTTAGCGCGATTCTCAAGATATCGCTTCAAGCAATCGGTCGCGCCCTGATTGAGCAGAACGACTCTTTCACGAGATCCTTTGCCAAGAACGCGCATTTCCATGGCTTCAAGGTTGAGATCGGAGATCTTTGCAGCTGACAGCTCGCTCACTCGCATCCCTGTTGCATACAGGGTTTCGAGGATCGCTCTGTCGCGCATGCGGCTTAGCGAATCGGCGGTTTCATCGCCTTGTGGAATCAAGGTCGCTTCAAACAGCTTTTGAATCTCTTCGCGGTCAAGGCAAGACGGTAGTCTTCTTGATAGCTTCGGACCACGGACGAGCTTGGAGGGATCTTCCTCTATTAGCTGTTCGCGGCGGAGATATCGGCAGAAGCTACGTATTGCAGAGACTTTCCGAACGACTGTCTGTCTGCTGTAGCGATCTTGTATGGATTGAATGTAGTCTTTGAGCTTCTCGGCTTCCAACGAACCGCCGGTTTTCGGACCTTCGGCTTCATTGGGAGGACCTGGAATCTCTCCGTCTATTAACTGTTTGAGGTCATTGACGTAAGCCCTGATTGTGTTTGCGGAATAATTCCGTTCAAACTCCAAATATTGAGCGAATTGGTCAAGCCACTGTTGGGGAATTTGTTGAACCTGGGGGGTGTCCAAGAGGTGCCCGCTTTTCTAGGCCTTTCGGCATTATCGAGTCAAGTTCATTATAAAACCCTTATCAGCTTTGTAAAGCGAAAATGGCAGAAAGTTTCTGATATTCATAACAAAGTTTCCGATAACCTACGATTAGAATCCTCATGACATTGGGAATAACTGTCCTGAATGGTCTACGAGGCGCTGGATTATGGTTTCGGAATACGAACGAGAAGAGCTGGGCAGGCTTACTCATCAGAAACTCAAGATACAGGCACAGACGCAACCTCAAGAGGGTGGGCGCATCACACAACAGAACCTTCGCTGTATGAAAGAGGGAGTGAAGGCCACAGAGACTAGTGATGCCAAGATCAAAATATTTTTTGAACGGCTCCGTTTGGCATTGAGCACCGGAATTGGTGCCGTGCTGACACCTTCAAGTGCAAGGCGGAAAGTTGATCCATGCAAAGAGTACGGGCACTACATCAAGCTAGGCTCCACTTGGAAAGGTCCATTTCCGAAATGCCTCGATTGCGGAGTTGATATAAAGGATCCGAACGAACTTCGTGGCGCGGTCAATAAAGAAGAACGTACTAAGTTTAAGAGCTACTAGAGTTAAAGGTGTACGAGGGGCGTAAGGACCAGGAATGTGTCCTGCCCCGCCTATGAACAGATTTCATTGGCTGATTAAAAGGCGATCGTGCATACTTAGTCGTAATATTCTTTGCGCTTAAACGGAGAAAGCAAGAGTTTCACTGGCGCGGTGATGATCTTGCCGGCGGTACCTAAAACGGTGCGTCTCTTTCTTGGATAGACCGTCGCATACACAGTTTCTGTTCGCGATTCGATGGCTATAGGACGTTGTGTGTACCGACGTGGTGTCAGATTTCGCACTGTAAGTACTTTCGAATTGCGTCGATATTGTCGTTTCTTCGCAACACGTCGATGTGGTGGCGGATTTCTGAAGGAGTTTTTTATGGCAGTAGCTGCAACTACAGGTGCGGCTGCTGTAGCCGCCTTTTCAACAAAAGTCGTCGTGCTTTCTTTTGTTTCCTTCCGCGACGCAGAATCTTCATTGGTATTTGGGGAAGGGGAATCCTTTGCATTCCTTAGTGCGAGCGCACCGCCTGCAACTTCATCTGCTCCGCTCACTGGAGCTGAATGAGAGAGAGTCGTTGCCTCTTGAACTGTGATGGCATTGTCAAATTCTCGCATAGACTCCCGATTCGAGTCATTTGCTTCCAATGGCTCATTTGGATAGAAGTTTCCGGTGCTTCCAAGCAATGTGCTTGGTCCGTACACACTAGCAAGATCAATCGGGTAGGAACTGTCATATCGATTTTGATCAGCGATCACTCTCTTCTGCTCATGATCAACCATTGCAATTCCTGCGAACACCAGCAGTAGTGCCGCCAGTAAAAGTAGTTTTCCTTTGTTTGCGCTCAATCTGCCGCGTTCTGCATATGGTTCTGTGCGCTCGTATGTCGATGATTGTGGGTCGTCTCTTCCGATCATTGTGATGTCTCCGTGCTCTCCTTTATGGACTGGCTATTACCAATGAAGTTCCAGTCCTGAAGACGAGTAGCAGCGATTCTACCTATGTAACCGAAGAGGCAAGAGAAAAAAGAACTTCACGTAGAAAATGGGCGAAAATGGGCGGTTTTCAGGTCCACCCTGTCTCAACTACTATGAACTGTATAATATAAACAGAGTTAGTGGGCGCAAGTGGCTATTTGAAAGTCGGCGACATCTTTGAAGAAAAGTATGAGCTTCTCGAGGTGCTCGGTGCCGGGGGCGTTGGAACGGTTTATCGTGCTCGCCAAATCGAATTCGATCGAATAGTTGCATTGAAGGTTCTTCATCACGATAAGGCGACTGATCAAGACTTCGCTTCTCGGTTTGTTCGCGAAGCGCAGGCGTTGAGCAAGCTGCATCATGTGAATATTGTTTCCGTATATCATCTTGGCGTTTCTTCCACGGGTTTGTCCTATATGGCGATGGAATGCGTCGAGGGTAAGAGCATTCGCACTCTCTTGAATGAATCCGAAAAGATTTCATTCGAAGAAACGTGTGCGATTCTTTCGCGAGTGAGTGATGCGCTTGCAGCCGCTCATAGTGCAGGGATTGTTCATCGGGATCTCAAGCCGGAGAACATCGTGCTGCCCGCTTCGGGTAATCCGGCCGAGGTGAAAGTGATCGACTTCGGGCTCGCGCATTTTGATGAGCAAGCTCTTGCTAATAATACGGATCAGCAGAAACTCACGACCACTGGTAACTTGATAGGCACTTCGTTTTATATGAGCCCCGAACAGTGTATGGGACAAAAAATTGATCACCGCTCGGATGTCTATTCGTTGACAGCCTGTTTCTTTGAAATGGTTTCTGGTCGCCGTCCGTTTGACTCCGATACCGCAGTTGGTATGTTGTACCAACATATAAATACACCCGCGCCAAAAATCAGTTTGGCTGATTTGGATCGTTATCAACCTGGCCTCAATGAATTTGTTTCCAAAGGGATGGCAAAGAGTCCTCTTGATCGATTTCAGAGCATGGCAGAGTTTTCTGAGCAGTTGCGCTCGCTTTTGACTGCGCCACAGGAAGCTCGCGGTGGCAAGAGGAATGTACCAGTTATCGTGATTGCTTCTGTAATTTGCACTGTGTTAGTTGCCGGTCTTTCTTATAGCTTTTTGGGAAATGGTGCAGGTCGGAAAAACGCAGGAGTCACGGTCGTGAAACAGGAGAAAGCCTTCGACCGGAAAAAGCAAAGTGTCTCGGCGCTTAATCGGTTGATAGAATTGTCGCGAGAGCACAGCAAGTGGATTACTAATCAGGACCACGAAACGGCTCTGGCTGACGAAAGAAAAATTCTTCAAGATTTGGAATCTAACGATCAGTATTTTGGACGTCGCAAAGATACGCGTTTTATTTCCTATCTACTTCGTTCTCATGTTTTGCATGCGCTTGGCCGAGACGACGATGCTATTGATTACGCCACCAAGGCGCTTGATGCATCGAAGACAAGCTCGGGGCAGATGACAATTGAGAGCGGCGAGGCTCTTAAATGTCTTGGGAATTTGTATCTATGGACGAATCAACTAGACAAAGCAGAAACCTTCTCGAAAGAATCCATTCAGTTGATTGGGAAATCAGACAAAGATCCTGGCTCAGTGCCAACTATTGGAACAAATGAGAGGCGGGGAGGTTGGCCTTACAATCGATTGCGCATAGATCCCTGGATCACATTGGGAGCAATGGCAGAGAAGAAGAAAGAGCACGAGCAAGCCCTTGTGTATTATAAAAAGGCACAGGACGTTGCAGATGATTTCGGCACGGTAATGGCTGTAGTGGAATGTGCGTTGACTCGTGCCACCATTCTCAAAGTCAGTTTAAAAAAGGAGAAGGAAGCTAGAGCAATCGTTGAGTCGATGGCGGATTATGTGGAGGAACGATTGAAAGAAGCTTTGCTCAAGCAGAATCAGCTGCCGATCGCGATGATGATGATCGGTGATTGGTGCAAGAGCCACGGAATGCAAGATCTTTCGAAGCAAGTTTACCAGCGTGGGCTGAGTTACCAGCGCAGCGGATTTGCAACTAATACTTTTGCAGCCATTCGGCAGCGACTTGAATCCATGCGCTAGTTTCTTATCTTTCGCTAAGTTCGCTCCTCGGAGCACCGGACTCTTGCCGGCTTCGCTCTGCTAGCTCGTACGGAGCGTCGGCATCCTGCCGACTTCCTCGTATGGAGCGCGGACGTCCCGTCCGCCCATAGCCTCACAGAGCTGTTTGGGTTGTATCGATCTTGGTGAGCGTCGGCATCCTGCCGACTCCGACCTTTGAGAGCTATTTTCGATCAATTATAAGGCAGTACTCACGCCGATCATATACCAGTAGCGGCCGCGATACGAGCGAGGACCTCGGCAGTGATGATAGCTGCAGGTTTAAATCGTCCGAGCGGAGCCTGAATGGCCGCTGGCACAACAACGCCATCCATAAACAATCTAAAGGAATTATTCTTCGGTTGATATCCGAACATCTGTCCGAAGAATCCATCAAGAGTGTATCCTGCGCAAACGCTGCCACCTGAATATAGAAGCCCTTTCTTCAGCTGCGACTTTGCAAGCTGGTCTACTTGCGAGGAACCCTTAGCAATGGCTTCCTCTGCGACTTTGACTGCTTGAGAGGATTGTTTCTCGACTATCTTTGCTCCCTCATTACCTTGGAGCGTGCGAGCAAATTCATCTAGTAGCTTTGCCTCTTTTCCTCCTCGCACGAAAATCTTCTCTCCGCGTCCCAGTTCTTTCGTGTTGCCCAAGACGGACTCGATAGCATCAATGCTTGTGATCTTCTTCAAGTCTGTAAGAAAGTCTATCTTCATGTTTATAAGCTTCGAGCCTTTTCCGGAGTCTTGCATTGCTTGCAGTTTCTTCAACATAGATTCAACATTTTTTGCTAATTTAGCTACTTGCGCACTGCTGCCTTCTAATTCCTGTACTGCCACTGACTGTGCGATGCGGCCGGATTTGAGTCCCTCTGATAGCTTACGATACTCATGGGCTGTTGGACTGAGCTTTGACCAATTATCGAGCAGTGAGTTCTCTGCAATGTTTGCGGCTTTCAGTGTAGCTCTGTCGAGAAGCGCAGGAGCCGCTTGTCCTGCCGTGAAGAGGGTCACATACGGAAGGCAGGCAATTCCTCCTTCATTGTTGCTCCTGTTATTTGCAGAAGGCAATTCATCCCAGCAATGTCTTTCGCGATAGTTTTCCGAAAAAATGTCTTGTGTTGAAGTTTGTTCTGAGGCATCGCCATAACTAATGCGCTGAACCTCTTGCAGTGTGCCAGGATACGGTTGTGTCTTGATGCGCACTTCAGGAGTTATAGCTGCTGGTGATTTGTTCTGAGCGAAGTGTACGTCAATGAACATGCCGGAGGCAGGTGTCGATGCAACGTCTGGATTTTGCAGAATCGCATCGCTGCGTAGTTCATGAAGCTTTGCTTCTGTTGGGCTCTTCGAGTCGAAGCTATCGGGATAAAGGAATTCCATAAGTTATTCTCCAATTGCGGGATGAAACTGTTATAAGTTTTCGCACTTGGCTAACGTTTGGCTGAACCCCTGAAATGTTTGTACTACAAGGCTAACGGGGCTCGTAGTGATCGCACAATTCTGAAAAAGTGTTGAAACGACACGAAGAACTAATGTGCATTCTACGAAACCGAAATCGAATTGAACATGAAACGTGGAATATCTAGAAGAGCATTCGGTCGTACTCAGGTTTAGTATGGTCGGGAAAACAAGAACAATTAAAACGCTGATCCTGCTGGGAGCTCAATTCTTGCGCTGTCAGGCTGTTTTGAGCGAGGATGCTGGAGATGAGATTAAGGTCTCAATGAAATTCAATTGCCTATTTTGCCTGCTCATTTTTGCGATTGCGATCCTATTGACTGATGTCGGTGTGTCAGCTCAGGTGCCAAACAGGCTTATTCTTATTCCTAATGACTGTAGTAATGAAATTTTTTTTCCTGACTGTATTGAGTTTGAGGAAAGCGGTATGGGACTGCATGGACTTTCAGTTACCAGGAAAACTTTCCATCTTCGAGAAGGTTCCTTTGTGTCAGATAGCTATGAGGTCAAAGGACCCAAAGGCACCGACACCATTGAGTCTCGGCAAGAATTTCGTGCGGAGGTCATACGTGCTTTGTCGGCAGAACTATTAGATTCAATTGGTGATACCAGCTTTGATGGCGGCGACGAAGTGGAATTATGCAAACTGTCAGCTGAATCAATTCGTAGAAAGTTTGGTTCTGAATACACAATAAAACAAGCTGATTCCTCGAGGGCAAGTTCTAAGTTCTTGCATTCTCCGATATATCAAAGCCCGTTAACAATTATCAAACTATTGGACGGGAAGAATAACAGGTCTATAGAGGTCACAGCTGGGCTCCTCAATCTTCCGATTCAGGTTTCCTTCAACAATCGAGTTTGGCAAACATACAGTCTAAATCTCCGTCGCTCGCTTGTTCTATTTAAAATGAGATACATATTTAACCGTGATGCCGATGGAGAGATTTGGCAAGAGAAGTTCAAGCAGCGATGGGAAGGACCGATAAACAGGTTTTGGAGTTACCTCGGATGGCGCAAGATCCGCGTGTCAAGAAAATGATCAGACGACTGGAATTATTTCAAGCATGCGGAAAATGTCACTGATATGATACGCTAGAGTCGAAATTTCCATTGCTATTGGCGGATCGAATCAGCTTTCATTTTTTGTGCTGCTATGAATAAACAAACTGTATCTGCATTACTTTGTTTTCTTGCTTTTAACATATCCTTGCACCCTGGGTCGCGGGTCTTTGCGGCGGAGGGTGGCGAAGCTGCACAGAGACAACTGGCTTTCTCTCCGATCCAAATTGATAAGAACCCATACCAGGCTTCTAGCATAAACCGGTATGCAATGATACAGAGCTATCTTAAGGGCAAGCAATGGGATGCCCTTGAAGCTGTGGGCAAGAAAGCGTTTAGTAACAAGGTTCCTTATGCAGGCGGAGGGCTTGAAATCGATGGTTTCTTCTTGTCGGTCGTTCACGATCCTGCAGGCAGAGGACGTGCAACCGATCTAGGGTCAAAAGACTACCTTCAGCTTATTGATTCTGTGCAAGCTTGGATCGCTGCAAAACCATCGAGCGCGATGGCACGAATAGCGTTGGCATACGTTCTTATGCAGTATGCATGGAAAGCCAGAGGTAATGGTTTCGCAAATACCGTTAGTGAGGAAGCCTTTGCGCTCATGCACGATCGTGAACAGAAGGCGCTGCGCATTTTATACGATGCACATTCAATCAAAGAATCTTATCCATTCTTTTGGTATGTTGAACTCAATTTTTTAAAGGACGCAAGTAAAAAAGCCGGCATGTATTCTGCTTTTAAACAATCGCAAATAGAATATCCTGGTTACTTCGGCGCATACGAAGCTATGCTTGCTGCGCTACAGCCGCGCTGGTTAGGATTGCCCGGTGAATGGGAGCAATTTGCCAAAAACGAGGCCGACAAAATCGGTGGACCGCAGGGCGACAAACTTTATGCCAGGCAGATACGCTTTGTTCAGGACATCGGATGGTATGACTTCAAGGAAAATATTTTCGAATCGTTCGCTATCGATTGGCCAAGGGTGAATGAAGGCTACAAGGTTTTGCTAAAGGAATACCCTTCTCGGGATGTTTGGGTTCTCGGAGAGCAAGCTAAGAGTGCGGTGATGGCAAAAGATTATGCCACCGCGAAGAAGGCTTTTGCTGACCTGCATGGACGAGTGAGTTTAAGTGTTTGGGAAAGCACAGACAACTTTGAACTAGCCTTGAGAAAGGCTTTTGCTCATTAGTATCAATTCAAAGTGCTCGGCAACGCACTACGAAGATAGCGCCTTGAGAATCAAATATGTCTTAGCGAAATCTCGGGGTAAATCGTCCTCGCCCAGCTTCGAATCATTGAACCATTTCCTTGCACCGGACATGTTACCTTGGCTAAGGTCATTAAGAGAACCTATGATCGTGACGCCGCATCGGCCCAATTTCTGTTCACGCGAATTAGGAGGCTCCTTTGCAAGCAAATCTTGGGCTCGGTCAAGACAAAGCTGAGCAAGTTCCATTTGATCTCGTTTTAGACATGTTTGTGTTGTCCAAATGAGTTCATAGTAGCTTTTGCAATCAGAAATTAGCTCTTTGGCTCTTCGCTCGTTGTTCGTTTCAATAAATAGTTCCACGAAACTATGTAGCTCAGCTGCTTCATTGAGAGGCTGTGGAAGTGACTTAAGAAGCTCTTTTAGTTCTTGCTTTTTATTCTTGCCCTGCAGTATTTCAGCTTTTATTGCATAACTGCTTTGAAGGTGCGACACGTAATAATCGTCGGCTTTTGAAAGGTCGTGCTTGTTCACAAGATCCCTAACTATGGTCTCCGCCATGTCCAAGAGATCTGTATGCCGTAGGAATTCGGCATAGGTTGAACGAGCAACAATCTTGAATCCGACGTTTTGAGAAGTATCAGAAACGTTTTTTACGAGTCCATTTGCCAGAGCAATGTAGTAAGCTGAGACCCCAGGGCTAGCTGAATTGGACGCCCGCTCGATTGCTATCATTGCTTTTTGCGAGTCTGGACGTGTGGAAAACTTGAGTATGGTATCCAAGATTCTTGTGACTCTCTTTCGATCTTTCTCAGTTCCGAGGCTCCGCAGTTGGTGCTTGAGTTCGTCTTTGTCCGAAACAGCCAATTCTTCTTTGTCTCCTTCGTTTAGCTTCAGCGATTCTGGAGGGGCGTCTTCTACTTTCATGTGGATCAGTAATTTTCTTGCTTCCTCTAGTCTTCCAGCGACGCACAGAATCTCGACACACTCGTTTAAAAGAGCATTTCGCTCCGGCGCTTTTATCTTGGGTGAACTAGTTGACGAAAAATTTCTCACTAGTCGGACTGCTTTCTCAGGCTCGTTCCTCAAAAGGAAATATTTCGCTTGAACAATCATTAGATCAGCTTGATATTCTGTGTATTCATCGGGACTGAGCGAAGGCGAGAAGGACTGATTCAGAGCTAGTCCTAGCTCGTTGAGATAGTCATGTTCAAGCAAGATTCGCGCTATTTTTACTGCCGCAGAGTTGGATTTTGAGATGTACGCGGCCACTCTTTTGATAGTGTTTTCATCTTCCATGATTATTGCTGCACGGAGCAGCCCGGAGCTGTCCTTGCCTGCGTCTTTTTGAAGCCGTTCGTAGAGTGTTTTCGCTTTTGAAAGTTCACCTTTGTCGGCTAGAATTTCTATTGCCTTTGCTTGACAGTTGAAATGATTGATGGGACCGAATCTCTCGTCTTTCTGTCCCAGTTTCGAGGGGAGTCCGTGCTTCTCGACATTGGTCAGAATCTTTTCGAGAATCGGCAAAGCAAGCGAGTATAGCCGTTGATCAGCCAAAATTGCTGCGTAATCATGCCATAAGTTCAGCTTTGCTGAACGAGCAATTGATTTTGGATCAGCAGACTCGACACTGGCATAAGCTTCCTTTAGGAGCTTAGTTCTTTCCACGTCGTCGCTTGCACTTTTCAGCTCTGCCAAGATGTCCTCGATTTTCCGGCTTGGCGCGACGCTCTTCGTCAATGGCGATTCAGATCGATCCAATGGGGATGTGGTTTGCATTTTGCTAACGAATAACCAAACAAGTGCTATAGCAATCACAAGAATGCTTAAGGCAGCCGAAAGAGAGTTAATTCGCTTGTTTTGGTTTCCAGTCGCTTCGTTATGTTGTTGGATGCTGGCACCATTCAAGGCGTTCTTGAATTCCAAGCAAGATTGATAGCGGTCACTGGGCGACTTGCTCAGTGCTTTCAGAAGTACACGATTCAATCCTGCAAAGCGAGGCAGCGGTTTTGCCTCTTCTGATAAGTGTGCTTGTGCAACTTGGTAAGGTGTGTCTTTTACGAATGGCGGGGAGCCACTCAACGCCTCATACAAGACGCAAGCCAGCGAGTAAATGTCGGCGCGATGATCGACTGCTTTGTTGAGTAATTGCTCCGGGCTCATATACGCAGGTGTGCCCAGAATCTCACCGGTCGCGGTTAGACCCTGGTCGCCTTTGTTGATCAATTTCGCGATTCCAAAATCGGTTAGTTTGCTGGCCTTGTTGTTTCCAACTAACAAAATGTTGCTCGGTTTGATGTCCCTGTGAATAACTCCAGCTGCATGAGCGTGAGAAAGTGCATCGCAGATTTCGGCGCCAATTCTCCGAATTTCAGTTGCCTCTAAGCTCTTTTCGCGATTGCATTGCTCTAGAGTTTCTCCATCCAGGTACTCCATCGAAATGTAGGGGCGCTCATTCCAGGTGCCGGTTGTAAGAACTTTGACAATATGTTCGTTATCTAATTTTGCGATTGCTACGGCTTCGTCTTGGAAACGCTTCACGGCATCCGCATCAGCTGCTTTCAATTCATTCAAGACTTTGACTGCAACCATCCGATGCATGGTCAGATGTTTTGCTAAAAATACCGAAGCCATCGCTCCGGTCCCTAGCAATTCGGTTACCTCGAAGATGCCGTCAATTAGTGTTCCGCTAGCTATTCTGGATTCCATTGCAGTTTTGTTCCTCTAGCTACCTGAAAAGTAACTGAAAACATACCGACAGATTGAAATCGTTCTATTGGTTTTTTGCGAAGCTATTGCCCGGGCGTCAGAATTGCATTCCAGCCAAAATCTGCGAATTCTTTAGACACAGCTGTGGTGAAGCGCCATGTGCCTTGAGCCGTTCCTCGGCCTGTTTTTGTGAGATGGAAGTCGTACTTGCCACCCTCTCCCGGCAGTGTGATTGAACCTTCAAATCCCGTTTCGGAAATACTTGTGACTGGAATTTGATAACCCATTGCGTGGGCTTCAGTCACTCCGCTGACATTCTTAAGGGTCAAACGCATGCCCGGTCCTTTGGCCGGTTTTCCATTGTCGGCCCATGTTCCGAGCCATCCAACATTACAAATGTCGTCAGGAGGGAAGCTAGCATCGGGTCGATCTGCTTCAGGAATCATCATGTATTTTGTGTACATCTTTATGTATTCCGCACAGCGTCCCGCTTCCACCCAAGCTTTTCCGCGCTTGACGAATTCTGCCAGCTTCTCACGCATTGCTCCGTCTTTAAGATTGCCATATACGTAACTCTTGCCTGAGCTGAAGTAATCACCGTCATGCCAAATGGTTGCGGGGTCTGTAATGATTTTTCCATTCCAGGAATCGGCTACGATGAATTTCTTTCCCCATGTCCATGGAATGTCGGCCACCGCATACGATGGCAAATTGACAACGGGGAAATCATGCGGCTCGGTGCTTGTCAAAATTGTTGTTGGTACACCAGCTCCGTCCAGGATCTTTTTCACCAAGGATGAATGTTCGGCACACATTCCCCCTCCCAGAATCCATGCCGCTTGAGCTGAATCGACACCTTTATGATTGCGAAGGGCGCCGATTGCTTCTGCGCGTGCTTTAAAGCTTCCCCATTTACTGAATCGGTTCCAGGCATCCACAGGTAAGGTCTGGAAAAAAGTACCCCAGCCGCTGTTCAGTACTGAAACCCGTGCTCTCACAATATCAACTGCTTTTCTTGCTCTGAGTTCGGCTTGCTTTTGAGGGTCAGCATCAGTGATCGACTTTACTTGTGCAATAGCCTGCTCGAGTGTCTCTGGTCCGGAATATGCCATCGCAATTTGTGGAGACAACGAATACAGCAGTGTCGCAGTAACAAGTAGAATTCGCATCGCATTACTCATTACGAATCTCCTGAGCACAAAAATGTGAAACGCTTTATTTTATAAAATGGCGGGGATGCGTAGGAATCGAACCTACCCGGGACGGCTTTTACCCGCCCCACAGCGGTTTTGAAGACCGAGCGCCACACCAGCAACGAACCATCCCCGCGCTTATTCTAGCGCGATGAAATAGTCGACGTTGCTTTTGCGCAGGAGTAGACCTTCCGAGACAAATGAGTCGATTCTCGGAGACCAGCCAGCCAAGCGCAAGTCAATACGTTAAGATGGTAAATCGATGTGAGCGAATATTAAGGGTTCTGCGACCTAGCAATAATGCGGATCGTGAGAAGAATTATTAAAAATTCATTGGTGCTTGGGGGGTAAGGGGCACTAATACCTGAAGATTTGATTATTGGCAATATATGGAAGTGATACGATAGTTCCTCATTCTTTAAATTTGGAATGCGCTCCTTTGCTGGCATAAGCGATTTTTCGAGGTAGTCAATGGCTCTACAAGTTCCTGACCGCGTCAGTACTTTCGGCGTTGGTGGTTCCGGTTTTGCAAACCTTCCTGATCTGGCTGAGATTCAGAAGGCGTCCTTTCAGTGGTTCAGAGCAGAAGGTCTTGGAGAAGAACTTCGCGCTTTCAGCCCGATTAAGGACTACACAGGTAGACTAGAACTCCATTTCTTGTCTTCGTACACGTTCGAAGATCACACAGAACCTAACAAGCCAAAAACTCCTGAAGAGGCTCGTTCGATGGATGCAAGCTTCACTAAGAAGCTGCGCATTCAAATGCGCCTTGTTAACCGTGAGATTGGTGAGATCAAAGAACAAGAAATTTACGTCGGTGATATTCCGATCATGACCGACCGCGGTACATTCATCATCAACGGCGCCGAGCGGGTTATCGTCAGCCAGATCGTCCGCAGCCCCGGTATCTATTACAAGCGTGAAATCGACACAAATGGTAAGAGAACGTTCAGCGCGACTCTCATTCCAAACCGTGGCGCTTGGTTGAAATTCGAAACAGACGTCAACGACGTTATCTATGTAAAGATCGACAAGAACCGCAAACTGTTGGCGACAACATTGATTCGCGCGCTTGGCTACAGCGATCTCGAAATGGAAACGCTGTTCCGTCACAAAGACTTCTTGAAAAAGACATTAGATAAGGATACGAGTAAGACTCGTGAAGAAGCTTTAATCGAAGTCTACAGAAAGCTGCGCCCTGGTGACCCGCCGTCAGTTGCTGGCGGTCAGAGCATTCTGGAAAGCCGCTTCTTCGATGACAAGAGATACGACCTCGGTAAAGTTGGTCGCTATAAGTTGAATAAGAAGTTGGCACTTTCCGTTCCGGAAGGTCAACGCACCCTCAGCCGTGAAGACATCGTTGCTGCTGTTGACTATTTGATCGCGCTCCATTACGACGAAGGTCAAGTCGATGATATCGACCACCTCGGTAACCGCCGCATCAGATCCGTTGGCGAATTGTTGCAAAACCAATTCCGCATCGGTCTGTCGCGTCTTGAGCGTATTGTCAAAGAAAGAATGACATTGCAAGATGCAGACTCTTTGACACCAGCTAACTTGCTCAACACAAAGCCGTTGGTTGCTGCAATCAGAGAATTCTTCGGTTCATCTCAGTTGTCTCAGTTCATGGACCAAACAAATCCACTTGCTGAACTGACACACAAGAGAAGAATCTCAGCCCTGGGTCCTGGCGGTCTGTCAAGAGAGCGCGCCGGATTCGCGGTACGCGACATCCACGCCAGCCACTACGGTCGTATCTGTCCGGTAGAAACTCCTGAAGGTCCGAACGCCGGTCTTATCGGCTCGCTTGCTACACACGCCCGAGTTAATGAATATGGATTCATTGAAACTCCATATAGAAAGGTAGTGCATGGCAAAGTATCCGAAGAAGTCGTATACCTGACAGCCGATGAAGAAGATCGCTATCGCGTCGCTCCTGGTGACGTGTCCGTCGACAGTCAAGGCAACTTCCTGCCGCAAAGACAGTGGGCCTCGGAAGAGCGTCGTGAGAAGAAGCAAATCGGTGTGCTCGTTCCGGTTCGCTACAAATCTGAGTTTATGGAAACGTCACCGGCACAAGTCGACTACGTTGCCGTAAGCCCGATCCAAATCATCAGCGTTGGGACCGCACTTATCCCATTCATCGAGCACGATGACGCTAACCGCGCACTTATGGGATCGAACATGCAACGTCAGGCTGTACCTCTGGTACAAACTGAGCGTGCCCTTGTGACCACCGGTATTGAAAAACATGCCGCACGTGACTCGGGTATGGTGGTTCTCTCTGGTGTTGATGGCAAAGTTGAGTACACATCGGCGACTGAAATTCGCGTAAGAACAAAAGACCGCTTGGTCATTTATAAGCTCGCGAAGTTCCAGCGTTCCAACCAAGATACTTGCTTGAATCAGCGTCCGCTTGTCCGTCCTGGCGACACTGTCCAACCTGGACAGATCATCGCCGACGGTGCTGCCACCAATGGTGGTGAGCTCGCTGTAGGACGAAATCTGCTGGTGGCATTTATGCCATGGGAAGGCTACAACTTTGAAGACGCCATCCTTATAAGTCAAAGACTCGTCTATGACGATGTGATGACGTCAATTCACATTGAGAAGTTGGAAATCGACGCTCGTTCGACAAAACTCGGTCCTGAAGAAATCACACGCGAAGTTCCGAACGTATCTGAAGAATCGCTCCGTCACCTCGACGAAAGCGGCATCGTGCGCATCGGCTCACGCGTTCTTCCAGACGATATTCTGGTCGGTAAGATCACACCGAAAGGTGAATCCGAACACCCGCCGGAAGAGAAATTGCTCCGCGCAATCTTCGGTGAAAAGGCACGCGACGTTCGCGACAACTCACTGCGCGTTCCGCACGGTGAAGGCGGCCGCGTAGTCGACGTCAAAGTCTTCGATCGCGAAAAAGGCGACGAACTGCCTCCGGTTGCAAACAAAGTCGTTCGTGTCTACATCGCTCAGAAACGTAAGATCTCTGTCGGTGACAAAGTTGCAGGACGCCACGGTAACAAGGGTATCGTCGCTAAGATTCTTCCGCCGGAAGACATGCCGTTCTTGCCGGATGGCACACCGGTCGACATCGTATTGAATCCGCTGGGCGTGCCTTCACGTATGAACGTCGGACAAACCTACGAAACACTGCTCGGTCTTGCAGCTTACTTGACCGGACAGCGTTATGAAGTGCCACCATTCGACGAAATGTTCGAAGCTGAAGCATCGTCCACAACGATCCACAGAGAAATCGAAGCCGGTAAGAAAGCTACCGGTTGGGAATGGGTCGGCGGCGGCGGTAAGATTCGTCTATACGACGGACGCTCCGGTGACGCATTCGACAATGATGTAACCGTCGGCAAGATCTATATGATGAAGCTGGTCCACTTGGTTGACGACAAGATTCACGCTCGTTCAACTGGACCGTACAGCTTGGTCACACAGCAGCCGCTCGGTGGTAAAGCTCAGTTCGGCGGACAGCGTCTGGGAGAAATGGAATGCTGGGCGTTGGAAGCCTTCGGTGCTGCCTACTCCTTGCAGGAAATGCTCACGATCAAATCAGACGACGTCAACGGACGTTCTAAAGCTTACGAAGCGATCGTCAAAGGCGAGAACCTGCGCCGTCCGGGTATTCCGGAGTCGTTCAAGGTACTCGTTCGCGAACTTCAATCAATTGGACTTGATGTTTCCGTAGCTAAGCGCACCAAGGATGGTGAGGTCGAAGTCGATCTCATGGCCGAAGTCGAAGAGCCGAAACAGCGTGGTCTCAAGCGAGTCGGTGGCTTTGATATCGGTCTTGAAACTGCCATCGGTGAACTCACTGGAGCTGGCGGCGGCGTATCTGCTGCAGTAGCCCTTGGTGAACGCGACGATATGCATGAAGAAGAAATTGATTCGGAAACCGATTCAACTGATTCACCCGCCGTGGTCGCTGATACAACTGATACGGCTGAGGAAGAAGAAGTCTTCTTGGACGAAGCCGCCGAAGATGAAGAGCCAGGAATGGACATGTAAGAAAGTTTGATTAGCAAAGGCGCCGAACTTAGCGGCGCCTGCGCTGTTTCCGTAGGCTTCCCAGCCGATATGTAGATCTAATAAACCCATTTGGAGGTTTTTCCGGGATTATGGCAACGAGTATTGATCGTTTTGACTATATAAAGATCGGGATCGCATCTCCCGAGCGCATTCTGTCCTGGTCTCATGGCGAGGTCACCAAGCCTGAGACAATCAACTACCGGACTTTGAAGCCGGAAAAGGATGGATTGTTTTGTGAGCGCATCTTCGGACCTTCGAAGGACTGGGAATGCTATTGCGGAAAGTACAAGCGTGTCCGTCACCGCGGTATCACTTGCGAACGTTGCGGCGTTGAAGTAACCGACAGCAAAGTTCGCCGTCACCGCATGGGTCACATCAGGCTGGCGACACCTGTAACTCACATTTGGTTCCTAAAAGGTATCCCGAGCTACATAGGTTTGCTGCTCGATTTGCCTCTGAGAGATCTCGAACAGGTTGTCTATTTCAACGCTTACATCGTAATAGATCCAGGCAACTGCCCCGATCTATCGAAGTATCAGCTTCTCTCCGAAGAAGACTACGAGAAACTCCTGGACGATCCTAACCTGCAGTTCGACGTCGGCATCGGCGCCGAAGCAATCAAGCAATTGCTGCACGAACTAGCCGCGCCCGATTACGGCGGCGAGAAAGGTGAAGGCAAACTTGAGGAAATGAAGTTTGAAGATCGCAGCAAGCTGAAAGATCTTCCTGGATTGAAGACTCTCTCTCAACAGCTCAGAAATGAACTTGCCTCCGCCGGCGGTTCACAGCAAAAGAGAGCCAAGATCATCAAGCGCTTGCGACTTGTTGAAGCTTTGATCAACTCAAACACCGATCCTACTTGGGTTGTTCTTGAAGTGTTGCCGGTAACGCCGCCCGACTTGCGCCCGATGGTGCAGCTCGATGGTGGACGCTTCGCAACATCAGACTTGAACGACCTCTACAGACGCGTGATCAACCGTAACAACCGTCTTGCTCGATTGCTCGACATGGGCGCTCCGGAAATCATCGTCAGAAACGAAAAGCGTATGCTTCAAGAAGCAGTTGACGCTCTAATCGATAATGGTCGCCGCGGCAGAACAGTAGTCGGACCAAACAACCGACCACTGAAATCTCTCTCGAACATCATCGAAGGTAAGCAAGGTCGTTTCAGACAGAACCTGCTCGGAAAACGTGTTGACTACTCAGGTCGTTCCGTTATCGTCGTTGGACCAACATTGAAATTGCATCAATGCGGTCTGCCGCGCGAAATGGCGCTTGAACTCTTCAAGCCGTTCGTAATCAATAAATTGATCGAACGCCAGATCGTCCAGAACATCAAATCTGCGAAGAAACAAATCGAACGCGGATCAGCAATCGTTTGGGAAATTCTGGAAGAAGTAATTCAAGGTCACCCGGTACTCCTGAACCGCGCCCCCACGCTTCACCGTTTGGGTATTCAGGCATTCGAACCAGTACTGGTCGAAGGTCGAGCCATCCAATTGCACCCACTCGTTTGTACAGCATTCAACGCTGACTTCGACGGTGACCAAATGGCTGTTCACGTTCCACTTTCAGTTGAAGCTCAAGCTGAAGCTCGCATGCTGATGCTTGCTTCCAACAACATCCTATTGCCGGCTACAGGTAAACCGGTTATCACTCCGACGCAAGACATGGTTCTCGGTATCTACTACCTGACCATCGAAAAGACCGGAAGCGATGACCCGAAAGTTTGCCGCGGCGCCGGAATGCGCTTCGTCAGCATGGCTGATGCAAGAGCCGCATTCGAAGCGGGCGTTGTGGACCTCCACGCCAAAATCAAAGTGCGTGACGTCAACGGCGCAATGATCGAAACGACACCAGGAAGAATCATCTTCAACGAAGTCGTTCGAACGGCTATTGCAAACGTCAACTAATCGTAATCCCAGTTAAAAACTAATTCGACACACAGATCACTGAGGAAGCTATGGCAAGTAGTACTGACAAAAAGGTACCTTTCGAATTCATCAATACCACCGTCGATAAAAAACGGCTCGGTTCATTGTTGTCCGAAATCTATGAGAAGTATGGCACGGCGATTTCGTCCGAGCTGGCAAACTCGCTCAAAGACCTCGGCTTCAAATATGCAACCAGAGCCGGAGTCACGATCTCAATCGACGACCTTGATGTTCCGAAATCCAAGAGAGAATTGATTTCCAGCGCTGAGGAAGAAATTGAAGAAGCGCAGCGCCGTTATGAGCGTGGCGAAATTACAGAAGTCGAACGCTACAACAAAGTTATCGACACCTGGTCCGCCACGACTGACCGCCTTACAAAAGAGGTCGTCGACAATTTCGACCGCTTGAATCCTGTATACATGATGGCGTTCTCCGGCGCTAGAGGTAACATCTCCCAGGTCCGTCAGCTCGTCGGAATGCGGGGCTTGATGGCTGACTCTCAAGGTCAGATCATCGACTTGCCAATTAAGACGAACTTCCGCGAAGGCTTGAGCGTTACCGAGTACATCATCTCCTCATACGGCGCAAGAAAAGGTCTGGTAGACACAGCTCTCAAGACAGCTGACTCCGGATACCTGACACGCCGTCTGGTTGACGTTGCTCAAGACGTTATCGTGCGCGATCACGATTGCGGCACCAAGCGCGGCATCATCATGCAGGCAATCGCAGAAGGCGATAAGGTAATCGTCAAACTCGAAGATCGTTTGAAAGGTCGTTTCCTTTCTGACGACGCAGTTGATGAATCAACCGGTGAAATCGTTCACTCAACCAAGAAGATTGTTGATGGCGCAGCTGCCAAGAAAGTCGTTGCTACCGGCGTCAAGCAAGTCAAAGTCCGTTCACCATTGCAGTGCGAAAGCCAATACGGCGTTTGCCAACGTTGCTATGGTGCATCGCTGACCACCAATCGCGTTGTTGATACCGGTGAAGCTATCGGCATTATCGCCGCTCAGTCAATCGGTGAACCCGGAACGCAGCTCACAATGAGAACATTCCACACCGGCGGTGCAGTTGCCGGCGGCGCAGGAAGAACACAGGTGAAATCACCGGTTCCTGGTACCGTCAGCTTCAAGATTCAGTCGCGTCAATTCCGCACAACATACGGTGACGTGGTGGAGCAAGCTACTAAAGACGGTGTCATGACCGTTACTGGCAAGAAAGAAAGCACTGTCAATATTCCAGTCGGCGCTCTTATTTATGTGAAGAACAACGCTGAAGTAACAGCCGGACAAGTTCTTGCTGAGTACGATCCGCCGGGCGCAAAGAAAGCGTTGACCGAGAGAGCCAGCAAAGATATCACCGCAAATATCTCTGGTCGTGTCAGCTTCCAGGGCTTCCACTCAGACGAAAAACGCGATCGTCAGGGCAATATCTCACGCACATCCAACCGTCCCGGTATCATCTGGGTTCTGGAAGGTGACGTGTATAACTTGCCGTCAGGCGCTCATGTCGTCGTCAAAGATGGTCAGGAAGTGAACGCACTCGATGTTCTGGCGGAAATCACAATCACAACCGAGCACGGTGGTGAAGTTAGATTCAACCAGGAAATCGAAACAGAAGTAGTGAAGCGTGGACGTCAAACTCAAACCCGCCTCGTAAAAGGTAAGGAAATCAACGTCGTTATCGCTTCGGTCGGCGCAGCCAATGCCAAATTGGAAGCGACCAAGCAAGGTACTTCTTGGAAGTTGGCGAAGACAAAGGAAACGTACACCATCAAGGTAGTTAATGATGAGCACGTTGAAAACGGCAAGATCATTGCTGAACTCGTTGATGACGGTATAAACAGCGTCACCAGTGGTGGTGAAATCATATACGACGGAGTCGAAACAGACGATCGCCGTGTAGTCACCAAGCCTGGTAAGGTGCTCTTCGTTCCCGAAGAAACACACTTCATCTCGAAAGATGCCAGCTTGAAGATGTCCGAGACCGGGGAGCAAGTTACTTCCGGCCAAGAAGTTGTCAAAGACGTCTTTGCCCATATGGATGGTGTCGTTGAAATCGTTGCTGATAACGATATCGTTCACGAAGTAATTATTCGTCCAGCCGATGTGATGATTCTCGAAAATATCGAAGATCTAAAAGTCAAAGAAGGCGAAATCATCGAGCCAGGCATAGAAGTTCTCCCGAACGTCAAGTTCGACGATCGCCGTGTCGTATCGTTGATGGAGAAGGAAGATGGAACAACACTTGTTCTGGTTCGCCCAGTTCAAGAGTACTTCATCGAGCCTCGTGAAGTTAAGTTCAAGAGCCGTACCTCTGATGAGAAGATCGGCTTGCGTCCTGTAACTCAGCTTCTCTTCAGAGATCGCGAAAAGGTCCGTCACCTTCAGGGGGCACAGTTGACCAGAACCAGCTTGGTTTTGCAATTGCAAGGACAGTTGGCTCAGCTCAAGGGTACAGTTGAAATCAGCGATGAAGATCTGAACATTGTTGTCCAAGAAAACATCCTGATTCGTCGCGACAGCGATCTCAACGTCACTCTCCTGGCTGTACAACCAGGCGATGTTATCCCAGCCGGTGCGCCGGTTGCGACAACCCAAGTGCTCACCAAGAGTGCCGCGCGCGTACAACTATCGAAGGCTGACGAACGCCGCTTGCTTCTGATCACAGAAGAGCAGCAGTTCCTCCAAAAAGCAAAGGGATCGGTCAGCGTCAAGGAAGGCGATTTGATTCGCTCGAATGATCCGCTGTCGAAGTCCACTGAAAGCCAGTATTCCGGTCAAGTCGTCAAAGTAGATGGAACTGATGTGACTATCCGTCGCGGCAGACCGTACTTGATTGCTGCCGGCGCCCAGCTCCAGTGCGACGACGGTGCACTTGTGCAACGCGGCGACTTGCTTGCAACACTCATTTATGAGCGTCAAAAGACCGGGGACATCGTTCAGGGTCTTCCGAGAGTTGAAGAGCTTCTCGAAGCTCGTAAGCCGAAGGAAAATGCGGTGCTTGCCGAGCGCGCTGGACGCGCCAAGCTTGTCACCGAAGATGATGCAACACGTCTTTACGTTGTGTACAGCGAAAGCGTCGAAGAAGAGATCATGATCCCTGCAGGTATGAACATCATCGTTGAAGATGGCGAAGAGATAACCAAGGGTAAAGCTCTTACCGATGGACCTCCGAACCCGCACGACATCGTGCGCTTGATCGATATCGAAGCTGTTCAAAAATACCTGGTTGATGAAGTTCAGTCGGTATACCGCTCGCAAGGTGTGGAAATCGCTGACAAACACATCGAAGTTATCGTTCGTCAGATGACCAGAAAAGTTCGCGTCGATGAGCCGGGTGATACCATCCTGCTTCCGGGCGAATTGCTCGAGCGTTATTCCGCCGAACAAGAAAACGAGAAGGCACGCAACCTCGGCACGCGCGAAGCTCAAGTGCAGTCAATCTTGCTTGGTATCACCAAAGCATCATTGAACACCGAGTCGTTCATCTCCGCAGCATCATTCCAGGAAACCACAAGAATCCTGACCGAAGCGGCTGTCGAAGGAAAGAAAGACTGGTTGCGCGGTCTCAAGGAAAACGTGATCATCGGACGCTTAATCCCAGCCGGAACAGGCTTCCCAGGACACAGCTCCATGCCTGAAGAAGAAGAGCACGAAGAGGAAATCTATCCTCCAATCGGCGAAGGCAGCTTCACCAGCCCTTAATCATCAGGACAAGAAAATAAGAGAACGGGTGGTGTTAAAGCTTACCCGTTTTTTTTATTCCGCTTCTTCGGTTGGTGGCTCCATCAATTTGAAGAGGTCTTTGATGCTGAGCCGGTTGCGTTGTCCCTTTCGTCCGCTGTGTTCTGCTGCGCGTCCCCAGGAGTTGTCGAGACTGACGGTTCCGGAGTCTGCGTCAAAGTCCCGTATGACGACAGCATGCCAGCCATTATCGCCGCCCAGTTGCTCAGAACGGACTCCGCAGATTACGCTACCTCGCTTGCTGGTAAGCAATGCTTGCTCCAGGTCGTCTGGCTTGCTGACTGTTGTGACTGTGCGCTTTCCGCTGTCATCCGTGAACTTGTCTATTCCGGCAAAGTGATCTATTACTTTGATTTGTCCGCGAGGGACGACCTTTCGGAACAGCGGCACAATGTAGTTGTCGGAAATTTCGGGGGCTTCCAACGGGACGTAGACACTTCCTTCTTTTCCGTGCTGTTTCCCTAATGTCTTGAGAAGTTTTCCATCAACATAGAGACCTGCGCGATTTCTACCAGCATTGACGGGTTGGTAAACCACTGTCCCTGCATCTGCGAAGTCTCCTGTGGGAAGCTCTCCCCCTTCGGACCAATGTAGGTTCGCCAGGTAGTACTGAGTGAGTTGACTTGCATAACAACGTGAGTTGTCTTTGCGCGTTAGTTGCTTTGCTTCCGTATCGGGGATCATGCATCGCTCTGGGAGTTTGAGTCCCACGCCGTTCTTGTACGATTCACCGGTCAGTCCGAGATCTGCAACTAGCCTTGCATATTTCTCCGGATGGTTGGAAGCGATCACATTCTCAATAGAATTCAGAACGCAGGTCGGATGATCTCCCTGATCAATTCCGTACGGATTGGAAACGTTTTCCAATGTTTCACGTGCCAGTTGTCTTAACCGAAGCGGCTTTACTGACGATGTCCATTCCTTTTCCTGCGGCTTAAGCAGTCGCTCTAATTGCACGAAAGTTTCAGCTTGCCGTTTTTGAGAAATTTCGTTCCAGATTGCTCGTGATTCAAACTTGCGCGAGATATATTGCCAGTATCGTGAGCGGTCTTTTCCAGCGATGGTGAAAGCATCTTCCGGCAGATTTTTCACCCAGACATCGGCAAGACGAACGCCTTTTGACGAGCTACTACTTTCTTGTCTATTTATAGATACTGCGGAGTCTGCTTTGTGCTCATCCAGAGCTTTTTGATATCGGTCAAGCAGTGCTTGTGCCTCAATACTAATCGGCTCGTCGATTGGATCAACTTTTTCCGCAGCTCTTCGTTCATTTGGATCGATCAGTTCTGCCGGTTCAATCCCGTTAGCGCTGGAATCTTGCCTGCTTCTGCTCTGGACAACGGATTCGGCTTGTTCTTGAGCAAACTGTGCTTGCGAGTTATTGGTTCCAGTTTCTGCGATTGGTTCTTTTGTCGGGCGCTTAAATGCGTCAAAACAGCTTTGCACGCCTTTGATAAGCACCGGATCCGTAATGCGCACCGCATCGTTAAGCCTTTGATCGGTCCCAGTTTCTACTACGGGTAAGGCATTCCGCGCAACGTTGTCGCCGCAGAGTATTGGTTCTGTGGGTGGCGATTTTGGTGGACGCTTGAATGCGTCAAAGCATTTTTGTGCTGCGTCATTAGTCGCTTGATCTGCTCTTGTCGGCACTAGTTTTGTGTCTGTTGCTTCAATTACAGCCTGATCACCTTGTTTCAGTGCCGCTTTTGTTTCTCCTGGAGTTTGAGCTGCTTCTGCCGATTTTGCGGAGATCGGTTTCGGAAGCAGTGAATGTCCATAGGTTAAGGTGCCTCCTACTAGTGCAAAAGAGTAGGCAGATCTGAGAACTTCCTCATGGGTTGCGTTCCCTCTTCCATGAAGTATTGAATCAGTCTGTGCGGAGAGCGCTCCGGCAGGAATGCCCGCAGCCATTGCTGACAGAATCTTTGCAGCGCCTGTTTCTGCGACTGCTGGTACGATACGCGATGTTAGAGCCTTGACTCCAAAGCTTCCAGCACTGAATGCTCCAAATGTGATACCGCCGGTAGCTGCAGATTTGAGCCTTGCCGAAGCAAAATCTTCCCGCGCGTCCGCTGGTGTAAGGATTCCACCATAGAGCGCTCCAGTAATTGCCGAATTGCGAAGCTCACTGCTAAAACAGTTTGAAGCTAGTTTCGAAGCCTCTGATGTCGCGCACTGCTCCGCCATGTTTCCGCTGAACTTCGTGACTATACGATGCATTGCAAGTAACGGCACGGCCATGCCGATTGCACCACCAATTTGTTGCGCATGCCATTGCGCTGTGCCGAATTTCTTTTCTTCAGGATGATCAATCACGTGAAGCGATGGCAATAAGTTGCTGCCAGTGCTTTTATCGACCAGCTGTGCAATACCATCTACCGGACCTTGAATCGCCCCATATGCCAATGAACGTGCAAATTCGCCTGCAAGTTCATTGATGCCTTCCTTCTGCGGAATGCTCAGAAGATCTTTGTCATCCACCAAATGCCGATCGCCCATACGCCACCCCGGGAAATCAGCCAACTCGTCACAACCAACTTTGCCGAGTATATTTTGATCCCGGCTAAAGTGAATGCGTAGAAGCCGCTTTTTTGAGGTAAGCGCACCATTCGTTATGCTTAGGTGCACTAGCGCTAGCGGTGCATTAAAAGTGAAAAAAGGTGGCGTGTGATTACGGTGTTGAATTTACCTGTGTTCATATTGGAAATTCCGGACCCGCTTTTACGCCTCTTAGGTTTACGTCAAACATCTTTGACCATGACAACTCGCGCTCGAAAAAATGCCAGCTCCCGAAAGCCCTGGGGGACAGGCTTAAGCGGCGCTATCGAAAATGATGTCGCCTTTGTCCGATGTAAAACATCTTTGACGTAAACTAGAGATGGCCAAACTACCCACTTCCCGTTTTGGTGAGAGATCTCCCCGATAGAAAATCTGGGGATAACGATAGGCTCGTCTGTGAGGGGACATGATAATCTCAAATTCTCTTCTTGAGTGTCTTATGAAACTATTGCTTGTCGCGTCGATCGTTATAGGTGTCGTTCTTGGCTTTCCTGTGTGTTCATTTGCGGCTACTCCCAAGACCGCGACCGTAATTGTGGATAAGAGAACACTTAGTGATACGGAGCGGACTCAACTTCTAATCTATATGATGCGATGGAATAGAAGAATAAAGCGGGCGTGGTTTCCGCCTCGTGATGGCGGTGCCGTTACGGTCCGGTTTCAAGTTAACAATGATGGGGAGCTAAAACGGCTACGTGCGTTCCCCGAATCTAATTGCAAGATATGCGACCAGGCCGCGCTCAAAGCAGTAGAGAACGCAGCACCATTTGGACCGTTGCCCCCAGGTTGCTCATCAATTGATGTCACCTATCTTTTCGACTACAACGTTTTCTCACCGCAACGAGAGAATTTCAAGATTCTCGTAGCGGGAGAAAAACCTAAGCCCGGTGCCTACCTGATTCCTTCTGACTGCTCCGAAGAGAAGAATAAATAATGCTCTCCAATTAGTAGAGTCTGCGTTGTCCGCGCCAGTATCCGATGCAGCCTCCGACCGTGCTCGCAACGATATGGAGTACGAATATGCTCAGTGCTGATAATTGAGCCCGGACGAGATCTTCATCAAGTGGCCAGTCTTTGGATTCCGTATTGAACGCCGCAACTAAGCCATTGCAGGTTTCCTCTGCCGGGGAGAGAGTAAAGAGTACGTTGGTCCAATCGAAAATGAAAAACGGCAATGCACAGAATATCGAGCATAAAGCAGCTGCTATCTTCGAGTGCTTCCCGCAACGGAATGCAGCATAGAAACAAGCCAGACTTAGTACAGCGAAATCCGCTGCGCATTGTACAATCCAAAGCCATCGCTCTTCGTGAAGGCCGCTCGTCGCTAATCTAAAAATAGCCAGCAAGACAATTGCGATGATTCCCGGAGTCAAAACGTGCACTGACCGCGTGCGCCTGCATAGTTGGGAATAAATCCAGTTGCCGAATGCATTGAAAGTGTAAAACAAGCCTATCGACAGACCCACGCACAAAGCGGGTGCGACGAACTGCTCTAGCGGATATTGAAAGTAGGAAAAATCACCCTTTGTTTCAATCAAGATGCAGAACAAATAAAACCAACATGGGACCAGAGCACCAAAAACAATCCAGTAAAATGCACCTTTCCATAAGCTCCGTAAATAGCCAAAAATTATGCCTGAGGCTATTGGGGAAATAAATGCATTGACCAATATGAGCGCTCCTAGCCATTGAGCACTGTTCTCGGGGAGCTGCCAAAATAGGCGAACAAACTCGAATCCCCAATTGTATTGGAGCTGCACCGCGCCAGAAGCACACACTCCTCCAATGGAACTAAGCACCGCGCTTACAACAAATAGAAAAGGACTAGAGCTAAGAATACTTTTCACTAGTAATCCATATTGTCAGCCAATTAGCTCGATAATAACATATCTGAAATGATGCAAATGGATGCTTAGCGCTAGTTGCGCTCCGTGACTCTTATTGGTGTGCGTACGGATTTACGGATAGGCCGAATGCTCTATGATCTACCCAGGCTTTTTGAGAGGTTCATAAATGAGAATCTTAGTTATTGGGGCGACTGGATACATTGGTAACGTCATTTCTGAACGCTTGTTGAAAGATGGGCATAGAATTGTTGCAAGCGTGAGGAGTGCGGAGGCTGAGAAAAAGCTGCAAGCACAGGACGTCGAAACCTTTTTTGCGAGTTTGGATGAGGATGCCCCGATTATCGAACGACTGGCAGGTGTAGACGCCGTTGTCTACGCGGCCTATGGTTACAATTCTATAGAGACTGCTGAAAAGGAAGTGCGTACTGGAAAGAGCCATCTGACAAAAATAATCGGTGCGTTATGGGGGTCTGGAAAAACTTTTCTTTTAATAAGTGGAACGGGCGTCGTTCCTGATAGTACAGATAAAGTTTACGACGAGTCAACTCCGCTTCCTCCAACCAACTCTCCTGTGGTGATGGCGAGAAGGAATCTGGAGAAGGAAATAGTTTCGGCTTGTGACAAAGGAATTCGCAGCATCGTGCTTCGACCTCCGTGTGTTTATGGACGAGGCGGTAGTTTTATCGTTCCTCGCTTTTTGCTAGATCATGCTTTAGCAAAGCGCGAATCTGTGTATGTCGAAGGAACGGAGAACCATAAACGATCGGCCGTACATGTTGACGATCTTGCTGATTTGACAGTACTAGCAATGGGGCGAGCTCCTTCCGGTTCGTTCTATTGCACGGGGGCTGAGTCTGGCGTGACGACCCAATCGATCGCCGAAGCAATTAGCAAGTGTGCTGGTATCGGGGGACAAACGAAAGCGGTGACGCTTGAAGAATCTCGCCAGATTTTCGGACATTGGGGCGAGTGGTGGAGCCTGAACAATCAATGCGCAGGCGACAAGGCTCGCCGAGAACTTGGATGGACGCCCAGCAGACCCTCCCTGTTGGAGGATATCGTGAACGGTTCCTATGCAACCTCCGCGAAAGGTGCTTTGGCTGTTAAGTGAGTACTGGTAGAGATGGGCGACGGATAGTGTTGCCCAAGTGAGCGTGCGCGGAGCTTTTTCCGTGTGCAGTTTCGGTTATCTGTAGATGTCTGGATATGCGAGGCTGTGGTATTGGTGTCTGGATTTGTTGTTGTTTTGGTTCCAGAACGATTCCCATGTACCATTCTTTGAATCACGCTGTTGTTCGCGAGCTAGTTGGGCATTACTGCGCGGATTGAGGTAGCGTTCCATTCCCACCAGCGTTCCGAGTTGCAGTTTGCCAATCTCGTAAGGATTGAGATTGCGGGCTCTGTCTGCAGGAGCGGTAGTGAGAACCTCGTTTAGAATCATGTTCTCTTTGTTGACGGCAGCTTGTACTCCGCGCCCTTGCTGACGCAATGCTTTCGCTGGAACTACGCCCATTTCGCCTTTGCCATTGTTAACGAGTGCGCCTAGTTTGCGGCTTTTCTCAGTGACAAGGGTCAAAGTTCCGGGGGAGATGTTGGCGAAGTCATCCATGTGATTAGAAATGATCACGTCAGCATTTGTGTCTTTCAGTGCTGCTGCCAGTCCGGTCATGCTCTGCGCGCTTGGATTGGTTTTGTAGAGTTCTTCCTGGTTAACGTGGATCGGGACTCCACCTGCGTATTCGACCATCTCAGCAAGGATGTTGTTATTCTGGCGGTTGAAGTCGTATTCGCTCATTCCTTTCGGATTTTGTGGAGTTTTGCTCCAATCATAAGCACCAAATCCAGGGCTTGGCGATCCGTGATAAGGATCGTGACCGGCGTTAAGTGCGATGCGTTTTCCATCCAAAGCACCTTTGCCATTTTTGCTTCCAACCAAATCTGGGTTGGTCGACATGAGTGCCGCAGCCACTGATTTCATTTCGAAGCGATGTCTAAGCAGCTCTTGTGCACGCGGATGTTTTGCGTCGTGGATAATGCGATCTTGAAGTACTTTCTTGTCTTCGCTTAATGCACCATAGCTGCGAGCTTTTTCAAGTGCTCTTGCTTCTTGCGCTTTGAAATAGTTCTCGGCTTTTTGTGCGTTCTCTTGTAGTTTGGCTGTGTGCAATCCGAATGGATTGTATGCGAAATCGCTTTGCGCCTCAACGTTCTTTTGGTATGCGTTGCGGTTATAGCGGGCAAGATGCAGATCGCGTTGCAGATCCGCCGGCAAGTCTTTTAACAAAGACTCAGGCAATTCGGATGCCGGTGTTCCCTTTCTCAAGGCCGCTTCGATGCGAGCCATTTGCTGCTTTTGTCTTTCAAGTCCCGCTTTATCGCTTTCCGCTTGTTTGAGAGTGTCCTGAATAACCTTGTTCGCTTCAGGGCTGCCAGGCTTCAACTTGTCGGACAACTCGCGATATTTGTCAGAGTCTTTTTGCATATCTTCGCGAATTTTTGCCAGTTCAGATTCAGGACGATCCGTCCGTCTGTATCCGACGTTATCGTCCGGTTTTGGAATGTAAGCTTTGTCCGTGATTGTGCGACCGACGTTAGACTCATTCGCTTTCTCCAGGACATCTCTTTGAGATGCTACGTCTTTGATTCGATCGGTGATCTCTTTTTTGATACCTTCGACATCCTTTGCTTTTGGTTTCTCGTTTAGAGCAACCGCGTCAATACGGAATCTTGCACCTTTATCTGTTGGGTCTATTCCAAGTTCTTTTGCAGCTGCGGCGTTAATGCCGATATCGTCTTTCGTTCCGCGACCATTTCTAAGCTGTCCTGCAATGAATGGAACTCTCTTTTCTTGACCGTCGGCCCCAATTCTGGTGAGCACACCCATGGTGCCCGGTGCCATCCCTGGGACGACAGCAACAGGCATGTCTTTCGGCGTGTTTGCTGGTTCTTTCAGCGTTGTTGTTGAGAGAACTTTTGCGCCGGTGACTACTTTGTGTTTGTCTGAGTTATCAGCGAGTTTGAGAATCTTGAGGTTGTCCTTAAGCTCTCCTGGTTGGAGACCGGCGGCCGCTCCTTTCCCGCAGTCAGGGCAGGAGGCTCCGTGGTCGTGTCTGTGATCTTCAACAGGCTTTGGTGCTTCTTTGGGAGCCTCTTTTGGAAGATCTTTTCCTGGTTCTTTCGGATTCCCAGGTTCTGGTTTGTCTTTAGCAGGATCTTGTTGCGGTTTGTCCTTTGCAGGATCTTGCTGTGGGGTGTCCTTGGCCGGATCCTGTTGAGGCTTGTCTTTACCAGGATCTTGCGGTTTGTCTCTTGCCGGATCTTGTTGCGGTTTGTCCTTGGCCGGATCTTGCTGAGGTTTGTCCTTGGCCGGATCTTGCTGAGGTTTGTCCTTGGCCGGATCTTGCTGAGGTTTGTCCTTGGCCGGATCTTGCTGAGGTTTGTCCTTTGCCGGATCTTGCTGAGGTTTGTCCTTGGCTGGATCTTGTTGTGGTGTGTCTTTGGCCGGATCTTGTTGTGGTTTGTCCTTGGCTGGATCTTGTTGTGGTGTGTCTTTGGCCGGATCTTGTTGTGGTTTGTCCTTGGCCGGATCTTGTTGTGGTGTGTCTTTGGCCGGATCTTGTTGTGGTTTGTCCTTACCAGGATCCTGTTGAGGTTTGTCCTTAGCGGGATCTTGTTGAGGTTTGTCCTTGGCCGGATCTTGTTGTGGTTTGTCGTTTGCTGGATCTTTCTGCTCCGGCTTCGGAACTTCTTTCGACGGCTCCTTACCTCCTTCCGGCTTATCTTTTGCCGGTTCATTCATTTTGAATTTGTTGGCGATTTCGCCTTTCAGTTTCTCAATTCCATCATTGTTGAGACCCTGGCGTCCGAAGCTCTTGTTACCGATGTTATCGATGAATTTCTTCGCTTCTTCTGCATTCTTCGGCAACAGCATGTCTGTTTGTTTGAGCGAATTGACCGATTGACCTTGCTCTTTGCGGAGTCCTTTGGCTCCGGAGATCAATGCCTTGGTTTCGTTCTCAGTCAGATTTCTGCCAAGCAATTCTTTCATCGCCGCTTTCATCGGCTGATAGTATCCCTGACCGCGTTTCGGATGAGCTTTGTCTTCGACAGATTTCGGCAATTCGAAGTTCGGCTTCTCAGCATCGCCTTGCGGAGATGGTTTCTGACTTTCTGGTTTTGCTTCAGTCTCTGGCTTTTGCTGAGACTGAGAATCGGCCTCTGGTTTGTCGGTGGCAGGTTTCTGAGCTGGTTTCTGCTCTAATTCAGGCTTGCCATCAGTTTGTGGTGCTTTTGGTGGTCCTTGATGTTTGTCGTATGGATCTGCGCCTGGCTTGTGAGGCAGCTCTCCGCCCGGCTTGGTTTGATCTGTCGGATTGCTCGGCTTGTCTGTTTGTTTGTCTGGTGCCGCTGGCTTGTCTGTCGGTGTTTGTTTTTCCGGAACTGCCGGTTTGTCTGTAGGCGTTTGTTTGTCCGGATTGCTTGGTTTATCAGCATCCTGACCGGCTGGCTTCTGCTCTGTCTTGCTCGGAATGTCGAATGGTTTTTGATAATCGTCTACGCGCTTGCCCCATCCATGCATCCACTGACGTTCTTGCGCGCGTTTTTCGGGCGGTGCGTTCTCTACGCGATTTTGCAACGTTTGCCTTGCTGATGCAGAGAAATCTTTTACCGGATTTCCGGTGTCTTTCATATTCTCTAAAACCTGGCGCAGTCCCCAGTTGGTGTTCTTGTAGCTTGGCTGCATGCTGAGACCTTCGCCCTTGAAGTTGACATAATCAACCATGGCGAAAACACCTTCAGGTCCGCTCTTCAACACTTTGTCGAAGTTCTTGCTGATCTGGTCTTTCTTATCCGGTGCGGCGGCGTCGAGAATTTTTGTTTTCGACTCTTCCAAGCGTGATATAAGATGATCGGTTTGTTGCGGAATCGTTTTTACGAGAAACTCCCGAAGCTCCTTCATTTTCGGGCTGTTGAAATTGGCGTCGAATTCGGCTTTTGTTTTCCAAGGGCTTCCCATCTCGGAGTTCAACCATTTCGGCAGATCTGGGTTCTTTTGATCTTCCATCTTTTTGACGAATGCTTTGAAGCTATCACCATAGATGCTTGTCTTACCTTCAGGTTGCCAAATAAAATGTCCAATCCCCAAAGATGGGAAGGCTTCTCCCTTGTTCCAATGAGTAAGTTTGTCTACTGATCCGCCGGCTTCGTTTTGCCAAACTCTCTTTCCGATTGCCTCCTTTTGTTCAGGTGAGAGTTCGATCTTCACGCCGTCGGTTGCTGAAGGATTCTTTCCCTCCTCTACCCGTTCTGTGGACTTGTGCTGTTCAGACTTTGCGTGCTCTGATTTTTTCTCCTCTGGATTTTGTGGCTCGACTTTTTGTTGCCCAGATTTTGCGTGTTCTGGATCTTGATGTTCTAGTTTCTGGGGGTGGTCATCTTTTTGTTGGGATTTTTTCTCCTCTGTCTGTTGTTCGGGCTTGTGCTCAGGTTTTTGTTTGCCTTCTCCTTTACTTTCTGTTTTGCCGTCTCCTACAAGCTCGGCTTTCACTTCGGCTTTGCCTTGCTCATTGCCTTCC
This sequence comes from Candidatus Obscuribacterales bacterium, assembly GCA_019747875.1. Classification (GTDB taxonomy): domain Bacteria; phylum Cyanobacteriota; class Vampirovibrionia; order Obscuribacterales; family Obscuribacteraceae; genus JAIEPM01. The sequence goes on from JAIEQI010000006.1 coordinate 93,748, forward strand.
TTTGCTCCGGCTTTTGCGTCAATGTTGCCTTCTATCTTTCGTTCTGTTTTGTCTTCTCCTTTACTTGCGTCGGCGTTCACAGCACCAATTTTGGCGTCTTTGTGAGCACCTTCCTTCCCGAAGCCTTGAAGAAGTTCTAGCTTAGGAAGATAGGCCAATGTGTCATTGTTTTTCTGAAAAGGATTTTTGGAATCGGATGTTATTAGACTGAGATTTCCGAGCGTGCCGTTCTCCTGCATGTCTCGGCTCTTCATCGCGCTGTCATCCTGGCGGTTGCGCACGAAGTCATTTGTGTTTCGTTCGGTCAAGAGCGATTCGGAAATATTGCGTTCGCTTTGACCATCTTCACTTCTGTCGTTCGATTTATCGACTTCCTTGGAGGTGTCTTCTTCTTTGCTCGCTGGTGCGTCGCCTTTGCTCATTTCGATACTCCTGAGGATGTCAGTGCGCGGCAGAACGTGCGCGCAGTTTGCACGTGAAAGAAAGTAGTGCACAATACACATGCAGCAGTGCGCTGCACTGTATGTGGTGCCAGTGTAAGCTGCAATGCCTGCAACGCACACTGCGGTGCGTTAAGTGGGCATCAAGCAGAATCCCATGCTGCGATGGGATGGATTGCCGCTTGGCTGCTGGTGGCAGCCATTACTTAGTAACTGAATCGGACGACAATACCGAGCTTGGAATCAGCTCGTGGGAGAATTGCATCGCAAAGACAGTTGTTTTAGTGTTTTAGCGTGGTTGTTTTAGGTTCGCGCTGCCGATATTGCGCTGGGAAATTCGCCCTAAAGGGGCGTTGCGGTGAGTATTTAAACAGAACCATTACTCTTGTTCAGAGTAATTACAAACGTCCAAGCAAAGTAGAAAGAGAGGACAGAACGCGATTTGTGGAATTCGGGAAATCATACCTCAATCTATATTTGGATTGTGAACTGATTTGTGGTGTCAGATCTCAATCGCTAACCCAATCGATCCGAACATATCAAGGCAATGATATTGTTCGCTTCGTTTCACCCCTGAGTGAGGTTATATTACAATCATGAACGTGAAAATTGCGTGGAATTACGATTGCTGATTGATACACGAAAACGTGTATGCGCTTTAGCAGAAATAACTTCCGGGTACGGGACTGTCGGTAATGAATCGCCAACGCTTTTGTCCACCTAGCTTTCCGCCCTTCAGATAATCGCCGACTGATTTGTAGAACTCCATTGTCTGCGGAAATAATTCGTCTTCTGCAACTACCTCTGCCGCGATCTCGGATGCGATTTCTTCTGGATCTCGTTTGTCCTCAACCGCCTCTCTCCTCTGTTTTGTCTCAGGATCAATTTCGAGCCTGTCCTTCGACCATGGGAAGGTGCAATATTGGCTCATCAAGCCACACACGTCGGGGGCGCAGGGGCCCTCCTCCAGCCAGTTGATATTGAAAGCGAAAATTGTTTGACCTTTTGCGACTCGTTCGATAGGAAGTTTGCCCAAGTTCCAGTTGTTTGCCACCACCAAGAGGCTTTCTTCTCGAGATGCCGTATTTGGCTCGGAAATAATCTCGACTGGCGCGCGCAAAATTTTTCCAACTGCAGCGGCAATGATCATCGAGTCGCGATCATCGACGGTCAGCAAAGTCTTAGGCATACGATTAAGTGTAGCCAGAAATGTTTTCAGTTTGCGCAGAGTCAGCGCTAATTGCGCGTAGCTTATTCCCACATAAACCCAGCGTCCACCGGCTACAGCCAATCCATTTTGTCCGTTGCGATCATCAAAATATTCTAGTATCGCACTTCCGTATTGAATGAAGTGCCAGTGCATTACGATCGGTTTTGGTTCAGTGATCAAACTCAATCGCAGTCGCAACTCGTCTAATTTGTCGAGAGCGTAAAGCGCACCGCGAATCTCATTGCTGGCTGCTTCCGCCAGGAATTGGCGCCGAGATTCTTTGATGAATCGATCTGTGTTTTCATCAACACCACAAAGTAGAGATGACCAGTAGTATTGATAGTTCACCCAGAAATTTTGACCGCGTCCGACAGTTGAAAGAACTGCCCGGCCCTTTTGTGGATAGAATTGACCGCAGTATGCAATTGCAAGCTCCAAAGCAATGTTGGCGTCACCGGGACGCAGCTTTAGTGCGCGTTCGAGAAGTGGTACGGCAAGCCGATCATGCCCAACGTCGATGAAGTGATAACCGAGGTCATAAAAGGCATCAGGATCTTCAAAATTGGAAATGGCGCGTTCAAACAGCGCTGATTCATCTGGTGCGCCAATCTTCTGCAAACAAGCTGAGGCGAGCTGATAACATTTCAGGTCATCCGGGCTAGCAGTCAAAGCGAAGACTAACAGGCGAAGGCACTCGCTGAAGTTACCTTTATCAAAATGCTCTTGAGCTGATTCAAAGCTCGACTTTTCAGCTGCCATATGTCATCCCGAAATACCACGCTGATTATAACCTTGCTGGGCCGATCTGTACTCTGAAGCTGTCTCTTGATTACTGCCCTTGGCAGCGGTTTCTAAAATTGTCCGCTGCTGGCCGGATTGGTGCCGCGCTGTGTGATGGAGGAAGCTTCTCGCTCAACAGAATAAAGTTGGATATTGGCTTTCTGAAGGTTTTGGCTTCCTAATCGCGCACCGCCAGTGATACTACTTATGAGCTTGCATCCTCCCAACTTCCATTCAGCAATTGAGTTTAAGGGAAACGAATTCTTGAGCCTATTGATGCTGCGCCTTTTATCTTGAAAATACCAAATATAAAGGCAGATAAGGCGCATCAAGCCATGTCCAACGGAATATGTTAACCTGTCCAGAGCAGCCACTCAGGTCGGTTGCCAACAGAAAACGATCACCAGGTGGAACAGGCGCATGAGGTTTAGTAGATTCACCCAATCAAAGGTGGCAACTCTGTCCCTTTTAATAGTCTCGGCACCATTGGCGCCTGCATTTTCGCATGACCTCCAAAGTCACTGTGACCCAGCACATCCAGCATCTTCCGATAACCGCCACGATCTTTCGAAGCTTGCGGGTGCCTTAAGGGGTAATGGCTCGGCGGAGCTAATTGACAGGATGCAAATCTGTCAACTTATGGAGATGGATGCTCCGACCGTTGTTCCTCACACCGGTAAAACTGACAAGAATGCACCTGTCATCGATGTGACTCCCGTAATGTCGTGGATGCCCGATGTTAAACCGAAAGGAGTCCTCGTGTGTGTCCATGGGTTGGGCTTGCACAAAGGTACTTACGCGCCTTTTGGAGAGAGAATGGCGAAAGCGGGTTATGCAATTTATGCGATGGATGTTCGCGGATTCGGGGAGTTTCAACAACTGCCCGGAGATCGCAAGTGCGATTTCTCTAAATGCATGGATGATGTCAGAGACGCTCTGAAGCTAGTGCACGAGATGCACAAAGATGTTCCGGTTTACGTTCTGGGCGAATCGATGGGTGGTGCTATTGCAATGCGCATTACGGAAGAGCACCCCGAACTTGTTGATGGACTCATATCGTCTGTGCCGGGGGCGAAGAGGAAAAATGCAGGCGGAATGACGATGAAGGTCGGCATGAAGCTATTAACGGGCGGCGCCAATGCTGAGGTTAATGTCGGCGAAAGTGTGGTGAAGCAATCCACCAAAAAGGAAGAATTGCGCAAAGCATGGTCTGAAGATCAGCTTGCCAGGCTTACTTTGACTGCTGGTGAGTTGATGCAGTTTCAGCACTTTATGAATGAGAATGAGAAGTACGCCAACAAGATAACGAAGACGCCAGTGCTCATGGTTCAAGGAGCGCAGGATGAGCTGGTGAAGCAGTCAGACAATCAAGCTATTTTGGACAGAATTGGATGCGAGGATAAATTGCTCGTTTTTGTCGCAAATGGTGAGCATTTGATTTTTGAAGAAGGACAGTTTGACGAGAGCGACGTTGCGCTCGTTCTTCAGTGGCTCGACGCGCCGTCACCAAAGCGTAAGCGGATTGAAGGCTAGGCTTCGGGTTCTGAGCGCGTTTTCTGAAGAGGAAAGGGCAATAACATTAGGATCCCTTACCGCTTCAATCTAGGCGGACGGGACGTCCGCCCCCCATACTACGAATCTTCGAAGTCGCCCCTTTCTACGTCTGCAGAGGCACACTCTGCCAGGCGCTCTATCGTAGCAGCGACTATATGCGGCTGCCCGTCAGCCATGGCTTCCGCAACAAAAAGTGCTTAGCAGGCGGCGCGAGCTCGGTTCGCCATAAAGCGATTTAGAATTGCGACCTACAGCTTGTGGAGGATGTCGACGGCGTTGAAGCCTTTGTAGGCTCGGTGGGCGAGGAAATAGGTTAGCGGCTTGCGGCAAGGATTGCATTTTTGATCCAACAGCAAGTGTGTCAGGACCGACAACGTGATCCCGACTCTATAAGCGCGCTTTTCAGGTTTCTTGAAAAGAAGAAAGAAGAGCGCCAAAAGTTCATACGAGTGAAGCAGCAGATAAAGTTTTCCGCTGTAGTGCTCGTGTTTTGCTTCTGAAATTTTTTCCCAGTTTGGGCGCCAACCGTGTGCCTTCACGTAGTCCACAACGTGGTCCACGTCTATAAGCCAACCGACAAGGAAACTGGCAATCCCTGCTCCTGGCGATTTATACCGATGATAAGTAAATAATCCAATACCGGCCGAGGCGATTATATGACCGAGTGTTCGCATGTATTTTGAAATTTCCTGGGGAGCTTAAAGATGAATAGTTACTTATTCTTTTATACATCAACACTGGCGGGGCTGCCAGTGGGTGCTCGGTGCTACACCCTGCGAAACAAATTGATGGTGCCTAAGGTCTTAAGGCTTGATTCACGGTATCCTTTTTAGTATCGAATTCCTGCCAGGAGCCCCGCAATGATCGGCTTGCGCACAAGTTTATATCGGGCGAGTATGCGTTCAGTAGCAATGTCAGTTTCATTGCTCTGCATGGTCCCATCCCTCGCATTGGCTCAAGGAGCCGCATCACCTGCTGGAACGCCAGCAGCGGGCGCCCCTGCTAAGCCCGGGCAGTACACGCCAAATCCGCGTGCAGTCAGCTTGTACAATCTCGGATTAACAGCACATAAGCAGGGCAGTCCCGAATCAGCGATCATCTTTTTCAAGAGAGCCTGCGACATCGACCCGGATCTGGCGGATGCTCAATACAACCTCGGTGTCCTCTATCAAATGCAGAAGCGCTTCAAAGAAGCGATTCCACGTTTTGAGGAAGTCTTGCGCATAAAGCCAAGCGATCCGGACGCCCATTTTCAGCTCGGAATAATTCTTCAGGATACTGGAAGACCTGCTGAAGCTCGCCAGCACCTCTCGGCGATTGCCCCGAACAATCCACATTTCCAGGAAGCCCAGCGTCGAATCAGTCAACTCGGGAATGCACCAGCTGCCGATCCCGGAGCTGTAGTTCAGCAGCCTGTGCAAACTCAGGTGCAGCCGCCCGTTCAATCACAGCCACCGGCAAATGAGCTGCCATCAGTTGGTAACTTTGCCGCAACGCCTTCATACCAGGCTAGCCCTGGTACGACCCCGGCTTATGGTGCGATGACGCCTCAAGTGCCTGTAAACAGTCAGCCTGTAGCTGTTCAACAAGACACTTACAAGAGTCAGCCGGCCACGGCTTATGTGCCAAATAATGCACAAGCCCCGCCGCCTGCTCAATCCGGTCCTGTGCCTAATATGGCTAACTCTTCCTTGCGCGTAATCGCCACCGGCTTTTCTGCTCCCTCTGGTTTAGCGTTCGATCGCAACGGCAGCCTCTATGTCGCTAACTACATGACTAATAGCATCGACCGAATCAGCCCTGATGGAACTCGCAATACATTCTGCACAGGTGTCAACTTGCGCGGACCAATAGGTTTGGTTGTAGATGATGCGAACAATCTGTATGTCGCCAACTATAACTCTGGCACCGTAGTAAGAGTGAGCCCGGCTGGCATTTCCACCATCGTTGCTTCCGGCTTCAAAAAACCGTACTACCTGACCTTGGATCGCGATGGCAATCTCTATGTGAGCCAGCAAGAAGACAACTCGATTGTGAGGATTGTGCTTCCTCGTGCTCTGGGCGCTCGTACCCCCTAAGCAGGAACCGACGTTGGAATAATCAGTCTACCGTCCGGTAACGCAACCGAAGTCGCAACCCTATTGAAGGCCGCTTAACAATATGCCTGTAATGTACGATCCGAAGGCATTCTCGCCATTCCGCACATTCATTTATATGTCGACCGCTCGTTTCTTTTTTGGCCCGCTGTTCTTTCTCCAGAATCGTTTGGAATGGGAAGGGCGTGAAAACATTCCTGATGGCCCCTGCGTTTTCGTCTCAAACCATCTCTCCAACTGGGACCCGCCGTTGGTCACTCGCGTGGTTGATCGCCCTGTCTCGTACCTCGCGAAGAAAGAACTTTACTCAGATCCCTTTTTCAAGAATCTGGTACTTGCGTACGGCGCGATTTCAATTGACCGAGACAAGCCCGAGAAATCGACCTTCAAAGCCGTTAAAGAGATGCTTTCGCAAGGTTGGAATTTAGGCATGTTCATAGAAGGCACGCGCAGCAAAACCCCAGGAATTCTCGGACAACCACACATCGGTCCTGCATATTTCGCCAAAGCAAACAAGCTCCCGCTCGTTCCTATCGGAATCATCGGAAGCAACGTCAAAAACGGCAAAGTCATAGCACGCATCGGAAAGCCCGTAGAGCAATCCCCGGATCTCGAAGAAACAACATGGCGCACCCTAAAGGCAATCGCTGATCTCACAGGCTTCGAGATGCCCGAACGAACCAAACAAATAGAAGAAAAGATCTAATTTAGTTGTTGGCCATTTGGGCTGCTTGGTTCGATCCCGGGAGCGCCGGCATCCTGCCGGCTTCTTTTTTTTTGAACATTTATTGGGCCATTCCCACCTGTTTCACAAAGCTCGCACGCAGTAGCAATTACTCTATGCATGCTATGCAGCAATAGGTTCAATCAATGGGTGGGCTCTCGTATGGACATTCGCACGGAACAGAAAAGTAAATCCGAAACTCTCGCTGGGGAGAACTCTCAAATCGAAAACAACCCCAATGAAAGCACAGTAAACGTACTTTCAATTCTGTCCGATGGCAAGACAACAATGCGCGGACCATCAGGAACAGGCTTCTTTGTCGATTACAGCAAGTCTAATGAATGCACCGTCGCCACATCTCTTCATGCGATCATCCCCGATAGCCGAGCACCACTTTCATCAATTGAAATTACGGACGCTGATGGCAAGAAATATGCCGGGCATTTTGCAGTTACCGATCGCCCCAATGATCTAGCGTTATTGACACTCGATGGTATTAAGAAGACAGATTCAATCTGCCGTCATCTGCCATTGTCTGATGAGCAGCCGAAGGCTGGAGATTCAATAACTCGTTTCACAAGAGACCGATGGGGAGATGCCTCGCAACACACCGGCAAGTTTTCCTTCGCAGCAAAACGCGACGACATAGAACTTGTAAAATTGGAAGGAGAAGATCTCGGAAGACCCGTAATGGTTTTCGATCTCTACAACAATCGCGGAGTCGATCTTGGTGGCAGTCCTATTCTCAATTCATCGGGCGAAGTGATTGCGATCCACGGCGGAGGCTTGGATGGCAAAACGAGCGTTGCCACTCCAGTTGAGTCACTGAAATCAACTCTGCAAAAATAGTTCTCCGTTTGTGCGACGAGCCACGACCTACGTCAGTAGTTGGGTGATCTTTGGCTTCTTTTGACGCGCATTTGAATCGTTCTTACAAGATCGAAGCCGGCAAGATGCCGGCGCTCCCGGGATCGAACCGAACGCCAAAGAGTGAGTCACTCGTCGGCGGGCGACGGACCCTACAGCTGGTGTCTATAGGCTTGATGTAGGGGTGACGCCATGCGTCACCCCGGAAAAGCGGAGAGCGAATCGCACCTGATGATGATCAGAGCTGCTTCAGATCTACTAAAGCTTTGTCGGGTGCGCTTAGGTTTTCTAGGAACCAGGAGAAGCGGACCTTTTGGCTGCTGAGGACGATTATTTGGCAATCTTTGAGGACGTTTTTTAGAAGGAGTTTCATGCAGTCGGCAAAGCGTTTGTCGTCGAGATCGAAGAATGGTTCTTCCAGTACGAGAGGGAAGGGGGATTTGCGGCTGACGTATTGGCAGAGGATCATGCGGGGGAGCCATGATACAAGTCGTGTGAGACCGCGAGATATCCGTTCGTTTCGCTGCCCGCCCTTGCTCGATAGCAACTTGAGTTGCTCTTCCTCAAGCGCTGAATCTTCGCCTTTCAGCTTGATTTTGACGTGGAGGTCTTTGTCCCAAATGATTTCTTCGATTTCCAGATCCAAGCCTTTAAGAAATTGATCCGAGAGCTCCTTCAGCTCGTGCGCCCAAAACGATTTGCTCTCTTGTGCTACTTTGATGAGGCTGGCTCTTGCTAATTCTAATGCTTGCTTGTTGTGATTGACCTTTTTTAGATCTCTTTCAAGTACTTCAAGCTCATGTTTAGTACGAGGATGGAACTCGTCAAAATTGTGCACCATTGATCGAATGCGTTGGCGCAGTTCTTCCGCTTTCTGTTCGGTTGTTTGAAGACTATTCTCAAGACCGGTGCTTTCCCCGTGGACGAGTCGTCCTATCTCTGTATCATCAATCGTTTCTGATAGAATCCCTGGATAAAGGCCAATGAGGTCCTGCATCTTCGCCCATGCATCTGTGCGTCGGTGCTGAAGTTTCATCAATACTGTGCCGAGATCGTTTTCGAGGATTTCTGTTGCGAGATCCTTGCTCATTCGCTCCAATTCGATTGTGATTGAATCCCATTTTCGGTAGTTCTGTGACTTCTGTTCGAACTCCTCATAGGACTTGTCCAGGTCTTCCGGGTCTGTCAGACCGGCTTTGTAGAAGAAGTCTCGCAACATTGAATTGATGTCGTTGATTTCGCCTTCGAGGAAACGAAGCTCCGAGCGGCGATGCTCGATCACCGTAGTGTTGCGATCTAGCTCTCGATGCTGTTCCTTGTGCAGTAGGATCTCACCTGCCAACGCAGTGCATGCTGCAGTGGTGATTTTGCTCAGCTTACGATCCAGTCGCTTAAAATATTTGTCGTTGGCTTCCTTGAGCAGATTCTCTAGCTGCTGTTCTCTTGCTGCTAGCAAATGGTCGAAGAGGTCAAGCTGTTTGAGCTGCGCTGCTAGCCCCGCATAGGTTTGCAACTTCTTGAACATATCGGCAGCGTTTCTGAATTGATTGCTGACGGCCAATTGCTCGGCGCGTTGCTGGACCTTAGCCACCGCCTCGCTGAACTTGAGTTCGTTGTCAGCGTGTTGATCGCGTTCGACAGCGAGCGTCGAGATGCGAGTATCCAAATCGTTTCGCACGCCTTTGAAGAGCTGTGGGAGTGCAATCAGCACTGCAAGAAGTAGGAAAAAACAGGTTAAGCAAATGCTCATCAGAATTGTGCTGTACTCTGAGGCTTTGCTTACTGACGCAACCACAAGAAGCGCGGCTGAAAAGCTCAACAAACCTGTAAATGCTTGGAAGGCGCGAGTCCCTTTTGCGTTGAAGCTGATCAAATCCAGCTCCAAGGTCTTGAGCTGGCTATTCATATTTTTGGTCAAGGCTATTGCAGTGTTGAGCGTGTCCTTGTTTGATTTCAATTCGGATTGCAACCGGTACGCTTCTTCCAGGTCGCTCGGTTTCATGGCAAGAATGGTTTTTCGCAGCAGCGCAATGGCGTCGAAGTCAACGCCGGCTTCTTTAACACGTCGCATCTCTTTTGATCTATCGTGCTGAAGTTGCTCCACTTCGGTATTCGCGGCTTCGATTATTTTGGCTAAGCCATATAGCTGCTGTGTATCTTCGAGGGAAAATTCTTGAATGGCACCGGCGCCTGCAAGGAAGCTGCTCTGTAACTGGATAATCTCTTGTTCTCCGGCTGAGATCTCATCAAACAAACGATCCTTGTCGCTAATTCTGGCAAGCCGTTTCGTCCAGAGTTCGTTCACTTTTCTCAGAGCGCTGATCGGAAAACGAGACAGATTTCCGAGGGATTGCAGTTCTCGTTTCAGTTCAGCTTCGTGCAGGAGACGTTGCTGCACTTTCATGATTCTTGAATCGAGTTCTGCCGTCTCCAGACATAGTTGAAAATATTCTTCGCGTTTCTGGGTTCGGCGAATCGTTTCTAATTCATCTTCGAGCCGTCTCAATTCCTCAACCAGAATCGATGCTTCTAATCTTTCTCGTTCCAGCTGATGAAGCCGTTCTTCTAATAGCGCTTTGCCTCGATTAAGAGCGGTTAGAAGGTCTTCAATTCTGTGTTGCTTATTGCGGAATGGATATTTTTCTAGCTTCTCGGTTACGGTTTTGATCGCATTGTCGATTGTTGTACTGGTATCAGAACGACTCTCTAAATGTCCAAGTATAGATAAGCGTAGTTGCGGATCAACAAACGTGTCTTGCAGGCTCTCATCTTGTTCGATTACGAAAAATGGCTTGAATGGCTCGTTTTCTGTTAACTGGGAATCGATGGATTCTAGTAGGCGCAGCTTCGAAACCTCATCATCGATCAAGCAGAGATTGAGTTTATCCGCGCTGAACTGTAGGCTGCCATTGGCCGCCCCGGAATTCTGCGCAAAGGTAGCTCCATCAATCTGCATCGCGAAGTGTTATCCTTCCTTCCCTTAGTGCTTCCAGCCCAAAATATAAAGCGTCATCAATGATTGCGAGCTGGTCGTCCCCAGTCTTTTCGCCTTCATCGGCGGCGCGTGACGCCTCCGCAAACAGCGAATTCATATGCTCAATCAAACCTTGTTCGATCTTATTTGCCGAAGAAAGAGTTGCAAGATAATCCGGTCGTGATTTATCGCTGCAGCGGATGTGAAAGTATGACTTGTTGCGAACTTGTTGAATCAGGTCTTGCTGGGCTCCGGCTGGGTAGGTGCCGCTGACTTCGAATAGCAGAATGTCTTCCTGCCGAACCCCGCATGAGACCAAGCTGGTTTCTAGTTCCTTTTTCCAATCGCTAGGGGCGATGGTACTGAGGTCCAGTTTCAGATTTATGATTCGTCTTTGATCTAACTCGATCGGCTCGAGATCCAGCTCCAGCCGTCCTGGTAGCTTGCGAGATAACTCGGCTGAAAACGCGATTCGCGCGCCCGTTTCATCAGCGCTATGAGCTGTGAATGTGCCCGACGCGGCGGCAACGACACGTCCTTCTTCGCCACGAGCACGGCATTGATTCAATGGACCTGATACAGCCGTATATGAAAAATCGGGCTGGGAGATCGCCTCAGAAAACTCTTCGTCACTGATAACCATCCCCTGATATTTTGCCGGCATAGGATAAAGCAAAATGTTCAGCGCGCTACGATCATGCTCTTCGAGCGCGGGGATGGGCGTCTCTTGCGAGGACCCGCGATCTTCAATCTGAGTGGCAAGCCCACTTATTCTTACGTTCGGCTTGTCGGGTAGGGCGATAGTTTGCAGTCCCGGACCTTTGAAAATGTGCACATTCTGCGACCAATCTTCAAGCCCCCTTGCGTTCAGTACATTAGTCAGATACATACTGTCGCGGGATAGGGCATCGGTTGTGGCGGGCGTAATATAGACCGGAATCGGGTCGAGCGACGCGAAGATCTTTTGCACTGTCCCGATCGTTTTTGCTGTCACATTTTCGTGGTCATAAAGGTTGCCGGGTATCAAAACCGCATCGAGTGATTTCTCTTTTGCAAGGGCAATTGCTTTCTGCAGCGATTCGAGGCTCTCCTCCAAACGTTGCTGTCTCTGAGCTGGCGACAAATGCAAACTCAATGAACTCGTGCTTCCAAGGCGCAAATCAGAGATTTGCAGAAAGCGGAATGTAATTGAGTTGTTGTTTTCCATTTACAGCTTCCGGGAAGTTTCACTCATACAAGTATCAAACTAGTTCCAGAACGGTTGCCATTCCCTGTCCGACACCGATGCACATGGTGGCAAGTCCATAGCGCAGAGAGCGTCGTTGCATTTCGCGTGCAAGGGTTCCAATCAGCCTCGAGCCGCTCATTCCGAGTGGATGACCAAGCGCGATTGCTCCACCATTTACATTGACTTTGCTGAGGTTAATCCCGAGTTCGTCAGTGCAGGCAAGTACCTGTGCGGCGAAAGCTTCGTTGAGTTCGAAGATATCTATATTCTCCAATTTCAATCCGGTCCTCTGCAGAACCTTGCGAGTTGCGGGCACAGGACCGATTCCCATACAGGCAGGATCGACACCTGCCACCGCTGCGGCGACAAAACGAGCGATAGGTTTCAATCCCAGCGCGCGTGCCTTCTCCTCAGACATGAGTAGCAGCGCGCAAGCTCCGTCGTTAACGCCACTTGCGTTACCCGCTGTCACTGTGCCGCCTTCCCGAAAAGCCGGTTTCAGCCTTTCCAGATCAGCCATTGTTGTTTCGGGACGTGGATGTTCATCCGTATCCACGATTTTGGGATCGCCTTTCTTCTGTGGGATAGATACTCTGACTATCTCTTCCTTGAATATGCCGGCTGCATGCGCTTGTCCATATTTTTGCTGGCTCGAAACAGCAAATTCGTCCTGTCGTTTTCGATCAATCTTGTACTTCTCAGCTACGTTCTCAGCCGTTTCGCCCATGCTGTACGGATGGTGCATCTGCGCCAGTTTCTTGTTGGTGAACCGCCAACCAAGAGTGGTGTCAAAGATCTGGGCGTCGCGTGAGAATGCTTGATCTGCTTTAGCCATCACAAATGGTGCGCGAGTCATTGATTCAACACCACCAGCGATATAAATGTCGCCAGCACCTGTCTGAATCGCTCGAGCGGCGTGCGCAACAGCATCCATACTGGATGCACACAAGCGATTGATGGTCGTCCCGGCTACAGTGATCGGCAGCCCCGCCAGCAAGAGCGACATCCGTGCAACGTTTCTATTGTCTTCGCCAGCTTGATTCGCGCAGCCGAAAATCACGTCTTCAATCTCTGCCGCGTCAATCGGATTGCGCTTTAAGAGCTCTGCAATCACAATCGCACCTAAATCGTCGGAGCGCACGTCTTTGAGCCCGCCGCCGTAGCGACCGATTGGGGTGCGGATTGTGTCGACTATAACTACATCTTTCATTTCTTACTCTCTTGCCTTGTTGATACCTTTTCAATTTGTATTGCAGCGTTAGCCGCTGCTTGTCGAATTCTTGTCACGTTGCCTCACGGCGCAGCCGGAGTTATCCAAATCTCATTGTCTTTTGCGAGCTGGGCCAGCACCTCCGGTGGTGTCGCTGGATTTGCTGCTGTCGCTCTTCTGACTGCCGGCTCACGATCCTTTGCCAGTGCTGCTAAAATTTCAGCAGGCATGGATGTGTTTTCCGCCAGGCTTTTTCGCACCCAGCTGTCTGAATCGTCAACGAGTCGTTTCTGTGAATTGGAATCAAGCCGTTTGCTCGCAGCAACTGCGCACCTGACTTCTGCACTTGGATCCGATTCCAGCTTCATGAGAAGATCGCCAGGTAAGCGTGGACTCTCCGCAGCTTCGGCTCGCAGATCGGGATCTTCGTTTGTTACAAGCGAGGTCAAAACGTCCATTGGGCAATTCTTGTGTGGTGCAAGTAATAGCTTCAATGAGTCGCCACCATCGGCTGCCATAATAGAGATTGCTTCGCCCGGTAGATCGGGGCGGGTTAGCAGTATTCTGCGCAAGACAGAATCGCGCTTCTTCGAAATCTCAATAATCGTTGTTGTATCGGTTGCAGGGTTGCTCGCCAGAGCCATGATCACGTCGTCGGAATGATCTTTGGAAAGTGCCGCGAGCAATGCTTTCGGGCTTGATGGATTGAGCGCTACATCTTGGCGCACCTTTTCATTGATATCTTTGCTTAGCTCTTCAAGAATAGCGAGCGGCGTTTTCGGGTTACGTGCCAGAGAACCGCGGACCCGAGCAAAACTATCCATCTTTAAGACTTTTGCTGTTTCTGGCGTCAGTTGCGGATTACCGGCAAGCACGATCCGCACTAATGCTGAGGAGTGGTTTGCCAATTTGCTTTGCATGTCTTGCGTAAGATCTTGGCGTGCTGCAGTTGCCTGTGTAACCGCTAGAATCGGATCTGAGGCGAGCGCTGTCAACGATTCGCGCTCAAGCTTAGGGTTGAATGCAGCTGCGGCTCTTACCAGCGGGGATTTATCAGCAGCCAACTTGGAAAGAGTGAGAGCTTCACTTGATCGATTATGAGCGACTGCTTCTCTCACTGCATCATGGGGATCAACCGCCAGCTGGGCTAGCACCGCAGGCGGTGCGTTCTTGTTTGCTGCCAGTTCCACCCTTACTTCGTAACTCTTATCTTTCGAAAGCCTCTTTAGAGTCTCCGCCGGCGTCGAAGGATTACCAGCAACGGACTGTCTGACTATCATGTTTACGTCGTCGCTTAAATCAATGAGTGCTTGCGAGGGTGAGTTTGTGTTCGAACCTACATACGCCTTCACGCCTAGATCACCGTCTTTTGCCAGGTTCAGCAAAATAATCGGCGAACTATTTTGACGAGCCATAAAAGTGCGCACCATCCGATCGCCTACGCGCAAGAGCCTGTGCTGAACATCTTGAGGCGAACCTGGATTGCGCGCTAAGCTCAATAACAAATATTCGGTTTGTACCGGATTGCTCGCCAGCTTTCGCAAAATTTCCGGAGGAGTTTTGCCATTGGAGGCCATCATTTCGTAAGTGCTTGGGTTTTGTCCTTCTGCCAATCGTTCCAGGGTTTCAAGTTCCGGAAGCTTGCTAGTCCTGAGTATTGCCTCACGCACGCGCTGATCGCTGTCGCCGACCAGAATTGCCTTTAGTTCATCCGAGCAGTTGGGGTTGGCAAGTACTGCCATCCTTACAAGTGCTGAAGGGTCCTTGGAGAGTTCCTTTAATGAATCAAGCGGGCAATTTGGATTTTGGGCTGCTGCGATTTTTATATGTGGACCAGGAAATGCCTTACTCGAGGCTGCTGCGCTTGGTCGTGCAACGGTATCAATTGCCCCAGAAGCAGGTTGTTGAGAATAGCCGGCTTGTGTATAGCCAATCGACACCGCAAAGAGCAAGGCTACATGCAAACAGCGTGCCGACCTGGACGATGTTAGGGTTCCTGTTGGCAAGTTCAAAATCATCCTCCAAAAAGGCGCGCGCTGCGTCCAATTTTACAGGGTTGCAGGTCTGCCCGCATGCCTGTTGAAAAAAAGAAAGATATATCGAATTCGATATATTCATCGGAAAAGTTTCTGCTTATCCCTGGTAGACTTTGCGGACTATTTCGCGCAAAGCGTTTTTGTCCAATTCCTGGGATACGTGCTCAATGTACTTAACTTGCCAGTCTTCCAGCGCTTTAATGATGCTGGATAAGGATAGCGATGCTGCTTTAGCTGCGCCCATATCGATGCCGACTTCGCATCCCGTGCCAATGTTGAGCGTGCGGGCAACAGCTGAATAGCCCTGACTTTCTCTCAGGGAAATTCGTAGCAATGCCTCTGAGTGATCGACGCCGATTTTTTCTGTCACCATTGCAATGATGTTGCGGAACTTGTCGAGCGGACCGGCAATATCTGATTTCGGAATTTGTGTTAGCCGGTAGTGCATTAGCCTGCCAATTGCCATCGCTACTTGCACTGTTTTGAGATCACCGATTTTTCTGATGATATCATTGATGGTGCACATGCCATCGGCAAATTTCCAGACTTTCTGCATGTCTGAGACCTCCTCCGGACTTAACTGGTATCCTTCTTGTGGATCCGTCATTTGCCCTGTGCCCAGTAAGTTTCGCTGGTCTTGCAATTTTTCCAGAACAGTCTTTGGACCTTTTTGGAGTTTCTTCCAGACTGCTTCGATGTTGTCACTTGCCAGTGCTGAGTCCAAAAGCAGTTTGTCGAGCGGGCGGTTTACTTTACACTCTTCGTTTGCAAGATCTGGCGGTGCACTTCGCTCTAAGAAAACAAACACGCCTTCCTTCCAGACGGAAACGAATTCAGTAACTGCGTTGTTTCCTTTCAACTTCCCTTGTTTTGCGTGCGTCAATTTGCCTTGCTCATAAATGGCGCGGAATGACAGATCTCTGTAATCGACGGTTAATACTCCGTTTGCCCTGTTCCCTGAGAGGTTTTGCAAAACTCCAGCCGGGTCGCTGCTAACAAGGTTTCCGATGATGGTTTGTACGCCTGTTTCGCTTGTACCTAGAGTCTTCGCGCGTTTCTCTGAGCCTCGCTGTTGACCGAAGAATGCCTGATCCTGCAAGCAAATTTCCAGTTGGCGGGCGCTGAGCAATCCCTTTGCTACGCACATGGCACCAAGCGAAAGTCGCTGGTTTCCCTTCGCATTAGTCATAGCAAAAATGATGTCGTCGAGCTGCTCCCGGGTTAGCGTGCGTGATTCAACAAGGTAGTCTTTCAGCTTAAACGGTCGGCCGTTTCGGAATTGTTCGACTAGAAAAGGTATCTTTGGAAAAATTGGATAAATTGCGCCGATCTTCTCCAAGCCCCTCAGTTCATCAAGAAGATCGTTGAATGACAGAGATTGCGCAAGTCGCTGTGCCACTGAATTCAGTGGCGTGTAGTTGTCGATTGCACAGAGGACGAGATTGCGCTTCTTCGCACCTTCGACCCCTGCCTTTAACTTGATGCCAAATTGGGTTAATACCGGAATGACCGTGAAGAGAATTTGCTCTGATAGCCCCGTGCTGTCAGGACGAATTTCAATGCTTTGTCCCATTGCTTGTTGAATGTGTTTGGCGATCGAGGTTGAATAGTCATAGACAGAAGAGAAGCTTTCAAACAGGTGAAATGACAAGAATCCGGCCGGGGACTCTTTTATGAAAGCGGCAGCTTTGTCTTGCTTTACGAAGACCATGGCACCCTGGACTTCAAGAAGCGCGCGCCCGAGCGTCGCAGCTGCAATCAGCTCTTCGGTTGGGAAGAGAAAACCGGATTGGGAGGCGTCGATGATTATTACATCGAAGGTTCGCTTAGACTTTGAGAGTCCCTCAAGTTCGTCCATCAGCATTGATCCATACTTCAGGACCAATACATTTTCATGGGCGACACTTTCAGCAAGACGCAAAGTTATTTCGTCTGCTTCAGTTGCATCGTCGAATGGTTTTCTTGGGTCTTGCATAGCTGCCAATCATCACGCCGAGCCGGACCGATGCAAAGGTCCAAAAACTTTATTCCCCGATTGGCTCTTCCCAAGCTCTTTTTAAGACTTTTGTTCAGTTTATTCGTGTCTGATATAGCTTATAGAGTCAGTTCAGTAGCCCTAGTTGCAGAATCAAGAATGATCAGGACGCTGGAGGGAAGGCTGCCTAGCTGGTCGTCAAGCGGCTTTCGGAGGTCTCAGGATTGAAAGTGGATGTCAATGGCTGATTTCGTTAATATAAGTCTATAATTGATAAATTACTTCCGCCCTGTCTTCTAGATTTCATGGCCAAGATTTTGTTGGTTGAGGACGACAAAATGATGGGTAGACTAGTTACCCTTCAGTTGGAACGCGACCATTATGTAGTTGAGCGAGTTGACAGTGCCAAGGACGCACTTTTTAATTTGCGCGTCCATGATTACGACCTGGTTATTCTCGATTGGATGCTGCCAGATCAGACAGGACTAGACGTGTGCCGTACTTATCGGAGTTCCGGTGGCAAGTTGCCTATACTAATGCTCACGGCCAAGGGCGAGGCGCACGACAAGGTGAGTGCGCTCGATACCGGTGCCGATGATTATCTGGTCAAGCCATTCGTGCCGGAGGAGCTCAACGCTCGTGTTCGTGCTTTGTTGCGTCGGCCAACAACGATAACAGGCAAGACTTTTCAGGTTCGTGATCTGGTCCTGGATACAGCCAGTCGACAGGTTAACCGGGGCGGGCGTCCAGTCGAACTGACGGCCAAGGAGTTCGCGCTGCTGGAGCTTTTGATGCGTCATCCGAGCCAGAGCTTCACAGTCGAAGCTATACTCGACAGGCTCTGGAAATCAGAGACCAACGCTTCTCTTGAGACGGTTAGGACTCATGTCAAAACTTTAAGGCGGAAGATTGGCGACAGCGAAGAGAATCCTATTATCAGAACTCGACGCGGCTTAGGTTATCGAATCGTCGGCGAGGGCGAACTCGGTTAGTGAAACTGAGCCGAAATTTCTTTGGCTTCCGAAGAGGCAGCGTCTGCATCGGAGCTGCGATCCTGGCTCTTGTAGAACGCTGCCAAATTGTTGAGCGCATCTGCCAGTTTGGGTGAGTTTCCGTAGCGTTTCCTTATACGGTCAACGTAGGTCTTGAAGATATTCTCTGCCTCCGTCGTTTTCCCTTGGCTCGCGAGTACCTGTGCAAGATTCAATTCGCTTTGCTCTAAAGCATTTTTTGCATCGGCTGTGTAGTACTGCGAGCTAGTCATATTGGCGCCATCAAAAATTTTGATTACTCTGCGCAGAAGTCTTTCGCAATCAGTCGGGCGATTTGTCCGTCTGTATAATTCTGCCAGGCTGCTAAGTGTGTTTGCCACTTCTATTGATGCCGGTAGATGTTCCGGATTTTGAATTGCGTCAGTGAGGAATCCGCGAACATTTCTAAAATCACCTTCTCCATCTGCCAACGCTTCGGAATAATTGCTGGTTACTATTAGGGAGCGCTGGTAGTAGTGTTCTGCATCGGCATAGCGCCCGCGTTTGACATAGAAGTCACCGAGCTGACGCGCCAATTTGCCAGCCAAGGAGGACATCGCGCCCAATCCGGAGACAGCAGTTTTGAGCCCTTGTTTGTAATGGTTCTCTGCGTCTGAATATGAGCCGTCCGCATTTTCTTTATCGGCTTGCTCGAAAAGGGCTTCGGCATCGGATGCTGAATCTGCAAATGCAGGCAGCGCGCAGAAAAGGAGCGCGCAACATTGGGAAACTATGATAGCTGTCTTGTTGAAAATCATGATTTCAATTCTAGTTCGATTTCTGGTTACTTACAACAATAGTGACGGGATGTGCTGGTTTCTCACGAGCCGTGTTGGAGAATCGAAATCGCAATTCACTTGTGTTTGCTTCTATTAATTGAGTCTGCGGAGTTGAGCGAAAGATCGCAAGCTGAGAGTCATTGTAATGAGAAATAAACCAGTCGAACAGCGAAGTGGCAAGAACTTCTTCCAGCCAACGCACTAGATTCGGTGCAAATCCTAATGCTTTGGCGATGGAGTCTGAGACACTACCACCATTCTGAGCAAGCGCTATGACGAGGTCATTTACGACGGCACCAGAAGGCGAGGCTGCTATCTTCGGTTCGATCCCGGGAGCGCCGGCATCTTGCCGACTTCGCTCTAGTTGTCTGATTGACTCTCTAAGTATCAATCCCGCAAAAAATCGTTTGTCAAAAATGGGCTCAGTTTGCGTTTTTCGAATAGATGATAGCTGATTCTCGACTTCTCGAATTTCATCTGCGTTCAGCTTGTGATTAGATAGCGAATGGATGATGAGATCATCAATATCACGTTCGATCTTGTCTAATCGCGAAAGGCGCTGCCTATCGTCTTTGGTGGACCTCTGGAAGACCTGCTCTGGCTCTTCTTTCGATTGAATGATCCTGGTAATTTCCGCTGGAGGTTGAAACGCAAATGCGTTCTCTTTAAATCGATCCAATTCCATTTTGATGTGCAGAGCTTCTGAACCGAGCTGTTCCATCATCGCAGCTTGCGCAGGTGTGAAGTCCAGGCAAGGAAGCTGCTTCAGGTCACCCACCTGGCAGTTGAATGTTGGGTTCAAAAGCTCAGCGCAGTACACGATGAAGGAGGAGTTAAGATATGCAAGTAAGAATTCAATGGAGGTCTCGATTGGGAAAATCGATGATCCGCCGACATCGAAAATGCATCCCTGTGGCATCTTCCGCACTGCGAACTGCCCCGTATTAACGAAGGAAAAGGTTAGACCTTCGCGGAAATAATATGGCTCATTCTTAACTACCCAAGATATCTTGCCTTCAAGATATGGATAGTTTTTTCCAACCGCTTCTTTGATGTCTTTGCCGTCGATTCCCCAATCCACCACGGTTTCAATCGGAGCTGACCAGCGTTCACTGCCGGCGCCTTTTACGTATGGATGCCATCGAACATTGAGTTCTTCTTCAGGGACCTCCCACCAGTATCGAAGAAATCTCTGATTATCGCTGGTGGCTAAGCCTTGTTTTATATCGGCTATCTCACTGAGCTTGCGGCAACCGGCAAAGAGCTGCGATATGGATAATGGACATCGATAGTTGAACGAGCTAGCTCTTTGAGAAATGAAGTCCTCTTTGTATCGGATCAAGAATTCCTTTGCCAGATCGCTTTCTTTATCGTCGGAATTTCGCAGATCGAGAAAGCTCATTGGATGGGACACTGCTGCCTCTTCTGCTCCAGCTTTGAGCACAATCAACATGCTGTTTATTTTCTCACCAGATTGCAGAGGAAAGGCTCCCGGACCTAACTCAACCACTGAAACCAGATTGCCGTTTTGCAGCCATTGTTGACGAAGCTTTTCGTAACTGGGCAGGAACAGCAATGATGACTGTGTGATAAATCCAACATAGCCGCGCGGTTCAGCAAGCTCCAGAGCTCGCACCAGGAATGCAGCGCTTAGATCATGATGGGCACTCTTGTAGTTTTCTCGAAGAAACGTTTTGAGCCGGCGATCCATTAGACGACGCCCAATATAGGGTGGGTTTGCAAGCACGCAATCCGCACCATCTGCCAGAGGGTGATCCTTGCCGAAATTACTAGCAAGACTGCCTGTCTCGACTTGCGTTATATCATCCTCTTGCGAAACATCAAACAGCTGAAGTTTGATGTGCATCTTCCAAAAATCAATTTTTGATTCGGCAAATTGTGCAGTAGCAGCTGAGACAAGCGCGAGTGCACAGGTCCACAAAGCTCCTTTATCGATATCGCACCCGCGCAGGTTAAAGTTGAGAATCCGCTCGATTGATAGAGCCGGCTCGATCTCGTTTCTCTTATATAAATCAACGATGTACTTGAAGGCTCTAATTAAGATGTGCCCGCCGCCGCAAGCTGGATCTAAGACTCGCAATTCTTGCAGCGCGCCGGCAGGTCTTTCCTTCAAGCAGGGCGATATCGTTTCTCTCAAAAGATAGTCTGTGATCCAAGCTGGTGTGTAGAGCTGTGTGAAATGGATAAGGTCATCTCGTGAAGTTTGCTTATCAGCTTGTTGTACTCGCTTTAGTGCTTCGCGCCGATTTTGTTCACACATCCATTGGTAGAAATATCCCTGACAGGTGAAACCATGTGCTGCAATAAGATCCTTGTGTTTGACTAAATCGCTCTCTAGTTCTTCCACGCATAGAGCCATTCTCGACCGCACGCGATCACCTGAGCTGTCAAAAAATGGATTTGCGTTGCTATAGGACGATTCAACCTTTTGGAGAAGCTCATTCATTAGCTCCGCCAGATTTTGTTCAGATTCACGCTCTATGGAGATCTGATGTGCGCTGCACAACAACATGATGTAAGCGCAGCGTTCTTCCTTGGCAGCTTTTGCGAAGGGCGCGCATCGAGCGAGTTTGTCATCTAGCTGCAGAAAAAGCTTTCGCAGTGCAGCTAATCGATTCTTTCTTAGCGTCGAGTTTGTGTTCTTTTTCACTTAATCGCTAGTTCGCGTGAGTTCTCTCGAATAAAGCTAAGTGTAAGGTGCCAGGCGTCGTTTGCGGCCTCTGAATGATAAAACTCTCGCGTGTCATTGAAGAAAGCATGTTTGGCTGATGGATATACCTTTATTTGGAATGACTTGCCCAGGTCAGCCATCTTCTTTTCGAATTGTTTTATGTGGTCAGCGGTGATCAGATCATCCAACCCCGCAAATAGCCCCAGTAGGGGGCAGTTCAGACCGCCAGTATAATCAATCGGATGGCGCGGCTTCTGCTCGGTAATGTTTTGATAGTAGATACGCCCGTAATAATCGACCACCCATGCCAGAAGCGGCGTCCGGCAAGCAAACATGTACGCGATAGCGCCACCCATGCAATAACCGAGCGCGCCGATTGCGTTGGGTCTTACGTGTTCGGAGCTTCGAGCGAGGCTAAAGACGGCGTGCATATCAGAGATAAGTTGTTCATCTGTGATTGATGCCCATACGTTTCTCATAGCCGCCAGGTCATTTTGATCTGCAGGCAGTGCGGGGTTGTATGCAAACAGGTCTGGTGCATAAACAACTAAATTGGTTCGAGCGAATCTCCTGGCAACATCCTTTATATGTTCATTAAGTCCGAAAATTTCATGAACTAATATTATCGCCGGGTATTGCTTGTCATCATCCGGGCCGACCCGAAATACAGGTAGCGTTCCACCGGGACGAGCAAGGCTGTAGAACGTTTCGCTCAGTTCTGGTTTGTTTTGGTCTCGCGACTCAGTTGACATGACAAGTACTCCAAACAAACTCTAATCGTTGCTAAGTAGTTCTTTAGCCTGAGAAAATAGTGGAATAGCTTGATTGTATCTCCACTAAAGACGCTGATAGACTGGGCAATAGATAAATTTAGTCTGTATGAAAAGCGAGTCAATAAAACTGCCTCTTCTCGCGAGTACGCATTCCTATGTAATGCGCGCTGCTAATTTTCTGCGGAGGCAGACAGCATTTTCGATTAGCGTCCTGTTGATGACAACATTAGGGCATTCGGTTCAGCACGTGTCGGCTGCTGAAATAGGAACGCAAAAGCCTGCGATTTCACAGGCGAAGCTACATGTGGTTCCATTCTTTGAACCAGGCCAGTCTGTCAGTCTCACTGTAACGGACCTGGCTGGGAATCCGCTGCCGGCGGCGGAGGTCAATGTCAATGATGATTTGATTACAGCCGACAGTATGGGGATTGTGAATTTTACAGCGGTCGACGCAGAGAATATCGAGCTGACGCTCTGGTCCAGTGACAAGAGAAAGTTAGATCGGAGGAAGTTTCGAAGAAGAGCAGACGGTTTCTTTGCCGAGTCCGAGGTTATTGCTGAGGAAGCTTCCGCTCTGGCAAAGGCGACAGGCGCTCAAGCAAAGTTTCCTGATGTCGTCTTTGCACCAGCTGTAGTATCGCCCGGTGACGAGTTCGTAATTGTTGGTAGTAATTTCTCGGTTAAGGCTAATGAAGATCGTGTTGAGATAGATGGCGTCGAAGCAAGCGTCTTATCTGCAACACCTCGAACACTATTGGTAGTCGCGCCATTAAAACTTAAATTGGGGCCACTGCGGGAACTGACAGTCAGCGTTGGCGGACAAACATCAAATGTCTGCGAAACAGACGTCGCCCGCACTTTCTTCAGTCATGTGAAAACGGAAGATGACGATGTGTCACCGGAGAAGGGCAAAATTGGAATGAACGGCACTAACGTGCCATGCATTATCAGCGTTCGCAATCCAGACCTGGAGGCAGCTTCATTATGGTCACCGGAGCCGTTGGGTGGTAATAACGTGGTGCTTACACCGGGTGGGGAGCAGAACTACGTTTCCCTTGATGTAAAACTGGCTCGACCGGACCTTGAGCCGCAGATTCAACTATCGCTGCGATCTGAACTAGATGCGGCAGAGGATGCAGAGAAGATCCCCCCGCAATTGCGTGTAGCAGCTGAGCGGGCGCAGATTATGAGGCTTGAGCGAAGACGTATAGCCGCTGAATATAGATTGCAAGAAATCCGCAAGCGTATGTCAGAAGATCCAGGAGACCAGGAAAGGCTCATTTCCGAATCGCACGCTTTGTCATTACGCATGCAGCATTTGTCAAAAATGCTTTTGGCTCGGCTTGCACTATTTGAGGCTCTTGGAGGAACCGATGCCCAATACAGGCAAGCAATTGATGATGCAGCCGGCGGTGCAATGGTATCACTTGATCTCTCCGTGAAGCCGGTGCAGGTGATCAGTGCGACTGAGGCAAGAACTGTTGTTAGAACAGAACGTCGCGGGCGTTCCCTGCGTTTGCTGGAGCCACCAATTCGACTGCTTCCGCCGATGACCGAGGAAGAACAGAAGATAGCTCTGGAACGCAAGGCAGCCGCTGCTGAGAAATCCGAACCAGATACCGATGATGTCCAGGATGGTTTGCGCCCGAGTTTGCCTGAGGAAGGACCTCATACATCGCAAGAAGCCAGAACGACAAGTACAGGTACTTTGCCTCCGGAAAAACCGAAGCCTAACACGAAGCCGAAATCGGCTGCTCACGGAGCCAAGCAACAGTCCGCGAGTAAATCAGCTGCTGCTCCCAAGCAATCGAAATCCACAAAGAGCACAAAAGCAGGTTCAGGACGATCTCGTTCTGGCAGCGGGCGCACAGGCCGAAGTTCTAACAAGAATGTGAGAAGTTCAAGCAAAGCAACAAGAGCGCGTGCCACCACTGGTAGAAGCACAAGAAAGCATGGTCGTCGCGCTCACTAGATAGCTGGATTGCCCTTTCAATTAATCATGAGCACTTATTGCGATCGTGTTTTCGATACATCTATTGTTTCTTTTGGTCGCTCGGCTTTCTCGTCGCTAATCTTAGTAAAGAAATCCAGAATTTTTTGCAATGCCAGGTTCCGTGACATCCCGCCAATAAAATGCCCAGCTCCCTGAACAGGAATCAGCTGGCATTCGATTCCTTTTGCTTGCAGGCGCTTGCACAGCTCGACTGAGTGCTCCATAGGTACATTGCGATCTTCGTCTCCATGAACGCAAATTGTTGGAATTGCGTTTTGCATTCGCTCAATTGGAGACATTTCAGAGGTCAACTTCGCGAGCTCTTTGTCAGATGGCGGGCTCTTGAAGTAACCCTGAAGATACGTTTTAAGGTAGGGGTTTGCTGCGACTTTTTCCAACATTGTTGGACCAGAAATGCTTGCAACAGCCATCACCTTTTCGCTGGGCTCAGCGGCAAAGGTGATTCCATATGCTGCAAGCAATGCAGTCGTAGCTCCGGACGAAGAACCGATTACAAAGATGCGATCCGGGTCCAAATGCATCGACTTTTGCCGTTCTCGAATATAGGCAATTGCTCTCTTAACATCGAGGATGTCGTTAGGAAATTCGCCGCCATTCCCACTTAAACGGTAATTGATGTTAAATACTATCCACCCCTGTTTCGCCAGCCAACGCGCAGTTCCTGCGTCGTTCAAATCTCGTTTATCGCCTTTCGTCCAGCTTCCTCCATGAACGAGGATAATTGCTGAGGGATTCTTTCTTCCCAGATCGCCTGCTACCGCTGCTGAACTCACTTTGGCAGAGGGCATATACAGATCGCCCGTCTGCTGCTTGTCTTTCGAATTTGCGTAGTTGATATCTGGAGTAATAGATACGCTGTCGTCCGGAAGGAATTGTGCTGCCGCGTCCTTGATCGTCTCGCTCAAATCGGGTGAGCTGACAATTGCGAAAACCAGCACAAGAAGGAAAATCATCGCCAGGACAATGCTTCCTACTTTGTGAAACTTGCTTATAGTGCCATCGAATTTTTTTGCATCCATGGGAATTCATACTTAGAAGTCGGGGATTCTTGGATGCCACGGAACATTTTGATGCTATGTTCTCAGTTGATCGTGAACAGCTACTTTTTGCTTTCGTCTTTCGGCTCAATCTTATTGTAAAAATGTATGGGACCTTTGCCCTGGTCCGGAACCATGGGCTTTCCGTCAATACCGGCAGCCCAGCCAACAATTTCATCTTGTCCATCGGTCATCAACACAATGGTACTTGCCGGCATTGATAATGACTGATCAGGTTGGGGTATTCCGTTAACAATAGGGGTGGACTTATAGCTCGGGTCGATCCCAATTGCGAACTGATAAAAAGTTCTATAGCGGCCATTCTGTTGCACTTGCACTGTTGAATCGGGAGTGGTCATGCTCACCTTCGTATAGAGCATCTTCAAACAGTTGTCCATCTCATCTGTTGTATTTGGATAATGGTCGTGCGTCGACGCGTATTCTTTCATTATCGTACCGGTTTCGCGGAGCTGTCTCATCAAATCAGATTGTCCTAATGCGATACCTTGACTAAACGCTGGCGATGCAGAAGCAGTTGATATTGCCAGTAATCCTATGCAAGCAAGGAGATTGTTTAGTTTCGAGATGCGTCGCATTAATTTGCCTCCGAGTAGCTACAAGCTATGACCGAGTATATCATGATGAGACGCGGTCAACTCAGCGTCAGACGGGTCGTACAGCACTAATTTAGCTTGCCCTTTCAAATTTCGGCTGTTCTATCGAATAAAGTCATTTGCTAATGCCGGGACCCAAAAAGCCCCTGAATCTGACCCGGTTGTGTTTTGAATTCGTCGTTTAATATGCGAATCAAAAATTTGAGGACAGGTAATGAGAGATAGGCTCGATTCTGTAAACGTGACTGATATTAGCTGTGCGCAAGAAAATCAAGCGGAGCCTATTTGTCTCCTGAATATAGTTGATAATTCAAGCACGGCACGACAGAGCGACACACGGCCTGACGAAGAAGCAATGATCAATGCAGCCGTCCCAAGTCTAGATATCGAAGGACAAATTGCAAAGGTCGATAGAGCTGATGAAAGACGCAGTTTTACTAGAAATGGAGTTTCGCACGATGATTATTTTTCAGGCGGTGCGATAGTTTTTAGCGATGTGAAGGATCAGGATAAACGTATTCGAACTGCATACGACATGAACGGCCGAGTGGAAGGTCGCTGCCAAGACAATGCTGATGGCAGCTCTAATTCTGAATTTAAGAGTGACTTTGGGACCTTCCGCGTTGAGCGGAGCACAAGAGGGCTGCTTACGATATTGGAGAAAGATAGTCTTATGGACTCTTGGGTTCCTGTTGATGATTCCTTTGCTCGAAAATTCATAGTGGACGAAGAAAGAAAAATGTTCAAAGCTCCAATAATTGCACCGCGCAGAGCCTAGAATCACTATTCATTTCTCAAAGCAAGCTTGATTAGCCTTGCATCGATCGCAAAGATTCAGCGTTTTGAATTTTTAATCCATTCCTTTGAACCCTTTTCAACGTTTTGACGTTTAAAAGGAAAAGGACCATTAGCTGCGGAGTCGAGAAGGGCGAAAGCTCCGGAAACTCCGGAGCGCTTTGTAGAAGGGAGGATTCCATGAACAAGATCGTATCTACTCTATTGCAACGCCGAGCACATAAGCGGGAATCGAAAGGCTCGAAAGGAAGGAATTCAGCCAAGAATAAGAAGTCTCAAGAAGTAAGAGCATTCAACAATTTGCTTTCTTGTCTTGCTGAGTGTTTGACATTAGCCAGGCGCATGGGCAGTTCCTTCGACATCGATGGCGGCATCAGGGCTCTTGAGAAAGGGCGAACATTGGCTCTAGAAGCTGGTTATCCATTGCTCGAGACTCCGATGTTGCATGAGATGATCCAATTCATCGTGTGGCTCGATTATCCGCAATCATTGCAATATTTGACCTTGCGGGCGATAGAGCTCAATCGAGAGATCTTTGGAAATGGTAGTACTGGTTTGTTTTTGCATCTGGTCACGCACATAGAGTCGCTTATGCACACCAAGAAAAAACACTCTTGTGAAAAGTTCATTCAAGAAGCGCTGCCGATTGCCATTGAAAAACAAGCTTTTCATCACGAACTATTGTTTCGGCATTTGCTTGTCGAAATCTACGATAAGCAGAAAAAATTTGCGTTGAGCAAGGAACACCAGGAGCGCATCGAGTTCATCGACAACCTGCTTTTGGATGGGGATGCTGAAACAATGAATGACGAGATCCAGCGATTGGAAGACATGAGCTTTGTGGAGTTCGAGCGAGAATACAATCGCCAGTTCGGACTTGACGAAGATGATGCTTCTGCCTCGTTGCTGCTTGCCGGAGTTACGCTGACGCAGTCGCTCCGCTGAGAATCTTCTCGATGCGAGCTGATAAGTCTTTCAAATTGAATGGCTTCGCCATGTAATCTGTCGCTCCTGCTTCCATGAGAGCTTTGATTTCCTTGGCTTCTGTGCGACCTGTAAGCATCAGCACTTTTAAAGCACCGCCTTCATCTCGGTAGTGTTTTAGCACGTCGATGCCATTCATTCCGGGCAATTGCCAATCGAGTACGACTATATCGTA
Organism: Candidatus Obscuribacterales bacterium; assembly: GCA_019747875.1. Classification (GTDB taxonomy): domain Bacteria; phylum Cyanobacteriota; class Vampirovibrionia; order Obscuribacterales; family Obscuribacteraceae; genus JAIEPM01. The sequence continues at coordinate 121,736 of JAIEQI010000006.1, forward strand.
GGAACCAAATCGCATTTGTTCAAGCGCTTCCGGTCCGTTGTATACGGCTTCCACATTGTGTTGTTGAAATGCCAGCCAATCTTGCAGTGTTTCTGAAAGATCGGTGTCGTCTTCAACTAGCAGTATATTTGCCATGAGATTTTCCTCTGCGGCTGGGCTGTTTAACCGGTGATTACGATCTGACTTCGCCCATTGTGCTTAGCCAGATAGAGACGCCTGTCAGCATTGAGAACCAGATCATGAAGCGACGTTCCATCTTCCGGAAAGTCGACCATGCCGGCGCTGAATGACGTGAAAAATGGTTCCCCTTTGTCCCCTTTGAATTCCACTTTCTTAAGTTCCTCGAGCACACGATCTAATGCTTTGTGCATTGTCTCTTTGCGCTCGTGTCTAAACGCAAGAATGAACTCTTCACCGCCCCATCGACCACGGAGGTCCTCAACCCGGAAGCGTTTGCGAAGCAATTTGCCGAAATAGGCGAGCACTTTATCACCCGCCATGTGTCCGTATGTGTCGTTCACTTTTTTGAAGTGGTCGACGTCCATGAGGCATAAGCTGAAGTTGAAGCCGTGTCGTTCTGACTCGGAAACGAGCGCTTCAATTTGATCTGCAAAAGCACGTCTCAAGAGAAGACCTGTAAGCAGATCTCTGTCCTGGCGTTCGCGCGCCATGCGAGCCCGTTCAAGTCGCACTTTCACTCGTCGGAGCAGTTCGACGTTGATTACTGGTTTGGGCAGATAATCGTCGCCACCTGAATCAAATGCGTTCAGGCGAGAGGCAAGATCGGTCTGCGCTGTCAAAAAGATGATTGGCAGTTCTTGCCAGCGTCCGGCAGCGCGGACTTTCTTGCATACGTCGAAGCCGAGGATTCCTGGCATCATAACGTCCAACAACATTAGATCCGGCGTGAACTCTTCCAGGATGTCGAGCACATGGGCAGGATCGTTCAATGCTTTGACCAGCATGCCTTCGTTGCCTAGTGTACTGCTAATTAGATCTGTGAAGTCAGGGTCATCATCTACAATCAAAACTCGGGAGCGACCACCTTCTCGAATAGTGATCAGATGTTGCAGTGCTTGCTGCAATGTTTCCTTTTCAAAAGGTTTCTCTAGAAAAAGTGAGGCTCCGGCGTGTGCGGCTTCTGCTCGGTCACCCTCATCATTTTTTGCAATGAAACCGAGTGGCAAAGTCTCATAGCCGATCATGCTGCGAAGTTCGCGTGCTAACTGGAAAGCTGAGTCGCGATTGTGTTCGGTAATCTCGATCAAGGCTGCGTCAAGTTCTTGCTTGCCGGCTCTCTCGAGGGCTTCGCCTGCTTCGGTGCTAATTATCTCCAGTGGTATTCCGCCACCGTTCTTCGTTCCTAGCTCCTTGAAGATATCGAGTTCTGATCCACCGACTACCAAGACTTTTGCTTTGGCAGCGTTCGGATTCATGTTGGCAATTTCCTCTGCAGTCGGAACATAATCCGAGAACTGCATTTTGATTACATCAACTTCTTTCTTGGCTGCTAGCATCGAGTGATCGATGTTCAACCATTCCTTTTCGTGATTGACTTCTGCAACTTCCATCATGTCTCTTGCCGAACATTCGATTTGCTCGGCATACCCGCCCAGTACATCGAAACCGCATGACTTTGATGTGCCTTTGAGATTGTGTGAAAGACGCCGGATCTCAATCAGCAAGGCGCCGTCAATGTTTGCTCGATCTACCTTCTGAATCAACTCTTCTATTTGCTTGATGCGCGACGGTAAGGATTTCGAAAATCGCTGTCTGAAATTTTGGAGGGTGGCATCAGCAAATGCATTTACTGACTGAGGAGTCGGCATCGGCGGGGCACCCGGCACCGGCAATGGACCTCCCAGATATTGAATTTGTTGTCCCTGGAAAATTTGTCCCGGCATTGGTTGCCCAGGAATTGGCGGTCCACCAGGTACCGGCATCTGATAGTTACCGGTTTGTCTGTTCGGTGGTCCCATGGGCGCACCAGGCATCGGTGGTCCGCCGGGTCCTTGCGGTCCCCCTGGGATGGGCGGACCTCCTCCCGGAGGCATTTGAAAACTTCCAGTCTTCCTATTCATCGGCGGTCGTGGGCCGCCTGGCATCGGATGCGCTCCTGTTTGTCTGTCAGGACCAGGTCCTCCAGGTCCGGGACCTGGACCACCGGGAGCCATCACGGCTGGACGTTGAAATTGCCCAGTGTGTCGCATCTGTTCAGGATGTGGCATCTGCTGAGCACCAGGAGCGGTGCCCTGATTTTGCAAGCCAGGCATATTATAATTCTGCGGAGTTCCGGGCGCCGGCCAAGGCGTATTCCCCGTGCCTGGGACCGCTGGTACCGGCTGCGGTACCGTGCCCATCGGAGCCGGGATCGGTTCTTGATTTTGGGCTTCAATGTGAGGCAGACCACGCTTTTGATCATGCCAGAGAGCGTCTACCTGTACCCCGAAAACGCTCGACTTAATCGGTCTGTGAAAAATGTGCGCGACTTTCAGTTCTTTTGTCACTTTTTGAAAGAATTCTGCGTCTCTCCATGTTTGAGACAAAAAGACGACTTTTATTTCTTTCTCTTTCTGCCGTAGCTTGATTATGAATCCAATTCCGTCGATATCATCGAGAGCCTCGCCCACCATGACCAGGTCTGGCGCACTCTCCGCGATTTTATCGAGAGCAGTTTGTCCGTTAGTTTCCTGCGTAACTTCAAATTCGCGCGCTTCCAGCAATGGAATAATCAGCGTGCGAAGTTGTTCATCTGTTTCCAGAACTAAGACTTTTCTACCCATACGCCCCGATATGTGCGCCCCCATGCCCCAGCGCATATGCTGCGGTTAATTCCAATCTGCCCAGAATTTGCCTTTGCCACACTTCCCAACGGAATTTTTCGCATTTTATGGGTCTGATAAATGGGCGGGACAGCTTCTTTCATAGTCCACACCCCCAACATTCAATTAAGTCCAAAGAGGTTCAGCTGCGTGACCTCGGGAGTATCGGGCGTGTATTCTGCAATCAATTCGTCATCAGATTGAACGCGAGCGCCTTTGCGAATATGCTTCACGACTACGCCCATTTCCTTTGCTGCTTTGCTGATCAGGCGATGCCGGTGGCAATGACTGGGATCTTCTTCGGCACACATGATCGCCACCTGATACGTTTGCACGCCACGCACGAGCCGCTCCATGCCTTCTTGAAATTTTGACGTCGCCGCTAACTTGGCGTAATTGAGATTGCCCTCATCATCATAAAACTCCGGTTCTTTGGGCATTCCGCCAAGTTCTTTTCCTAGATAGAGATACTTGAGTCCAGCTTGCACGATGGATTGCTTCAGAAACGGTCCTGTGAAATGCGTGGCATAGCGGGCATATGGATTGCTGCGCACGTCGACAAGAACTTCAATCTCGAATTGACCCAACAGCGAAATGAAATCCGCTATTGGATAATTAGAGTGCCCAACGGTAAACAGGTCAGCCATGAGACCGGACTTTTACTAGGCTGTAATCTCTTTTACGAGTTCATAAAGCTTGTCCAGCGCAGCGTCGATATCTGCTGGCAAATGTACTCTGAGCAGTCTTCTTCGTCGTGAACTCAAAGCTTTGAAGTCACCCAATGATTGGGCTTCTTTCAAAACGCTGAATCCGAACTTCTCACCTGGAATTGCCAGATCCTTTTTGTCATCACAGGTAATCTGCAAGAAAACACCAGTATTGGGTCCGCCTTTGTGCAGTTGGCCGGTTGAATGCAGGAAGCGTGGTCCAAAGCCAACCGTTGTGGCAACCTGATGTTTCTTCATCACCAGGTCGCGAATCTTCTGCAGCTTTTCTTCCAGCCTGGGAACGCATTCAATATAAGCATTGATGCCGAAATAGTCACCAGGGTCTAGCTGAGCAAGATGCGTAGCCAAATATCCTTTTGCAGATGGCTCGGCAGTCTCTTCCTTGAAGGTCTTTGTATTAGCCTCGTCAGCATAGAGCTTGAAGATGCCTTCCTCAAATAACAGTGTGTTGGTCGGCAATGCGCCTTTTGTCTCGTATTCTTTGAGATACTCTTTAGTGAAGTCTTTGCTTTCCTGAACGTTTGGTTGATTGAAAGCATTGATTCCAATGATCGCTCCGCCTGTAGCTGTCGCTATTTCCCAGCGGAAAAATTCGGCGCCCAAGTGCAATTTATCTGGCAGCGCAATCTTAACGACTGGATTTCCTGCTTTCTCGAGCGCTTCAACCTTTTTGTCTTGCTCTCTGTCTGCTTCTGACTCAAGGCGCACATAGACAAACAAGCGATCCTCTCCGTAAACAGCCGGATCGGCAAGCGTTTCGGATGCTACCGGAATGATGCCGCGATCGTCTTTGCCTGTGCTTTCGGCGATTAATTGCTCGAGCCAGGTGCCAAGGCTGTGTATGGCTGGTGATGCGATGATAGTGACCTTGTCTCGACCTTCTTCAGTAAGGGTGCCCATGATGGTTCCGAGCATGACTCCGGGGTTGTGTTCGGGTGCAGCATCAGCGCCGCATGCCTTCACCATCGATTCGGCGTGCTTGAGAAGTTCAGCCGTGTTTATGCCCATCACCGCAGCTGGTATCATCCCGAAATTGGAAAGTGCTGAAAACCTGCCGCCAATTGATGGAACGCCGTGGAAGATGTGAGCGAATTTCCAATCTTGTGCTCGTTTCTCCATTGAGGAGCCGGGGTCGGTGATCGCAATGAAGTGCTCGCCGACCTTATCGCCTACCACTTTCTTGGTTTCATCATAAAAATACTGGCAAAGAACATTGGGCTCCGTGGTGCTGCCCGACTTGCTAGCTACTATGAAGACGGTCTTTGCGGGATCGATTTGCGCCCTTGCAGCTTCTACCTGAGCAGGGACAACCGAATCCAAGACAATCATCTCCGGGTGTTCTGGATGCTTGCCGAAGACTTGGCGCATTACCTCAACGCACAGACTGCTGCCACCCATTCCCAATAAAACTGCATGGGTAAATTTTCTTTCTTTTATCGTCTGGCTTAACTTATCGAATTGCGCCTGGTTCTTGATTTGTTCTGTTACGACCAGCAACCAGCCCAACCATTTGTCTTCGTCTTCTCCTGTCCACAGCTTGGCGTCCCTTGCCCATAGACGGCTGGTGAATTTGTTGGACTTGAGCGTGTTGAGTAAGTCTTTGACTGGCTTTTCATAGGAGCCCAACGAGTAAGACAGTGCCCCCACCTTTTGAGTCTGAGCGAGCCCGCCATCAGCTGCGTTTGCCATTTTTTCTTCCTCTTGTAATGTGTCTCCTCGTTAGCCGCCCAGGCCGGGCGCCAGCTGACAAGGGATACACGCTCCCGAATATTGCCCTAGTATATCGAATAATCATTGAAGGGGTTTGCTTAGAATGTGAACTATCATCCGCTCAAGAAGCCCTTTCTTGATGTCATTAGAACCTTTTCTGCTACACTAGCGTCGTTTTAGCGGAGAAAGCTGAACTGAGGCAATGCCTGGTGACTTTCAGATGCTAATTGCTGTAAGGATAAGCGTTGCTGTCCGCCCGAGGGAGGTTTAGATGGTTGAGACCATTCAACTAATGCGACAAGTTCAAGTCAAAGCAATCGTGACTGAAAACTTTAAGGGGCAAGTGGCTGCGGAGATTAACCGCAACCTTCAGCAAATTGATGCGGAACTGCAGCAATTAGAGTTCAAAGGCAAAAGAGCTATCGCTGATATCGAGAAGCGCAGTCCTCAGCCAATTCCTCCTGAAGTTCGTGCGCAAATTGAGACAATAAGACAACAGGTCGAATCCGAGAAGTTGCGCCTTGCCCAACTCAAGGAAGAAATGACCGCGCAAAGCAATGCCTTGAACGAACTTCCGATCGGCAGTGTCGTTACTCAATTCACTGTGGAAAATCCGGTTGAAGTGCGCGTTGGCGAAAACATCTTCCAAAGACTGGAAGGTGGCGAAATCCTCGTCAAAGACGGCGTCATCCAAGAGATTCGCATCTAGGTCCTCAAAACCAAAGCACACAATGCAAGCTTGCTAGACTCTTGCTCATAGGGTAGTAGCTCCTCTGCTATGATTGGGGGGGCTGTCGTGAACCCACGAACGTTAGCTCATCTGGTCGTCTCAGTAGCGGTGAGAGGGGCGAATACCAGATCGTTTAAGTAGCGGAGGAGGTGAGAGGGGCGATAGCCCAGCGAACCTCCGGAGCGTTTAAAAAGGTAGCGGAGGAGGTGAGAGGGGCGATAGCCCAGCGAACCTCCGGAGCGTTTAAAAAGGGTACCTATCTGTCACAAGTGGCGGCTAGTATTGAATTATGCCGGACTACCAGCAGGGAGGAGACCGCATGAACACAAGTGCAGAGGGAGATCGAATCAAGGAAGGCGCCCAAGGCGAAAGCAAGCCAGACCTTACTAAAGACGCAGAAGCAACTAGCCGTAGCGATTTTAACGAGCTATTCAAAGCAGCAAGAGCCTCTGCCGGTCCAGACACCGCGAGTGACTCCTTACCAAATTGCTGAGTATAAAAACGACCCTGCCGTGAGCAAGGCTAGTGGTGTGATGAACCCGAGTGTTCAAAATGCTAACGAACGTCCAAGTCTTACTAATTTTTTGAAATCACAAGTTAGGATCCGATATTAAACGCAACTGTGCCTTGAAGCGCAGTGCTGCGGATTGTAATTGCCTCTTTAATTACTACGCGATCGCTAGCGCATTGCGCGCTGCTTTCTTCAGATGTTCACGCAGGGAGGAAATCCATTGTTGCAATTGCTCAGTAGTTACTTCAGTGCCATCTGTTGCTTCATGTTTGGCAAGGCACTCGTAAAGGCGCCGTGCCGAATCAAGGTAACGCACCGAGAGTGAATCAATTGTCGCGACCTGCTGTTCAGTCTGGCGTCCAGTCGACAGCGTTATCAGCTTGTTTTGCGCACGACTGAGTGCCATCACAAAAAGACCTTGTTGCCATTCTTCGCAGTTATTCAGCACTACGCGAATCATGAATTTGTCCGCTAATGATTTTTCTTCTCGGACTTCTTGATCTAAATCTGTTTGAATTTTCTTACGGCGCATTTTGAATTGTCCGCCCCAGATAGAGGGTTTTAAATCTTCTGCTAGCATCGGAGATTCAACTAATTGCGAGCCAAAAAGCTTGCATGCGATGCAAGTGTGCTCTTCAATTTGTTCGAACAGTCGTTGATCGTTATCTCCAAAGCGAGCAATCAACTCCTGCAAATATATGCCACCATCGTTGCGAGGTTCGCCTAAGCGGATGCAGGCTTGGTCGCGATTGAAAGAATCGCAGGAAAATCCAGGTCCTAGCGTGTCTTTCAGTACTGATTCGACCTGACGTCTCAAAAGATTTTTGAAGTTGGACCCGGAGATATACGGCGTTCCGGAAAGGTCTCGCAGCACATATAAATCAGGTGGATTTGGTCTGCTTTCACCTTGTTGTTCTATGCGCGCTCCAGATTTGCAATGGAGGAATCCAGTGAGAACCATTCGCGATTGGAATCGGACAGTCATGTTTTCTCCGGAGCGTCGAGGTGTGGGGTAGCGATCTGGCAGAAAGAAATTGGCCGGTAAGCCAAAATTTGGTACGCGGAACTGGGAGTCCAGCAGAGTCAAACAACGTCTGCGCTGAACGGTATCAGTTATGGTGCCAACAAATTTTTCTTTGAAGTTATGACAGTATACACATTTAATCTATGACAAGATCGGGGAAGTCCTCGAATACTCCCTTAAATCTTGCGCTTGACAATACCCTTTGAGCAGCTCCTTGTTAGAACTCAAAAGAGGCGAGCCATTTCTGACTCACCTCCTGGTTTTGCTTCGGATAAATAGGTTCAATACTCGGGTAGTCTGTCGGCTATCGCCGGTCCTTACCCGTCCGATTTTGCTTCACGAACGCGCTCTGAGAAATCATCGCGACATCGAGCCGCGCTGAACGCGCTTCGAAAAGTCTAACTGATTAGCCTTCGAGGTAATCTCTCAGTTTTTCAGTTACATCAGACGCTCTCAAAGCACGCAGAGCCTTAAGTTCGATCTGACGAGTGCGCTCACGAGTGATTCCAACTAGCTTACCTACTTGCTCAAGTGTGCGTTGATGTCCGTCTTTGAGCCCGAAACGCAAAATCAGAACTTCGCGTTCACGAGGCGTTAATGTAGACAACACGCCACGAATATCCAGCGCAAGCAGAGCTGACGCTGTGCAATCTTCTGGTGGTGTGATGTTTTCATCTTGCACAACATCGGCAAGGCTGTTGTCTTCGTCTTCTCCAAGCGGAGTATCCAAAGACATCGGAGTGCGATTTGCCGACAGAACTTCTTTTACTTTCGTAATGCTGCAATTCATCGCTTTTGCAAGATCTTCAATTGTCGGACGTCGACCCAACTCTTGCGAGAGTTTTCTCGTTGCCTTGCGCAGATTGTTGATTGTTTCAACCATGTGCACCGGCACACGAATTGTTCTCGACTTATCTGCAAGTGCTCGTGTAATTCCTTGACGAATCCACCAGGTTGCGTAAGTTGAAAACTTGTATCCGCGTTCGGCGTCGAACTTTTCGGCAGCTCTAATCAAACCGAGGTTGCCTTCTTGAATAAGATCAAGAAATGGCAGTCCACGGTTTTGATACTTCTTAGCCACGCTTACTACAAGGCGAAGGTTTGCTTGCACTAGTCGCTTTTTAGCGAATTCGTCGCCATTTGCAATACGTCGTGCTAGTTCTATTTCTTCTTTTGCAGAAAGCAATCTTACCCGCCCAATATCGCGCAGGTAAAGCTGAACCGAGTCTTCGGCGCGAGAGCGCACGGCTGATTCTGCATCCTCATCTGCAACAGAGTCTTCAATGGCTTCTTCTAATGCATGGAAGAAATCATTTGTATCAAACCCCGCCTGAGCAAAGTCGGGTGAGAACTCATCTAGAGTGAAATCTTCAATTGTTTGTGTGTTTTGTCTTCGCATTGTTTTTAAGCGTTCCAAGTCCGCCTTTTGTTTTGGTATCCAGAGTTTTCCGAAAGTCCGCGCACAGGACTACGCCACCGCTTGTACGGCGACGCGGAAATTCATCAGGTGTTCAGTTAAGTTCGACGACTCTACTATTAAAATGTTCCTACACGAATGTTGGAAGGAGGTTAACCCTACTTTTCGCTGTCGTTATATCTAAGTAGTGGTTTCATTAGGAATTTAGGCTGCTCCAAATGGGGATTAATCCGCGAAATGACACTATCGCACTCTCCGACCAGCGTTTCCAGAACGTTAAAAGGCATCCTTTTAACGTTACCTTTGTTAACCCAACAACTTTGACTTTTCTGGTGGCAGTTTCACCGCATTCATTCACTTCTTTTGTAGTTTTTTTACGGTCGTTTTTCGATGACCAGTGCAATTGCAAATACCCTCTTTGTGGGCTTCTGTGGGATTGTTTGTTGGTGGAGTCAGGAAAAGCGTGTTCTCGAAGTCTTTTACTTTTCTGCTGTTCTCTTCGGTGTTGGGAACGATCTTTCCGTCGGTGCCTCGAATCATCACGGGCGATTCTGAGCCATCAGCCTTTCGAGTGGTTTTGAATCGGCGATTAATATCATCTTGATCCCATTGCTTGACCGCCCAGTAAAGGTTTGGGTTGGCATCATAAAGCATATTGGGTTCGTGTAGATAGAGCGCCAGTGCCTCGGCATGCGCCTCGGCGGGATCGTAAAAGTATTCACTTGCAGGCTTCTGTAAGTCCGGCAATCTTTTCCTCATCTCCTTATCGCTTATTCCTTCTGAGCGATCCGTTGACATTACGCCATCTTTGACAGGCATCCATATGCCATCTGCATCTGTTTTGTTTGTTAAAAGGTATTGCCACTGCTTTCCGTCTTTATCTCTTAAGCGATAGCTGTCATCCTCTTCGCCCGCCATCTTCGGTGCTTTTTCATAGCCAAAGAAATCGAGAACCTTTTGCGGAATCTCGTTCTCTTTCCAAATCACGTTTTGCAGTTCATGGGAGAACTCATGCAGCGCTACGCCCTCTAATCCTTTCCAGCCACGCGCTTCCTTAAATACTGACGGTCCGAAGTAGACTGAGGCTGGTTCATTATCGTGCCAACCTGCAACATTGACTTTCTTTCCCTCATCCTTATATGCAGTAAAGCCAATTCGAAACCCGTCAAAATCTATTTTCTTTGCTGAATCGGAAAGATGCTTGAATTGTTCTAGCACTTCTTCGACCACTTTCAATTCGGTAGCCGTGGGCAGCCTCATTGGTACTTTTGTTTTGTTGTCATCCGAATAGGCAACTATTTCCCCGGGAAGAGCAAATTTCACATTGTAGTCGTTCTCCATTCGCCACATGGTTCGCATAATGCCTTGCGTCTCTGCCGATGTGCTAAGACTTATTTCGGTTCGCCCTGTGTTCTTGCGCAAGCGTCCATATTCATCGATATGGATGGCACCTATTTGAGTCGATTTACCGTTCTTCCAGGTCTTTCCATCGTTGCTTTGCCAAACATTAGTCCCGTCATCGAGAGTTCTTTTACCATCTGGATCTTCGGTGAGAGTTACTTGTTTTCCGTCTTTTTTAGCGAAATTAGTAGACAGACTTCCATCTGTTCGCAGCTCTGTGTTGACACCATACGAGGTATTGATTGTGCGCAGCGTGCCATCTTCACCAATACTGACGCTTCCATGCCATGCGTCATCCGCTCCTTTCTCCGACCACCTTTTGCCATCAGTACTTTCCCATTCCCGCCCGTCTTTATCGCGGAAATAGTTCGCAACTCCGTCTTTACTTCGCAATATTATTTCTTTGCCGCGCCATGAAACTGTGCGCTCTTCATTTTGTCCGGCTTTTGCTTCACTTGATTCAAGCGCTTTTGCATCTTTGATCGGCGCTTTATCCGCGTCGAGGTTTTTATGCCCGACAGGATAGTGGTCTATTATCGTAATTGACGGAAGGCTTTCCTCTGCCTGAACTCGATTGTGCTCGATTTTGATCGCTGATTTATCTGTCGATTCAGACAAGAGTCTTTCTGAAATCGTGGTCGCGTTTGTCTGATCGCTTTCATCATTTCTGATCAGCGATTCTTGAGGCTTTGACGTAGACTGATCGGACGCCAAGTGCGGAAATCCCACGCTTTTAAGTAATAACGGTCAATGCCAGCTTAGCCAAGTTGGGCGCCATTTTCCAGGTCCTTTTCCGCAATAGGCCCGCTAAAACATACATTCTGGGATGTGGATTTTTCACCCCTCACATGTGGAATTGTGTATCGTTCCAAAACACAATGCTTAACGCCGTAATATTGGATCGTGTTTATACCGGCCGGTAACAGCCATGAGCATTGAAGGGAGCTAAACCGAAGTCGGTTTGCCCAAAAGCATTGCTTTGAGATTCTTTGCTGTTTGCGGCCTGTCGCCTGGTCTCTTAGCTAAACACAAGAGGATCGCATGTTGGATGTGGTCGGGAATTCTGAGCGATTTTGGGAATGGTGGCACTTCGGCGTTTAGATGGTCGTGAAAGAGTTCAAGCATACTATCTTTTGCAAATGGAGGGCGCCCCACGAGGCACTCATAGAGTAAGACTCCTAATGAGTAGATGTCAGATCGCGAGTCTACGACTTGTGTTGTATCCCATTGTTCGGGGCTCATATATAGTGGACTTCCGAATAGTTCTCCAGGTTTTGTCAGCTGCATGTCGGTAGGCTGATCGCCCTTAGCTAAGCCGAAATCGACGATCTTGATTTGATCCGGTTGCTTTGCTTGCTCAATGATCATGATGTTGCTTGGTTTGAGATCGCGGTGCACTACGCCATTTTCATGTGCATAGGCGATACCATCCAAAATCTGGGACGTAATTTCTTCAAACCTCACCAGGTCCAGCCGCTTGCACTCTGATAACACTTCCTCCAGACTTTGCCCTTTCACAAAATCCATTACTAGATATGGACCATTTTTCGCGATCCCAAAGTCGTGAATCTTCAAAAGATTCGGATGGTCTAATCGGCTCGCTGTGCGGGCTTCGTGCTGAAAACGTTTGACGTTTGTTGTCTCTGATGCCAGATGCGATTGTAAGATTTTGATGGCGAGAATCTGGTGCTCAAGGAAAAGGTGTCTAACCTTATAAACTTTGCTCATTCCACCTTTGCCCAGCTCTTCAAGGACGTAGTACTTGTCTGCAAAGACGCTACCAATGAGCGAATCATCCGGCAATTTCGCAAGCATCGTTTGGTCATCCGGACAGTTGTCCACCTCCATTGGATACTCTTTCGTGCAAGTCAAACAGACATTTCTGAGTCTCACTTCTTTCGGTGCATTTCGATCTGCATTTACTTGCTTTGCGACTTCGTTGACTAGTTTTCGTTCAATAACTTCTTTCTCTTGTTCTGCTGCTTCTTGTTTCTTTCTTGCTTCTTGGCGTTCGCTGTCAACCACGTCCAGGGTTCGCGCACTCCAGATTGCAACTGCTATGAACGAAGCAAAAACAAGGATGCCGAATACTGCCCAACCGAATGCTTCATCGTAAAGCTTTAGAGCCGAACCTGCTGACCGAATTCCCAAGCTAAGTGGAATCGCCAGTAAAAACGTGAGAAAGCGTCTGGCTATTCGTCCACCTAAGCTATCGAGTACGAAGATTCTTGTGATCTCCGCCTCTGGCCGAGCGCATAGTGCCGCCATGCTCAGGAAGATTAGCGGTACGGAAATGGCGCTGGACATTTTAACGCAACCGAACATGGTGCACAGACTTTCGACACCGCAAAGGTATCCGAAGAAAGCCATCAAAGATAGCCCAAGTGCGACCGATGCACAAACTTGCCATAGCCAGTGCTTGCCGCTAATTGGGAGTCCTATTGTTAGCAATGAGAACGATAAAAAAATGAAGTTCAAGGAGACATTCGGTGGCATCGGTCCCGGAAAAGTAATACCGGTTGCTGGTTCGGATGGTGAAAAGATAAGTTTATCGAGTCCGAAGTCCTTTGCCGTTACAGACTCAGCAAAAGTTGCAGATGCGCCTGCAAAACAGATGAAGGCTAGTACCGATCCCAGAATTGTGTGGTCGACCCCATTGCGAAATGTTCTGAAAAACAGGGACAGCGAGCAAAGCAGAAAGGCGAGCGCTATGCTGGAACGCAAGATCATTTTGCGCCCTAGAAACAGCGTTTTTAGATTCTCTTGATCTAAAGCCCATCCGGCCAAGCTTACGAGCGATGCGATGGCGACCAACACAAGCAGGAAGAGTGCTATCTTGCGTGATCGTCTAACAAGTCTATCGCTCGCTTTAAGCATTATCCTCAGCTCTTATGCTCTAGCGCCTTTTGAATTGCTAACTCGTAAACGTCTTTAGTCTTGAAGCCCTGGAGTTCTTTGACGCGTTTCTTCTTTGTGTTGAAGATTCCAACTACAGGCACCTGCTCTGCCGAGTCGGTTACAAAATGCTTCACACCCAGGCTTTCGGCCGTCTTGATTGACTCCGCGAATGTGCCTTCAGCTGCATTGAGTTCGACATATTTCACCTGTGGGCCAAACTTCTGCGCAAGCTCCTGCATGGCCGGTTTGACCTTAGTGCAAGTAACTTTGCAGTCCTGGTCGTACAGTAATACAACCAGTAACTTCCATGGCTGCTGAGTTTCAGCCTGCGCCGTTTCGGCCTTGCAGGCAGTAGCCGACGCAAATGACCAGAAAAGACATAAACCTGTGACGACCGATAACAGTTTTTTTTCGCGCAGCATGCTTCACCGCTCCGATACGAGTTATTTGTGCTGCTCAGTATGTACCACGTGCGGTGTGCCCTCACACTGCGTGGGATATGTATGGGGTCAGAATCGGTAATCCTACCTAGTTTGCCAGTGACCATAATAGGCTGAGTCGCCTGAACCAAAAGTTCAATGCAAATGCACCTAATGTGGTGGCACTGGCGAACACTCAAATCGGCGTGGATATCACGGCTCTTTGAATTTATCAGGAAGGCGCAGGGCGATTCTCTAGCTTGTCTGCGGTTTGTTTTCCAGTCGATCAATGCGAATTTCGAGCTGCTCAAACTTGTTGTCCAATTTTTCTTCCAAGTGAGAGTAAGAGGTAGTCATGCCATCCATGATTGTTGTAATTGCATCCATCAGGTCTTTATGCTGCCTTTCGCCTTGGATTCTCATTTCATCTCTTAGCGAAGTATCGACTGTTTCAAGCTTTAGTTCGACTGTTTCAAGCTTTAGTTCGACTGTTTCAAGCTTTTGTTCAACTGTCTCAAGCTTTTGTTCAACTGTCTCAAGCTTTTGTTCTACTGTCTCAAGCTTTTGTTCAACTGTCAGTTCAACTGTCTCAAGCTTTTGTTCTACTGTATCCAACCTTTGTCCAACTGTTTCCAGTGTTTGTTCAACGGTTCCCAGTCTCTGTCCAATGCGATCTTGACCTTGTTGGAGTTCATCGAAACGTGTTGATTGACGAATCATGTGTTGATCAAGAACTTCAGCTCTGGCGTTGAAATAGGCAAGTCCGTGTTTTACTTCCAAACTCATGGCCTTTAGTTCTGCTTCTGTAATGTTCATAGGTAGCCTCCTATTAGATCTGTGGGTGGACGGCCTTATCCGGAACGCATGCAAAGGCTTGCCCAAGCCTCACGAAAATTTGTAAGACTTGCGACGCATTCATATGTATGTATATCACGCTGAAATTGGAATATCAAATTAGAAGGCAAGATTTTGCGGAAATTTAGTCCTTGAATTTTCCGTAGCTGTGTAAGCCGCCAAATCCAAGAGAATTGAATCCGAGGTATGTGAGTACAGTCAGAAGCATTCCACCAATTGCAACTAGTGAAAGCTTTTCCGACGAGCATTCATGATGTATGCGCAGATGGATATATGCTGCATAGCCGAGCCATGTGGTCAGCGCCATCGATTCTTTGGGATCCCATGACCAGTAGCTTCCCCAGGCGTGATTCGCCCAGAGTCCGCCCGTGATAATTCCGATTGTTAAAAGCGGGAAGCCGATCATAATTGCGCGATAAACAACTTCGTCATACAACTCCGCGCGTTTCTCATTTACTTTCGATTCGCTGATCTTGCCTAAGCCAAACCACGCTGCTGCAAGCCCGGCAAGACTTCCCCCAACAAACAATGCTTGCAAGAAAAATGTATTTACGTCGGTAAAGGTTCCTAATCCGATTGCGCTCAAACCGGCCGTTAAGGCCACGGCCGAAAGCAAAACCGATCTGACACGACCAGCTTGCCATAGCTGAACAAATGCCGACAACCCAGCAATAAAGAACATGGCGTATGACACTATAAGCGGTGGCACATGGATCTGCCTCCAGTAACTTACGAGCGCGGGGACCAGAGGCTTGATCTCCTGCTGTCCAGCCGGCAGCCAACTTCCATAAAGGAAAAAGACGGCGGCTGTCAAACTCGCAAGCCAGCCTAGCTGTTTGAGATCGTAGGTTCTGGAAAGCGCCAAATATCCACCCATCACAGCCCATGCGAACCAGAGTAATGACTCATACAAATTTGAAAGTGGGAAGCGTTCTGATTCAAAGCCTCTCGTCACAATTGCAGCCGTCAATGCCGCAAAGCCGATCAACATGACGAACTGCGCCGCTTTGATCAGATGGTCTTTCTTCTTCGATAATGCATTTGAGCCGACGAAGACCCAGAATGAAACGACGGATGAGATTCCGGCTGTGTTAGTTAGAGTTACTTGTATGTCAGACATTACTCAGCTTCCTTATCCGTTGCTTGCTGCACTGATTTCGACTTCAGCTTTTTTCTCTTCGTTGTTCTTTGATTCTTCTGCTTCTTCCGCTTGTACGAGATTCGACTCCGCCTCTATACTGCCGAATTTTTGTTTGATGCGCTCTGCCATTTTTTCTAGTTTGCGTTCAAAATCTGATTTAGCCTTTTTTGAACTTCCAGCAATCAGTAGTTTGCAGGTAGCAGACCCGTCGATCGAATCTGCGGCCGTTGCTACAGCCCATACTTGTCTGTGCGGAATGGCTGCAAGCATTACGCCTATCATAATAATTCCAAATGCGACGTAAGTGAGTGGAAGGCCGGGATCAGATTTGTATTGCAAACCAGTTACCGGAATCGCTTTGACATAAGCGATCTGGACCTCGCCAAAGTTTGCTGCATATCCTGCCGGGATTTCCGCCAACATTTTCGGCTGCTGCCACTCGGGAATCTTTGCGAACACGCGCACCGGTTTTTCCTGCCCGCGCAAAGAGAAAATCATCGTTGTATTTTCATCGAGCTGCATAAATGCGGCATGTGTTCCACCCATTTGACGCAACGGAAGTTGGGTGGCACGTCCATTGAACGCTACTTCGATTGCATCCAAACCCCAGCTTGATTGATAAACATCTACACCGCCATAGGAAAGCGGATTGTTCACCGAAATTTCTTGCTTTTGAAGAACCTTGCCGTCCTTATCGACTACGGAAAGGTTGCTGTACCATTGTTTGGGATCGCCGCTGGCATAATTCTCGCGTCTGGTATCATCCACGCGAACTCTCCAACTGGGCAGTTTTCCGATCCACAACTTGCTGTGCTCTGACTCAGCAAAGTTTAGATAGCCACCGATTGGCACCGGCTTGAATCCGTTGAATCCGGTCCACGAGGTTATCGTTACGCCTGCGAGCAAACTCAATAATCCGATGTGAGTAATGGTGGCAGCCAAACGTGCAATTTTGCCCCATTCCGCTGTAAGTTTGTTTCCTTGAATCTCGACGCTGTACTGTTGCTTCTTAAGTGCTTCCACCAGCTCCTTGAAGGCAACATCAGCGTCCGTTCTCAGTGTCATATCCTTTGCTACCGGAAATTTGCCGATTTCCTTTTCACCAAGGAACGGCATTTTTTGTTTCATCAGGCGAGCTTTCGGAAATACGCGCTGCACGCTGCAGGCGATCATATTTACGGTCAGCAGTCCGATTAAGCCAAGGAAAAACGGGGTGTGAAAAAGGTCCGTAATGCCCCATTGGCGCAGGTAGCCGGCATTCTCTTTCCCGAATGTTTCCACTACCTTTTGAAAGCCGACCTGAGACTCCTGCGGGCACCAGGCGCCAACCAAAATTGACACCGCGATCAAAGTCATCAGAGCGATTGTCAGTTTTACAGAGGCGAATGCTGAAAGGCGCAAGGCACAGGAACCTCTCAATTCGTTCGTGTTAACAGCCAGTCTACGATTTGATCAAGCGAATCTCTGTATTCGGATGGTGGTATCACAGACAGTGCGTTTCGTGCTTGCTCGGCATAACGTTGTGCCAGGGCAACGGTTTGTTCGATGCCACCGCCGGAGCGGATGATATCCAATGCTTCTTCGGTTCCTTCGTTTGTGCTGACCGCGCGTGTTCGAATCAGCTGTTCCAGTTTAGCTGACTTTTCATCGCGTCTTTCGAGGATGTACATAGCCGGTGCTGTGATCAGACCTTGAGCCAAATCACTGCCTGCTGCCTTGCCCAGTTTAAGACTTTGACCTGTTACATCAAGAAGGTCATCCACAATCTGGAAGCAGATTCCTAGATTCATGCCGTAGTCTTTCATACCTGACACAACGGTCTCGTTGCAGCGATTAAGTATTGCCGCGCTTTGCGTTCCTGCCGCAAAAAGGCTGGCTGTCTTCCAAACGGATTTTTGAATGTATGCATCCCAATCCAGCGACAGCACAAATTGAGCACGCATCTGGCGGATCTCTCCAGCGCAAAGATCGCCAAGAACTTGTCCATAGATTCCAACTACAGGTGGATTCATCAAGCGTGCAAGACAAACTGATGCTTGTGCGAACAAAAGATCTCCTGTAAGAACAGCCAGCTTGTCGCTCCACTTGCGGTTCACTGTTTCCTGCCCGCGGCGCAACGATGCGTTATCTATCACGTCGTCATGCACCAAACTTGCAGTGTGTATTAGTTCAGTCAGTACCGCTTGAATAATATGCAAACGACTCAACTCACCTTTTGGTGTTGCACTTGCTTTCCCTGAAAGCAATGCAAGTGCCGGGCGCAGACGCTTGCCGCCGGCTTTGAAAACTTGTCCAAGAAGTTCGACTATGAACGGACTGTCATCAACAAGATTGGAGTTTAGGAACTCCTCGACCAGTTCCAGCTCAATTTTAACGGGCTCTAATAAGTCGCCCAGTTCCAATGGAGACGCCGCCAGGGCTGAACTTTTAGGGCTTTGCTGAATGGTCATTTTTGGACGTCCCGGATTTTCGCCTAGCTTTTCATATATGTAGCAGACTAGTCAACGACGCTGCCTCGATTATCAATGTTTTGCAACTTGCTTGTTACGAGGCTGTTTTGCTTTGGCAGATCCAACTTCAGTTGGTTGTTGTCATTTGCCGGTGCTGCTTCTGGTGGGGTGTAGCGAACCAGGATAAATCGACCTTCTGCATACTGTACGCGGCATCCCTTCAAATCTCTGAAGAACTGCTTCTTCTTTATCTTGCTCAGAATATAGGCGCCTTTCGATTGGCTCAACATTGCTACCAACTGATCGGGATTTGATGGCTGTTCAACGCGACGATGCGTATAGAAAGGTATCGACGGCTTACGCATGTCGTATACGAGAATCGGCAAATCGGATAGGGCGGCATAACGAGCCATGTGAGGCAGAGGCTCTTCCCAGGTCTGCGACAAGACATTCAAGAGGCGGTGACCGAAGAAAAGGAAGCCCAAAAATGTCGGGATGACAAACAGGAAAAAAGCGGATCTGTAAAAGCGCCGGCTGAGAAGAGCAATGGATGCTGCTACGAAGATCAACTCGAAGCTGGCGAAACTCTGGATTATTTCTCCCAGCACCTCTGGGGCATCCCGCAGTTTTCCAATGAAGATTGGCGGTAGTATGCTTGCCGCGATGAACACCGCAGCTAAAATCAGCGCAGGATAAAAAGCTCGCTTGGCTGCATTTCGTTCGATAATCCGCTCAAATTCAAGTGCCAACAAAATAGCTATAGCCGGGAACGCGGGAAGAGTGTAGGGCAGTAGTTTTGAAACGCTAGCAGAGAAGAACCCAACAGTGACAACTGTCCAACAGAGGGTATAAAGCGCAAGATCCTCGGAATCTTTCAGCTGTTGGAGTGGCCTCAATATCGAGAACGGACCTGAGTTCTTCCAAGCTTCAACGATTTTGTTCCAGGGAACAGCAGAGAAGATCGCTTGCGGCAAGAACACGGACCAGGGGAAGAAGCCACCGAGCATGGCTAGAATGTGATACCACCAGCCGCCCTTGTGAGAGTCAACCACGCTGGTGAAGCGTTGGAAGTTCTCGCGCATTATGAACTCGTTGAAGTAGGCGCCCTTCGTAATGTAAATCTCGACTGCAAACCACGGAACAGCAATAAGTGAAATGATTCCCAATCCGATCAGTGGACGATAAAAATTGAACGCCTCTCTTATATTGGAACGCAAAAAATGATAAACGGCTAAAATTGCCACTGGCAATACAAGCCCGACAGGACCCTTTGTCATTACTGCCAGACCTGTTCCAATGTATGCGAGCCAGAGTAAACTTGAGTTTCGCAACTTGAAGGCTGCAAAAAAGGCAAACATTGAGCCGGCCAGGAAGAAGCTCAGAGGCATATCAGTTATTGCTTCACGCGCCGTACCAACAAAGAGCGGGGCTGTTATTAATGAAAGTCCGGTTATTATTGCGCCTCGACGACCTATGAAACGGTCTGCGAAACAATAGCTTACCGCTAGAAGAAGTGCTCCGCAGGCTGCTCCGAAAAAGCGAACTGCAAACTCGTTGCATCCGAAAGCGAGAATGCAGGCTGCCTGACCCCAGATTGCCAGAGGTGGTTTTGTGAAACGTACTACATAATTCAAATATGTTGTTATGTAGTCACCAATCTCGAGCATTTCGCGTGCCGGCTCAGCATACAAAGCTTCATCGGGATTAAAAAGCGGGTAAAGACCTAGCTCTCCGAAAAGAACGGCAGAGCCGGCCAGAAAAACCAGCGCGAACGGGACCACACGAGACCAAAGCTCTGTCGCAGTCTGACCAGATTGCGTCTTTTGGGTTTCTGTCGCTTGAACGGTGCGGGCGGAAGTCACAGTCATTCGGGGTATCCGTGTTGATTCTTGAGATCTTCTATTAAATAGACCGGTCATAGCAAGGTGAGCTTTCTAATGTAAACCTGAACCTTGCAGTTGAGCCCGTATTCAGGGCTTATCTGCGATAATTCGCTGGAGTATATTGCTTTTAATCATTCCGGAGTGCCGAGAAATGGAGATTTCCAACCGTCTTAAAGCCATCCCTCCCTATGTATTTGCTGAACTCGACAAAAAGCGGGCTGTTGTCGCAGCTAGAGGTGTCGATGTAATTAATTTGGGGATAGGTGATCCGGACCAACCGACTCCGGCGCACATTGTTGCTGCTATGCAGGAAGCATTGAAGAATCCCCTCAATCATAGATACCCACCGTTCGGCGGCACCAAGGAATACAAAGAAGCTGCAGTTGCTTGGTGTAAACGCCGTTTCAACATTGAATTGGCTGTTGATACAGAGATTACGTCCCTGATCGGTTCGAAAGAAGGGATTCACAACATCATTGCCGCCTTTGTGGATCCTGGTGATATCGCGATTATTCCTGACCCTGCATATCCGGTTTACAAATCATCGACAATCTTGGCTGGCGGAACACCTTATACGATGCCGCTTTTGCCCGAGAACAAATTCCTAGCAGATCTCGATGCGATCCCTGAAGATGTGGCAAAGAAAGCAAAGATCATGTTCTTGAATTACCCGGGCAACCCAACGGGCGCTGTTTGTGACCTGGCTTACCTGGAAAAAGCCGTCGCATTTGCTCGCAAGCATGACATTCTACTTGTACATGACCTTGCGTATTCCGAAATGACATTTGATGGTTATGTCGCTCATTCCGTGTTGGAAGTGCCTGGCGCGAAGGATATTGCAATCGAGTTGCACAGTCTTTCAAAGACTTACAATATGACTGGTTGGAGAATCGGATTTGCTATCGGCAACGCATATGCGATCAAGGCTCTGGCTCAAATCAAATCCAATATCGACACTGATATCTTCCGCGCCATTCAATTTGCAGCAATCGCAGCATTCAATGGTCCAACCGATGACATCGATCGCTGCAACAAGCTCTACATGGAGCGGCGCGATGTTGCTGTCGCCGCATTCCGAAAGCTAGGCTGGGAGCTTGAGCCGATCAAAGCAACATTCTATATGTGGCTGCCGGTGCCAAAGGGGATGACTTCATCCGATTTCAGTACCATAATGTTGGAAGATGCTGGAATTGTCGTGCCGCCTGGCACCGCTTATGGTGCTTGTGGAGAAGGCTTCTTCCGCCTCTCTCTTTGTACTAACAAAGAGCGCTTGCAAGAAGCCTTCGACCGAATGGAGAAACACTCAATTCGTTTTGACAGAAACGCAGCCAAGGTTTAATCACGCTCGTCCGATTCTATCGGTGTCGATGTGCGTCGTGAGGTCTATTGCCGGAACCCGGCTTTGGTCCACTGCCATCATAGGGGTAAAGCTGCCCGTCAAATCTGCTTGGCAGATGATGTCTTGATTCGTTGCTTCGTTTGTCTGGAAACATTGCTTTGCCTGCATCATCCAACGAAATTGGCCTTGGCTGGCGTTTGGTAAATGGATTTGAGCCGCGGTATGTTGTGAGCTGCTCAGCGCTTGCGGGACTTCCGTCAAAAGGTACATTTATGGAGGTGGTGGTCGATCCCCACGGAACTGCGGGATGGCCTATGCCATCTTTTCCACCAAGCAGCTCATGCTTGCTGAGTGTGATTCCACTCTCGCCAACTGATAGGTGCAGCCCCCTCTGCCGTAGCAGCTGATTTAAGACCTCGGTGTATTTGGGATCGTCTTTGGATTTTTGTCCAAATTCTTTCAGAGCATCAACAAGTTCTGGGCTGGTCTTTCCAGATTTCTCTGCCCGGTCAAGTTTGCTGAGCAAGTTTTGAGTGATTGGATCTTCCATGACCTCTTTCTCTTTTTCTTGCTGCTCACGTATCTCCTTCTCCTGTTCTGTCTCACCAGATCTTTGGTCTCCAGCTTCGCTTGTTTTCGGATCACTCTCGATGCTAAGCGATGGCAATTTTGGATCTCTTGAGTCTGCCGATTTCTCTGCGCTACTCTGTACGCCCTTCTCTTCGTAGGAAGCTGGTTTTGGATAACTGTCATCAAACAATATTGTGCTAACCGAATCGCTTTGTGCTGGTTGAGGTTCTTTCTCTGGTTGATCTGCCATCTGACATTCCTTCCTCTTTTAGAAAAATGCCAGCTTGTTCTCCCCTACCTTTCAGTATCGCAAGGTGCAGTGATCAATTCGTGAAATGACCAAAAAAAACTGAAGCGTGTCGGCAGGGCGGTGACGACACGCTTCAGGTGGGCTATCTGGGATTAACTAACTGAGGGAAAGGTATGAGAGGCATCCGAGAATGGATGCAAATGTTGCGCTGAAACAAAGATTAGTTGTGATGCCTTTCTTTTGCGCGGCGTAGAACATGGCTGGAATTGTGGTCAATGCATAGAAGGTCAAAAGGAATGCTGCAGCTTCATGCACGCAGGTTAATTGACCGATTTGGGCAACAATGCCTTGTCCGAGATAAGCACCGGCTTGGAATGCTGGAACGCTCATGACAGTTGACATCAAAAGATTCTCGATCGTGCGGTCTCTGAGTTCTTCCTCCGACAAAGCCGAAACTTCCGGTGCTTTTGCGATTTCAAAACCCAATGCCAGTTCTGCGTTGCCAATTTGTTGAAGTGATGCTGCGTATTCCATAATTTCAAACCCCTATCCGAATAACCCGTGACCCATTTGTTGTCTCTAGAATAATGTTTGTTTTGGGCAGTTTTGGTTCATTCTCGTGCTGCCCGTTGCCCAGTTTGTGCTCCCTTTAGAAGCTGAGTTGGAACAGTGTGCCCATCATGCTGGCGATCAATGCAACACCCATCAAAAGCGCTGATGGATTGTTCTTGCGAGCCAGATGGAGAAGAACTGGGATTGAAGCTAGCGAGTAGAAGAAACCGAGTGTGCCGGCTGATTGGCTCAACCCGCTAACGGTTGGCAGATTGATGACGGCAAGTTCAGTAACCTTCATTGCTGCGCCGAAGCATGGGATGAAGACGATTAGAGCAAGGATGAAACCGAGAACATATGTTGCAGTGGTTTGTGTTGCTCTCTCTTTGATGCCGCTGAGATCGATTGTCTCATTGTTGATTGCTTGACCGAATCCATTGCCCAGATTTTGGATTGCTGCTGCGTTTGTCATTGCCCGTCCCCTCATGCAGTTCATGCAAAGAAGAATACGGATTATTTTGGTCAAATTTGGTTCAAAGATTGGGGGCGAATCGGGTCTAAAGATTAAATGTCAAGATGAGGCGCTGCCACGGGTCAGGGGCCCGGGGGCAGCGCTTCATCTCTAGCAAGCCTGGGGTGGAAGGATGCTTGCTATATAAGGGTTTAGAGTAAACTTCGCAGCAGCGATGCCATGCATCTCCATGGGGCGATGCATGGCAGGCTGCTACAAGATTACTTAATAGCGACCTGGTTGAGGGTCGACGGTTTGTATCGTTCCCCCACAACTTGGAGGTACTTCTCGTACTTCGCCATTTCTTCTTGGTTCGGCACGTGACCAAGGGCTCCGGCCAGAGCCATTGTGATTTGCTTTTGCTGCGGAAGATCTTTGATCTTCACACCGGCTTCGTGAGCAACGTCGGCGATTCTTGAGCTTGCTACCGCCTTTTGCATGTCCTTACTGAAGAAGTTCTGCATTTCCTCGCCCGTTGCATTGCGTCCGCTATGCTGACCGTTGAGGAAGATTCCGAAGTTTTCTGCGTACATTGCATCGGTGCTCAGTTTATCGAACTCCGCGGTTATTTTGTCGGCGCTGATGTTGTCGCCCTGTTCGCGCATGTTGTTAATGCGAGCATCCATGTTCTTCTTAAATGCGGAATTTGGATTGTTCTTCGCTTTAGCGAGAATCTTGCCGAGCTTTCTGAAATCTGGAGGATCGCCGAGTTCTGCAAGTTCCGCTGCTGTCAGCCAGCTGGTGTACCAGCCCCCGACATTCATCTCATATGCACCGAGCGAGTTATTTGTGCCATTCTCCCAGGTATTCAGTCTGGCTGCGTCGATGAGGTTATCCATCGGTGTTGTGATTACAGATGGCGTCTCTGGCAGTGTTTCCTGCGGTGGAGCAGTCTCATCTGATGGTGGTGGTGTTGAGTCATCGCTCGGGCTTGGTCCCGGGCAATCGCCGCCAGGGCATCCGCCACCGCCGGGGTTGCTGGGCGAATCGCCGTCTTCCGGTACTGGGGGCTGCTCCTCTGGATTCTCCGGAGGGGTGCTCTCGTCTTGCGGTAATGTCGACGGTGTGCGTTCGAAAGCTTTGCGAATTTCGTCCGAAACAAGTCCAGGTGTCGCATAGAGAGTGGTTTCCGCGCGACTGTCTTTCTGTTTGATGCGATCGTTTATTTGTGAAACTAGTGCATCCGTCTGTTTTGGATCTGCGCCGGCTTCGACTTGTACGCGGTATACGGAGTGCGGTTTATCTCCTGAATACGGGTCGCCGACAACTTCAACGTTGCCGTCTTTTTTGACGATGAAATCTGGGGTTACTGAATCATCGTTGGATACGATGATTTTGGGTGGTTCGCCTGGTTTGGCTAGTTCACCTTGATCTTGCCGTGGAGTCAGATTCGACGGCTTCATAACTGCTTCAGCTTGTGGTGCTTTGATTGCCGAAGTATCGGCAGAATTGCCATAAAGTGAACCAGTGCTGAGGTCTAAAGAACTGGAGACGCGGGAGACACTGGTGTCACTGCAGGACGGTCCAGTGCAGAATGATTGGAATGACGAGCTTTCGCCGCCACTAAAGCAGGAGGTAAAACACGGTCCCTCCGCGCAGACAGCAGGAGCGCAAGCTCCACCTTCAAAACAACAATCCGACATTTGCTAGCTCCTCAAGTATTCGGATAACGCGCTAATGCAGCGTATCCCTCGATAAGCCAGCCGAATCTAAAAACCTTGCCCCGAATGAAGTCATACTAAAATTGAGTTGTGAAATATTCATGACGAGTCTTGCGGAGAACACGTATGCAAGCGGATGATGAAAATCAAATTAGCGGTGGGGCGGCGGATGCACGCTGCCAGGATAACTTGCAAGTAACGCTGTACACCGTGCCAGGATGCCCACTCTGTAGTGCAGCCCGCGAGATGCTAACGGAGATGGGCATCTCGTATGTGCAACAAGATGTGGCAAACTCGTACCCCGCCCTCAGGCGTATGTACAAGCTGACCCGCCAGGGGCTTGTGCCTGTGATCGAATACAATGGAAGGGCACTTGTGAGACCCACCAGTGAAGAGCTGTCTGAACTTGTCCGTAAGTGATTTCCGGCACGCCATTATCGAGCGGCTCTAGCTAGCAGGGATTGCTTCTAGGAGTCCAATACTTGAATGAATTTGTTCCATCCTGAGTTGACCGGATTTAAGTTCGTTTTTAAAGCTGCTTCTTTCTGCTTTTGAATTCCATCTTTGTACAGTCTATCTGCGATTGCCGTATTCTTGGATTGCATCAATGACTCAATCAATTGTTTGAAATCGGACATGCTTTCTCTAGTTTCATTTCGGCAGCTTCTCAATGTGGTGTCGCTTGATTCCTTTGCCGCCGCGCTCTCAAGTCGCTGCCATGCCGTTTGCAGTACTTTTGACTCGTCTTGAGTCAATTCGTTTTCCACCAGCTTTGTCATAGTTGCAAGTGTGGACATTGTTCTGCTGATTGTTCTACTTTGATCTAACGTGTCCAGACTCAGGTCTAAGCGATAGAGAGCAGTTGATTTCTCTGCACCTTCTGAAGTATCCAGAAAGCTTAGCTCGGGAAGAAACACGCTCAATCCTCCCATTTGATCGTAAGCGCGTATTCTCGAGCCATGGAAGTTCTCTACAAGCTCGCTATGACTTGCATTTACTTTCTGGATTGCTGTTTCTAATTTTCCGTTCTCATCGCTTAGCCGTCCTGATTTGATGGCATCACTAAGTCGATCGCAGAACATTTTGAGGTCCCGTTTTTGATCACATTCATAATTGAGCTTTGTATTGAATTCTCCGAATGCCGGTAGTGCAGCTATTATCCTTTCTATCTCTTCTTTGTTAGCCGGATTCAGGCTGCTCTCTGCCAATGTATTACCCAGTGTATTCAAATCAGACTGAAAGCGGGCATAATCCTT
This sequence comes from Candidatus Obscuribacterales bacterium, assembly GCA_019747875.1. Taxonomy (GTDB): domain Bacteria; phylum Cyanobacteriota; class Vampirovibrionia; order Obscuribacterales; family Obscuribacteraceae; genus JAIEPM01. The sequence continues at coordinate 147,864 of JAIEQI010000006.1, forward strand.
CAGGTCGTACTTAGCTAGTGTGTCAACCCCAGATATGCCGTTCTCGCTTACTTTTGTGCTATCAACGCGGGCCTGCTCAACCATAGCATCGGCGAATTCGGAAGGGTCCATTGTTGGATCCTCAAGCAAGCGTTGTATATTAGATTTGAGGTCTTGAGCATCGAATAGCCCGTCTATTTCTCCGTGTTCTTTTTCACTGGATGCAACGACATAATCCGTACATTCTTGCATTGCTGAGGCAACGGCGTCCGTTCCCATAGAGCAAGCGTCAAAATCTAGTACGTCTAGCTTGGTATGTTCGCTGCCTTCCAATCCGTTGTGGATGGAATTACCGATCTCTTCTAGTGATGCGGCACCGCTATCGCCTGTGATTCCGTCTTCCCCCATCCCATGGGATTGATTGATCAATGCAATTTTTTTTGATTCGGTTTCTTGAACTGCGGTGAGAATTAGGCTCTCAAGATCTGCTGCAGCTGACACTGAATCTGCATCAGGAAGGCTTTCAATTCGCCCATCTTCGAGGATATAACGTTCTAGTTTTTGCTCATTGTTTTCCGTTGCGCTTGTTTTCTGAACGATGATAGAAATTGGCTTGTCGCGAGTTTCATCTGCTAGTTGTTTTAGTGATTCAAATTCGGCGGCGGAGCCATTCTGGCGGTCGGGCAAGCTCATATCTGCCGTAAGGTTCACGACGACTGTCCATTCGTCGTCTGGTTCTTTGGCGAAAGGATTTGATAGGTCAATGTGATCCACATCCTTCTGCGCACCGTGTTTCATTCTTGAGGCGCTAGTTAAGTCGAAGTAGCTATCCTCAAATAACTTTGCTGAGCTTTGCTCAGCTGCAGTCGATTCAGCGCTCTTCGTTTCTGCCATATCAACGGTTCTTGGATCAAGCTCTTGTGTCATAGATCTATCCTCTTGGCGGACTTGGATCTTAAAGAGCTTTAGAAACAGCGATTGGTCCGATTCGTATCATTTTCTGGTCTGCTGATGAAATTCTGCGGTCGAATTTTTCCGTAAAAGAAGGGCGCCGATTGTGCCAGCGCGAGCAGTCCATCAAATGATCGTCGCATATCGGCAGGCCTGGTGGAGACAAATATACGCACATTCGGTGAAGTTGAAACACTAGCGTGCCTCCAATGCTGAAACAAAATTGGCAAAATATTCCGGAGAAAGCTGAACTTCGCACTCGATTATCAGAGAACTCGGCAAGTGATTTCTATCGTTGGCAATCGCGATGGTTTCGCTTTCCTGGAGTTCAACAAAGTTGGGCTGCAGACCAACTTTCGGCTTCTTTGCCTCCTGAATAGAGCTTCTTTCCCCACTCTGGGTGTTTGGCCTTATACTTGGCGAAGTTTGTGTAGTAAGTCTTCTTGTGGATGCCCGCAGACTTGATGTACGCTAATATACCGGCTGGATGGCTACGAGCAGACTCAATGATTTGGGTCCATTTACTTTCCTCGGCAAAGTCACCAAGGAGTTTTCGTTGGCATGAATGAAGAGAACATAAAAGCTGAACCGGACAAACTCACTGAACGAGAGAGTTACCTCAAGCGACGCGAGATGGAAATCGCTAAGGACAAAGAGTTTGTGCACAATCTTCCCGGACCAGGAACAGACAAGGAAAAACTAATTCGGTATCTAGAAGAGCAGAAAGCTTCCATGAACCCTGAATATTTTAGGAGACAGCAGAATCCCGAAGCCATCGCCATAGCTACATTCTCCTTAGGTTATAAGCCTATATCTGAGTTTCGCGTAGATGAATATGATCAGGCAGAAGTCTATTATACGAAGCTTCTGCAAACATACGGTGAAACCGAACGAGATAAAGGTTATTACTGGATCCAATACGAGAGAGGTTTAGCGAGAAAGCTTGTTGGCAACTTTGATGGAGCTTTGGAGGATATTGAGAAGTCTTGTGAATCCAAGCTTCTTCCGGACGATGCCTTGGCTATAGGCAGATATTTTGTACTTAAAGATCGAGTTAAAGCAAACCAAATACTAGACCAGCTGCTGACTAAATATCCTAACTGTTCTTGCCTATATCGTTATAAGTTGGGATACCAAAATCCCGAATTAATAAAAGTGCTTAAGAGGCTTGAGCGAAACAAAACGAAAAACCAATCTGGTTGTGACCCCGTTGTTTATGGCGTCTGTCAGAAAATGTTGGTGGTTTACTCCAGAATACGACCACCGAGGTAAGATCAAGAGGGGAAGCCTCCTCGCCATTTCTCGTCTGCCGTGAGCTCAACAGTTCCACCAATCTGAGCGCGGTCGCCCTAACCAACCCTGGCAAGTAGCGAGAGAATCCAACAAAGAAGATTCTGAATACTATACAGACTTCGTCATTGAATGTTAAGCAGGTTTTTGAGAAACACGCCAAGATCTTGTTTGCGAGAACCTTTTTGCATGCAGCGGCTAACTTCCGGACTCAAGCAGCGCAAGATTGAAGACCTCTCGCTTGCTGTGGCTAGGTTATATGCATTGAAAAGGAATTCCGCTGCCAGACGGATGCGCGGTGTCACAGCGGATTCTGGATGCCATCGGCAATATACTAGAAATTTCGCTGCTGCGCGAGCGTACTGCTTAAGTGATAAATCCAACTGTGCCTGTCTAAAAAACTCTTCAAGCTTTTCATCAAGATCCTCATCCTCGATGTATCGTGCGCATTCATGTGAGAGGCTTTCAAACACAATCTGGGCAACGTTGCCAAAGCCAGCCGTCGATCCGTCAACATAGATGAAACTGGCTGTGCAGTTTTGACTATTGGTGCCTGTTACCATGGGAGTACCGTACTGTTTTACGGCTACGAGGTTTAGATCTTCCAGTTCACTTCGTGGAAAGCGCTCAGCATCTATTCCTGCATAGATTTGAAATCGCGCCGATCGACCCATAGGCGGCAAGTGAGCAATTTCACTAGCCGGAATCGATTCTATTGAATGCTTTAAATACGAAGCAGCAGCCTTAACGCACATATCAGTACTTCGTTTTCCGTTCAGGTGCATCCCCGGGGCAAGTTCAATGAAATTGACGGTCGCGGGTTTGGTTTCAACCACCTTTACTTCAAAGCAATACTGCGCAGGCACCGGTGATGATTCCATCAGCCGTCCAAACAGCATGTTGCCGATTTCTTCGTTCAACCAATCAAACCATATGGTCGGCAACTCTGCCGAATGCTCCTTGAGCAAACGCAAAGTGCTGCTCTCGGCATTTGAATATTCTGCAACTAGCCATTTTCCAGTAGACAAACAAATAAGATAATTGTCCACAACCTTTGCATACATACCGGCAGGCTGAAGAAGATTCACATAGGTTCGAGCCTTAGATTCAACAATAGTGCAGGCTTGGTCCATTAGTTCTCGTTGTGGTCCACATAACTAAAAGCGCTTTCCGTCTGAACGAGCGAAGGATTTCCAATGACAACGAAGAGGGACAAAGGTGCTGCAACCTCCGCTGACAAAGGCGAAAGAGGCACCTGTTCTTTTAGAAGTTTCGGAAGTTCCTCGTCTATTAAAGCCGTGCCCCGAGTAACTCCGAAAGAATCAGTAGACACAATCTTACCTTCTCTCGAAACAACGATTCCTAAGCGAATAGGTTTTCTGCGCGCTTTCTTTTGCAGCCATTCATTTATCTCCGGATGAGCTTGACAGATGCTCCCTATTATGCGGGCGGCCTCGTGCTGATAGCTACGAATCGAGCTGCGAGATTCATAGTCCAGAAGCTCGAAGTTAGAGAAAAAGGCGCTAAACGCTACGCCAAAATGGAGAGAATTCAAGTCGAAGGAGAAGCTTGGAAATCTGAGGTCCAATAACCGCTCAAAGTGCGCTTGCGTCTGGCTGTCAAGCTTTTGATGTCCCGAAGCATAAAACTGGTACTGTCGATCTATTTGGCCAGTGCGCAGTACCCTGAACTCAAATCTACATTCAGGTAATTTCTTTTTATGGTCAAAGTCTCCAGCCTGGATCCACGCTCGGTCCATCTTGTTTTCTGCGAAAGTTCTAGCGACAAGCTCCCTGTACTCCCATACCTTCTGCTCACTACTTGCCAAACCAAACAATGCCTTTGGATCTTTATTGTTCACGAGAGTAGGCTCCTCTGCTTTGCGCTGTCAGCTGATACATTGCCGCTGCGAACTTTGTAAGTTTCTGGGCGACTTGAGACGACTTCAAAAAAAGAATTTCCTCGCCCGCTCCTGAGGCAATTATTCGAAGCGAGCTAAAGCGAATAAGCGAAGATCTGAAAAGGCTCAACACCATAATAAGACAAGAGCAAACATTAGACCCTACCACTGATGTCCTTTCTGACGATATGATTACAGAGCAAATACATCGACAAAGTGTTCTTCAAGATGCGGAATCTCGATTAGCGCATCATCTAAAGATGATGTTCCCCCCAGCAAGTAGACATTAACTTGGCAGAAACCGCTCCTAATGACACAATAGGAGCATCTGCTATGA
>JAIEQI010000001.1 GCA_019747875.1 Candidatus Obscuribacterales bacterium
ATTCCTCCTTCTGACATTTTAAGTCACGAAGGTGGATTTATCACGTCAAGTGTCCACTCTTTGGGGTCCAGTCCAATGAAGGAATAAAAAATGGATGTCAATTATTCCATTTTGTACGGGCCCCTTCCGTCGCATTGAGCTGATGGGGATACAAAGGAAGTTCTGGACATACAGTATATTGTTGGTCAAAACCAATTAAAGTCTGTGGATGGCAGTTTCATTATGTCTGTTCGAAAGTTTGCGCTTGTGGCGCTCATGGGGATACTTCAGGCTGGCGGACCCTTGTACGGGGCAATAGCCGCATCCAATGATAATTCGGTAAAAAAGAACAGCGTGGTTAAGAGGCAGTCAACCTCCAGTACAGCCTCCACCAAAAGAAGCAGCAGCACCAAAAATAGCGTAAAAACTGTTAGGACCACAACGAAGAAAACAGTAAAACCGATTCGTTTGAAGATCGAAGTGCCATGCCGTGCATGGACGCCGAAGAATGTGCAACCCAAGGCTGTTCTGCTTTGCGTTCATGGTCTCGGATTGAATAGCGCATCCTACCAAGAATTTGCAAAGCAAATGGTGAAGGAAGGCATCGGCGTATTCGCTGTCGATGTTCGTGGCTTCGGAACATGGATGCAACTTAAGGGAAAACAAAAGTGTGATTTTGAGTCATGTATTTCGGACGTAGAGCAGGCCTTGAGAGTTTTGCATACGGTTTATCCGAACAAGCCAATTTTTGTGCTTGGCGAATCGATGGGCGGTGCAATTGCAATGCGCATCACAGCCGATCATCCTGACCTTGTTGACGGGCTCATATCTTGTGTGCCCTCAGGTGACAGATTCCACAAAACAAAGAATCAGTTGCGAGTTGCACTGCATCTCATCACGTTGCGAGGCAACAAAGATATAGATGTCGGGACAGGTGTTATCGAAGACGCAACCGAGAATGAAGCACTGCGCGCCAAGTGGAAAGACGATCCTTTCAATCGACTTAAACTTTCATCGAAAGAACTGATGCATTTTCAGAGCTTCATGAACGACAATCATGAAACGGCAAAGCGCATTAATAGCACGCCTGTACTTTTTGTCGTCGGACTCGGTGACAAGCTCGTCAAACCAAAAGGTACAATTGAACTTTACGAAGAGGTTAGCTCTGAAGACAAGCAAATGGCTACAATCAAAAACGCAGAACATCTCATCTTCGAAAATCACCAAATATCAGCAGAACTCAAAGGTCTCATCGTCCACTGGTTGTTAAAACACAAAAAGAAATCCCGCTAACGCGGCTGATCGGTCTCAGTGTTTAAATCAAAGTGTTGCAATGAGGAATTGAGCTTTCGCAAAGCGATAAAATATAGTTCCTAGATCTGTGACAGGTGTCTTATGCCGACATTTCCTCCCGGTCCGAAAACAAAGCTCCTCGGATTAGACTTTCCGGAAAAATTCAAATCGGATCCGCTCGGCACCGCCGCGCAAATGCGTGACTTCGGAGACCTCTCTCATGTGCGTATGGGACCCGTAGAGTGGTACCAGATCAACACACCAGATTTGATCAAAGAAGTTTTTGTAAGCAAGTCAAAGATTTTTGGAAAGACTGATCGCTTCAAGCAAATTCTCAGCACTGTTGACGGGCAAGGATTAGTATTATCGGAAGGCGAGTTTTGGCTTAGACAGCGGCGAATCATCCAACCAAGCTTTAACCACGACAAGCTAGCAGATTACGGCCGCGTGATGATCGAAAAAACGGATGAAATTATTTCTTCCTGGAAAAACGATCAAAAACTAGATCTTCTTGAAGAAATGACCCACACCACTCTCGGTGTCATATCAAAAATTCTCTTTGGCATCGACATCGGCGATGAAGCGAAGAAGCTGGGCGATGCAGTTAGCACAATTTCCGTGTGCCTTTACCGCGAGTTCTCCGATATCTTCCTATTTCCGGAGTGGCTACCGCTCCCGTCAAAAATTGAAAAACACAAAGCGGTTGCTGTGCTCGATGACATGATCGAACGGGCCATGATCAAAAGCGAGAAGGAAGGCGAACACAACACTATCATTGCAAGTATCCTTGCAGCCGTCGACACCGAAGGCGACGGCAAAGGAATGACACGGGAACAAGCGCGTGACGAAGCAATTACTATGTTCAATGCGGGGCACGATTCCACCGCAGCGGCGCTGGCATGGTGCTGGTATCTTCTCTGCAAAAACGAGGCTGTGTATACGGAGTTCCTCGAGCAGGTCGATCTGCTTGAAGGCAAGCCTCCCAACTTTATAGATCTGGCGAAAGTGCCGATGGCGATGGAGATAGCCAAAGAAACATTGCGACTATATCCGCCGGCTTGGACAGTCCCGAGGCAAGCAAACGAAGAAACTGAACTTGATGGATACACGATTCCGAAGGGATCGCTGATAAACAAATTCCCCTATGTAATACAGAGAGATCCAAGATATTTCGACCGACCCGATGACTTCATTCCCTCTCGTTTCTCGAGAGAAAACGAAAGCAAGATCCCGCATTTCGCCTGGGTTCCCTTCGGCGCGGGACCACGTGCCTGTATAGGGAAGGATTTCGCACTAATGGAAATGCAACTCGTTCTGATTCGCGTTGCGCAAAAATTCCGATTCAAGCTTCAGGACAACAAAGACATCGAAGTAAACCCGCTTATCTCACTTGAGCCAAAAGGCGGCGTACCGGTTGTAGCAAGCGTGCGTTGAAGAAGAAACCAGAATTTCACAAGCACGCTTTAGCATAATCTCATAATCTGCTCGAAACAGGCACCGTCCACCCTCACAACGGCGACTGTCTTTCCACCCCATTGCAGAGTGTTCCCCAACACCGCAGCAAGGATTCCATTCATGTCCGAACTTACACAAGAGAAACAAGCCAGTACACAAGTCGAATCAAACGCGTTCACTCCGCCCAACGATTACGACGCTTCAAAATGGCAAAACACAAGCGCAGAGATTTTCAGCTCGAGCGGTCGTGACAAAACCGAGCAACTCGCATTTCATCAGGCCGACACTAAAGGACCAATTGAATTAAAAGAAGAAGACTTCGGAAAAATCGGTCCCAAAGCCGCGGAGGTGATGAAGGGCGCGGGCGTAAACAAGGTTGAAATCGAGCCCGGAGATGGATTCGATACAGTCACCGCAACCTTGAAAGAACCACTCGAAATTGCTCAAGACCCAGAAAAGGACGGGAGCCGAAAACTAAAAGTTGACACAACATTCAAAGCTGACATCAGTGTGAAAGAGGACGGAACTATCGTACTCGACAATATTGAAGGCTTAAAAGCAGAAGTAAAAGCACTCGGCAGATGGCGCGATGCAGATGTATCACGTGTCGAAATCAAAAAGGGCGAAGACGGCCAAACAGAAGTTAAATCGACTGGCGGAATCGGCATCTTTAGCCGAACACAAACGCGCATCAAACCTGGCGAAATCATGGACAAAGCTAAGATCCTGATTGATCGCTTCAACGATCTCAAAAAGGATAACAGTACAAACAATAAACAAGGCTCACTCGATCTGCCAAGACTCTTACTTGGATAGCATCTGAATAACGCAGACTTCATTCGTGTTTTCCTCGCTTTCTGGAAGTTGGGGACAAGTCGATGCCAATAAGCGGAAATAAGCTTCTGTATGGATTACCATGCAGGGAGTAACCGAATGAAAGAATTCGACTGGAATGCTAAAGAACATACGGGGCCGGATGGAATACAGTTCGATGTTGAATATCTGAAAGCTTCTATAGGGCAGCAGTGCACACGAGAAGCCGACAAGGTATTGCCCCAATATGACTACGGTCGCAGTGGCCCGCCGCCGACAAAGGTCATAAATGCCGATAAAGCAGAATACATATCGAACTGCGTGCAAATTCTTCGACCCCTCTACGAAAAATGGATGACAGAAGATAAGGACCAATTCGAAGCAAAAAAGATTCTTGAGAAAATCAACGAGGATGTAACGAGCGCAGCCCAAGATGGAAAGAAGGAAGTCGTAGCAAGAACACTCGACACGAAGGAGGTCCCGAGGTCATTCCAGCTAGCAACAGAAGTCCTTAATAGCAAAGGATACAAAGTTGAAATCAGAGAAGCTAAACAAGCGGAACCCGGCGCTGCGCAGAAATTCGAATTCGTAGTCAAATTCAAATAGCAAATTGGTTTTCAGCGAAAGAATAACCATTCGGCTCTGAATGATATGATCTCGAAATAACTTGAGACCAGATCGTGCCGTCCATCGTTGAAATCAGAAACAATCTCCAGCGTCGAGCGATAATTCTCGAACCTGCCATCAGAGAAAAAGGCTTTGTCGATCCATCATGGTCTTGGTTCGGAAAAGTCGATCTGTGCTTGCCGGGCGAAACTTGGCCGATGCACCACGACGAGCCACTCAGTCCGCTGATGCAAATAAACCTGACAAAGTTCCCTTTTCGCCCACCGCATCTTTCGGATGTAGAACTAATTGCAGTCTTCATCAACGAAGTAGATCTACCTGCAAGTGACGAAGCAAACGGAAATGGCTGGTGCCTGCGCGCCTATCCTTCCCTATCAAAATTGGTGCCATTAGTGGAACCAGATTCACTGGAAAGTGATATCAAAGCGTTTCCCTTGAAGCCAGCAATAATCGAAGTCGACTTTCCATGCCACGAAGATGTGGACATCGATTTACCAGAAGAGTTGGATGACAACTATGCAGATCATTTCAAGACGGTAGAAGGACATAAACTAGGCGGTTGGCCATTCCTAATCCAAAGCGAAATCTACTGGGCTCCATGGAACAAGCATCCCGCCAAACCGGAGTACGTATTTCAGATCGACAGCTGCGAGAAGGGACTATGGCAGTGGGGCGACAGCGGGGTCGGCTACTTCGGCCGAGGAACCGAGCCAGGGCATGAGAATGTATGGACTTTGTCATGGCAGTGTTTCTAACCTAGTTAAGAGCCCGCTTAAGGCAAATCTCACCATAATTTAGTGCGCACAAGACCTTTCTGCCCCATGAATCGTTGTCATCTTTTAACGAAACAGTAGCAATAGCAATGCTTTCGGGCTTCTGACATGCGTGCAAAAGATCGTAAAGCAGCCGCTCTACAAGCTATACCGAGCGTTGCCAAGTATGTTAATATGACCTTCTCTTGGATCTATGAGGTCCTTGGGTTGTGGTGTCTGCCCGTAGCCCAGCTGGATAGAGCGCATGGCTACGAACCATGAGGTCGGGAGTTCGAATCTCTCCGGGCAGGCCAATTAGAAAGCCAGATATAGAGCGGTTCTTCGATTGAGGAGTCGCTCTTGGCTTTTGGCTATTTGTCTGCTTTTGGCCGCTAGTAGTCCCTTCTGCGCGATGGAAGTAGCAATGTATACAAAAAGAATCATCGAGTTTGAGATCATTTGGTATTTTTCCTGGCGTCCCTTGCTCTATACATTAGGACTAGCTGTCGCGGTTTATGCGATGTATCACTACTTGCACTGGCACAAAATGATGTTGCCTTTCTTGCCGATAGCAACCGTGGGCACCGCCGTCGCGTTTTATGTCGGTTTCAAAAACAACTCATCGTATGATCGGCTTTGGGAGTCTCGAAAAATTTGGGGAGAGGTGACAAACATCAGCCGATCGATGACATCCTATTTGCTTGCTGTCATGCGAAAGCGTCCTGAGAGTCAGGATGATTGCAGGCAATTTGTATACCGGCACCTGGCCTTTATTAATATGCTCAGACTGCAACTGCGGCGGCGAAATGTCTGGGACAACTCGAATGAATACACCCGAATGTCCATAGAGTGTTTCACAAATAGACCTTATGAAGAAGAAAGTGTTGAAGTGATGGACAAATTCTGTCCGAAGGAAGAGAGCGAACTTCTCAAAAAACCAAATGTTGCTTCTGCGTTAATCAAGAAGCAATTCGAAGAGCTCGTTCGCTTCAAGGACAATGGCTGGATTGATGCCTACGAGCACTCTGATCTACTGCGATTCTGCAGCGATTTCTGCAATCACCAAGGAAAAGCGGAGCGAATTAAAACCTTTCCGTTCCCCAGGCAATACGCGTTCTTTAGCACGGTCTTCGTCTATATCTTCGTCACCCTCTTGCCGTTTGGACTGGTTGGTGAGTTCGGCAAAATCAGTGAGAACCATGAGTGGCTGGTGATTCCATTTACCATCCTCATTTCCTGGGTATTCATCACCATGGAAAAGGTCGGCGACACCAGTGAGAATCCGTTTGAAGGCAGCATGAATGATATTCCGATGAGCACTATTTGCCGGAACATCGAGATCGATCTCCGTTCGATGTTGGATGAAAGCGAGCTTCCAGAACCACTGCAAGCAGTCGATTACATCTTGATGTAGTTCGTGCAAAAGGATTCATAAACATCATCGCGGTCGGTTTTTCGTATATCCTCATCAGCTTCAAGATCAGCAGATCGACTGGCGCTGCCTTGTCACTGCGCGCAGAGAAATAACGGAACTTGTATAATTGAATGTAGAACTAACTAAGGACGTTTACTTGAACGAGTATAACGATACAGATATAGAAGTTCTGGAAGGGCTTGAGCCTGTTCGCAGGCGCCCAAAGCTGTGGGTTGGCAGTACGGATGCCAGAGGATTACACCAGCTCGCCTGGTACCTTGTATACAATTGCCTTGACGAGTTCGACGCGGGCTACTGCAAGAACATCAGCGTCACCGTAAACAACGATGGCTCCTTATCGGTTGAAGATGACGGACGCGGCATTGAAACCGATGTTATAAAAAAAACTGGCAAAACTGGCATCGAGACGATGTTCACTACGCTTGGCTGCCCTACCGGGTTTGAGCTGGCTGTGGTCAACGGCTTGAGCGAGAAGCTTGAAGTTGAAGTCTTTCGAGACGGCAATTGGTACAAGAAGAGCTATCAACGAGGAAAATCCGCATCACCACAAGGACTCATCGGTAATACGGAGCAGCACGGTACACGGGTGACAATATGGCCAGATAGAGATATCTTCGAAGAGGCTCAGAATTCTTCCTTTGACTTTGACACCTTACTTGTTCGATTGCGTGAGTTGGCATACTTGAACAAAACGCTTCGCGTCGAATTGACCGATTCTCGGAACAACAACAGAGAGAGCTTTCATTTCTATTCCGGCATATCAGATTACCTTAGTTGGCTAAACGACGCGCAATTGAAAGTCAATAAGGCACCAATTTATCTCTCCAAGCAGCAAGAACTCCCAGAACATCAAGACAGCCTCAAGATTGAATGCGTTATACAGTGGACTGATCGAGAAGAATGCCTTTCACTGGTTTTCTTCAACAACGATAACATAAACGAAGAGTTTCCTTTGGACGACTTACCTGTCGATTTAGCAAGTGCCTTAAACAAATATGCGCGAGCAAATCAACTTCTCAACACCAATTGCGACATCTCCGATATTGAGTTAAGCAATGGAATTAGTGCAATTTTGTCAATAAGATCTCAAAGCAGCCTTCGCTGGTTGGGCAAAGAATACCTGCGAAGCATCGTCAAGAATGTAGTACCTGAGTGCTTCATGCACTATCTGTTGCACAACAGAGACGATACCAAGGTACTTATAGAAACAATTGCCAAAGAAAGAGCATCCACAAAAACTGAAAATTGAATTTTGATTGTCCGCCCGTAACAGAGAGCGAATCGCTCTCAAAGATCGAAGCCGGCAAGATGCCGGCGCTCCCGGGATCGAACCGAACTCCAAAGAGAAATTATATCAAGAGGCTTCTCCGGCTTACAATCAGCCTTTTCGTGACCACACCGCTTTAGCGACTTGCCCGATAGCTAATCATGATAGATGTTGGATAGTTTGCGCGGCCGGAATTTGTGACTACGATTTGAACGTAATTCTTATCTTTGTTCGCTATAACAGCGTTAGCAGTTTGGTCTCCGCAGTTGGTCCACTTGTAGTTTTTCAGCGCTTCGCGCCACCAGTAAACTACCATGTCCTTGTTTTCGCGCACTGCAATCTCATAGGTCACAGATGCTCCACCACGAGCTTCCGGAGTGATGATGCCGTGAACGAACTCAGATTGCCCAGTGTACTGCGGCAAGTCCGGCAACTGTTCATACCTCTTCATTTGCTTGCACTTAAATTCGCTTTCAACCGTAATCTTAGCCGTTCCATCATCAGATCTGGGGATTGCAAATGCTGCGCTTTGTCCGAAGACAATGACTCCGATAAACGCTGCTGTCATTGTAGAAGTTAGTTTGCTCGAAATGCCATACATAGTAAAACTCCTTGATTCAACGTCAGCTTTGCTAGTTTAATTGGTCCATCTTGCCTGACGCGTACTTGTTTTAGTGAGCTAAGACTACCTGACGAATCTGAATTTTTCCTGAGAGTATCGTCAAATGTCATTGGTGTGACCAGCTTGCTTAGTTAGGATCGGCGTAGATGCCGCTGCTGCCTTCCGGAATTACTCTGTTTGAGAAACTCAAGACACCGAGAAGATTTCTGTAACCAGAAGAAGCTGTGTAGGTGCAGATATCACTAGCTTGCGGATGAGGAGGGACCTTGAACCAGGGGTATACCGGAGCGTTGCCATCGCCATTAGCATTCACTGACTTTCTGTTGACGTCATATATGCTTTTCAAAACTCGGGGTGGACCGTCTGGTGAAACATCGGCGGAGACACCTTCCATCCATCGAGGTTTCGAGGAGGAAATCGTAAGCTTGTCGTCTAAGCCCTTGTAGATGTAGAGGGTCTGCCCCATTCCAATTGATGGTCTGTTGAGCACTGCATTTCTTTCTTGGTCGGAAGCTTCCGGCTTGATTTGACGAAGACGCTGATCAATTTCTTGGACCACATCTGTAGCATTGCATTGTTCAAGAAACTGACGTAGTGACCCTGGTTTCCCGAATGCAATTGTTCCGGAGTACATTGCGTTGTGGTCGAAAGCTTTCAGTCCTGTCGATTCTGTCGGTGCAGCTATGTATTGCGCATAATAGGGGTCAGTCGGATCATGGTAGCGTGTGACCTTGTGGAAAGCTTCAATAACTCTTGCTTTGTATACTTCCAAAGCGGTCAGTGAATCTGACTTGTATTCAACTCCGGCATTAGCGTGGGGATAGGCTTGGACGAAGGATGGCAGCATTGTTTGAAGTAAGCCGCCTTGGGTGTTCCAAAACACTGGAGTTGCCGGTGCTGTGATTTTCGAAGGATCTCCGAATATGCCTTTTGTTGAAGGCGCCACCGGTGGGGTCTGTCCTGCAGCCTTCTTTTGGTTGTATACGCGCCATTCTTCGTATAGTCCGGCGTCGGTAGTGAACGGTCTATTGGCTCCTACGCCTGGTCCTACCATGATGCCATTGTTCAATTCTTTTGCAAAAATTTGATCTCCATCAGCCAATGTCCCCTCGAACTTGTCCGATGGTCCATTATGAATTACGATGTAACCACGTGGGATGCAGGCGGTGAACTGTGTATCAAGGGCTCCAACGATTGCACAAGATACCCCCTGTGTTTTCTGAGCAGAACCACCCAACTTGAAGCTATTTGGTGGGACATTGCCAGCACCCTTCGGAGCGCTCAAGTTTTCATCGAAATTCTTCAAAGAAACCAGGTGTGGAGCTTTCCCTGGAAATACCGGCACAGCTGTGAGTGATTTACTAAATCCAGGAATCTTAATCGGGGAGTAGCCGCTGATGAATGAGAAGTTTTTCTTGGATACTTCGTCACCGGTAGTTCCGTCTGGAACTGGAATTCGGGTACCGTTTGCCGACGGAAGAGTTGCAGGGTCGAGGGCGACGTTGCTGGCGGACCCAGCTTCAAGATAGGCAACTGAATACTGTGAGTCATCCGCATTGGCGATGGCACTGTTGCCTAGCATGCGCACGCTGTTCACAAATGATGCAGCAGTAAAATGACTATTCACACTGTCGGGACTGCTCAAGGCTTTAGTAAGTTTGGTCGCTATGCCGTTATTGCCTTGAACGACATCGATGAGCGTCTCGGCGTTTGCTTTCGCCTTTGCGGTACCTTCGGCCTGCGCATTTAGAGAAACCAGAAGTGCTTGACCAACGATTCGGTTGTAGTTTGCAAGGCTTACATTGCCTTTGTCCATAATCCCACCGAAGTTTATGCTTTCGTCTGATACTGCCAGGGACACATCAGGCTTGCGAATTGCATACTTGGCGACGCTGAGGCTACCAGCATCAGTTGCGTGCATCAGCTCTCTGGAACCGCCGATTTGAAGGCTAATCCAGAAGAAGCAAACTGCGATCATGACGAGGACGATACCGGTGGCGGCGATAAAGGGAAGTACAGCGCCTTTGTTCTGCCTGGTCTTCATTGTTCCTTCTCCTGCTAATAAAAGCTGATCTGGTGGTAACCTGAGTTAGCTTGCCGTTTTTTATGGCGTCGCTGTCTTTCAGTGAGCACAGACTATCCGAAGAATCTGAGAATTATCTGAAAACCTTGACCAATCTGGTCCCAATTCTAGATTTAACCAAGTAGAGGCAAGTAAACACAAGCACAGACGGCATTTCGAGCGTTTTCGCCCTGCCAATCCCCCAGGACCAAGCCGGAGGAGGCAAATCCAGGCCTAGCCAATATTTAGCCAGATTCTTAAAGTGTAAGAAAGCTACCAGCCAGCGTCCAATGGCGGCTCCTGCAAATCAATTTCATAGCGTCTAATTCGTGCAACGTCACTGAATTGGACAAATCTGAACTATTTGCTTGCCATCTTTGACTGACTTCCAATCAGTAAAGCCAAATAGGACATCGCGTAGAGCAAAAGAGCAACAAGGACAAGGCACTTAATGCCAGTAACAATGCACAGATTCTCAGTCAGCCCACCAATCGCGACTCCTAGCAAATTCGCAGACAAACAGGCCGACGGCGAGTTCGCCTTTCGAAAGCAGGTCGAAAAAATCAAGCCACCAAAAAATATGGGCAAGCAGTTAATGATGGCTGCAAGCGCAGCCAGTACAAAGAATGGCAGACTTGAATTTGTTGGTATTTGGAAGAAATAATCCAGTAATAAGGCAAACAAAATAGCAAGGTAGAAAGGCCAAACAGCATCACCCTTTCTCTTCATTGCTAGCCAGTTGGCGAAGAATGCAAAACACAAGACTACTAGAGTAACAATGGAGGTCACAATCCATGTTGCGCCAAACAAGAGCGATAACTGAGTGATCGATTTCGTCTCGACGAGCATAAATGCTTGTCCAAGAAAGAACATATTTCCCCATGTAGATCCGCTGATAGGTCCCCCATCGTCAGATCTGCGTAAAATCAGCACAGGCATTAATACCGCGGCAAACAAGACAGCTGCGTATAACAAAAAACCGTTGGAATTGAAATCCAAATAGAGGAATGGCCAATCATCCGACGCCGGTCTTGAATCAGTGATATCTTTAGCTGAGGGCCACGGGCGCAGCGGTCCAAGATCCATTCGAGCGAGATCCATTTTGTCGGCAGCAGGTCCGAAGAAGAACATTACGCTGTCCCATTCGTCACTTACTACACCCAGGGGCGGCTTTCCCCCTTGGGCTGTCTTTATGGCTTGATAAAGACGTCGCGTGACCAGACTATTAGGTCCGGTGGCAAAACTGATTACACCAAGTCCATTCGTATCGAGATGATCGAGTGCAGAGCGAATGGATTCCACTGTATAAACAAAATTGTCGACGCGCAAAAACGATGCGGTATGTAGTGTGGTTCCGGGATCAAGATATGCAAATTCTATGAGGTCATATTTGCCGTTAGCATAGCGCAAGAAGGTTCTTGCATCTTCAACATGTAATCGAACGCGCGGGTCATTATACGGTTTCTCAGGATGTAGATTTCTTCCAAACGATGCAATTATCGGGTCGATTTCCACAACATCTACGAACTTCGCGTTGTTTTGCAGGGCGAAAGATACATCATTTCCAGAACCACCACCAAGCACCAGAACTCGATTGAATTCCTGCGAGTTCTGAAATGGCAATTTAAGCCATTGAAAATATCGGTTCAGCGTAGCCAGTTGCGGCGAATTCTTACTTTCTTGTTCTAGTTTTTCCTTTTCTTCCTTTGACTTGAGACCAAGACTGCGAACAGCGAAATGAAAATAATGATTGTTGGAATTCAATACATAGTTACCTTTTCCAAGAATGCTGTCCTCTGCGCTGGACAAAGGCAAAACGTCAAGTTTACTGTAAGGTGACCAATGACTATTCATCGTCGTAACAAGTGACAAGCCTGCAAGCACAACAGTAAGGGCAATACAATGTTTGAACCTTGTTGAGAACCAAGTGATTATTCCAAGAATCGATATCCATATGAATGGCGGCATATGGAAATAACTGATGAGCATAAAAACGAATACGCCAAAGATGTTGCCGAGCAAGTTCATCGAATAGCCCTTCAACCCCGGGAGCAGACTAATTTCTTTGCCAAGTTTTGCGCCCATGCTTGTAGAGAGTACAAGCAATGATGCCAGAATTGCGAGCAGTACCGCTGATGATGCGACCATGCCTGCGATGAGATTAGCTTGTTCCAAATGAAAACTCAGCTCATAAAGTTTCATCGGCGCTGCAAAAACCAACCCCAGAAGAAGCACAGCTGAAGCGCACAGAAGCGCCCACTTTGGACTCATGTATTTTTCCGGACTTCCAAGCCCAAGAGAAGCACCAACTAATATCACTAACAAGATAAGGTTTGGGAATGCTCGCATAAACGAGACTTCAATTCCAATCCAGCGTATTGCAAATATTTCGGCATAAAGCAAGAGAACGCTCGTCCAGAAGATGCGCCCCTCAAACGAAGTGCCCGCAAGTAGCGATTTCAAATTCGAAAAACTCACAGCGAACCCAGGTGCCAGAACGATGCCAGTATACTTTACTGCACTAGCTTAAACCAGTAAAGGTAGATTGCCGGGCGAAGAGCCTCTATTCATAATCAGGCACGGATCCTATTTGCGTGTATTTCCTCACCAATGTAGTGCCGCCCGGAATAGCTAAGATGGAGAGAGAAAAAGCTTCAGGCAGTTCCAAACGGAACTCGGTGGACTGATAGAGCTCTCCCACTACAAGAGAATCATCTTGGTTATAGGTTGCACAGTTAGCGGGCTCAATAACACAAAACCGTCAAAGACAGACTTGAGGCCTCGCGGTCCTAGCAGAGCGCAATTGTGCGTTTGCATTATATAATGGTCGACATTATGTATTCAGGTGCCCAGAAAACTATGCCGATTTTCAAGGTTGCCATCTTCTGCTGCTTGCCAGCGACCCTGTATTGCCTATTGGCAGCTGCCGCAGCAACACCTCCAGCAATCATCAATGGAAACAAAAGTAGGATTCAAGCCATGGATAAGAATAGCGAACCCAACAACAACAACAACAACAACAACAACAACAACACAAACAAGAAGTACGGCGGATTGGGCGCTTATCTTGGTCCGTGTCACGGAGGCTATTTTGAAATCCGAGGAGTAAAAGATGGAAGCTCTTGTGAGAAATCAGGTATTCACGACGGAGATCAAATAATAGAAATCGATGGCAAGCCAGTTAAAGGACTAAATTCTTCAGAAGTATCTATGCTCATAAGAGGACTGGTCGGCAGCAAGCTGAAACTGAAGATTTCAACGGCTGACGGCACACATAAAGAAGTAGTCGTTGAAAGAGTTGATGTGAACTCCGCTCTCGGAATGCATTATTTTGTAAGCGACTATCAGATACTGAACCAAGTTGCGAAGTCTCTGGATGAAGCACGCGAAGCGTCAAGACAATGTGAAACGGCGATGAATGGAGGCGACTTTTTAGGCGCTCGCGCATTGTACTTGCTGGCGTTGAGTAGTCCCATCGAAACACATGGTCCCTTCGACCAGACAAAGGGTACGCTCCTTTCATCGGCTGCTAGATTTTTCATGTCTTGCTGGGCTTTTGAGCAAGCAGATGAGCTGTACGCGGAAATCAAAAAGATAGGAAAGGCCGATCCTACATTTGGCAATGAAGACCCTCGAAACATAACCGTTGTCGCTGAAACTTTCGAACGAGCAGGAAGATTGGATGATGCGGAAGGAGTCTTTAAGAATTTGCTTGAGTTACACGCAAAGTCTCCCGATAATACATGGAAACAGCAGGAAGTGATAAAGAGATATTGTCGTTTTCTAATAGGGCAGAACAGAAAATCAGAAGTCCCCAAACTACTAAAACAGTTAGAAATACTTTACGGAGAGAACTCAGCATGGCAGAACAACGAGTTTATCGCCGACGCTGAATACGCCATCGGTTCTTTTTCTGAGTCAGCAGAACGCTATGCGAAAGCCGCTGCCCAATATGAAGAAAAGAACCCTCAATCACAGCGTCAGTTCGAGAGAGATCGACCACTCGTAAAGCTCTTATTCAAGTCTTCTGATGCTTACTACGCCTGCAAAGACTTTGCAAATGCCGCTCGATTCAATTCTCAGGCCATTGCAAAGCATAAAGCTGCGACACCTGCAGATATGGAATCCGAATGTGAGAGACAAAGAGAATTTCATCCCTCAATGAGTCAACTGCTTATTCAGAAGGGTGATATTCAAAAGGCACTTGGAAATGGCGACAATTCCAATGAATCTTATGAAAAGGCAATGGAGTCTGCTAAATTGGCTTTCAATAGTGATAGCCCATGGTGCAAGGTAATTGCCAGCAGGTTAAGCGCCGAGAAGGAATTGGCGCCCTCACGCCTAATTGTTGTAGAAATTGGCGATAACTCAGTACCTACACACGAGACACAATCATTAGATGTCTACAATGCCATCAAAAGCAAAGCGCATGATCGACTAGAGCTAGCCAACCGTGTCCTCACTGAGATGCAGGCGCAGTCGAAAGGAAATTTGACCGTTTACCAGATCGCTCAAATTTTCTCGCTTGTCGAACTTGAAAAAAACAACTCGGTGAAAAATGCACTAGATTTGCTCGTTAAATTAAATGATGAGATTCGTGAAGACCAAAAGTTGTCAAAACTCGTCCTGTCGGTCTATGAAGACTGGCTTCACGGTAAAGAGCATAATAGTGCGACGGAATTCAGTAAGACCTGTTCGATCCTCGAAGAACTGACACCGGACGAGGACGAGAACCACACAGCTGCGAAGCTACCACTATATGAAAAGCTAAGATGGTTAGCGCTTGAATGGCGCTTCGCACATTATCCCGAAATTTCTGAAGCCCTGCTGACGAAGGCTACTCAACTCCGGAACAAGGAGGAAGCACCCCAAAACGATAAGCATGGATTAGCCCGATCGCGTTCAGATTTTGACCTTCGCATGAAGGAAGATCTCTGCCTAACTCTAATAGACCTACAAAGATATTCAGAGGCAGAAAAGCTAGCATTAGATCCCGTCTTGCTGAATTCTGTTTCTCGCGCAGATGGTACAAAATGGGATCAAATTTGCTCTGCATTTGCGAAAGCGAATCAAACAAAAGTTGCGGAAAGAATTCTGCTTGCAATGGCTAATCAGCAGAAACCAGGGCAGCCAAGCTCCTATCAAAGCGCACAAGTTCTTTTACGTTTATCAGAGCTATATCTGGAAAGAGGAGAGTTCACAAAAGCTGAGGAATTTGCCGCCAAATCAGCGAATTCCCAACAAGGGCACTACTCTACAAAAGCCTATGGTATCTTGGCTGAATCTCTGGATAAACAGAACAAGTTGAAAGAAGCTGTGCCTGCGTACATTAGCGCCGCTGCGGAAGAGTGGAATTCTAGCGAATCAAAGCAGTCCCGAGAGAAGAAGTTGGTTTATCTCAAGCGTGCACTTGAGATTCAAGAAAAACTGTTTGGAAAAAATGATTCCTCAATCATTAAAACACTGACCTTGCTCACCACAGCCCTGCAGCGCGCCGGAAAGAATGCAGAGCTAAAGAGTATTAGTGAACGCATATCTCAAGTACAAAATCGCAGCTTCCAAACTCCGGAGGAAGAACTAAAATTCTGGCAGCAAATGTCCTCAAACTATCAGACGAGCAAAGAACCAGATAAAGCAATAGACGCTCAGAGGCAAGTTGCTAAACTCGCGGAAAAATGCAATGCGCACTGGGGAGCTGAATACGATCATTTGGCGCGACTTGAGCTTGCGCAGAAGCATTTTAAGGAGGCAGTGGTCGCTGCGAAAAAATACATCAGTTCGCCTTACTTTCTCCGGTACATTAGAGAGATGGGAACAACTACGGGGATCGGCTCGCCACATGATCCTTTTACGGACGGGCTCATAAAAGCTGATCATGCAGCTGCTGCTGCCGAAGTGCTTCGTTATGCAGAAAACATTCTGCACAGTCAGTATGGCAAGTATGACAAAGCAGCCATCACAGTAAGCGCCTCAATAGCAAAGACTCAAGCCATGACAAACGACTATTCCGGATGCGAGGAAACTTGCAGACTAGCCCTGGATAGCCTGCAGATAAGTAGACTTAATGAACCGATTATTGACCGCTTTGGTTCAGGAAAGCCAATTGAATCGTTTCTTGGTGTTGCAACAGCGCTTTCTGAACGCGGGCGCGACGAACAGGCATATCTCTTACTTAAGCGAATACTCGAGATTCAATCAATGTTCTTAGGCAAGAGAAATCCCCAAATTGCCTCGACTGAATCGTACATCGCAAATATGCTTGTAAAACAAAACAAATTTTTGGAAGCAAAAGCTCATGCTTGGAATGCAATCCAGATCTACGAAAGCAATCATGGGATGGATTGGCACGGACTCCATCACTATGTGGCGACATACTTGAATATCCTAAGAAAGCTCGAATTAACTGATGAAATATCCACAGTTAAAATGAAGTATAAGGAGGACATTGATCCATTTGGGATAGCTTTCAACATTCGCAGAAGTTCCGATCTCACATTCTTTAGGTTTGAAGCCAGTGATTTAGAGAAAGGAAGGACTCAGTTATTGAATATGGCAAGAGAGGAAGAGAAGCTATCTGGTCCCTATAGCAGCGGAACGAGAGCAGTTATTGCCAAATTAATTGAGCTTGAAACATATGGACAGAACTACGAGCTTGTTTTGGAACTACAAGAAAGATTGCTGAAGATCACCGCTTTGATCGACTCGCCTGAAGGCGTGGAAGCTCGAAAGCAAATGGTGGAGATTGCGGAACTGAATCGGAAACTTGGGCGGAAGGACGAGTCATTGCAAATGACCCGCAACATCGCTTCAATTCTAGAGTCGATCCCTGATGACGCGAAAAGCTCCGCCGACAAGTTCAGCTTGATTAACACATACATTATTCTCGGCGAAAAATCAAGAGCGTTGGCGCTTCTGGCAAAACTGAACGGGCAGCACAAGACTGACGCTGATGAAGCAGGCTTCTTCAGGCAATGTGCCGGTCTTTACACAAAGCTTGGGGAAAGTAAAGAATCCGAAAAACTGACCGAAATGGCAAACAACATTTGGAAGAAACAGCAAGAAGCCGCAGAGGAACGAAGGCAGAAGCGTACTAAGGATCAATGATCTGTCGCATTTCCTTTGCACGCTCTAAAGCTTCCCTCTCCTGCTGACGCTTCTCTAGCTGCTTCTTACGCAATTCTTCAAGCTTGGCTCGATCCTTGTTAGCGAGCTCATGTTGCCCTGTCGAGTCATAAAGTCCAGCACGGAACAAATACAATTCTGAATCTGAATTCATTACAGCTAAAGCTTCTGACAGAATTTCAATTGCTACGTCAGAGTTGCCGATGCCACTTTGACAAAGCGCCAGAAACAGTAGATCGTCCATATCCTCATCTATAGGACAAAGTTCAATTGCCTTAGAGAATTCCGCTTTTGCTTTCTCTGTTTCACCTGTCCTTTGGTAGACCATTCCACAAATGGCATGGGCGAAGGCATAGTCAGGTTCATCATCAATCGCAACTTTGCAGTCAGCCAAAGCCAATTCATATTGGTCGGTGCGGAAATAGCAATAGGCTCTCCCAATGTAATTCTGGACAGTCGGCTCGATGCTGATTGCCTCAGTATAGGACTTGATTGCATCATTGTACTCTCCAAATTCGACGTATTTCCTAGCCTGATAGCTTTCGTCAGCCCGAGCTCCTATACAAGTTATTGAGCCACCGCCTCCGCCCTGGATCTCATTGGGATCGTCTGGATCAGGCACTTGCAGACGTCCCAGTCCGAGTTTTTGTAGTGAAGGAGTCGCAATATCGAAAGAAATCTTGGTCCCGTTCCTCAGACGCACCTCATCGGCCGCCAAAGCCCCTATCAAATGTGATGCGGAAACAACTATTGGCGCGTTCGGTGCATAAAAGATTGAATTAACCTTGCTTCCTTTTATGAGCACAAGACCCTCACCGCTGCACCAGAACTGCATCTCAGCCGGTACCCCACTTTTATTCACGGCAGCGCCTTCAATCAGGACCTGCGCCTGAGCTAAATCCTTTTGCTTGATGTCTCTCACAAAAAATCTAACGGGCTTATTAGCCCCCGTAGTTTTATCGACTTCGATATTTGCACCAGGCGACATTGCTATCCGCGAAATCAAATAATCTCCAGCGCAAATCTTAAGCGAATCATCTGATGAAAGGCTGAGTTCACCGAGGTCTGCGACAGCTCCATCTGATGCTGCCTCTATTTTTCCGCCCGCAACTACGGCTGGAATGATCTTTGCAGAGCTGGGGGGAGCGAGCGCCCCAGTCCATCGAAAAGCCTCGGGTATGTCTCCGCTTGCATCCAAATTTCCAAGAACTTTGATATTGGATCCCGTCATCACAATAGATCGTCCCGCTACGGTCGCTGGTATTTTTGCTGTGCCATTGAGAAGAGTTTTTCCCGTCGACAAGACTTCCGCGCCTGACAGCCTTCTGCTGAAATCTGAATTTGCAGAGCTACTAGATGCAGTGCTTTGACCAGCTACTGTCAGACCTCTTGGCCGAGTGGAAAGTGATGCGATATCACTACTTTGCGTATTTGCTAATCCATTAGAGGAATCAACAATTTCTGTCCTGCATGCTGCTCCGATGTCTGCAAGAGAACGCGCAAGTACCGCACATGCAAATGGCTGCGGAGCTTGCCCATGAGCTTGATTAGGAACGTCCTGGAGATGATGCCTTACTTTGACGTTTAGCGGCTCATACTTGTGGAAATCGTCGGGATTCTTTCCGCTCCGGAGAATGTACTCATGTCGTCTCCGGGACCAACCTATAGACCATGGCGCATAATCACTCTTGCATCTGCCGTAGACATCAATCGCCTCCCGCAGTTGGGCTAGAGACTTCTCCACAAGTTTTTGCGCCTCAGCCTGATCCGCTAACGTTCTGCTATGTAGTAACATCGTTTCGCTAAGTCGAACCATACAGTCGCCAAGTTCAATCATCGCAAGATCCCCCTGTTGGCTCGACTTGAGCAGCGAAATCTTCAATGCCAAGTTGGATTCAGCACCGAGATAATCAGATTTGGCGAGCAGAACGGAAGTTATCCTATCCAAGATCTGATTCTGTTCGTAATTCGGAAAAGCGCGGTTGTTTTTCCTTGCTAATTCATTAGCCAGCTTCAAAACTTCTTGCGCTTTTTGAAGTTCGTCATTATCGACAAATGACTTTGCGATCGTGCAGAAACCGCTAAAGATACGTGAAGCAAGCACACTTTGTGCACTTGCTTCACATTTGGACACTTCCGGAAGGAAGCTCTCCAACTTTTTCAATGTCTGCTCCGTGTTCCGATGAGCAAATGATAGGACAGCAATTTCTATTTCTTGCCGAAGTACAAGAGTTTTGTCAATGGACCTATTTGTGTTCAAAAAGGATAGTAGTTGCGCCCGGGCTTTCTTCTCCTCATGAATATTGCCCGATTCGGAATATGCTTTTGCAAGCCATTCGTAAGCTTCGTGGAGCCGCCCTACATTTTTGGGATTGAATCTCTTGCGCAAATCAATTACAAAATTAACGAAGTCCACTCTATCTTCTAAAGACTCTCGTCCTGAGTAAGTGTAGACCTGCTCTGTAAGATCATTGGAAGAGTAGTATTCGCCATCCTTACTTGATTGAGCGACCAACTTCTCATAAGCCTCCACGAGTTCCTTTTCCAACTTGAGCGAGTGAGAAGCTTGGTTGGTCTTCGCGCCAGTGCTGGATAACCGCGAGAGCGACCAAATACAAACGAGAGATGAGGCATCAAGCTTATGTCTGGGTACAGTATTGTAGGCTTCAAAAACATCGTTTTTTAGCTGCGCGGCCTGTTGATTGTTCTGGGATTGAAGATGCTGACCTATGACTGCGGTGGCTAACTGAAAGAATGTATTTGGATCGCTTCCTATGTTTTTACGCGAGACTTCCAAACGCGCCACTAGCGCCTTTGCTTGCTCGTCTATTTGCTTTTTCCTTTCTTGTGACTTCTCAGAAATGATCTTGTTGTATTCGTCGGTCATGTTAGCTGCTTTGAGAGCCGAAAGATAATTGCTTTCCAACTGCGAAAAATCATGTGGATGAACTTTCCCCTTCTGATCGGCCAGTTCAGCTTTCAGAATTGCAGCAGCGTCAGCTGCTTTTCCAATTTTCATCAAAAATGACGTCAGCGCCTTCAATTTGCTAGAGATCCAAGAATCACGTTCTTCCTTTGCAGTTTGATACTGCATTCGCAGAAGTTTCTCGTGAACATCATTTATTAGTAGACCCTTCTCTTCTAGTTTTCTAGCAAATCTGAGCGAAGCATCTATAGACGCGCCGACCTGGTACATGTTAAACCGCCGGAAGGGACCGTTAGGATTCACAGGTTTGCTTACTTGTTTCTCCAATTCTGCAAGTGTTTTCTTCAAAGTATCGGCAGCCTGTTCGATCTTTCCATCCTTAAGATATAATTCTTGCAACTGTCCCAGTTTTTCCAGTGACATGGGCGCATCTGAGTTCTGTTCAGCGGCAGCAATACGTTCCTTGACCAAAGCGTTGGCCGCTTCAGTATTGCCTTGCTCATTGTAAATTGCTTGAAGACTGTCAAAATATGCGCTCGAGACTCCTGAACGATAGTTCTCTTGCTGCGGTGCCAGTTGAATACATTTTTTGTATAGCGCGATTGCTTCTTGAAACTTTTTCTGCGATTGTTTCACCTTTGCAAGTTGCCCGGTGAATTCTAACAAAATTTCTTTGTCTGCAAGTGCTTCTGCAACTTGAAGGACCTCAGTTAATAGCTGATCATGAATCTCCAGACCATCAACTCCCCGAAAGAACCGATGTGTAGCATCTCTTCTAAGAACATCCAATAACTTTCGCTGCAGCCTACTGTCATGTTTTAGTGCAATTTTAATAGCTTTTTTTGATGAGGTTAGCATTTGCTCTTGCTGGACCTTATCTCCATGGTACACCATCAAAAGGTGTATTGAAGCTAAGTAAAGCGCACAGGCCTGGATGTCTCGCTGTTGCGCTTCATGTTCGTTGGCTTCTTTAAGAAGCTTACTTATATGCGCCTCGTCGTTCGGGGAGTGGATCGCGTTGGAATAGAGTAAATCGAACTGAACAATTTCATCCAACTTGTTGTGCTTTTTGTAGATCTTGTCAATCTCTGATTCGTATTCGTCTCCACTCATAAGAATCTCCTTGGCGGCACAAAAGCTGTTTAAGCAAATGCTGGTTAACAGAACTACTACTAACGGTATCTTCTGGTTCATGTTTAGCAAACGACATCTTGTGGTTTGTCTCCATTTTACTACTTTTAGTAATCACTTTCGTGGAAAGACCAGTAGCTACTCTTATCGAAGAGAAGAAAAGATAAGATCGTGTTCAGTTGGATTGAAGAAACAAAAACGCTATGACGTTCAGAAATAATTTCTATGAATGGCAGAGCTGGACGTGTCAACCTCACCGGCATAAAAAACATAGAGCTATCCATCACGGAGAACTTTTCCTCGCTCTGAATGCCTGCAGAACACCTGGCTTCTTAGTCAAATCTTGCGAACTGATCACGCTGAACGGTTCTTGCTTCAGATAATGGTTGAAAAAATCAAGAGAATAGTCATTGATGACTTTCTCACAGCGAAATGGCTCAACCGGACCAGACAGCAAAAACATCCAATGGATTGGAGTAAGCATCGGAAGGTCAGTAAAGTTAGCATGGCCGGTACCTAAAATCTTAAGCCGAACGAAGTCACCTCGTTGTCTCTTTTCAAATTCGGCAATCGCTAGAGGATCCATGTCTCCGTGATCGGCCTGCATCACCATCGCAGGTTTTTCGCTTGCCTGCACACCGATAGTTGTTCCGTCCATATTGATAGCAGCTTTAATTCTGCCATCCAATGCAAGCACTTCCAGACTTGTTGATCCTCCGAAAGAATGACCCAACAGACCAATATTATTCAGGTCGATTTTTCCGGCAAAGCGATTTTCCGGATCAGATTCATTCAAATTTGCCAGCCAGTCTAATATCTGAATTACATCCCGAATGCGAACTTCAAATCCGTTTCGCTGAATAGTAGGACCGCTCTGCATGCCAGTTAATAGCTGGCTACATACCACACTTCCATCCGGAAAGATCGAAAAAGCAGCGTCGTAAGTGTGATCAACTCCGAGCACAATGAAACCATGACTTGCAAGATTCTCGCATTGAATGGTGTTTTGAATTCTACCGCCCATTAAGCCGTGGGAGAAAATGATCACTGGATAAGTATTCTTAGATCTTGCAATCGAGGCTCCCTCAACTGAATGTGTCTCAGTCAGGTGAAGGTGGCTGGCTAAAATTGACGGAAGTGGGGCCTTGACCAGCTGTGCAAAGTCAGAACTCGGTTGCATGTATGACGCCCCTACCTTTTTGTGCTTAGGCAAGACATCATTTCCGAAATCAAATACAGCAGGATACCAGATCTGAATTGCTAACCTTCTCTTGCCTGCTGTCGGCGATCCAAAGATCTCTTTACGGCTTTGATCAATTAGAGATCTACAAACGGTACCTACCTTATATGGACCCGTCGGCACAGGCAAACTTGCGACTGGAACCAAAGAGGTCAAAGAGAAGCCTATGCAGGCAAACATAGCAACCCAGCCATTCATGCGATTCAATATTGCTTGATTTTGTTCCTTTCGAAATGCGATGACTCCGATCAGGAGGAGTGAAATATAGAGAGGCACCATTTGCCAACGGAACTCTTCGCTAAACAAATGCACGAAGCAAATTGAGGCAACAAAGACAAAAGCAGCTCGCTTCAAGCGCTTATTCCTTTGCAAACTCCTTATCCGGAAAAGAAGACAAACAAGCAATAGCAAAACGAATAAAGCTATTTCAAATGCCCGCACAGACACTCCAGAAGTTGGAACTCACGAGATTAAGCATAAGCTTCTCGTCAGATCATTACAACACAAAATAAACGCGCGGAAATAATGAAAGTCAAAGACCAATAGACTATATTGTACGTTAACAACTACTTTTTCAAATCCCTCGGACTCATGAAAAGTCCAGCAGTTCAGTTTGCCTCCGAAAGTATGTCCGAGTGAATGGTCTCATAAGGAAACACAAAACATGACAAGTACATCGACAGCCACATGTGCACAGACAACAGGTGAACAAGAGGCTTATGAAATTGCAGTCGAAGCATTTTTCTATTTTTATCCGCTTCTGTCGATGGATATCACAAGGCGTCAAACTTGCAATCTACCAGCCGGTCAAAAACCTGGCTTCGGTCCGGCTAACAGTTTCAACCATATGCGCGCCTATCCAGATGCTAATTTTCGAACTGTTGTCAGACCAAACTTCGACACGCTCTATAGTTCGGCCTGGCTGGATCTAACTGAAGAACCTATGATAGTTTCCGTGCCGGACATGAAAGATCGTTATTATCTTCTTCCAATGCTCGACATGTGGAGTGATGTATTTTGTTCTCCCGGTTGGCGCACTTCTGGAACAAAGAAGCAACAGTACGCGGTAGTGCAGCAAGGGTGGTCAGGACAAATACCTTCTGGTGTGGAAAGAATTGAAGCACCCAGCCCGTACGTGTGGATTATTGGACGGACCAAAACAGATGGACCTGATGACTACAAAGCCGTAAATGCGTTACAGGACGAGTTCGGCATCACGCCTCTGTCGCAGTGGGGAAAAGAGGTCAAATCACCTGACATAATAATTGATCCAGAACTAGACATGAAAACACCACCTTTGGAATATGTGAATGGACTTTCTGCCCATCAATATTTTGCCAAAGCGGCCGAGCTTCTAAAATCGATCAAGACGCACAGCACAGACTGGTCCCAGATCGCAAGGCTGAAGCGAATTGGTTTTGTTGCTGGCGAGAGCTATGATCTTTCAAAGCAAGATCGATCTATTGTAGAAGCCATAGAGCGCGGTGCCGCAGACGCACTCAAAATTATGACCACAAAAACCAAGACAATGGGCACACCTGTGAACGGTTGGTCAATGAATACTGAGACGATGGGTGTTTATGGCAATTACTATTTGAAACGTGCGATCGTAGCTATGGTCGGCCTCGGTGCCAACCAGCCGGAAGATGCCGTTTACCCGTTAAACTTTGCCGATGTTGATGGCAAACCTCTTTATGGAGAGAACAAATACGTGCTTAGATTCTCAAAAGAAGAAATGCCACCCGTTCATGCATTCTGGTCAGTCACCATGTATGATGGCGCGGGATTTCAAGTCGCCAATGAATTGAACAGGTTCGCAATCAGTTCGTGGATGCCGCTCAAAAAGACTGAAGATGGCTCCCTCGATATTTACATTCAACATGAGAATCCCGGCGCCGAAAAGGAATCCAATTGGCTCCCCAGTCCATCATCAGGCTTGCTTGGCATAACCATGCGCCTATATGCGCCTCAGTCGTGCGTACTTGTTGGTGATTGGGTACCGCCCGCCATCAAGAAAATCTAGACACAGATCTCTTCCCACAAACCTTCGGGCTTGCTTTCCTCCATGTTCATTTGGCAGATGCAAGCGTGTAACTTTGGGCGTAATTGATTTTCGCTCTCAAGTTCGCTGAGAGAGCCTCAGACGCGTTGTGAGCCAGATTGGACATGCCCATAATCGCAATACCAGCGTATGCAGTGAGGACTGCGAATTTGATATTCCGTTGTGTTTCCTTGCTCAGACGCCTTGTGAATGCTCTCTTTGCCATGGTTTATCTCCCGCACCAACCTATCAACAATGCAAGTCTAATTTTCTTTTGTCTTATAGTTGTCCTGTCTTTGTCTAAAAACTGTCCAAACCGCAAACACCTCATTGGCATGTCTGTTCTTAAACACTGGCGGTTCATTAGCAACGCCATCGCCGGCGACCAATTAGGGTCTCAGTGGAACCCGAAAAGCCCATTGTGTAATGATTCAGAGGAATTTTAGTTGCCAAGAGGCTAATTTTCCTGGCTTAGTGGTAGTGAATAGTATGAACAGCAGATTCATACATTAACCGGGGGAACCTAAAGTGAACAAGAAGATAATGATTGCAAGCGTTATTGCAATTTCCGCATTTAGCTTTTTACTACCAGCATCTAGTGACGCAGCTCCAGCGAAAGCATCTGCAAAGAAAGCCGAAAAGAAGGATGAATTGCCAACTGTCCTGACCGGCTTTCCAACAAACCTGACGGTACAAGTCCTGCGCTGTGTGCGCGCAAACGTAGCAGAGTTTGGAAGAAACAACGTCGTTGTTTTGCAATACAGACTGAAAAAAGTTGGTCCAAACACTGGCGCTGTGAAGTACTTTGGCGATGCACGATTCGTCGCACTTGAGATAAAAGTAAAAGACGCTATGCTTGGATCCGCTTATGAAGTAATTCGAGGAGCTGGACATGAACACAGCACTCGCTCAGAGGACGTTGAAACGGGCGATTGGAAGGTCGGACAAACTGGTGACGGTTACGCCTGGTTCAAGATTCCAGAAGACGTGAAGACACTCGATGTGTACTTTCCAAAGACCAGTCCTGTCAGACTAAACATTGAAGTCCCGAAAGCCTAACCATACCTTTCTTGACGGGCACTTAAGGTCTATTAAATCAGCTCTCTGAAAAAGCAAGTTCTTTCAAACTCCATTCCAAATGTGCCTAACACAGGAGTACAGCAAAGAACTTGCTTTTAACTTGACCAAGCAAAGTTTGGTATCCTTTATGCCGTAGTTTTGAGGTTTCATCGTGAACAGACTTTGGCTGCTTATCTTCATTCTTCTCAACGTTGCTAGGGCCACTCCAGCCAGTGCAACAGAAGCACAGAACCTCTCATGCAAGAAGTACGTGCAATCATTTTACGACTGGTATATGGCAAAGTGCGAAGATACTAAAACGGAAGATCCAAGCCTTCTTGTTTTCAAAAATAAAAGCTTCGCTTTCAGTAAAGAGCTTGAGACGAAGCTGAAAGAAGATGACTCTGTCGCGGCACTCTTTCCTGGTGAAATTGTTGGTTTAGACTTCGATCCGTTTCTCAATGCCCAAGATGTAGCCACAAAATACACGGTCGAAAAAATCACAAACACCGCAGAAAAATTTCGCGCCGATGTGTTTAACGTTTATAACGGCACGAAAAGCAGCAAACCTGTGGTTATTCCTGAATTGATCTTCCAGAATGGGAAATGGGTATTCGTCAACTTTATCTATCCCGGCGCGAGCCGAGCTGAGAATCAGAATCTACTCAGTACACTAGATCAAATAAAGAAAAACCGTCCACCTTTGCCAAAAGGCAAAACAGGATCTTCAAAAGGGGCAGCAAAGTAACTCTGCAATT
The DNA here is from genome assembly GCA_019747875.1 of Candidatus Obscuribacterales bacterium. GTDB lineage: Bacteria > Cyanobacteriota > Vampirovibrionia > Obscuribacterales > Obscuribacteraceae > JAIEPM01. Next base: position 26,583 of record JAIEQI010000001.1, read on the forward strand.
CACTTCGAGTCGAAAGTGAATCCGCTTCTCTGAGCCTGATCGCGCAGTGCCTTTAGCATCGCAGCATCGAATGCCTTATCTGTCGATCTACCGGTCTTTTTGATCTCGTCTTGAATGAATTTTGCACGTTGCGTGTTGAGTTCGGCAATTTGCTTCTGAATATCCGCGCGTTCCTGAGACTTTTTGCTTACATAATCTTTTTGTTGTTCTGCCGACATTCTCTGCATTTCGGGCGGTAATTCTTCATTCTTGATCTTCTTTAGATCAAAACTTTTCGCCTTGCTTGCATCGAGCAGATCCCAGCTTGAGTTGCGGTATTGTCCACTTACTTTAGCTGCAGCGCGTGAAGCAAAATTCGCCGAACCCATGCTTCGGGAAGCGGAGTCTGCTGCCAATTGCTTTTGCTGTCCTTGATAGCCTTCTCTTCCATAAGCAAGGTAAGTAGAGTTGATGGCGGCGCTAAGTTCGCCTAGTTTTCTATCAAAAGGTGTTGAGATCACAACAGTGCCAGAGTTTTGATCGATGGACGCAAACTGTCCATCAGCAGCTGTTGCAATCTTTCGCCAATCATTTGCTTCAGGATGAGCAGGGTTTCCACAATAGATAGTGTTGATTACGATGCCGTGAGAAATGGCATTCTTAGCGGTTTCAAACACATTCAATTTCGGATCTTGAGTAGCAGACTCATTGCCGGCAACAACTAATATCTTCAGTCCCTTTCTATCGGTCCACGGCTGCTGATCGGTGGCAGTCGAAATTACTCTTGCACAATATTCATCACCGCCATTGGTTCGCAGTCCCGTTAATTCAGTGAAAACCTTGTCGAGGTCATCACTCAATTCAACAACCTTGTGGACAAAACCATTCTGAGTACCAAACCCAGGCGTGCCATAGGCATAAAGACCTACACGCAAATGCGGCTTAGGTTTTGCAGTTGCAAGTTCATTGACGATATCCCAGATCTTTTCCTTCGCTGCACCGATAAGGCCATCCATTGAATTGCTGGTATCAAGACAAATGACAAGGTCAATTGGATGTTCACTCCGCGCCGATGTTTTCCTGTCTTCGTCTTTTTGCGCTGCTCCATCACGGTCACCCTGTGAATTTTTCACCGGAGAGACGCTCTTGGTTTGTACTCTCACGTTCCCGCAGTTATTCTGCTGCCGCGGCAAAAGGACTGTATCTTTGGCAATGGAGCCAGGCGTGACGCAAAGACTTAGGGCGGCGACCACAATTAACGATGCAGCTTTCATCTGTATTCCTCTTAAATGCATAAGGTCTTCCCTTGTTAATACTCCGCCCATAGCAAGAACTTTTGAAGTAGAAAAGAACGGCAAAAGATTCAGGGTTAATCCGGTATAAGGCCGTAACGCTAGTGCCGGGACTGTTACATAATGGAAGCCCGCGGTTGTCCGCAAAAGCAGTTCCACGGCAGGCACCGGTTCTGAGGCAAGAATGCATTTCATAGACTCAATAGCGGAAGCGGTAGGGAATACTCCTCTGCTGAAACTCAGCCGCATCAATATTCCTCGCGGTCACAACATCTTCGCAAAATGCGAATTTCTCAACCCTGGCGGCTCTGTAAAAGATCGCATCGGCTTCCACATGGTGGAGTGTGCCGAGCGAGAAGGAAAGCTCACAAAAGGCCAGCTCATTGTCGAAGCCACGGGCGGCAACACCGGAATCGGGCTAGCAATGGCTGCAAATTTGAAGGGCTACAAACTTCTTTGCGTGATGACCGAAAAAGTTGGAAAAAAGAAAGTCGGACTGATGCGTATACTCGGGGCTGAGACACTCGTTGTACCGGGTGGGAAAACAATTGACGACGATGAACATTACATCAACCAAGCTAAGAGAATTGCAAAAGAGCGCGATGGCTGGTTCGCAGGTCAATTTGAAAATTCCCACAATAGTGAAGCACATTACCAAACTACCGGCCCGGAATTATGGGAGCAGACAGGCGGGAAGATCGATGTTCTTGTTGCTGGTATCGGCACTGGTGGCACCATCTGCGGTGCGGGCAAGTACCTAAAAGAACGTAACCCAGAAATCAAACTTGTGCTTGCGGACCCGAAGGGAAGCCTTCTAGGAGGATGGCAAGAAAAGAAAGAGAATCCCCCAGGTCCATACCTTGTCGAAGGAATTGGAGGAGATTTCATTCCAAAGATTGTCGATCTGTCGATGATTGATAAGTCAATTGAGATTACCGATCAACGAGCTATTGAACTAACCCATGAAATAGCTCGCAAAGAATCTCTTTTTGTTGGCGGCTCATCCGGTTGTATAGTCGCTGCGGCGATACAATATTGCGCGGAGTCTACCAAGAAGGGGCTCAATGTTGTAGCAATTCTACCCAGCACTGGGCACCTCTACACAGATACCGTATTTGACCAACAATGGTTAAAGGCACGCAATTTGGCATACGAATAGACACTCTGCAAAATTCTACGTTTCAACATAATCTCAAATTCCGACTATAGACTCGTAGCAATAGTACGGAGATTTATTATGGAACGAACTGCAGATCGCGCCTACGAAGCTATTGAAAATTTAAAAGAAGAAGCAAAACAGACTGATACTCCGTTCAAAATTTACTCGGAGTTACGTAATTCCTTTAATCGATATTCGCCGATCTCGCAAGTTGATCCTAACTTTCTGATTCCAGCTGTGGAATTGATCGATGATGCGGTAGGCGTTTTATTCAGCATTGACCCAACAAACATTCCCAAGTATGCCTCGGAGCTCCATCAGGGCGCATTATCCTATCCTGACAATCCAAAATGGGCTAAATACTGGCTGACCCGTCAAATTGATTTTTGCCGCAAGTCCATAGGAGAAGACAGCTCTACCTCCGAGAAAGCACGTAGAGAGATAAAGAAGCTCAAGGAGTAAGCCCGTGTAGATTATGGTAAACTGTCGACCTCGTTCGAAGTAGTATTTCTTCGTCGCTGGTTATTAGCGGTGTTTGTTCCTAAAAGTATCCTTAGAACCTTGATTCTCACATTGGTGGGAATCAGTTATTTCTTTAACCTTTGTGCATTTGCTTCTGAGCGCGATGATGCTGAAAAGGATTGGGGCAAGGCTGGACCACCACCAAAAATAAGGCGGCCAGAGGCGCCACCATCCACGACTCGAGCGAGCGTGGAGCTAAGAAATCCGATTGATATTCCGCCTGTACCAATTAACTCTGATGTTTCATTGACACCCTTATTGCCTTCAGACCTGCCGACGCTGAAAGCAGCGAATGGACCATTGCCCCCTATCAGGCTCGAAGCCAGCTACATAGAGCCAACTACTTTGCGCGGCGTGCTTTCTGTCGCCTTAAACAAGAGCTTACCGATCCAAATATCGCAAGCTGAGTATAAATCAACGAAGTACAGAGTATTGGAAGCCATTGGCATTTTGCTTCCCAGCATGGCAATGGGATATGAAAGAAGCCAGGTATGGACTGGTGGAACAGGACCTGCAACTGCGGTTGCTGGTTCTTTCTACAACGTTGTCTACATGCCTGTTTTCAACGGTGGTCAAGATGCATTTCACTTCCTGAGAAATCTCCACGAGTCCAAGGCTGCAAAGTATGTCACTTCAGCCACAAGTAATGACGTTTTACTTGACGTCTTCAACAAATATCAGGATCTGCTGCTACAGCATGCTTTATTGCAGGTGCGAGTGAAAGCGGTTGAGGTTTCAAATACTCAAGTTCGGCAAAATGAGGATAGAAAGGCCGCAGGCGAAGGCACCATTTTTGAAATTCTACAAAGCCAGACTCGCCTTGCACAAGATCAGCAACAACTGCTGCGCCAACAAGTTGCGTTTCGCAAAGCGGCCCTCAAATTGGCTGTAGCGATAAATGTTAGTCCTGCAATAAACCTGCTACCACGTGAAACAGTGCTTTCTGAGACGCAATTGCTCGATCCGAAATTGACTATCGCAGATCTGCTCACGATTGCAATTGATTCCCGGCCAGAACTAAAGCAGTATGAGCAACTCAGACTAGCGGCTCGTAGAAGGATACAGGAGAGCCTGGGTACGCTCTACCCTAATAGCAAGTTCTATGTAGCAACAAATACGCAATCAAAAGGTGATTCTGGAAGCTCAGGTATTATCATCCCTGCAGGAAATGCCTTAAGCGGCGGATTGATAAGCACAGGCTCCAGTGGTGGTGGCGCTGCATTCACAGCCGGTTTCATTTTGAATTGGCTGCTGCCCGGCTTTGGCGTTAGCGCTTTGGGCGACAGCCTAGCTTACAAAGAGCAGGCACGAAAGACAACTCTTAAAGCCAATGAGATTTTCCTAGAAGTGCTTGAAGAAGTCCGCGCGTCTTATATCGACATGCTCTCTACAAAAGAAGAAATCGAGGTTAGTCATCGGGCGGTGATCAGTGCTCGTGAAGAATTTCGTGTTGCCGATGAGCGTGTTCGATTCGGAGTAGGGACAAATCTGGAAAGGCTAGAAGCACAGAGAGACTATTTCGAAGCGCTCTCACGACAAGCCGAAACAATCGTAAATTACAGAAAAGCTCAAGCTCATTTACTGAGAGCGACAGGCTCCATTTCGATAGCCTCGCTCACTGACGATAAGCGTCCATTTCGAATTAAACCATAGAGGCAATGTGATGTTGGGCAATAAAATAATGGCGAACCTGAGATCATTTATCTCTCTTACAGTTGCAGGATTGTTCACAGTCGCACTTTGCGCTTGCAACAAGCCAACAGAAGAAACAGCTGTTGTAAGTGACAAACCAGTTGTAGTAAAAGTCGAGACTATCGAACCGTCAATGGTGAGTGATAAAGCCACTTTGGTCGGTCGCCTCGACTCACGCAACGCCGTATCCCTCTATCCAAAAATCGACGGCACTATAGGCAGCATTCTTGTCCGTCCGGGAGAGCATGTTAAGCAAGGTCAGTTGCTGATCAGCATTGACGCCATAAAACAGGAAGCAGCAGTTGCCGAAAAGGAAAGCGACATCGCCTCTGCCAAGGCTGATCACCAGAAGGAAATTGCTCGCCTCGAAAGTCTCAAAGCTCAGCGCAGCGCACAGGAAGCCTCAGTTGAATACGACAAGCACGAATTTGAAAGAAACTATTGGCTTGAGCAAAGAGGGGTTGTAGCTGAAGCTACTGTCGATAGCTGCGACCGAATGTACAAAGTTTCGCTGGCAAAGCTAAAGGAAACTGATGAGAACATAGCCGCGCAAAAGGAAGTAATTCAGAGAGCTGCCAGGGCGGTAGATTCAGCAGTCTATGCAAAGAAGGAACAAGAAGAGCAGCTCGCGTTTTACCATATCAAGGCTCCTTTCGCAGGAGTGCTTGCAGATATTCCAGTAAAAATTGGCGACTACGTTAACTCAGCCACGAAACTGACGGCGGTTAGCACAGTACGACCACTTGAAGTAAAAGTACTTGTTCCCAAGGAGTTAGCGGCCGGATTGCGAATCGGCATGCCTTTGGAACTGCTTGACGGCGAGCAAAAAGTCATCTCTACTTGTTCAGTCTTCCACATCGACCCGATTGTAGATGAAGATAACCAATCAGTTCTCGTAAAAGCCTTGTTCGGCAACGACAGTGAGCAATATAGACCAGAGCAGTCTATTTCCACAAGACTCGTACTGAAACAAGACAAAGGAATTTCAATCCCTACCGCAGCGCTCTCGTTTGTCGCAGGTCGCGCATTTGCTTATGTCGTCTCGTCGGACCCTACGAAAGGACAGATTGCAAAACAACGTGTCTTAACCATTTCATCATTGAATGGCAATCGTGCAGTTATCACTAATGGCGTAAATGCGGGAGATAAGGTCGTAGTCGCCGGCATTCAGAATCTTCGTGAAGGCTCTCCCATAGCAATAGAGTAAAAACAATGCCAGAATTTTTCGTCAGACGTCCAGTATTTGCAAGTGTCATCGCGATCGTGATGATTATTGCCGGACTTGTGACAATGACGAGTTTGCCAATCGCCCAATATCCAAGCCTAGCTCCACCGCAAGTAGCAGTTCAAGCGACATATATTGGAGCAACGGCTGAACAAGTTGAATCGGCTGTTACTACGACTTTGGAACGACAAATAAACGGCTGCGACGGACTCAAATACATGAGTTCGTATAGCGGCAACGATGGCGTCAGTAAAATAACGGCGACCTTTGCCCTTGAACGAGATCAAGACTTAGCCGCTGTCGACGTGCAAACTAAACTTGCCGGAGTGACAGGACAATTGCCATCTGAAGTTCAAAGACTCGGCGTCAATATCACCAAAGTCTCAACGTCCTGGGTAAATGTGCTCACACTTTATTCGGATGACGATCGCTTCGATTCAAACTACCTCAGTAACTATGCCGACCTATTCCTGGTGGATAAACTCAAGTCACTGCCTGGAGTTGGTAGTGTCGCCATTGTCGGCGAACGGAAATACTCAATGAGGATTTGGCTTGACCCAGGAAAACTGAGTCAATACCAAATGAGTCCCCACGAAGTAATAAGCGCATTGCAGGCGCAGAACAAGCAGGTCGGTGCAGGAGATGTCGGGTCTGCGCCTGCGCCAAAGGGACAGATGTATCAATACAGTATCAAGCTCCTCGGACGACTAACGAACCCTAGCGAGTTTGAAAACATGATCGTCAAACGAGGCACAAATGGATTGCTTGTCCACTTGAAGGATGTTGGACGCGTTGAGCTTGGTGCTGAGAACTATACAACAAGCTGTACCTATAAGAACCATGATGCAGTAGCACTAGTTGTTTATCTTCGCGTCGGTGGCAACGCTATTAAAGTATCAGAAGGCGTTCATAAAGTCCTTGCGGACCAGGAGAAGTTCTATCCAGCTGGACTGAAATGCGATGTTTGTTTGGACACCACAGATGCAGTAAAAGCATCAATCGAAGAGGTAATCCATACCCTCTTTGAAGCAATCATGTTGGTAACGCTGGTCATCTTCATATTCCTGCAGGACTGGCGCAGCATGGTAATTGCATGCGTAACTATTCCTGTATCCCTCATCGGTACATTTGTCGCGATGCAGGCTCTCGGATTTTCAATCAATACATTGACGCTGTTTGGACTAACGCTTGCAACAGGGCTGGTTGTAGATGACGCGATTGTCGTCGTGGAGAATGTCAAACGATTAATGGAAGAAGAGCACATGAAACCCTTCGACGCCACTTTGTTGGCGATGAAGGAAACTGCTGGTGCACTTGTTGCCACTGCGTTAGTGCTGGTTGCAGTATTCGTTCCCGTTGCGTTCATGCCAGGAACCACAGGACAGTTATACAAACAATTCGCGCTCACAATTGCTGTTTCTGTCTGCTTATCGGCATTCAATGCCCTGACGCTATCGCCGGCCCTTGCCGCTCTGATTTTGAAAGAAGGCGAATCTAACTTCTTCCTCTTTCGCTGGATAAACTTCGTTATCAACGGTGTAAGGACTATTTACGAGAAAACTTTAGGTTTGGCCGTTAAGAACGTCATCCCCGTACTTTTGGCAGCAGTGTTATCTGTTGTAGCTGTTTGGTATTTAGCAAAAATACTACCAACCGGATTTGTGCCTGAAGAGGATCAGGGTTACTTCATGACTCTGGTCAACTGTCCTGCTGGAAGCTCACTACAATACACAGAGAATGTGGTTAAGAAAGTCTGCAAGCTCATCGACAAGCAGTCGGAATCGAAAGGAACTTGCGGACTGCCGGGATTTGGTTTTACTGGAAACCAACCGAATACTGCCGTGATATTTTGCCCACTTACTCATTGGGAACATCGTGAAGGAAAAGAACACAATGTTCAATCAATCATTGCTCGCGTGCGCCAACTTTGCAAAGACATACCTGAAGCGCGCATTGTTCCATTCAATGCGCCGGCAATTGAAGGTTTGGGAACTTTTGGTGGTTTCACCTACGAGCTGCAAGACATGTATGGAAGCACAGTGCAAAAGCTCGGAGAAGTTGCCAACGACCTCATAAGAGAGGGCAACCACACAGCTGGGCTAACAGGCTTGTTCAGTAGTTTTTCTGCCGACACTCCGCAAATGGTTATCGAAATAAAGCGCGACGAAGCAGAACGATTAAATGTAGACATCGGCGATATTCTAGACACGATTCAAACATTATCGGGTTCTGCTTATATCAATGACTTCGACTTTCTAAACCGAAGCTATCGTGTCTATCTGCAGTCGGATCAGATGTTCAGAAACAAGCCGGAAAGCATCTCCGAGTATTATGTAAAATCGCGAATGAACACGATGGTGCCGCTGAATAACTTGATTCAAACTAAAACGCAACTGACTGCGCAAACCATTACGCACTATAACATTCTTCGTTCTGTGGAAATCAATGGAAACCCAGCAGATGGTTATAGTTCGGGACAAGCCATTAATGTAATGGAGAACTTGTCAAAAACGAAGTTGCCTCAAGGCTTTACTTTCAGCTGGACAGGTGTAGCTCTTGAGCAGATAGAGGCTGGTTCTTCGGCGGCAATAATATTTGCGCTTGGACTGTTGTTCGTGTATTTAGTTTTAGCCGCTCAATACGAGACATTCATCGACCCATTTATCATTCTGTTTTCTGTTCCGCCCGCCATGCTAGGTGCATTTTACTTTCAGTGGAGCAGAGGACTGCAGAACGATGTTTTCTGCCAAATCGGACTAGTAATGCTGATCGGATTAGCAAGCAAGAACGCTATTTTGATCGTGGAATTTGCCAACCACTTAGTCCATGTTGAGAATCTCTCATTCACTGCTGCGGTGCTTCAATCGTCTGCACAGCGCCTGCGCCCCATTCTCATGACCTCATTTGCATTTATTGTCGGACTTCTTCCATTAGCGATTGCAACCGGAGCGGGCGCAGCCAGCCGCCAGTCGCTTGGTACAGCAGTCTGCGGCGGAATGCTTGTTTCGACGTTTATAAGCCTATTCCTGGTACCCGTCGTTTATATTTTGATCAAAGGATCATACGCTAAGGTGAAAGGGCTTTTTTCAGGTGGCAAGCCAAAAATAGAGCCAAATGGCTCCCGAGATGGCAAAGTGACATCAAAAGATCTTACTGCTATACCAAGCCACAATACCGAGGAATCCGAAGGATCGGATCTTGCTTCCGGGGAAAAATTTGAATCAGGTAAGAATGATGGTTAGCAATACGATGCGCTGGCAACGAACAATTCTTAAATGGCTAATGCAGACGATGCTGTTAGTTTTGAGTTGCGCTCAGAATCCGTGCTTCGCAGAGGATGGCACCCCGGCAATAGACAGCGAGCTTGAACTATCTGCAAAACAGGTATCGTGTTCGGTTCCAGGAGTAGTTTGTCTGCGCCTCTCAGCCATCAACAGATCAGCCACTGATGTTTTTGCTGTTAGAGCGGACGAAGCATCGCTAGCCAGTTCAACAGGAAGCAGCAAAGCGCTATCCTGCAGCGAAATATGCGACCTTATTGACAGGCAAGAATGGCAGAAGAAGCGTGATGAACAGTTTGCAACAACCATTGCCACTGTAGGATTAGGAACAATGATCGTTGGTGACGTGGTCGCAAAAAAACAAGATCCAAATTCGTGGTTGGGGCGCACTACGGAAGATCGAAAACACTCAGAAGAGATGTTCGACGAACGGCTCATTTTACAGCTTGATCACTCCGATGGGCTAATTTACTTCAATGGAGTTGCACCCGGAAAAAACACTTTAAAGGTGAAGAGAAAACTCTGGCCCGATAACAAGATCGAAAGTAACAGTACCAGCACTGAGATTTCGCTAGAGGTGACTATAGAAGCCCCAGCGCTCCCTGCTTTAAATCCCCGCAAAAAGGCACTGGAGTCGCGACGGACCAACTGAGAAAGCAGCCCGAAAACTCAATTTTATGTTAAGTCTTTCAATCGGCGCTGAGAACTAATAAATATTCCTTCGCTGCCATCTAAAATAGACTCTCAACATAAACATGCCTTCGTTGGAGAAAACGTTATGGTCTCGTCCACAGTTAAGGAGTCTGTCGCTGCGTCCGGAGAATCGGTGCAATCGATAAGCGCATTCGGCAAAGCTCGATCAACAGTCGAAGGTTCACCACTGTCAGCTGAAGAACTGAGTAAACTTCACGACTATTGGAAAGCTTGCTGCTATTTGGCAGCCGGTATGATCTACTTGAAAGCAAACCCTTTACTCAAAGAGCCGTTGAGTCTGGACCATATTAAGAAGCGGCTACTGGGGCACTGGGGAGCAAGTCCCGGTCTAAGTTTTGTTTATATCCATTTGAACCGGCTTATCAAGCAACATGATCTGGATGCGATTTTCATCGCCGGCCCCGGTCACGGCGCACCAGGAGTTTTGGCTCCTGTTTATTTGGAAGGTACTTACTCGCAAGTTTATCCAGACAAAAGTGAAGACGAAGAAGGGATCTGTGCTTTCTTCAAACAGTTTTCTTTTCCTGGCGGCATTGGAAGCCATTGTACGCCGGAGACTCCTGGTTCGATTCACGAAGGTGGCGAGTTAGGTTATTCGGTGTCACATGCGTACGGTGCTGTTTTAGACAACCCAGATTTGATCGCTGCCGTAGTAGTAGGTGATGGCGAATCTGAAACTGGTCCGCTTGCCACGGCCTGGCATTCTAATAAGTTTATCAATCCGATAAGAGATGGAGCGGTGCTTCCCATCTTGCACCTAAATGGATACAAGATCAACAATCCAACAATCCTGGCAAGATTATCACACGATGAGCTGAAGCAACTTTTCACCGGCTATGGCTACAAACCATACTTCGTCGAGGGTAGCGATGCTGAAACAATGCACCAGGCAATGGCCGCAACTTTGGATAAATGCGTGGATGAGATCCATGCCATTCAAAAATCTTGCAGAGAATCGAAGGTAGCAAAACGCGGTCATTGGCCGATGATTATTTTGCGCACTCCCAAAGGCTGGACGGGTCCCAAAGAAGTAGACGGACACAAGGTCGAAGGAACGTGGCGATCACATCAAGTGCCGTTAGCTGGTCTTGCTGAAAAACCAGAGCATTTGAAACAGCTGGAAGAATGGCTGCGCAGCTACGAACCAGAAAAATTATTCGATTCTGAAGGAAAACTACGAGCAGATCTGAAGGAACTGGCGCCAAAAGGTCTTCGACGCATGAGCGCCAACCCCCATGCAAATGGCGGAATGCTGCACAAGAAGCTTCGAATGCCGGACTTCAAGAAATACGCAGTCAAAGTCGAGAAGATAGGCACCACAGAAGTAGAGAACACACGTCCCCTCGGAAAGTTTCTTCGGGACATTATGAGTAACAATCCAAATACATTTAGAGTCTTCGGACCAGACGAAAATACATCCAACAAACTAGATGATATCTATGAAGTGAGCAAAAAGTTTTGGATCGCCGAAAACCTGCCTGAAGACCAGGACGGTGGGGAATTGTCTCCCGACGGGCGTGTGATGGAAATGCTCAGCGAGCATACACTGGAAGGATGGTTGGAAGGATATCTTCTGACAGGACGACACGGATTCTTTTCTACCTATGAAGCTTTTGTGCACGTTATTGATTCCATGTTCAACCAACATGCCAAATGGTTAGAGAGTTCAAGACACTTAGGATGGCGAGCCAATGTAGCATCACTGAACCTGCTCATCACTTCAACTGTTTGGCGGCAGGATCACAATGGTTTCACACACCAAGATCCTGGCTTCTTGGACCTTGTAGTTAACAAAAGCCCAGAGGTAGTACGCATTTACATGCCACCAGACGCAAATTCGCTTCTATCGTGTGCAGATCATTGTTTAAAGAGCGAAAACTACATCAATGTAATCGTCAGCGACAAACAAAAGCATTTGCAATTCATGGATATGGACTTTGCTATTAAACATTGCACAAAAGGAATTGGAATTTGGCCGTGGGCTAGTAACGACGAAGGTTGTGAACCTGACGTGGTAATTGCTTGCGCAGGAGACATTCCTACGCAAGAGGCTTTAGCGGCAACCGTGATGTTGCGCGAAGAGTTTCCAGAATTGAAAATTCGCTTTATCAATGTCGTGGATCTTTTGAGGCTCCAATGCTCTACAGAACACCCACACGGTCTCAGCCACATTGATTTCGATAGTTTGTTCACAAAAGACAAACCAATCATTTTCAATTTCCATGGTTACCCATGGTTAATTCACAGGTTAACCTATAATCGGACCAATCACGTCAATCTGCATGTGCGAGGCTACAAAGAAAAAGGAAACATAAATACACCGCTTGAGCTTGCGATCAACAATCAAATTGACCGATTTAGCATTGCAATCGACGTTATCGATCGTGTACCGCAATTGCAAATCGCCGGAGCTCATGCCAAATCGAAATTCCATGATTGGCAAATTGAGTGCCGCCGCTATGCTCATGAGCATGGTGTGGACGATCCCCGGCATGCTAACTGGAAATGGCCGCTCTGAAATCACTCAAGTTGACGATGCTAAGTCCTTTGACTGGCGATTTCAGCATTTCAAGATTGATCCGCGAGCATTGATATACTGTATGTCTATTATTAAAAAGAGCGTGATCGCGGAGCGTTCCTACAGATAGTGCTTTTTGGCAAGAATTGGAGAGCTTCCATGGTAAAGAAGAGAATTATTGAGTCGATAACATCAACGGACACCAAATCCCGTCGATGGAAGAGTCTTTTTGCATCAGCGAAAATGGCGTATGAAGCTGGTGAGTTAAGACAAGCGGAATCCCTTCTGGCGAGAGCCCGCGAGCTAGCCCACGAATTACCAGAACATATTTTCGCAGAACATGCCACACAAATTGGAATAGCAGCAATTTATCTTGCAAAGAAAAAGCCACGTGACGCAGAATCTCTCTTACGAAGAAGCTTAAGTGTTCTCGAATCGAATCCAGATCCTGCACTCAAAGAATTGTATGCGGTGTCTTTGCGTTTCCATGCTGATGCGCTAAGAGCAAGTGGAGATGAAAACGAAGCGGAAAAAACGCTAAAAAAATCAGCAGCAATTCTCGAGGATCTCGGCAATGACGCAGCTGTCCAGCTTGGCTATACGCTTTGTGATCTTTCCGGACTTTACCTTCTACAGGGTCGCCTTAGCGAAGCACAAGAATATATTGAAACGGCGATGGCAATACTATTTGTCGTTCTTGGGCCGGAGGCTCCCGAATATACCAGAGCTGACATGATTTTTGCAGCGAGTAAGTATTCAGATGCAGATGAGCTAAAGGACATGGCAGCCGACGGTATTATGAAGATGGAATACATGTTTGGTGAGCACCATCCAAATATCACACGTGCACTTGACCGCTACATGAAGGTTCTTGCGCAAAAAGGTGATGAGTCGAGACTAGAAGCAGCCAAAGAACGTTTTGGCATCAAAGCAGTTTCCAAAAAGTAACTTTTGCTCGAACATACTAAGAATAGAAAGCTGTGGAGCAATGCATAAAGCAGTCGGAGACATCGTGACGAAAGATAATAAGAAAAACGCAACCGTTTCCCGAAAGGGAACTGCACCTGAAAGAGCCACAAACGAAAATGGCAATGGAAGATCTACCAGAGACGAGGATGACAAAAAGCTTGGCAGGAAAGAATACGAAGCTGAACTCGTAAAATTGCAAACAGAACTTTGTCATTTACAAGAATGGGTAAAAGCCACCGGTGAACGAATCATCATTGTTTTTGAAGGCCGTGACGCCGCTGGTAAAGGCGGTACCATTCGAGCACTTACAGAACGGGTAAGCCCAAGAGTCTTTCGCGTGGTAGCCCTACCAGCACCGTCAGACCGCGAAAAAACACAGCTATATGTACAGCGTTATGTGCCTCATTTTCCCGCCGCAGGCGAAATCGTAATCTTCGACCGCAGCTGGTACAACCGTGCCGGAGTGGAACACGTTATGGGCTTTTGCACTGATGATCAATACAAACGTTTCCTAGAACTTTGCCCTTCTTTCGAGAAAACAATAGTTGAAAACGGAATTAGGCTCTTCAAGTATTGGCTGGAAGCCAGCAATGAAGAACAGGAGCGCCGCTTCCAAGCTAGAATTGAAGATCCGCTTCGTCAGTGGAAGTTAAGTAACATGGACCTGCCGTCAAGAGAACGGTGGTATGAGTTCTCCCGAGCGCGGGATACAATGCTCGAATACACGGACAAAGAATTGACCCCATGGAACATCGTTAATTCGAACTGCAAGAAACGCGCACGTTTAAATCTGATTTCTCATTTCTTAAGTCAGGTGCCCTACAAGAAAGTGAAGCGCGACAAGGTCAAACTGCCGGATCGAAGTAAGAAGGGCAAATACGATGATGTTGCTAGCATAAGTAAAAGACGTTGGATTTCAGAGAAATACTGATCACTTTCTTCATGGCTAGATCTTCTTCATGCGAGCCAACAGGGACGTGAAAGAGCGAACGAACACGCAGCAGACTGAAGACTCATTGAGCGCCTGGTTTAGCGGCTAAATCTTTGATCCGAATTGCGATCTTGTCAGCTTCGACCTTGTTGTGCAGCCCAAGAAAGTGCTTGTGGTATTGTTTCAGAACGACCATTAAGGCTTGCTTACTGTCGGTGTTTTCAAGCTTCATCAATGCGTTTTCGCAAACATTTCCAGCCTCGGCCCCTTTGCCCTGCTTATCGAGGACATCAGCAAGAGCAACGCTCTTCTCCGCCAGGTCCATTTCGTCAGGCGTAAGATTTCCAAGAATACTTACCGACCTCTTCAGCAGAATTTCCGCATCAGCAAACTTATCTTGATCGCGATACAGATTGCCAAAATTGTAGAGGACCTGCGCCCCAGCCCTGCTATTTACTTGGTCGTTTTTCTCCAAAGAAGCAAGCACTTCCTTGAACAGTGGTTCAGCCAATTGAGGTTTTGATGCCTCGCAATAGAACTCAGCCAATGCGGCCTTATGCTTACAAACATCCTTATCGTCAGCGCCAGATGCTCGCTGTTCTAACTCAAGAGAACGAGAAAATAGTGGCTCGGCCTTGCTGAAATTATCATCAGTGCTGTAGAACTCGGCTGCATGCCGCAGTACATTTGACAGATCAATTTGAGCTTGGCGCACATCAATCTCGCAAATCTTCTTACTTTTGTGCTTAGACGAATTAGCTTTCCCTGAATGTATCGGCACTTTTGCCCCAGACACATCAGAATAAATTTCTTCGCAAAGTCCAATGCTCTTCATATAGCATTCTTCGGTTTTCTTCTTCAGTTCAGGATTCCTGGAGTCGGTGGATTCGTTTTCATAGAGATCTCCGAGATCCATGTATCCTTGAGCGACCTGGCGATGCGCGACGCCATAGTTGGAGCTTAGAACATCAATCGACTTGATCATGTTTGCTTCGGCTTCCCTGTAGTTACCGGTAGCAAGATACATCAAAGCAATGTTGTAGATTATGTTCGGATTTTCCTTGTCAAACTTGAGTGCTTGCTGAAGATAACTGAGTGCTCCAGCGAAATTCCCGCTTTGCATTGCTGCGTTTGCGGCGTTTGTGTAAGGTCCCGCCGGGTCAAAAGCGCATGGGCACGATTGAGCAAAAGGCGATAAAACTATTTGTCCGAAGGCCAAAGCCAGGAGCACGGTTTTCGTCTTTGAGATCAGCGAACCCTTCACAAACAACTACCTATGCACGTAATGCACTATTCGACAAACACCATTAGCTTTGTGCCACGCGGGGTGAAGAAACTATCGCGTCGTAAAGGATAGGCATTCGTGCGCAGCTTCCGTACAAATGGAGAATCACACGTTTAGGATTCGCACTCACTCATGTACACCATCTACCGGATAAAATCGTAAACCACTCTGATTAATGATTAACAGATATGAATTTCGTCAACGCAGATGCGAGACACTATTTTTCGCATCGGCCGGCATCAGACGCAACAGACGAACATGGCGATAAGAATCGAACATCGTATGGATATTTACCTTCTTCCAAATACCGTCATTCCAATCATTGGTATACACATTTGGTGAATCGCTCATGATACCGCAGTGCGCATTGCCTCCCGTGTTAGGACTGCTTGGGGGATCCCTAAACGCCACAAGAATATCCCCTGGCTTCGAGACTTTCAAAAGAAGCTGATCGTCAATCAAATCTGCGCTTCCATTCTTTATGATGAATTCCTGACAGCGAATGGATCCATGCCTTAACTGATTTCGCATTACTACAACTCCCGCGGAATGAGCAGCCTTCACGCCGGCTTTATTCAACACATTCGACACAGCTGCAGCACAGCCTAGAACGCCATTCGGCAGTCCATAGCCCTTCCACATTTCTTGGCCAAGGCTTTTACTTGCGGCATCGGTGATACCAGTAGCAAGATTATCGGCAGAATTGGCACGAACTTCTTGCGACGGTAAAACTGTCACAAGGGCGAGACTAACAGAAGCCCTAACAAGAGAAAACGTTCCCACCATATTAAGTCCTGGTCTTTGAGAGTTGGATTGCTGATTACATCTTAGGTAGAGAGCACCCCATAAGTTAGGTGAAAAACCCGAGACTTCTTAGCGATAAGATTGCGGGATAAGGATCTGATGGGGCGGGGTACGGAAATGCCACAAAAAAAAGATAGATTTCATTTGTAGGCTTTGAGGGTTAAGCATGCGTCAAGCGCAGGAAGATTTTCGGCAGGAGACCACGTCGCCAGAGAATGACTATTCAGGCAATTCTCCATTTGGTGCTCCGACTGAATCGCGCTTTGGCAATCCTGGCGTGCTTTACCAGGAGGGACTTCAAGCAGGTCTTTTCCGGGGCTGAGGAACCCAACCTTGCTTTCCAGGTGGAGAGCGACCAAAACTCTATCCTCAACCAAGTGATGAAAACTCCCCGGTGCCCGACCTCCAGATCGAAACTGGCGGCGGAGTGATTAACCCGGAAGATAATAAATGGGGACAAGATAAGCAAAAGTACCAGGAGGCGATCGGTGGAGCTGCCTTCAGCTTCGCCAATGTAGCACCTGAGAAAAATCGCGCGGCAGCCCCTGTGGAAGAAGTTACGAGCCAAGACAAAGGCAGTGTCGAACTTGATGATCCATATTCCTTCCATCAAGGCGACCGCAAAAGCAGAGCGGACGATCCCTATTCCTTCCACCAGGGAGGAGCAGCGGATAAGGCAGCGAATCCAGATTTCGCCGAAAAAACACCAGACCAGCAATACCAGGACATTCTGAATCAAGCAGCACAAAAAGGGTTGCCAGTCGTGGTTGTATTTGGCTCGCAGTCAGCTAAAGATACTGAAAAACAAGCAACGCAAACTCTGAAATCGAACATGAAAGAAGGCGAGGCTTTGTATCTCTATGTAGATACCGACAAGCTTGATCCAAATTCAGATCTCGGCAAAGTGGCAAGAAGAAATGCAGGAGCTGGGCAGGGACTTGGCGAGTCTGGGAAATCGGACCTCGCATTTACTGGCATATACACGGTCGAGAAGAAAGCTGATGGATCTTTAGGATTAGGTAAATCAACTGCAACCTTCTGGGGCGGACGTGAAGAAATTTCCGCAATAATGCGCGAACAAATGCGATATGCCAAAGCTGCGACATTGAATCTCGGTGGCGAAACAAAACCGGACACAAAGCCGAACCCTCAACCGTCCGATCGACAGGAAGAGAAAAACCGACCACTGCCAGAGCCAAAGGACAAGACGGAACCGCCGCCGCCTCCTCCGCCACCAGATAAAGATCCATCGCTCAAACCGGATGGCACACCGCCGGATCAAAGAAACGACACCGATCAAAATAAAGACACAGACAGAAAAGAAGCAGAGGAACGAAAACGCAAGGACGAAGAAGCTAAAGAGGATGAAGCAAAGAAACTAAAGCTCAAGAAAGAGCGCGAGAAGGCTTTGCAAGAAGCCGGCGGAAAGAACTACCCGATTGACGAGTACGCAACCGGTTGGGGCCGTTTTTTGGAACGCAATGAAATGGAAGCAGGTCCACTGCGAGATACTCTCGATGAGTTCGGCAAGGAAATGATTACCGGCGAGTTTGACGGAAAGAAACTTGCAGACATGATGAGTAAAATCCGTCCAAGCGATCAGACCGCAATTGCGGACGCACTCAGCCGTGCTAACAAGGAACTCGAGACAAGCGGAATTAAACTCAACGTTGAACTCGATGCAAACAAGAAAGTTTCAGCGGTTGAGCTAACAGAATTGGCTAAGGCTGGAGCAGCACGAGTAAGTGTCAGAGCTACTGCCAGTGGCAAAATTGAAAGCGGCATTCTCTCAGGCACCAGTTTAAAGGAACTGGCATTGGCTGACGCCTCGATAAGGCTAGCAAAGAAAGCCGAACCGGCGGCATGTCCGTGAAACGGCTAATGATTGGAACCGTGAGTTCCAAACAAATTCAAAACAAAACTACTCGGGCAACTAACACATGTCGCCTGTTTCGAATGAACATATAGCAGCTCACGTTATTGACACATTGAGCGTCCTTGTTAGAATAGAGAGAGAACTGAATTCTTTGAGGTGTTTTAACATGTGGAACGGTTTCCATAGCTAGTCGGATTGCTGATTGCTGGGCTTTGCCGCAATCTCACCCTGTGCGATTTGGGACCAACCTTGGTTAACATTGTTGACCATTGAGATTTCTGTCGTGTAATTACAGCTCTGATTTGTTCATCAACTCCGTTTTACACACAACAGCTCTGTCATCTATTTCGTTTGGCATCGAAACTAGGGGCAAACTCCTTGGTTGCATCAGCAGGAATGATTTGTAAGGCAAGCTAACACTACTCGTGCAGCCGAATCAGACTGCATTACAGCGGCTCTTGATGAGGAGCTGCGGACTCTTCTTGCACAGTATCAAGGCCTTTTAGATCTAAACGCAGTAGCAATGCTGTGCAGAATCGCACGCGCAAAACTACGCGAATACATCACACAAATCACTACCGCGCAATGCTGCGCGCAGGAATCCCGCTGCCCACCAACGGGAGAGCTTTGTGCCGACACAAAATCTATTAACAAAAGAGAGGTAAAAGTATGAGTTATCTATTTAAAAAGCGTTCTCGAATAAAGAAGAAAACCGCAAGTCCAACGGAAAATAAATCGACCTTGAAATCAAATGCACCAATATTTGATTCTCAAAACAAGCAAAAGCAAACTCAGAACTCTTTCCAAAACACAAAACAGCTCAGAAGAGTGCAGTTGCGCGGCTGGAAGTGAGTCAACGGCACCGTTCGATCAGGTTCAACTCGACCAGCGGGTTGAACCTGTCGAATGAATCATTCCAAAATTGAATACAAAAAGAGTGGCTAACTATCTAAATCAGCAAGTTGCCATTCGATTGGCGTACTCGCACACTCTATCAAGGCCTCATTGATCCTCGAGAATGGCTTAGAGCCAGAAAATTTCTTAAAGGACAACGGCGACGGATGTGCGCACCTAATTACTTTATGCCTGGACTCATCAATTAGTTTTGTTTTCTTCTGTGCATAATTACCCCAGAGAACGAAAACCACCGGTTGATGCCTGTCATTTAGGGCTTTTATGATCGCGTCGGTAAATTCCTCCCACCCCTTTCCAGCGTGTGAGTTCGCTTCGCCCTCTCGCACTGTTAGAACAGCATTCAACATCAGAATGCCCTGCTTAGCCCATGGCTCCAGATAACCATGATTCGGGATACTGCAGCCGAGATCCTCTTTCAATTCTTTGAACATATTTCTGAGCGATGCCGGATGTTTTACACCGGCTTTCACGGAAAAACACAATCCATGCGCATGTCCAGGAGTAGGGTACGGGTCTTGTCCGAGTAAGAGCACACGAACCTTTTCAAAAGGAGTCAATTGCAGTGCGGTGAATATCTCATTTTCAGGAGGGAAAATTGTGTGATTCCGACGCTCTTCTCCAAGAAATTCCGTTAGCTGTTTAAAATAAGGTTTCTCGAATTCCTCTTTCAACACCACATACCAAGCGGCCGGCACTTGAGGCAACGATCTAGACTCTGACATTTGCATGTCTGACACTATTCCTTGGGTCTGATTTTGCTGGTTGGCTGAAGTGCTGGGTCAAGCGCATAGCGATCATCAAAGACGAAACATTCGCCTTGCCAGTGTTCGCCCCCAACTTCCTCAAAGTAGCGAAGGATCCCACCATCCAATTGAAACACTTTAGGCAGCCCAAGATTTTCCATGAACAGCACTGCCTTTTCGCAACGGACACCACCAGTACAAAAGGAGACAACAGTCTTATCCGCAAGTGAGATACTTTGATTGAATTTCTCAAATTCCGAGGGAAACTCACTAAACATGCCTATCTCAAGAGACTTCGCATTTTCGAATGTTCCAAGATCTACTTCAAACTGGTTGCGTGTATCTAGCAGAACAACCTCACGCCCGTCGTCGTCATACCCACGATCAAGCCATACCTTCAACGTCTTCGCACTGACGGCGGGAGCACGTTTCTGCGAAGGACAGGGCGTTTCAGAATGACGCATCGTGATTATTTCTTTTGCTAAACGCACAACCATTTTTCGAAAAGGCTGGCTTTCAGAGAAGCTTTCCTTAATCTCCAGCTCGTCGAAACTTCCACCGAACAGAGGGTCTTTCCGCAAATACTGCACAAAGGAGTCGATCGCAGCACGGGAGCCAGCAAGGAAAAGGTTGATTCCCTCAGGTGCCAGAATAATGGTCCCCCGCAATTCTAATGACTGACAGCGCTCCTTGAGAGGCTCACGCCAAAGCTCCGGCTCAGACACCGGAACGAACTTGTAACAAGCTATGTTTACTATTGACATTGCCCCATTATACAGGCCAGGAAACGAACGGCAGCAATCCAGAGCAGAAATGCAAAGTTTTTTACAGAGTAAAATAACTCAGAGGCTGGCTTTAAGCAGAGTCTTGACTAGAGAATCCGGAATAAGATCATGAAAATCTTTCTTACTGGCGGCAACGGTGACTTAGGGCAAATGCTCTGCACATCACTAATTGGCATGGGGCACACACCAGTTATTTTTGACATAGCAGTGCCTCAACACCCTCCCAACAGGACGGACAGACCTGGAATTCCAGGTATACCCGTTGCTGAATTCATAGAGGGATCCATCCTCAATCGGGAGCAACTTCGGGCGGCACTAAAAGACATCGACATCGTAGTACACATCGCGGCCTGGCACGGCATCCATGAATTTCGCAAAGAGAAAACTGTTTACGATTTCTGGGATTTAAATGTTGGCGGCACCTTTAACGTATTTCAATGCGCTATTGAAAATGACATCAAAGACATAATCTTCATCTCAAGCACAAGCATCGACGAACGTTATGGAGTATACGGCCATAGCAAAATACTTGGCGAAGAAGTCGCATCGGCATACGCACACCGGCATGGAATGAACGTAATTACACTGCGCCCACGCGCATTCATTCCACCTTGGAATAAATCCGTATATTCCAATTTCATAGAATGGTGTGAATGGTTTTCAAAAGGCGCCGTACACATTTCAGACGTTTCTCAAGCCGTACTTAAGAGCGTGGACTTACTTGCCTCGAAGAATCATGACCTTCAAAATGCGCCCGCGTTTCTAACCGTGGACGGAGCATACCAATATTCAGATGAAGATTTGAAAAACTGGGATGTCGACGGACCGGGCAGCACATTCAAGCGACACTATGCTCAATTTTATGATTTAGCAGTAGGCTTAGGCTTGAACACGACTTTAAAGCCAAAGAAGCTGGACATCACAGAGACGCAGCGTTTACTGAATTACAAACCGCTCTACAGCATGAAAACAATGCTGCTTGAGCTAAAGAAGTATGGTCCGGCCGGCCCCTATCAAGACAGACCCCTCTAAAGTCATCTCACGGGTTTTTAGTGCTCTTTCTTTTAGTCTCTTTGCCCTGGTCACATTCAGATGGAAGCACAATAACCCGTCGTGGTAATTTAGACTTGCTTTGTGATGCTAGCGGTTGAACCTTGCTATTGCTCTGGCGTTGCGAGTTAGAGTCCTCGCGAGGTTTTTGAAACGCCTCCTTAGCGGTGAATCCCTTGCGAGTAGCCCCATACAACCCTCCGCCAACATCAATAAGATAACTACCGGATTCGAACATGACGTGATCGTTGTTCAGGTCTTTCATTATTCTCAAATCCAGAGGAGAAAGCTCCTCGATCCAAGAGGCTTTTGCTTTGCTGCCAGAGACCTCTTGCTTTTTAGCTTCTTTATTAGCCATGGCAATCGGCGAATTGAACGCAAAAAAACTGCAAACAAAAACCCAACCTGCGACTACAGAAAAAACTTGCATGTGGGACATTCTCATCATCAGATTCCCCATGTACGATGATCCTCCTTAACCTATAACATAAACTGCCTGCCATTGCTGGGTTAGCCCCCTCGACACGTTCTGTCAGCACAAAAGTCTAAGCGCAGATCACAGCAAAGTCATCACCAGTACTGCTCGATTACCAATAGAACAAATCGGGAACGACTTAACAACGGGATTCATGCGGAGACTAACTCGTTTTGGACAAACTGGAACCTGGTTCCATCTTTGAGAATCGTTTCGAAATTATTGATTTTCTGGGTGGCGGCGGCATGGGAGCCGTATACAAAGCGAAGCAGCTCGACGCCAATCGAATCGTAGCGCTTAAACTCCTGCATCCAGCTCTTGTAGAAACAGAAGAATTTCGGAAACGTTTTCTTAGAGAGTGCAAGCTCCTTTCGCAACTTGCAAATGAACACATAATCACTTTCTATCATGCGGCCATTAGCGCCGAGCAGTATCCGTATGCTGTTTTTGAATACTTAGATGGAAAGACATTGCGTCAGCTACTGAGCGAAGAGAAGGAGCGCTTGAGCCTCTCTGCGAGTTTGGATATTCTTGTCCAAATTACCGAAGCGATGCAAGCGGCCCATGATTTGAACATCATCCACAGAGACTTAAAACCGGACAACACTATGGTAGGTCAGAGTTCTGGATCACAGTGGGTTAAAGTCTTTGACTTCGGATTATCCAAGGACTCTATCACTGAAGAAAGTGAATCGCAGAAACTCACACTCACCGGTGACATCGTCGGTACAGCAGCTTACATGAGCCCCGAGCAGTGCAAAGGCGGGCGAGCCGATGAGAGATCCGATATTTATGCACTTGGTTGCATTGCTTACGAATGCCTATCGGGCAATCAATTGTTTGCAGAAACTACCCCAATGGCGGCTTTACAAAAGCACTTGAACGAAGACCCTAGCGAGGCAATCAATGGTCTGCGCGAATTCTGTCCGCCGGCCTTAACGGATCTCATCACAGACATGCTTGCAAAATCACCAGAAAAGAGACCACGGACCATGACTATAGTCCGAGAATCTCTCATGACGGCAAAGTCCCAGCTACAGCAAGGTATTGCTTCCTCAAAGCGAAAGAGCAAAAGTCGAATACCCATTTACGTGGGAATTGGCGCGGTACTTGTAGGGCTATCTCTAGCAATATCCGCTGCTTTTATCGGCATGCAGAAAGAACAAGATACTCAAAAGGCGAAGGTTGAGAAAATTCAAAAACGCAAAAGAGAGGAGGCGATCGAAAGGCGCAATCTGGTTCTCGGAGCAGACCTTCGTGACTCAGCGCATGAAGCGATAGATGCGGGAAATTATGCAGATGCAATCAAGTTGGCCGGAAGGTGCGCAAGCCTCAAAAATGACACCTGCGAATTCGTGCCAACCAGACTCAGCGCTCTTTTGATTCTGACGCAAGCGAGCTATTTTTCTGCGCTTGCAGATCCAGATCCCCCCCTGGCACGAATGGGCGAAGTCTTGAAACAAGCAGAATTAAAAAAATGCCTATCTGCAAGTGAGCAATCGCATTGGAAGCTTTCGTACCTATTGCTCGCGACAAATGTACATCAGACTAAAGGAAGACAACTACAAGCAATTACATGCACCAAGGAGTTTGAGAAATTCCACGACAGCGTACCGGAAGAACAGCAAGAACGACTCCAATTTCTTCTAATGCTATTAAGTCGAGGCCATGCTTACCGAAATTCACAACAATTTGAGAAGGCATACGAAACTGATCAAAGAGCTTTGGCGTATGCCAAACAAATGGAATCTGAAGGTGCGGATCATATTCACTCCATCTATCCGTCCTTATTGCTAGATATTGGCACCGTCAAAGAGAACCCAAAAACCGTCGCTAGATTGCAGAAGGAATATGCTCAGGTCTTCGAGGAGAGCTTCTCTACCAGAAATGCTGAGGGCATGATGCGAGAAGTGCTGCAAGTACAAGACAACGTATTGAGCCATCCGGAATATGTGAATACCGCAGCGCCGATTATCATCAAAGCATGGAACGCAGCGGAAATGTTTCCCCAGGTTTCTACAAACTTACGCATAAGATCATTACAGCAGTTATTGCATCTTAGAGAGCGCGAAGCGACCAATAAGAAGCTGAACTCGAAAACTTTGCGCGAAATCGCCGAAAGTTACTTGAAGATATTGAAGGAGGCGACGAAACCGAGCCTGGCAAGTTCTTACTTTGGCGCAAGAAAAGAACTTGCGTTGGAATTACAGGAACTCCTGTCGAAGGATGGTCAGACAAATCTTGCTTCCAAAATTAAAGCTGCATTTGAAAACTTCCATCTGGATGGATAAAGGAAATCGCTTTGCTTGAAATTAGGCTTCAAATCTTGCAGTGGTCTCGTAGCGGCAGATTGCATATATTCGCAGCATCCTAAAATTCTGCCAAAATCTAGCAAAAATACTAGAGCAATCCCCTCGCTCCGGCGCTAAACTGAAGTGTCTTCGGTTATGAAAAATGACAGATGCTTGTTAAAGCAGCAAATCTAGAATTTGACGGAGAGGAGGCTGAGCTTGTCTTGGAACTTCTGGCTAAGGACAAGAAAAAGTTTTTGCTACCATCAATGATCATGGCACCAAAGTGGGGAGCGCCCACAGGTGCTACGGTGTTTGTAGAAACTTATAGCTATAACGAGAGCACTAAGATTCTAAAGGTCTTTGGCGACATAGCCTGGTAGGACAGAGCTACACGCTTGCGGTACTAGCGGTCTCTTTGGACGTCACCTTGCTCATCGAAAACACATGCGCTCCCCAAGGTGGCATGTCTAAGTAAAGTCCCTTGGCACGCAACTCAGAACCATCACGTTCGTAGACTGCATCACCGATCTCATCCTTGAGTTGCCATTCGCCCTCACTTATTGCATCGGAAGGTAATTGAACGTAGCATTGACTCCAAACTGACGAATAGTTCACAGCTACCAGCACCCGAATTTCACGCTCCGCCGCGTGCCAATTAAAACAAATGAAGTTCTCCACTGATGCGTTACCTTCCCATGCAGACGAACAGTCCAGCAACTGCCACTGACCTTGATGAAGCAGCGGACTACGCAGTGCTTTAAGCAATCGATCATAGAATGACACAAGCGCATCGCTGCGCGGCTCAACTGGGCCGCGCACCAGATGTGGTGAAATGCGCTTCTGACGTCCTTCAAACTGTCCCTCATGGAAGAAACGCAGCCCCGGAGACAAAAACGTGATAACAGCTGCGGCTTGATGCATTTCCAGAGGGAAGGTTGCCGCTACTCTGGGCTCATCGTGATTTTCGAGGAAGCGAGCCATCTTTGACTGGTAATCGAGATCAGCCAGCAAATGTTCTCGTACAGCTCTTGCATTGCCTTCACGCAGACGATCGTACAGTCTCTTGTCATATGTGAAATCGAATCCTTGCTGCTGAAGCTCCCATTCCATATCCCAATAGACTTCTGCCATGAAGGTGAAATTAGGCACTTTCTCTTTCACTCGGCGAGTTGCCTCTGACCAAAAAGGATTGCTTTGCATACCCCATGTCCGTGCGAAAACGTCAGGCAAGACTAACATCGCCATATCACAGCGCAGCCCATCACATTGCTCAGCGATTCTAAGTAATTCGCCAACCATAGCCTCTTGCGTAGCAGGATTTGCATAATTGAGCTGCAGAGTATCAGGCCAGCCGGAGAAGTAGGGATCTCGCCCGTAGGCGAGTATGAGATCCGCAGTTTTTGTTTTTACTCGCGTATAATTCTGCGGCGCTTCAAGTAAATCTGACTCCGTACCTGCAACGTAGAATTCGGGATCTGCCTCGACCCATTTGTGACCAAGCCCAGTATGATTTGGAACAAAGTCCAACATCAGTCTCAAACCAAACTTTCGAAGGCGCTCACGAAGCTTGGCAAGTGATTCGTCCCCTCCTAGATTCTTATGAACACGATAGTCCGTTATCGCAAACCCAGAACCAGCAATGTCCGATTCCTTCAAATCGGGAAGTGTTCTCTGGAAATCAGCACGCCATTCCGGGTTGCTTCTGGAAACCTGCTGCGAGGCTGGTCCCGTTTGCCAAACACTCAACAACCAGAGCCAATCGAACCCTGAATCGGCAATTTGCTGAAGCTTCGAATCAGGAATGTCATCAAGTGCAGCCTCACGCCCAAGGCTTTCAGACAACTCCGTAAGATAAACCCGTGTGTTTAGCTGGTACAGCAAGGGAAAGTTTTTCATCGTACTCCGCTCTTCTCGGCTATATAAGGCCAATCGGGCGAATTTTCTCACACTCTCTCCTACAAATTATTAGAACTGTACGACTGACAACTCGGCGCATGGAACACACGATAGTTAATTTTGGAATTGACAAGTATACGAGGAGAAATCCATTGTGGAATAAGATCAACGCGTAGTCGCGCTCGCATGCGCATAGTTTCCAACAGCAAGCAAGCAGGTTGAATCGAAAATGACCAAAAGTTCGACAAAAACTTCCGATAGAGAACCCACACTTTCAGCAGAAAAACAACGTTTGCTTGAAGCACGGGAGAACGGAACAGAGTGGAAGAAGTGGGGTCCATATCTTAGTGAGCGCCAATGGGGAACTGTTAGAGAAGACTACAGCGAAAATGGTGACGCCTGGAATTATTTTCCGCACGACCATGCGCGATCGCGCGCTTACCGCTGGGGTGAAGATGGGATCGGCGGTATTAGCGACGACCATCAACGGCTTTGCTTCTCATTGGCAATGTGGAACGGGCGTGATGGAATCTTGAAAGAACGAATCTTCGGACTCACAAACCAGGAAGGCAATCACGGCGAAGACGCCAAAGAGTACTACTTCTATCTAGATAGTACGCCGACGCATTCCTACATGAAGTACCTGTACAAGTACACACAACATCTTTTTCCTTACGATCAATTGATTCGCAACAACGCTCAGCGCGGAAAAGACGCTTTTGAATACGAGCTGATGGAGACTGGTGTTTTCGACGATGACAAATACTTTGATGTTTTCATAGAGTATGCCAAAAGTTCGCCCGAAGACATGCTTATCAAAATTACAGCATTTAATCGAGGACCCGAAGAAGCTCAAATTGATCTGCTCCCTACATTTTGGTTTCGCAACACATGGACTTGGTCAACAGAAGATGATACAAAGCCCCTTATGAGAGGCTTCACGAGCGGAAAGTACTCCACTGCAATCGCTCAGTATACAGATCCGCAAGAAAACGACAAGCTCTCGGAATACCACATCTATTTCGATAAGAACGTTCCACTTCTGTTTACTGAGAATGAGTCCAATAATGAACTTCTCTTCGACGAACCAAACGCAAGTCCCTATGTCAAAGATGGAATCAATGCCTACGTAGTCAACAATGAAAGGGACACGATAAATCCGGCGTTGACTGGAACGAAGATGTCGGCGCATTACAAGCTCCGCATTCCAGCGGGACAGTCCGCCGAGATTCGACTTCGATTTTCCAACAGCGAAAGCAAGAATCCCGCGAAATTGTTCGAAGAATTCGACAGCATTATGGCTGCTCGACTGTCTGAAGCAGACGAGTTTTACGACACACTTGTCCCATCAACGATCAAAAAAGACAACGAGCGGCGCGCTATTATTCGAACAGCCCTCAGTGGCATGATGTGGAACAAGCAATACTTCTACTATGACGTAGGGAAGTGGTTGCGAGAACACAACATAGTTCCTCTGTCTACGAACAGTGGAAAACAGGTTCGTAACTCGTCATGGTTTCACATGTATAACGAGGACATCATCTCCATGCCGGATAAATGGGAGTACCCATGGTATGCGGCTTGGGATCTCGCGTTCCACATTATGGCTATAAACATGGTCGATCCTGATTTTGCAAAGAATCAGCTCGATATGATGTTGAAAAGTTCTTACCTCCATCCGAACGGACAGATTCCTGCTTATGAATGGAATTTCAGCGATGTCAATCCACCGGTGCATGCATTCGCTACATGGTGGGCGTACATGTACGACCGCTGGCAGCACGATGGTGTAGGAGATCGTAATTTCCTAAAATATGCATACTCAAAATTGCTCGTAAATTTCACCTGGTGGCTCAATAGAAAGGACCCGCGAGGTCACAATGTCTTCGAAGGCGGTTTCCTCGGTCTCGATAATATAGGAGTATTCGACCGCAGCCATGCTTTACCCACGGGAGGCAATCTTGAGCAAGCAGACGGCACCGCATGGATGGTGTTTTTCAGCCAACAAATGCTAAACATTACTCTGGAATTGGCATACGATGATCCACTGTATGAGCGCTTCGCACTGAAATTTTTCGAGCACACGATCTGGATTGCCGCCGCAATGGACCGCCCCGGTGTACATAGAGACGAACTGTGGGATGAGGAAGACGGATTCTTCTATGACGTCCTGCGGATGCCGAACGGCGAAGCAATGCGTCTAAAGGTGCGTTCAATGGTTGGACTCTTGCCTCTGGCAGGTGTAGTAATAATAGAAGAAGACACTTGGAACAAAGTGACCACCTTCTCGAAAAATTCAATGCACTTCTTGAAACGACAAAAGGACCTCGTTGAGAGCATACACACGCCTGAAGTTCCCGGCGTTGCAGGACGGCGAATGCTAGCTGTGTGCAACGAAAAGAAATTGCGAAAAATCCTCTCCCGGATGTTTGATGAAAACGAGTTCTTAAGTCCATACGGAATTCGAAGCCTATCTCGTTATCACGCAGATCATCCATTCGTAATCAACTGCAACGGTGAAGAATTTAGAGTTGACTATCTGCCAGGTGAATCGAATACAGGAATGTTCGGTGGCAATTCAAATTGGCGGGGACCAATCTGGATTCCGGTCAACTTCTTGCTGCTGCGTTCGCTTCTCACCTACTATTGTTATTATGGTGATGATTTCAAAATTGAGTATCCGACAGGCTCTGGAGAAATGCACACTTTGTATGAGTGTGCTCACGACATCATCGATCGCCTTTGCAGTATATTCTTGAGAGACGAGAATGATCGAATTCCCCTTTATGGCGGCACTGAGAAGTTTCAAACTGATCCGTATTGGCGAGACCTATATTTGTTCTATGAATACTTCCAAGGTGATAACGGTGCCGGGCTCGGTGCCTCGCACCAAACCGGCTGGACGGGACTCATTGCAAAGCTCATTTACATTCGCGAGGTCGCCACAAAAGAGATGTGGTTAAACCCCTATCCAATGCGTCAAATGGCGCATATGACCGAGGTCGTAAAATAAGTTCTACCGTTCGATAGATTCATTGCTAACTTTCGCTTCGATAGACCTTTTGACGATCGGATGAAAAACGAACTCCTCACCGGATGATCGATAGTCATTTATTCTGCTGTGGCAATCGAGAATCAGGGAGCCATTCTTGATGCGTCCCCAGTAATCAACCTTTCCCTTATTGAGCTTGATTGATGTCCCCTGAACGTTGAATTTACCCACCATGTATTCTTCGCTAAAATCGCGTTCATTCGGAAGTGGAATCTTAAGCCAATTGGTAAGACTCCTGTAGAAGCCGTCATCATCTTTGCCGCCCCATGAGGTCCGGTCGATTGACGCACCGACAATGCTTCCATCAGGATAAAAGCGCAATACCTCTCTATAGCTGGCCCCATGTGGCTCTCGGACCTGAACATAGTAGCCATCGTAATAGAGCTTAGGACGGGCTACGACAAACACATCGGCACTCGAACATTGACTTGCTTGCGAGTTTTCCTCGGCGAAAGATGCTGTTGCCGGTAAAAAAACAGAAGCGCATAGTGCGTACAAGGCTAATATAAACCTTCTTAGTGCGACTTGAGAGCATTCAATTTCAAAAGCCATGACAGTCCAATCACTTTCTCTGTTCAGTGGTTACATTTTGAGTTGTACCATAAACTACAAATGTGAGAGGACTGCCAGAGTTTTGCGGGTTGCACACATCTTGCGATCGAGACGTCGCTATCGCTACTACTGTGATATCAAAAATTGCCTACGTAAAGCATGGGTTCGGCAAACTTATCCCTGTCGGCCTTAAAGCCAAAGCTTGGATCGGATTGCGGTTTAGCAGAATCAACTATCGCCTTATAAACGTCCGCAGGCTTCATAGTCGGACGAGCAGCCTTGAGCAGTGCCGCTGCGCCAGCCACGTGAGGTGCTGCCATAGAGGTTCCGCTGATTGTGTTGAACTGAAATGGCTCTATCCCATCAGCCATCCAGCAGGATTCGATGCCAACTCCGGGTGCCGCAATTTTTGCTTTCTCGCCGTAGTTGGAAAAGCTGGCTAGCGTATCATCGGCATTCCCTCGCAAAACGCCACCAAGTCCACCACCTTTTCCGTCGCTATCGCAAACTGCGGACACTGCTAGGACCTTAGGATGGTTGGCGGGTGAGTATTTAGATGTGTCGTCATTTGAATTACCTGCGGCAACAATGAAGGTGACGCCCGCATCAACCGCAGTTGATAGCGCGTTATCAATAACATCAGACTTGAATTTTCCACCGAGACTCATATTAGCGACTTCGATCTTGTCAGCATTTTTGGTTACATAGTCGATGCCTGCGGCCACATCAGAGAGCTTCCCGCTGCCCTCTGCGTTTAATACTTTGACGGCCCAAAGTCGGGCACCAGGTGCAACACCTTTGACACCCTGCCCATCTGCGCGGGCTGCAACAGTTCCAGCAACGTGACTGCCGTGGCCGTTATCATCCTCGCCATTACCAGCACCTTTCACAAAACTGACATTGGAAACAACATTCAAATCGGAATGCTTCAGATTGATTCCTGTATCGATCACCGCGACGTCGACATCGACCCCGGCTGCATTATTTGCCGTCTTACTTAATTCACCATCAATCCGATCAACTCCTCGAGGAAGCTCATTGGCAGCTACTTTATGCGGCTGACCAACTGAAAGGGGATCGATAAATACAATTCTGTCTTGTTCGATCATCGCCACGTCGGGATCTTTTTTTAGCGCGGCAAGTTGTTGCGCGTCTAATTTGGCCGAGAATCCACTAAATGCATTTCGGTATGTATGAATATCAGCTCCGGTAGTTGATACTCCAACTTTACTCATTAACTGATCGACTTTATCGATGGCACCTGGAGCGGCAGAACTTGAACCCAACGGTTTTTCTTTGAGCACAACTATGTACTGATTCGGGATGAGTTCTTCCGATACGCGAGACTTAGTGGTATCGTTCTGATTCTTCGTTAAAACGAAGCCGCTTTCTTCCAAGAGCGCCCCGCTTCCATCGTCATCAGTCTTTACAGATATCTTGTCATTCGCGTCGTTCAATTCAGCCATAGTCTTTACCTCGATTTGTGCCGAGCTAGATTATTAGCGCAAAACGCCTACCCGTAAAGAGATTAGAGCTCCTGACAGTAGGAGATGCACCCATGACTGACCCCTTGCTTAACTCGCGCGAAGAGGACAAGACAGCTCACAAAACGTGCGCCGATAACTAACAAAGTATTTCTACGTACTCAGATTCCGAGTTTAATCAAGACTTCCAAAACAATACTAGTTCCAGAATCCCTTATGTGGATCGGTTAGTTCATCCTCCATTTCAACAACCGGACCGATCAATTGAATCGCTTTCTGTCCTGACTCAAACACGATGTTGCATGGCAGATCCATGGTTGGATTCATCTTGCTCGTTCCAGTGAGCTTAGCCAAGGTAGCTTCACTTGCGCCATAAACAACTCTTCCAATGTTAGCCCAGTATATGGTGCCTGCGCACATAACACACGGTTCCATCGTTGTAACCAGAGTGCAAGTCCACAAAAACTCTGGAGAGAATGTCTCAGCAGCACGCCGAGCGAGTTCTGTTTCAGCGTGGCGAACTACACCAAGGTTACCTTGCTGCATAAGAATTTGCACGTTGTCGGGTGCCAAAAGAACGGCCCCAAATGGGTGATGCCCAAAACCCATCCAATCCTTAGCAACTTGATTGGCAGCACGGAGGCTTGCAAATATCTGCTCCCTGGTTAACTCAGTCATTATGCTCAACCTCTCTTTGCTGATTCTTAGGCATCTTCGGCTGCATCGCTATTTAAATCATTCTGGTGACATTCTTGCCACACGATCACTTAGCTAGTTTTGCAGCAGAATTGCGTCCCTTCGCTTTTGTTCTAAGGAAATTTTGGACGCTCATGTATCCTGTTGTGCCGGCAATCGAACCAGCAGGATAAGCACCGGCTCCGCAATACATTATTCTTTCGTGCGCACCGAATTGATAGAAGTTTTCTTCGTTTGCTGAAAAGGTCCTTGTGTGAAAAGTTTGCCCATCACAAATTTCTAGATGATCGATGTTCCCCTCAGGGAAGAAAAAACGTTCTTTTAGATCTTTCGGAATGAACAGAATACTCCCCACAAAGTCATCCACATTTTCAATTCTCTTCAGAATAATCTTCTCAACGTCTTGTTTGACATAGGGAAGCTCATCGCGCATGATTCCAAAAGATAAATCCTTGAAGAACACACTGATCGCATCATAGTCAGTTTTTATTCCGAACTTTCTCATAGCTGCGGATTCGCAATAAATTTCGAAATAGTTGGGTGAAAAGGCAGATACAGAATCGAAGGCCTGGCTTGGTAGCGTTATCGACATGCTGGAGCGCTCAAACTGCTCCAAGTTATTAGTCGAAATTATGAACTTAAATGCGGCATCGAAGTCTTCATTTCCGGTGTCGTCCTTCCAAATCACGTTCTTCTTAAAAATCAACACCATCTTGCCGCTTGTGCCGAGCAAGCGCTTTGATTTGACCTCTTTGACTAAACTTTTCTCTTTGAGCACATCTGCTGCAGTTAAGGGATCTGTCGCAAAAAAAATGTAGTCACAATCGATCTTATGCGCATGCCCCTCAGAATCTGCATAAGTAAGCTGAGATCCATTCTGCGAAGCTGACAGCACCTTGGCGCCGGTGA
The DNA here is from genome assembly GCA_019747875.1 of Candidatus Obscuribacterales bacterium. Taxonomy (GTDB): domain Bacteria; phylum Cyanobacteriota; class Vampirovibrionia; order Obscuribacterales; family Obscuribacteraceae; genus JAIEPM01. The sequence goes on from JAIEQI010000001.1 coordinate 59,681, forward strand.
TGACCTGAACTCCGCGCTCCTGATTTACGCGATCCAATGCCTTTATCAGTTCGTAAAGTCCACCTTTTACAAAGCCCCAGTTACCCCCGAATATGGAACCAGATGATAATAGCGGAATCGTGAAAGCAGAGAAGCTGGAATCAAGCGAAACAGGTCCGCTCTCGGTAACTTCAATTGCCCAAAAAACCTTCATCTGGTCGGACGTGAAATAGTGATCAAATAAATCTCGTGCACTTCCTTCAATCCAGAGCTTGGTAAGCCTCGCACCAAGTGCAGACTTCGCCTTACCCAGATCTGGGATTTCCGCATTTCGAAATCCTTCGATCAGAAAGCGCCGAACGCGTTCAAGATCATCAAAGAACTCACTAACAGCACCTTTTTCTTTCCATTTGGTCTTAAGCTCACGCTTGAGCTGATTGAGATCTTCATAGAGAAAGCATGGCGATTTAAGAGATTCGAACCAAACAACTCCCGGATGCGCGGGTTGCATAAGATCAACTTTTCCAGCAAGTCCGGTTTCTTCAAAAACAAAGTCTTGCATGAAGCCAAGTGTCGTTGCACCAGCTGGAAATTGATATGAGGTTCCATTAAAACGGACGCTGTCTAACTCGCACGCCCCTCCAACTTTATCTTTGCGCTCAAGCAAGACGACGTCATAAGCTTGGCGCTGCAGATAGTTCGCTGCGACCAAGCCGTTGATACCGCCACCGACAACTACGATCTTTTCTTTCATTTGGGCTGTTGTTTGCTAATTGGACAATTCTACACCCTTATGCCTCAGTCGGATCTTCCGCTCATTCTTTTCTGGCATACTTGAGCAATCCCTGTTTTTGCAAAGGTTGCCTCGATGAAATTGAGAACACCAGCCATTGTGTACCGGTGTTAAAGGCCTTGAGCACCGGTACGCTGCTATCTTTATTCTGGCGCACAAGCGAAGTCAGTTCCTGAGCAATTTGAGCACTAAGAGCAAAGTGTTTTTGCAAAATATCTATCTGACCTGGATCAAGCAGGAAAACTGTCGTCATCCCAGGATTCTTCAAACAATTCTTGTATTTCAACGGCCAGGTCTCACCCTTCACCAGGTTGACCCGGTGGTCACCACCCCCAAACAAGAACAACTCATCATTCAACTCGGTAGCTAGTGTGTCGGTAGAAAGAGGGGACTGTACGACCTGTGATCTCCAAAGAATGATTTGGGGATCCTCTCGCCAATCAGGAAAGGTCTTATCAAACGCGTCCATGGCTTGCTGCGCATACTCCGAGGCATTTAAGGCGCCAGTCTCTGAATCTTTGCTTCGAGTCGCAAAACTCTCTAGAATTGGCAGCAATGACTTTGCGTATTTATCTACGTACTTGTTGTCGTACCATCTTCCCGATTTATCCTTGCCTTTTACCTGCTTATAAAACCATGCGGCAGCAGCCGAAGCTTGCGACTCATTCAGCAAATCATAGTTGAATTGCCTGTTGTTCTTCTCAAAACACTCAAGCAATGCCTTCTTAAATGCGGGATCGCGAAATGCCCAAAGCGTGTGCGTAAACTCATGAATGATTGTGTCATTATCTTCGAGAGTACGATTGTTATTAACCCGAGGATCATTGAAAGCAGCAATTGTATCTGGTGGCACAACCTCCATCGACTGTGCAATTGCAACATCGAGATTTTCAGAGAAGGCACTCGAAATGAAATGGAACCCATTGCCTTCTTTCTTGACCTCCGTTGGAGCTGGCACAAGCACTGCCTTGAGTGGGTGCTCCCTACCGGCGCTAGATTGAAACAAGCGAGCGATTGGTTCCAACGGACGAGCAAAAGATTGTTCATTCTGCCGAAACCATGCTAAGTCCCTCATAGTTTGCGGACTAAACGGTCGCCAAATCAATTGCTCATAAATGGGCCGAAAGTGATTCATAACGACCATCAGCGTTTGATAGTCGGCAGGGTCGCAATAAACCTTTGCCTCCTTGAAGAATTCATCAAACGTCTTCGTACCACAGGCAGTCGCCATCAGCCTTTGATTCAAATTCAGCTTGCGACCTGAAGAAATCTCAAATTCTGAATTAGCCTTATACTTTCGCATTCTGACATAACGCCAAATTAGAGCTTTGTCAGTCTTGCCCAGCTTATGATGTTGTACAAGAAAATCATAATAAGCAGTCCCTTCGTCAGACTGCTTACTTATGCCATTTAGAAATCTCAGCAGCCCAAGTGGCTCGGAAGTGCTAAATTCCAGTTTCAAGGGCTTACTAGCGACAGAACCATTTGGTGATAGCTCAGACTTCAAGGGCTGAGCGGACAAAGGCAAAGAATTCAAAATCAACAAAGGGATTAAGAAAAGACGTTCTCTAGCCACCGTCCAACACCCCTTGCTCTCCAACAAACTGCTTCACTTACGCTGTGATGCAGGACAGGTACTCAGTTCTTTACAGACCATTTCATCACCGGCATCTTCATCCAAGCATTTACGCCGGCTCCGCCCCAGGGTTTTTCCTGCTCTGCTAGAGGACCACTCTTGCCGAAAAGTCTTTTGACTTCACCTTCGCCAAAAATCATAGCCTTTGCATCGCCTGGACCCAACGTTGAGGCAGCAAAAGCTCCTACCCAAAAGTGATAAGCCGAACCGGTGCTAGCATCTCTATCATCACAATTGGCTTTGAAAACTGAGTACGGATTTTCTTTGTCAAACATCCACTGGCCAGAGACGTTTTGAATCCCATGCTGATCATACTTAGCATTCATGATTTGTGAAAGCCCAGGTTCACGTCCGCGCGGTAACTTATCAGTTATGCAATCTTCAATAATATGCCTAACAGGATCATCTTCCGGCAGATTCTGATAAAGGTGCGTACCAGGGCGAGCAAGTGCTTTCATTACATTGTGAGCAGTCAACAGAGCTTCCTGAACAGTTACATCACGATTTTCGTCTGCATTGACTTGCAGTGACCATGACATTATCTGCTCTTGCGTAATCTTTTGGGATGGATCTGTCATATCATGCGACGCAGAGTAAGCCTTAATTCTGTTATAAAGCGCAAATTCCGCCCCTGACCGCAAAGGGAAAAGGACCTTTGAATCTTCCGATAACGACATTAACGATCGGCCCTCGTCGCTGTACAAAAAATCACCAACTCGGAATTCTTTGCCCATTGTTGTTTGGACCCACAACTTATTGTCATAAACCTTTCCGCCGGTCATTTGCTCATATTTCCTGATCGCGTTTGCGACTGAGTTCGCGGTGTCTTCGGGATCAGCAAGGGTATTCTTTCTTGAATCCCACTTTTCTGCGGTTTTTGATTTTTCCTGCCCTTTTTCGCCAGGATTAGCCAATTCCTTTTCTGCGGGATCCGATTTTTCCTTAGCACCAGAATTGGATTTCTCGCTCTTCAGACCTGGCATCTTGTGCATAAACATGTTTCGGCCATCTTCTTTAGAGGCGTTTATTCTATCAAGTCTCAGAGGCGGCTCCTTCTCGTGTGGACGTGATTCAAGCTTGCTCTCCTTAGTATCTTCATCGCCCTTGATTGGCTTATCAACCATAGCTCGACATCCTCGCCGTTATCCGCACGGATAGCATTATGACATCTTAGCGACGTCTTTGCGATACAGTTTCTTATGCCATCCTTTAACTCCAACTCATAGGATTTTTCTGTTTATCAACAGCTTGAACGAAAGAATGGGTGCGTTGTCTATCGCAAACTTTCAAGCCTTAAAATAGAATACTAGACACGAGATACTGAGCCCAGGTAGAGAAGGAACTTGATGTCCACTGAATTTAGTACGCGATTGGCAGCTCCTGAGCAAGACTCCTCGGCTTTATTCCTATTGATGGATGAAATTTATGCGTCAACAGAGATGATGTGCGAAGACCTTTCAGAAAAGTACTCGCACCACGAAATGCTGAGGTTAGAGCTTGAAGAAATTGCAAGCCTGCCGGGAGCCTTATTCTTGGTGGCAGAAAAAGGTTCGCAATTAATAGGATATATTTGCGTGAAGCCGCTGCGTCAATCGAAGTTGGCGCATACAGCATATGTGAATATGGGAATAGCTTCAATCGCACGAGGCAAGAGTTTAGGTCGAACCTTGCTAGCAAGCGCCCTCAAGAAAGTCGAGGAAGATGCAGTTATCGAAATACTGTACCTCAATGTACGAGCTGACAACGAGGCAGCAGTGCGGCTCTATGAATCTTCTGGATTTGAAACGATCGCCGTTCTTGATCGTGATACGAAATACAATGGACAATATTTTACAGGTCTTTTGATGCGCAAGTTTGTATAAGACAAAGTTGCTAAATGGGCTCTCTAGATAGCTATTTCTTGTCTAACCTGTTCCAGTTCGGACAAGGCTTCAATTAAAGCAGAACTTGCTTCTTTACGAATTTCCTCCGATAGACTGGAACTCAGAACATTCAAAAAGCTCTGAAGGAAATGAACACGCCGCGCTGCGGAATCAGACTTTCTAACCAGAAAGAGCAAATCAGAAGGTATGAGGTGGCGAATCACAAGAAGCGGAACCGGGCTCTGCAAGGGACGGAACTTATCATTGCGAATTCCCTCACCTTGATGATTCTCGTGAAATTCGCCTAGCATAAGCCCGCGCCCTACAAAGAATGGCTTGAGCCTGTGCTGCGTTTCTTCGATCAATTTCACAGCAAGTTCGTCTGTCAAATTTGGGAAGACCAGAACAATAGCTTTATTCAGGCGGGATTTTCCAACATTTGGCAGAGTATTTGCAAAGACATCTGCAAAAGTCTTGATGAGCTCATCAATTTGATCATCTCCTAACTTAGTATCAAGCTTCAACTCATGAAAGAAAAGTGAATCAGATTTCAACGCACGGGGCAGAAACGGGCATACAGCACCTTGCCGACCGAGAGAAGCATTTGGCTTTGCTACGAAATTGGCTATCCAACTAAGAACTTGACCAAGTCCATCCTCCTTAGAGGTTCTTGCGTTCACTAGCATTTCAGCTTGTTTCCACGTGCGCAAAATCGCCTGGAAAGGGCAAGTCTTTACCCTGCTTCTGATTTGTTTTTTCAACTCCGGCAGAAGAAGCAGCGGTGATTCAAATGTATTGGCTAACGTAAACACTGATAAAAGACCTTTGAAATACTAAATGCGAGCGACCATCTTAAAATGAAGAATCAGAAGAAGGTGACACTTACTTTAAACAAGGAGTGCCCATCCGTCCAATGCATTATTATGATTCCCGACATCCAGAAAACGCATAACCCTCTACCAGCGGGCACTGAAGAGCTACGGAGGGACCAAATCCAGGATCACAGAGGGCTCGCTTCTGGTTGTTTCAGGAGGCGCTCCATTTCCGTCCGGGAAGAAAGCGTTACAACGAGCCGAATGCTTTTGGTGCTCGGTCGATCCCGTGACCGCCGGCTTCGGTGCTCAGAGCTAACGTTGAACTGTGGAATCTCTCGTTTGTGCTCTTAACGCGGCCACGCCACTGAAGTCTCATACACATTGCAAACGGAGTAAGCGTCATCCATCAAAACTGGAACCAACGTTCTTTTGTAGTTGGCTCCCTCGAACTCATCTATACGGGCATATTCGCTGATCAGTTGTTCTGAAATGAGAACCTCCACTGGAATTGGTTCTCCACTCTCATCCCACGTATAAGCGGGATAACCTGCTACTTCACGGACACTACCTCGGATCACTCCTGAGGTCCATTCACCTTGAATGTTGGATACGATCTTGTAGTTGCTCTGCCCTGGTCGCAGCGTACCATATGCAGCAAGTCGCTGAGAGGGCCGCTCTAGAATTACTTCGATAAACCCCTCCAAAAGTCGCACCGATTCGATCATTTGAAGTTCATTATTGGAAGCAATGGCAACGCGAGAACTGCTAATCAAAGAAGAGCACCGCTCAAAAAGGTCATCACAATTTCCCTCTTTGACCCTTTCTGAATAGTCTAAATACATTGCACTTAGCGAATTTAGCAACTCAACGCATTTTTCATCAGTCTTCGTTTCTTCCACTAATCGCGCTTTGTTGGCATGCCGTAGAGCTTGAGTCATATTGTCTGACCACTCATTCAGCCAACTATTCTCATGTCCGCAATTTCGCATTAGAAGTTACGAAGGAACTCTGAACTTCTGCAGGTTGCCATTAACAATATCTTTGACCAAAGCGTTTAGATCAAGATGATCTTCAATATGACTTGGAACTGGAGACGCAGAGCGCGCGGCGACGGCATCGGGATCTTTTACCGCCCAGGCATGCTTATTGTTAGTTGTCTTAATCTGTGCCACCAATGGAGTGCCGTCAGCAAGCGCAATGTGTTGAATACTAGTGCCTGTCGGCGCATAATCGAAACTACGACTGATCATTGGTTGTCCCTGATAAGGACTGAGTGCGTAAGCAACCTGATTTTCAGGTTTAGATTGCAATACGGCTTTGTGTCCGAGTGAGGCCAAATGCTTTGCTTTGCCACCAGCTCCACCTTGCTGGAGAAGCGTGGGGTCGCCATGGTCTCTGACAAATAGCCTGAACTGGCCTGCAACAGCAGCCGGCTCCATACCTGTCACCGTGCTTGCTACCGAAACTACACCTTGAATGCGCGACGGTCCCAATTTTGCAGCAACTTCATTTGAAATAATCGCTCCGCTAGAGTATCCAGCTAGAACGGTCCGATCTGTTTTGAACAAACTGGTCAATGATTTTTCCAGATCCAGAAGATAAGCAGTGTCAATGTTGCCCGCTTTTGGAGCGAACCATCCACCTTCTTTGATGAGCCCAGATTCATGCCGCCATGCAGAGAGGTTAACTCCTGGTATCACACGGAATCTCTGTGGATGCGTATAAGCAGCCACAAAGTCTAGTGACTTGTCTGCCCGCAAATTTATAAGTCCTGCATCTGGCAGTTCGAGATTTTTCAATTTGCCGAAATCGAGCTTTAATCCGTCTTGCGCAATCAGCAAACCAGAGCCGGCCCCTTTTGCGGAAACACCTTCACCGGCGAGCTTAGCATTCTTTGGTACAAAGAGATCAACCTGTCTTATGCCACCACCTTCGGGAGAATACATTTTGTACGGCACCACTTCACCGTCCATATGCCTTTGCCAGTTAGAAAGAATACTTTCCCGATTGAGTTCTGGAAGTTTATTGGTGCCTGGCGGTGTTTTCAGTCCGAAGTATGACCTTCCAGCTGCTTCTGCAAATCCGGACGCAACTGCCGAAATTGCAAAATCAGCTGTGAACCGACCTAGAGTTTCCTTCGAGATTTCAACATTTTGCTTCCAGTTACGATCGGAATTCCATGTATCTGACATGGCACCGCTCATATTGCTAACGCGTGCACTGATATCGTTTAGAGCCGGTACTGCAAGCGCTGGAGCCGCAATCCGTCCAACGGTCCATGACAATGATGGTGATCTCTTCAAGCAAGTAAGCGCTAACGTAACGCCAGCTGACATAAGAGCTGTTTGAATTGTGTGAGCGCGATTCTCTTTATCAAACGAAGAAAGCACATAATCAGGTGCTGACGACACGCCCTTCCACAGGAGCTGCGCTTCGCGCACAAGGGCGTTGGAAGAGGGCTGACTTTGCACATCAGCAGTTAAGAGATCGGCGTCACGATTACGGTCCAACACTGAGATATGCCTGCCTCACGCTCAATGACAAACGGGGATGAGCTCTTGCTCTGACCCAGCCACATTGGCAGAATACCTAGCCCCGCGGCCCACGCCTATGCGTAAATCACGCATGAGATCGCCTATTAGCAGATTCTCAAGAAATTATTAAAACCGTTCATTCCCCTGATGAATAGCCATTCTCGTGAAAACAGAGCTCGGAATTATTTGCGAATTCTCAGCTTCGAAGCGCCCAAACCGCCTGTCCCATGTCACATTTAGCCGAAAAATCTTTGAGCCTTTTGCAAGCGATTCGCACAACAAAATCAAAATTGGTTAATGTAAGTGCGAAGATATGATCGCGTTAATCTCAGACAACGATTGAGTTTCCACAAGAACGATCACCTGCATAACTGATCTTTCCACGAGCCTAAACTTCATGCGATCTCAGTTGAGTGAATCAGAGATCCGGAGAAATCATATGTCAACAGAAGCTTTTCCCAATGTACCATCGCTGAAGAAAACAGCAACAGAGCGGTGGCTATTCGTAGTTGCATATGTCTTGGTGGCACTATCATTGTTGCCTGCTCTTGCCTCTGCACTCATAGCCATAATCTCATTGATTGTCGGAAACGAAACTTCTGTAGTGGATTATTTGCGGGAACTGAGCATTCTGTTCTACCCGCTGTTAGCTGCAGTTTCGCTGTGTACTTCGTGGATCCAGAGAGTGAATCAAGAGCGTAAGAAATCGTGGATACTTATCAGCAATCCTTTCGTATTTATTGCTTTCATGCTGATGCTGGATTGCCACCCATTCATTTCACTATTCATACTGCCGACTCTTTTCTCTAAATAACTTAGTGCTTATGCACACAGTGTAAGCAGCCTTGCACTGACACCGAATCTGTCCGCCAGAGCCTCTCCGTGTGTGACCCTTTGCAGGGTGGCCACAAATAATAGGCCATTCTCTGTTCGTTTTGGCTTACCGTTTGTGGCCACTTTGCAGGGCGGCTGTTCTGGATACCTGCGAACAATTCGAAGAAACACTAAACACCAGTGGAAGTTCGAACTAACGAATGTTCGAAGCAGCAAGTTTCGAACGTTCTTCTTCGCCAGCCGGCGATCCCTTTTGCGTCGGCATACGAAATGCAGTTTGGCGCATGCGATAAAGAATAGCGAATCCTGTTATACAGGCCAGAGTCGCTGAAAACACGAGCGCTATTGCGATGAAAACCGCCGTGCGCAATAGGTCATTCAACTCTGCAAGTTCGTTTTTCAAATCATGCAAAGGCTGGCTTACTTCAGTAACCGGTTTCTGAATCTCGTCCATCTTCTGATGAATCGAATTCAGTTGGGTGCGCATATCCCCAATAGCCCCTTGAACGTCGTCCATTTTCTCGTTTGTAGATACGAGGCGAGCATCCACACTTTCAAGCGGTTTGATGACAGTCAGGACTGGCTTCTTGAGTGAGTTTAGAGGACCTTCCAGCTCGCGCATTTGCATGCTCATCCTCTGAATGTCCTGCCGAATTTTGGTTGCCTCGCGGATATCCTCATGAAGTGCCACCACTTCCCGAAGATCTTTGTGCACCAGACCTAAATCATCCGAGATATGATGAATCTTTGGCACATCGTTCGATATTTTCGACATGTTGCCGTTCATTGAATTGAGTTCTTCCAACAGAGCACCCATTCTTGATTCAACACCTTGCATTTTTTGCTCAAGACTGTTGAACGCCGGTTGCAGCCCATCCATAGGACCCTGCAATTTCATTATGTTTTCTTGCAGCGCTGCCGCCTGTTGCTTCAATTTCCAGATCGGGCGAACCATCTTTTTGATCGGATGGAAACCTGTGATGGGCTTGTTCCATTCCCGAAGCTGCTTCTCGCTCGGAACAAACGCGCTTGTGCGTGCTGCCCCTGTAAGTTGGGTTGTATCTTTCTTATAGGTTTTCGATGTCTCACTGACTGGAGTTGCCGCCGGTCCAGATTGAGCACTGGTTTCTGCCGCATAAACAGTCGGGCCGATTGCGATCGCTGTCATGGCGAGCAAAATCGCAAGTTTCGGTAGGGGTTTCATCGTATATCCTTGAATTGGGAAGGCTCAGCCCATTCTACGAACTAACCTCAAATTTTAGGAGTGAATACAGCTAATCTTTGAAGAATCCGGCAGTTTTTCCATGGCACAACCCGCGAAAGCCTCTATAGGTCCGTCGCTTCAATTAATCTCATTTATAGTCATTGACGGAGCTTTTGCTTGGACTTTGTGGAGCAAAGCGCTACATACGGCTCGGGGCTGGTGAGAATAGAAGCTATTTCTCAAGCTTCGTTCTTATGCTCTCAAGTCCTGCCCGATAAAAGCCTGAGACTCCAGTTTTGACGCCCTTGACTGTTGCAGCATCAAGTTTACTTGTCTCCATTTCACCGGACCAGGTGACCGTCGTGCCTCCCTTAGGATTAGCCTCTACTTTCAAAGTCGCAGTTGGTGAAGCGGGAAGCCCCTCGGTCATTTTGTAAGTGATAGACTTTGCATCGCTATGCAGAAGTTGCTCGACGAACTTGGGACTACCACCTTTCGCCACAAGCTCGCGCACGGTTTTTCCTTCGGGATTTTGATAAACCTTTCCTGACTCCAAGGCAGGATGCCATTTCATTTCATCAAATCGACCGATCAGCTTCCACACATCTTGAGGTGAAGCATTGATTTCAATCTTCTCTGAAAAGCTCTCAACCTTTTCGTCGGTGGCTTTTAGTGTTTTCTCCAATCTTGCAGTTCTGTCGGCACTCGCTTTCTCTGCCGCACAAATTCCCACAAGGTCTAGATTTCCAGACTCAGGCTGAGTCTGCTTCGACTCAATAATTTCAAAATTCATGCAAGTCTCCAAACGCTTTTACCAAGGCCGGTTTGATCTTAAAGGCGAATAGTGACTTTTTCGTTTGCAAGAATGGTATTTGTACGCAGAGCTAATGACCACGCGAATTATTGACCGCGATGGTCACTCCGTTACTGTTTCTTAGGATAAATGCTGCTGTCGAATGTTAATGAGTTGCCATCAATTCTCACTTTCCCGCTTTCGGAAAGTTTTTGGGCGATTGGTCCATTTTCCTTCATAAAGTCCATCGCTTCCTTGAAGGCCTTATTGCAACTCTCGTTTAGTGGTCCTTCACATTCGCGAAGTTTGTTGATGTTATCTGAAAATTGCTGTTCGCTCATAGAAATGATCCTGGTAAATCTGGTTGTTGTGTCAGCCCGCTGCAACTGAAGCAATGTGCGAAGAATGCACCCAGTAAGAACATGTTACGGGGTGAGGTTTGTCAGAAGATTGTCAAAATCCCTTTGACCGAGAAATTCAACAAAAAAAGCGTGTCCTCTGTTTTGACGTATTCGGCAATGGAAGCGGCTGCACTGCCGGTCGCGAATAGCCAAAACAGCATTAATGTCTCTTTTAATTTGTAGCATTAATCAGGATTGAGCCCGTATTATGCGGGGTTGCGTGCAAAAACCTATGTCGGGTGCGGACCGACATTAATCAACTACGAGAGTGGTCACTGGGAAGTAGTCCGATTTTCACTGGCAGCCGGAATGATGGGATCGTGGCGAGCAAGTGGAAACACGCTTACACTTACGAATTCAACAGACGGCAAAAGCGAGAATTACAGCATGACTTACAACGCTGGGCAGAATCTCTTGCTCTTAAACGATGGACGCGTTACCTTGCGATTACTGTACAACGGTACAACGCAATGCAAGTAAGGGATAGCTTGAATACAGCTGGCCCAGATTCGCACGTTAAACGCACGACTTCACATCTAGTCTATTTATGGCTCGGTATGGAGAATAAAAAATGGCGGAACAAATATCTGAAATAAATCAAGCAGCAAGCGACTCAACGAACGTTGCTGAGCCCTCCGCAGAGTCACCGAGCTCAGGTTGGGATCTGCGCAGCATCTTTACTAGTGCTGTTAGCTCACGGGCGGTCGAGTCCGGCGCGCAAGCCGGTCGTGCCGCGGCGCTATCAAAGGAAGGACAAGAGATGTGGAACAATCTGAATGTCTGCAATCCCAAGACATGGACGGATTACATAGTAGGCGGTGTCATTGCAGGCGGGACATTCGCTTATTGCACCGATAAATACCTTAAACAAAAAGATTCAAAGCCCAGCGATTCAAAGTAGTTGCTGAAACAGTTTGCGACAAATCTGAAACAATCTTGCTAAAGCTCTGAAACATCTTGACCTTAAAGTAACAAACATCAAGGTCACGGATGTAGGAGATCCAAGCAATGTTCAAGCAATTAATTCAACAGTTGTTCGGCGAAGACACAAGCAAGCAAGAACCGATCAATTACGATGAACAAAAGGCAAGATTGAGAAATACCTATAAAGGTGAAACGGCTAGTTACAACTATGCCAAAGTCAATCACTCAATCGCTGGCGTCATCAAGGTTGGACATGGCTGCGAACAAGCTCTTTGGAAGAACGAATCCAATGAGCACGACCGCGTTATAGAAATAGCCAGAGCCACGGGCTTTACTCCGGTGTTTGTCGATACAAACTCAGACCAAGCTGGTTTCAGCAGCACAACTAATCTAAAATTCTGGATGCGCGGAGGCGCCGCTGAAGGCGATGTTGAAAACTATCGCGCATCCTAACACTTAATTTCAGACTGTGGATTTTGTGTTCAGAATTAGGATAATAATGGAGTTGTGAGAAATGAGACAACTCAGAAATGAAAAACGCCAAGCGAAATCAAGAGCAGTATGACGTAGTGCTCATAGGCGCCGGCATCATGAGCGCCACTCTTGCAGTTCTACTGAAGGAGTTGGAACCAAATCTAAAAGTTAAGGTATTCGAGACTTTAGATAGCCCCGCGCAGGAAAGTTCATATGCATGGAACAATGCAGGTACTGGACATGCCGCGCTCTGCGAGCTGAATTACACTCCGGAACAGTCAGATGGAAAGATCAACATCTTTCGCGCGCTGCAGATTAACACTGAATTCGATCTCTCTCGCCAATTTTGGGCTTATTTAGTCAAGAAAGGTGCGATCAAGAATCCGCAAGGTTTCATCTACCCTGTGCCTCACTTTAGTTTCGTTCGCGGCGAAAAGGATGCAGCCTTCTTGAAGAAGCGCTTTGAGGCTCTCTCCGCACACCATTGCTATAAAGGCATGGAATTTTCGGAAGACAAAAAACAAATAGAAGAATGGCTTCCTTTAGTGATGGAAGGCCGCGACAAGAAGGAAATCGTTGCAGCAACCCGTATGGTAACGGGCACCGATGTTGACTACGGCGCTTTAACGAATTTGCTTTTGCAATCGCTAGAAGATACAGAAGGATTTTCGATTGAGTTTTTTCAACGAGTGCAAGACTTAGATCGGGATGGAAATCTCTGGAAAGTGATTTTACGAAACGAGAGAACTGGCGAACATAGACATGTCCATTCGAAATTTGTTTTCATCGGCGCTGGCGGGGGATCGCTGCCTTTACTTCAAAGATCGAGCGTACCGGAAGCAAAAGGATACGCGGGTTTTCCCGTGAGCGGGATATGGTTACGCTGCGACAAGAAAGAAATTACACAGCGGCATAACGGAAAGGTTTACGGCAAAGCGGCGGTCGGTTCGCCACCAATGTCAGTGCCTCATTTAGATTCTCGCCACGTTAACGGAAAGGTCTCCTTGCTCTTCGGACCTTATGCCGGCTTCTCTACAAAGTTCTTGAAGCACGGCTCGTTCCTAGATCTTTTCCAGTCGATTGACCCAGAAAACATTTTGCCGTTGCTTGCTGTGGGAAGAGATAACATTCCACTTACTGAGTATTTAATCGGGCAAGTTTTCGAGTCTGCCCACGAACGATTCGAAGTCTTACAAGAATTTTTTCCAAACGCGCAAGAGCGAGATTGGCACCTGGAGATCGCTGGACAACGAGTGCAAATCGTGAAAAAAGATCACTTAAAGGGTGGTTTGCTCCAATTTGGCACGGAGATTGTAAGTTGCGCAGACGGATCGCTGGCCGCCATTCTCGGCGCCTCGCCTGGTGCCTCTGTCACGGTTTGGATCATGCTGGATGTGCTCGGCCGTTGCTTCAAATCCGAGATGAACAATGGCTGGGCAGCAAGGCTGAAAGAAATGATCCCATCGTTCGGTCGCTCACTAATCGACGATGCCGAACTATGCAGCAAAATCCGCGCAGAAACAGCACAAGTCCTTAATCTTCAGAACGTCTAGTCATCCAAGAAAGTGCAAGCTTAAACCGTGCATTTTTAGGACATTAGTGTCACCGGATCGAAATACTTAGGCCGTATAATTTCCGGATGGAAAGAGACGCGGAACCACCTGCCTCGTCGCTGCAAAGCGACGATAGCTTAGAATCATGTCCCCGGAAACGAGACCGAGCGTCAGTCTCGCCAGGACAGATGGTTGGTGGCAGGTACAAAGTTCATTCGCTTTTAGGAAAAGGTGGAATGAGCATTGTCTACAAAGCGAGTCACGTCACTCTTGGCCGACCGGTCGCGCTCAAAATATTAAATCGACATTTGCAGTCAGGCGGATCGGCCGCTGAGAGATTTCAGCGCGAAGCATTGGCTATCAGCGCAATGGACCATCCGAATATCGTCAAAATCTTCGGCGTAGGCAACATTGATGACACGCCATACATGTCTATGGAACTGCTTGAAGGTGAGAGTTTGGCTGATCTCCTTAAGCGAGAACAGCGACTGACGCCAGAAAGGGCGATACCGATATTTTGCCAATTGCTTGATGCCTTAGCGCACGCACACGAACGCTCAATTATTCATCGTGATATCAAACCAAGCAATGTCTTTATCTGCGCAGATCAGTCAGTCAAGCTGTTGGACTTCGGCATAGCTAAAATCTCAAATGATACTGCTGATAGTGCGCAAAAGCTCACCGCCACCGGTGAGATCTTCGGCACAATTTCTTACATGAGCCCCGAACAGTGCACCGGCGGAAAAGTCGATCACAGATCCGATCTCTATTCAGTGGCTTGTTTGATGTACGAGGCCGTTGACGGCAAACCTCCCTTTACAGCTACGAGCGCCTATGCGTTAGCAACGCAACACACATCGGGACATGCAAATGCTACTGAATTCATCGCAGGTGAGCTAGGGAACGTCATTTTGCACGGACTTTCAAAAAATCCTGATGATAGGCCTCAATCAGCGGCCGAATTCAAAAAACTTTTGCTCGAACCTCATTTGCTGCAAAAAAAAGGTAGCAAGAAGAAACCGGCCTCAATGACCCCCAAGCAAATCGCGTTGGGACTGTCCCTGCTGGCGGTCGGCACAATGACTGCATACGTTGCTTGGCAGCATTCATCTCAAAAACATCAGCCACTAGCTCAAAAGGCGTCATCAACTCATTCGATAGCGAAAACTCCTATTTTTGAGACACTCGCTAGACTGGCTCGCCTAGCCAATAACTCCAACGCGACAAGCCCCGACAGCATAAAAAATGCGATCGCGGAAATTGACGAACTTGTAGAAATTCGAAAGTGCACCAGATTGCAGAAATACTCAGCCTACTTCATCAAGCACTCCCTACAAAAGCGGTTGCTTTTGCAAGAGGCTGAGATTATAGCGTCACTTGATGAATGCCTTCCGTTCAGTCTTACCCAAGACGGCAAGCCTACAAATGAAACTGGACTTGTACAATTAACAAAAGCAAGGATACTCCTTGCAGCAGGACAAATTGAACGAGCTCTAGAAACTACCACTGAATGCGAAGCCACGTTTGCGCAAGCACACCTGCAGTCATTGGAGCTTCCCGCCTCGCTAAAGGCGGTTAAAAGTGTCTCCGGGATTCGCGAAGCCTATTTACTCAGAGCAAACATTGAGGAAGTGCAAAAGCACTACGTCGAAGCGCTTAAATACTTAGACCTGTGCATAAAGAACTCTTCTATAAATCCTTATTGGCGACACGACGTTGTCGAGACAAAAACCAAAGTACTTGCGAAATTGAACCAAAAAAGTGCCATAGAAAGCTTGCTGCGTCGAGAAATGGCTGATGCAGAGAAACTACTCAGGTTCCCAGGCGCTAGTTGGCATGACGTTAGATACGCAGTAAAAAGTTACGGTAATACTGGCGTACTGGCTGCAAGAAATGGCTTGTTATCACTTGCCCAGGCGAGCTTCGAGAAAGAGCGAGATCTCTCAACTGAGCTTGGCGATTTGGATGAACTCAAGCGTGACGCCAACAATCGCCTGGCGAAATTAAACAGTCACACCCAAGCAGGCAACACCGGCCCAATTGACTTGGAACCGAATGATTCCACTGAGTAGAAGTCACAGCATCAGCCAGCTTCAGTCCGCTCGTAGACGAACATTTCTGCAGTGGGGCGGTTCCTAAAATTTACAAGCCCGCTATTCAGTCACTTGCATCTGCACTCCAGCAAGCTAGTCGTGCAGGTCTTTTTGTCTATCTACAACAGCTGCTATGAGATCGCTGAGGGCAGCCAAACTTGACTCATGTAATGTCTTAGCTGAAATTACAGACCCTGATTGCGAAGGAAGGTCTCTTGTCGCGCAGGCACTAGCAATCACTGTCGGAGCGAAACCTAGATCCATAGCACTGCGGGCAGTGGCATTGATACACATGTGTGTCATGAAACCGGCCAGTATAAGATTCTTCCGTTTGGTCTGCTCAAGTAAGTCTTTCAAGTTCGTATTGACGAAAGAGCTGGGCAGATTTTTGGTAATCACAGGCTCATTTCCGTGGGGACGAGCAGGCTCAGCGATATCCGAGAACTCACTTCTGGGATTGAAAACCGGTGCACCTTCCGGCGCATGATGTACCACGTGAAATATAGGAACGTCGAGCCGGCGAGCGCGCTCCAACAGCTCCTTCACCTCCGAAAGCGCTTCTCCGACTCCGAATAGGGGCAGACTTCCATCCACATACTCACGTTGCGCATCTACAATTACAATGCTGCTCTCAGTCAGCCTTGGTATTGCAGGAGTTGCGTTCAGCATCTCAAGAATTGTTTGTGGTCTTTTGTTGCTCATCGGCATTCTCCCCTTTGCAATCGAATCAATGCCGATGCAAGAATGTTTTAGCAACATTGTACAACGGCATAAGTTCCTTGATGCCGAGCATGACTCCAGCGAAACCGAGTGTGCCTACGACGCCAATGGCAATCCACAAGATCGACAACCACGCTGCTTGCCCACCAGTAACATCTGCTCCTCGCTGATTCCAAATTTGGACGCGTCCCTTCATCAGACCATATACACCGTATCCGACAAATGCCAGAGACATCATCAGTCCAAAAACATTAGTGAAGTTATCCATGGAGTTCGATCAATGAGTTAGGGACAAAGTCATGATTTCATAAAATCCCGTTTCGGGGCAACTGGCTCATCCTTCGGTGGCGCCGCTGAAAGCTAGCCAGGACTATAAAAGTCTGAAAGATTAATATTGGCGGTAGATTTCGTAGTTTCCACACTGACAGGGCACGCCCCGCCCCCTACACTGATGCTGGGTTGTGTGTTGAGCAGTCTCGGTTTACGTCATGCCTCCTATAAAAGCAATTGAAACCATCGCTGGAGCTGCGGCGGAGTCCGCAGCCAAGGCTTTGCCGTCTCGAGCCGCAATTGCCGCGGAAGCTTTTGCCGCTAAGGCCGGAGCTGGCTCGGCAGGCAAGGGTGCCGCTAATCCAGCCGCAGCAGAGATATTAGGGGGCATGAAAATCACTGACCAATCAGTGAACACAGCAGTTGCCGCCCAACAGCGGTCCGAAATTATGAAGGCAAACGAGGTTCTGGTAGACCACGTGACTGGACTCATCCCACAAGTTCAAAGGGGGAAACTTGATTGGATTCTCGGGGGCTCCACTGCCGTAAACGCGCTTGCTTCAGCCAGAAAGATAGCGATCCTCGACTCCAGCAGGCTTCCGGTTATTGCGCCCGGCAAGGCGATGACGCTTCCCGAGCAAGCGAAAGCCAGCTACGGCGGCTTTGTCCGAAGAGTTGACGACGTCGATGCCTTTGTTGTTAATGGCGGCAAGAACCGATTTTTGGATTCACCATATCTGGCATCAGCTGAGATTCACCTTCCGGGCACCGCGCATGGTGCCCTGAGAGCCGTCGGCGAGCAGCGCACGAGTCGACTAATGCAAGCCGTGAAAATGGAATTTGACAACCCGGAAATTGCCGCGATCCAATATGCGGGCAAAACTGTTTACGTCACCGGTCCGGCCCAGTTGATGACTAACAAAATGAGACAAGTCTTGCTGTCTTATGCACCAGCAGACGCGCGAAAAATGACCGGCGATTTTTCACACTTGCTTGACGCGGCGACTAGCATTTACCCGGAGAAAACGTTGCTCCAATATGGACGACAAGCATTACAGCGAAATGATCTGCTCTACAGGAGAGAGATCCTTGTTCCCTGGGACAAAACACCGGAGAACGCAAAATTTGTAGATTACTTACGCAAGGTACTCGAAAGCGAAGAGAAAAACGGCGGATTTCTGAAAGGGCTGAAGATCGATTCCGTGGACTCTATTACTGCTATGCGCCTATTCGAAAAGCACCAAGCCGCCGCAGACAAGACCGCGATTGCAGGTTTTATCAACAGAAATGCTGACTTTGTTCGCAAGTTAGATGTGAAAGGCTCCGCCGAACATGCACTGTATGTGAAGCAAGGCGGGACCGGGCGAGCAAGTGATACATTCTTCCTCATGCTTGATCACCTTCCTGCCAACGCAAAGGCTGGCGCATTGAAACAACAACTGCAGGAACTAAGTAGCCAGCTAGCAAGTACATCGAACCTACCCAAGCTACACAAAGCGGTCCTCGCTAAGAGCTAGTAGAGCGAGCTCTGTCCGCTCCGGGAGCGCCGGCATCTTGCCGGCTTCGATCTCTTGACGGTCATTTCGCACTGTCCTATCCGGAAGTGCCGGCATCTTGCCGGCTTCGATCTCTTGACGGTCATTTCGCACTGCCCTATCCGGGAGCGCCGGCATCTTGCCGGCTTCGATCCTTGGCTGGCGTTTCGCCAGCAGTATCCCTCGCCCGTCAAACACCAGTTTCTTCTATTCCCGGCGACGCATGGCAACGCCCCTGCGGCAACGTAGATAACGTCGTAGATTCGTGTATGGGGCGCGGACGTCCCGTCCGCCCATAGCCTCACAAAGCCGTTTGTATTCTACGATCCCGGGCATGCGTCGGCAGTGCCGACTCCGATCTTTCTATGAGCGATCCGCTCCTAATCAGATGCCACCAGGGCACCGGCGTTCCCAGCATTCCCGCTAAGATTGCTCAGAGTTATGGACTGAAACTCATTCCTTCTCCAAACCGTGGTATTTGCAAATGAGTCCTTTAAGGGCCTTACCCGCAGCCTTCCCATCACCATCTTTGAGACAATCAATGACTGGCAAATGTGCACTACCGAATTCAGAAAGTCGTCCTTCCCCGATCTTGTCTAAGGTCTTCCGAAATCGAAGTTCAAGTACAACCGATTCCCATAATGTTTGAAGTAGCTCGTTGCCAGAGGCTTCAACAATTAAGCGGTGAAACGCGATGTCGTGCTCTGAGTAAGCCGCAAAATCCTTTTTCTTTGCTGCAGCCATAAACTTGCGGGCCTCGTTCTCCAGCTCTTTAACGTCGCCTTTGAGCCTTGGTGCAGCTAACTCTGCTGCCAACTGTTCAAGTGCAGCCCGAACCTGAGAGGACTCTTTAAGCTCTCTATCAGTGACGGAGCGCACATACGTTCCTTTATATGGTTCAGTAACGAGAACCTTCATTGCCTCAAGATATCTAAAAGCTTCCCGAACAGGCGCCTGGCTCGTATTCAGCTCTTCAGCAATTTGCAGCTCGACCAGGCGATCCCCAGGCTTGTAGTAACCATCCAGCACACGCTGTAATAGAAGGTCTCTGATTTGGTCGCGCGCCGCAGCTCTTTTCATGACTTTTCGCAGTTCGGGGTCTTCTGGCGGGTTCTCGGAGTGGACACCTTCCGCCTACTGATCCGATTATAACAAATTATCGATAATTCTTTACGATCCATCGATTATCGATAATCGAGAAGCTATAATTGAATCATCGATTATCGATAATCTAAATCGAAACTCGTCAGAAGGAGCAAAACACATGAGTACTTTCATTTATGGTGTCTTCACAAGCACAGAGAGTTTTAGCAAAGCCCTGTCGGAGCTGAAAGCACAAGGCTTAGATGACGTCGTAATCTTGAAGAATGCCGAAGGATTATCTTATAGCTCTGCGCAAGTACCGCCAACAAAGAAAACGCCATTCATAGTAGCGGGAACGATTGGCGGAATCTTGGGCGCTATAGTAGGAGCAATTGCTTCTCCGACAGTTCCTTACACCGACACATTTCAGTTGATTACTCCAATCATGGCAATGGTATCGGGGTCGGTCATATTTGCATATCTTGCATTTTGGCTAGCAGGTTTCCTGTATTGGGTTGATCGACCGATTCTAGAGAACGAGGTTTTCGAGGGAAGTATATCCAACGGCTCAGTCCTATTGGGTGTAACAGTTGAAAAAACAGCTCAAAAGCTAAAAGTGATCGAATGCCTGGAAAGCAATGGCTCTGTCGAAATTATTGCGCGCAATACAGCTCTGGCGCCTTTTGAACCGGCACAAAAGGAATCAGAACTTCTGCATGCCATGCCGAAAGGAAAGCTCGTAGCGTAAATCAAATGAGCCAGCACTTCAGCAGATTCAAAGTATTTTGCCCGGTGTAGGTCTTATGACAGGACTAAGCAAACTTCAGCGGAACGCCATCAATGGCAGCCTTGAATAGAGCCATGTCTTCCTGTGAAAATGTCATATTTAGATCATCGAACCCGTCTTCACCCGACCGTGTTCCCAGACTGGCAGACACGTATCGATCGGCACCAAACAGGTTAGCATCGGTAAAATACTTTTGAGCCGACAAGAACAAGTCCGACACGCTGCAAATCTCTTGGGATGGGCGCAAATCCAAAACCGGTGCGAAATCTTCTTCATTATCCGAATCACTGCCAGCCAGAGATTCCATCCCCACAGCAGCCGGCTGCGCCAATGTTGAAACAGCATTTGTGACTGGTGCCTGTACAGCAGATGCACTGGATTCTGAAAAGATCATCGGCACCCAATCTTTATCCAACGCCTCAGGGGAATCGAAATCAAAGGCTGTGATGACGTTATGCCTGACTTTGATAGCTTGATCAATCACACCATCTGCATGTTCTCTACACCAAACCGACCCTGCGAACATTTGCAGTTTGACTTTCAGAGAATTCTCTCTATTTCCGAAGCCATATGAAAAATACTCTCGGCTCTTTTCAAGGAATGTGCGTTGAAAGGGATCTAAACGGAGCCGTTTTTCCTTCTCGTCAAAGTTTTCCTTCATGCGATGTAAGCGATGAACCATCGCATCATGGTTCTGAATATGATCAGCTTCGTGGGAAACGAATGGACACAACCTAACAATATGAGACACTGCCACCATTGCATAGTTCTTGCACATGGCAATCAAGTTCAGAGGATGCAACGTATACATTATGGCTTTCAGACTGCTGAGGTCCAACACCTGCGGGCTGAACATGCTTTTCAATTTATCAACAGTACTAATACTCATTTCCTCACGAACCATAGGTGATACCAGAAAATGGTCTTACTATAGTCTACCTAAATGAAGAAAAATGTAAAGGCTATGTATATATCAAATTCAAGGTATCCTTGCCCAATTAGAAAGCTCGATGCACTTGAGATCGAACTTGTCTCTCAGCCTGTTGACGGATGCCTCTCGTTCTCTTTGCAAACGCATTGTACAAAACAATATAGAGAGCACCAGCTAGCATGCGCGCGCAAGGACATTATCTAGCGGCTTAGCCAATGAAGCCTGTTTTTTACCGGCGACCTCTCTTATTTTGTCCAACTCGGCCAAAATTGAGGAGAATCTGGGAAACAGCTGATCGCGCTCCAGCAAAATCGCCTTAACTTCGGTCCGACTCACTACTTCAGAGAGCAGATCAAAAACAGGTTTTGAGATCCTTGCGCCATGCGTGTCAATAAGCAAGTTATCCACTCTGCGATGTCCAGCCACGTGTACTTGAACAACACGTTCAATCGGTAGAGAATCCAAATAGTCCATCGCATCAAAATTGTGATTGACGGAATTGACGTAGAGATTGTTGACGTCAAGTAACAGCCCACAATCAGCTTGCTCAATGATTTCGCCCACAAACTGTGCTTCAGTCATCTCAGATCCCGGCATCACCAAATAACTAGAAATATTCTCCAGAAGGAGGGGAATCTCAATATACTCTCGTACTTTCTTGATTCTCCTCACCACATGTTCAACAGCTTCCTTTGAGTGCGGTAGCGGTAGCAAATCATGAAGGCGATTCCCTTGCACACCGGTGAAGCAAAGATGATCGCTCCACCACGGAGCATCAATGCTTTGAAGAAACTTGTTCAGCTTCTTCAAGTAATCGACATCTACTTCACCGGTGTTTCCGATCGACAATTCAATTCCGTGCGGAATGATTTGGAAATCTCGTGCCTTCTCCAAATCTTTCATTTCGACAGGTCCAAAGTTGAGGTAATGATCAGAAATTACTTCTAGAAAGTCTATCGAATCTTTATTTTCGATGGTGTGATCAGCAATCTCTTCGCGATATCCAAGTCCGACGCCAACTACCGGCATTTTCTTCTTTAATTCATGGAATTGGTTCGTCATTGCTCATTCCTCTGGGTGACTGATTTCCAGTAAGAATAATGAGTTTATGTAAGGGAGTTGTGAGGAACTCACTCAGTCTTAATTCGATCATGTTTTGAGCTCTTTGCGCCGTGTTCTTGCAAAAGTGACACGATGGCTGAATCTCCAGATGCTATCGCGTCATCCAGCGGAGTATGCCCCCAGCTGTCCGTCGAATTAGTATCGACTCCCAACTCCAGTAAATACTGGACCACCGCCAACCTTTTACATCTAGAGGCCACATGCAACGCCGTGCGATCTTGATAGTCTGTCGTGTTGGGATCAAGTCCACGTGCGATTAACCCGCGCATTTCAACAAGATCACCTTCCTTGGCGGCAGCACAAAAGGCGACAATGCCGCCATAGCGAGACTCATACAAATTTCGTCGAGGATCAAGGCGGTCATCCCTTAAGCCCACCATGCTATCAAAAGCGTGCAACTTGTAGCGCGCAGCCAATCGCTTGCAAAAGTCGATGCCGCGGACGGAATTGCCCAACTCATCGAGTCGAGGAGACCAGATAGCCATTCCCAGCAAATTTGGCACAACTAAAAGAATCGCGCCAGAGACGCCGCTTTTCGCGGGGATTCCGACGCGAAAAGCAAACTCACCGGAGAAGTCATACATCCCGCACGAAGACATAAGCGACAAGCAGTTCTTCACAAAATCGGACCGGAACACTTTGACGCCTGTAATTGGACAAGTGCCGCCATTAGCAAGCGACGCAGCGACAACAGACATAGCCTGACTTGTCACTTCAATCGAGCAACATTGGAAATAAAAATCCAGTACATCCAACAACTCCACGTCTGGGGGAAAGGCTTTCTTCTCCCGCATGAAATAAGCAAGTGCGAAGTTGCGATCACCAGTTTGACGCTCGGAGAGATAGACCGCATTGTCAAAACCGACCTTCATTTGTCCGGCAAGTTCACGCCACTTCGACATAACATAATCGAATCGATCGGACGATGTCTGACCTCGTTTCACCAAGGAACCGGACATGATCGCACCGGCGTTGATCATCGGATTATGAGGTCGCCCTTTAGCATTCAATGTAAGTTCGTTGAAGGTCTTACCGCTGGGTTCTGTTCCAACATAGCTGTGGACTTCAGACTCGCCATTCTCTTCCAGGGCAAGTAAGTACGTAATTGGCTTTGAGCATGATTGCACACAGAAGAAATCAGCAGAATCCCCTAGCGAATACTGCTGTCCATCAATGGTGCAAACCGACATGGCGAACTTTTCCGGGTTGACCCGTGCAAGCTGAGGAATATAATCAGCCAGCTTGCCGTCTGTGATCTCGGCTGTTTCAGAAAACATTCGATCAAGTTCAAGACAAAAACTGTCAAACTGCGGCAAAGTCATTTGCCCACTGAGGACCTTCTCAAAGAGGGCCGGTGAGCAATCATGCAAGAGCCGGAATTGCTGAGCATCAATCTGCTCAGGCAACCCATCAATGGATTTGAACATACGACTTAAGCGCGGGTCGGATCTCAAAATCCCAGCCTTGCTGAAAGTCTCGAGCAAAACATGTTTTGGTATGCGATCACCAGCAGCGTATGTGTCAAACAATCCTTGTGATTTATCGGTCATAGCTCATCTTCTTCATGAGGTTCTTGAGGTCTTTATTCCCTAAAAGCAGCGAAAGTCGCGCAGACAGACAAATCGCGCTCCATCCCTTGTTATGTTACTATTCTCCCGAGCCTCAGCAGTAAGGGAAGACGTCGTGAGCCAAAACGCAGATCAACCTAATTCAGAGAATCCCGCAGATAAATCCGAGCAGCATCAAGATCCGAGCAAATCGATCTATAAGGACGAAGCAATCTCTGAATACACAGGCTCGCATGACGAGAACAGAGAAAAATCTGCTGAGCTTGAAGAGAAAGAAATTGTCGAAAAAGAAAAAGAAGCAGTTCTCAGTTATGAGGAGCGCGAGCTTCACTGGTACAAGAATATCTACCAAGGAGACCAGGTTCCGCAGTTCACATGGAGAGCTGTTCTAATGGGTGGTGTTTTGGGTATGCTCATGTCCATATCCAATTTGTACACGCATATAAAGCTTGGTTGGGGATTCGGTGTTGCCATCACAGCATGCGTTTTGTCCTTTGTGATCTGGCGTTCCTTTATGCTGATCATTCCAAAGCTTACTCAAATGAGCATACTCGAAAGTAACTGCATGCAATCAACAGCTTCTGCAGCTGGGTATTCAACGGGCTCTACCGTTGCAATGGCATTCGGCGCATTCCTCTTGATCGAAGGTCACCATCTCGGTTGGGAAATCTGTGCGATCTGGACGTTCGTCACCGCAATGCTCGGCGTTATGCTCGCCGTTCCTATGAAACGTCAAATGATCAACAAAGAACAGCTTCCATTCCCAAGCGGGATAGCGGCAGCTGAAACACTAAAGAGCCTGTATGGCGGATCTAAGGAAGCTATTTATCAAGCTTACTCATTAGTTGTCGCCCTTGTATTGGGTGCTTTAACCGGAGTTGCTAGTAAAGGGGAATTCGGCTGGCAGAAAGCGATCGGCTTCAAACTACCTGAACTGATTCCATTCAACTTCACACTACAAGGCGTCAAGATGGAAAGCCTGCGCGGCTTTGGATTCGAGCCTAGCCTTTTGCTTCTTGCGGCAGGAATGATTGTCGGAATGCGCGTTTCACTGTCAATGTTCCTCAGCGCATTAGTTCTCTATTGTGGATTTGGACCCTGGCTGGTAAACAACCACATTATTGAATCGGGCGGAAAAATCGTGTCGTCATGGGCACTATGGACAGGCACTGCGATAATGGTTTCGTCCGGATTGACTGCGTTTGCTTTGCAGTGGAAAACGATTGTAAGAACATTTCAGAACGTCAACACTTCTAGCGAATTGAGTGGACAAGCGGCGGAGCTGGCCGAATTGAACAAAATGGAGGTACCGCTCAAGTGGTGCTTAATGGGGGCAATACCACTTACACTATTATTGGCAGTGGTGATGTGGATCGCATTCCAAATTTCATTGCCCCTCGGAATTTTTGCCGCAATGATGAGTTTCTTACTCGCGCTTGTAGCTTGCCGCGCAACAGGTGAAACTGACATCACGCCGACCGGCGCGATGGGTAAAGTAGCACAACTAACGTTCGCAGTGCTCTGCCCGGGTAACATCACGGCCAACTTGATGACCGCAAGCGTGACAGCAAACACCGCCATTGCATCTGCCGACCTTCTCACTGATTTAAAAAGCGGCTACATTCTAGGTGCTAATCCGCGTCGGCAGTTTTTCGCACAATTAACCGGTGTATTATTCGGAGTGGTGGCGGTAGTGCCTTCTTGGTATTTGATGATACCGACAAAGGAAGTTTTAGAATCCTACAACCCACCAGCGACAAACATTTGGCGCGCGGTTGCCGAAGCACTATCTAAGGGCATCGATTCCATTCCTCAATCTGCACAGATTGGTATCATGGCGGGCTTAGCAATTGGATTCGTATTGACGTTGATAGATCACTTCTTTCCAAAGTGGAAGAAATTCACGCCATCAGCTATGGGTATCGGTCTTGCATGGGTCATGACCTTTCAAAATGCTTTGGCATTTATACTTGGAGCGTCAGTTGCGATGATCTGGAAGAAGATGCACGCGAAAACTGCAGACATCTACACGATTCCAGTCGCATCGGGAGCGATCGCCGGAGAATCACTCGCTTCAGCTTTCATTGCAATAATCAGCGCAATGGCTGCTCTGGGTGTTTTCAAATAAGTAGGCGACACAACAGCCCAAATACAAACTATTCGGTGCGCAACATGAATGTGGTATCGCTACCATCCGGACCGCGACGATTCGAATAAACATTGGGCCCCGGCGCGTTCAAAATCACTGGCAAACTATTTGGAACAGGCAAAACAATCGGAGTGCCTTCACTAAATCCGTAAGCCCCATTCGGACCTACATTCGAATATTGAATGCCACCGAGTTGCGGTCCGTAATAAAATGGCAATGGCGAGGCTGAATAAGATCGAGCATTAAAGCCACCATTGAACCCGCCTCGACCTGGATTGAAATTGAAGCCGCCGCCAATTTGGGAATTAGTATATTCGGAATACATTTTGGAGCCCGAAAAGAACGGTGGTGTTGATCCATCAGCTGGATTACCAGAGTATCTTCTTGGAGGTCCTTGATTCGGAGAGGCACTTGCTTGCGGCGAAGTATTTGGCGGTTCCTGGTTTACAGGTGTGGCCGCATGTTTTCCTCCGTTGTAGATGAGAACATCACCATTCTTATCTTTTACAACCATTGGGGTGATGGGCGGATCCAACTGATCAGCCTTCTTCAAAAACTCCGCCCCATCCTTACCTTGCGCATTGTACAAAACCGACAGATTACGATAAATAGATGCAACTTTTGTCTTGTCCGATTCTTCAGTCAGGGCTTGAATATACATACGCTCAGCCTTCGCGTAATCACCGGCGCGAAACGCTTTAATCCCTTCGCTGTTCGAATCAAGTGCAAGTGCTGGAAGCGGCGCCAAAGTAAGCGCACATAAACCAAATATCTCTAGAGTGAATTTTCTCATTTGTGGAATTACGTCGAACCGACCATATAGTCAATTTACCACAAAGAGAGGGCACCCATTACTTCGTCTTGTGCTTATCGATGTCAGTGCGACCCATGGGGACAGGTTGTAGTTCCGAAGGATAAGGATAAAACGGGCTCCGAGGTTGCGCATCTCGATTTGGACCCAATGGATTAATCGCATTTCTATTGTTGTCCAGTTCGCGTCCGTGAGTTGGATCATCCCCGCCTTTCCCAAGTTCGCGTCCCTTGGTGAGGGGCTCTTCGAAACGGCGCTTCTCAATTTCGCGTTCGTGACTTGGCCCTTCACGGCGTTTTTCAATTTCGCGTTCATGACGAGGCTCTTCTTCATGCCGCCTCAGCCCACCATCTCGAAGATGCGACTCTGTTTGAACCTTGCCGTCCTCAATTGTGATCGTCGGAAAACCTAATTCTTTCACAGTTGCAATAGGATGCTTAGCAGTATCGTGCTCAACTTCCGACTCGCTTGCTTGCTTAGCAATCGCAGAGGAAAATGCTTCACCCAACATTTGCTGAATAGCCTTCTCTTCCTCTGTTAAAACCCTTTGTTCACCAGGATCAGATTGTTTATCAATCTGTTGCTCCGGTAGCTCGTTTTGCAATTCAGTTCCAGCCATCTCCAGCCCTCCCCTGAGTCAGAAAGTAGTCGCTCTCCCTGCGATTTGCCCTACTTGACTTTCCTCATAGTGACACATAATCACCTGTTTGGTTCAGTTTAAAGCCCAGAATTTATTGTTATGGCTGGCTTTTGGCGCTTCGATGGCAAACATTTGGCGCAAATATGGCATAGATTTGGCATTAGGAATTTTCAAGGGTTGTTGCACGCAAATTGCACACTCCTGCACGTCATTCACACGGGCTTATGCACGCAAACCACACACGAGAATTTATATGCTCAGTGATGTCGGGCGAACTATGGCAAGAAACATGATCCTCAATACAACACCATTACCACCAACATTTGATCAATTCGTCAAAGGAAATTCAGATGACGCTGTATCATTTGAGCTTGAAGATTTAGACGCCCTTTCGGAACTATGGAGTAACGTCGTGGTAATAAGATCCGCGATCAGTTACAAGAAAAAGAGGCAAGCACAACTGGAAAACGACCGGTATTTCCATGATGGCTGGAACCCGAACTATCCTGAGTAACGTCGCCACTCGGGCAGGATGCTCAAGTTCCATCCTAGTAGTAAGATTTTCCTGGCGGTGACTGATTTTTCGTTGCCAGTTTTTGAAACTCCGGCTCGTAAATTTTGTCGATAACGAAGGTTCCTGATGTTTCCCATTGACCAGGTCTCCAATTTGGACCTGGATTGATCTTTCTTACCTCTTGGCTCTGAATCATTGCGTGACCCCAAACCAACCACTTTCCGTCGATGTTTTCAACCAAGAAAACACGCACCGGATCCAAGTGGAAAAGGCGCGCGTCCTCTTTCAAGAATTTGAAAATCCTTCCTTTTAGTGCGTCAGCAGTGATGGGCGTTTTTGCATGTAGCTCGCGATTGAGAACGTCGGCCGGAAATCCCTGCTCCTTTGTCAAATTCAGAGTGTCGTTAACCTCAATATTACTGCCCATCCGCATCTCCTGGTTCTAGTACCCGGAGAATTATTTCACGAACACAAGGAGAGATTCATGAAATTGGTTAAGCAGAAACTATTAAAGCCAGCTTTTGAGCGCGAACGAGCAAATTGCCGACAAAATAAACGCGCATGTTCCAAAACACATCCAACCGCGCCTGTATTCAATCTTTCCGTACATATCAATTAACTCCAAAGACTATTCCGCCCTATCTTCGACCTAGTCTAATCTCCGAATCGGACATTCTTGGGTCATGAGATAAAAATGGCTTGAGGATTATTTGAAGACGAAGCTTCCATTCAAGCAGACGTTCACCGATTGTGTGAAATAGAGATCGAGAAGGACGCCAGCGAAAACGGGAATGGCGGCTGTAACAACAGCAGAGATTCCGAATTTGCCAGTGTATTTGTTAGGCTCCAATAGACGGGGAAAGGTTCTTCCGCCATAGAGCAGCATAAGACCCATAGCGAGCTGCGCACCTGTAGCAAAGACCATGAAGTGATCAATTTCAACTGAAGAATGTTGCATAGACTTGATTAAGACATCAAAGATTTCATATTTGAATCCCACAGCAGCAATTAGGATCGCATAGAATCCGGCTCGCCTGCAATTACGATTTAGCGCCCTTGGGGATAGGGTGGTTGCCTGTGCAACACAATCCCTAAATTCGCTTTCCATCTTTACTCCCATTTTTAATTCTCCCTTCGAGATACAGACATCATCGCTAATTGGAGAAAAATTCCTGGGTCGAGATTGTATTATTATTGGGTCCTCCGATTAGAAAGCAAGTAGCTTTGAGATTCTCATTCAGATTGACTCACTTGCCTTTGAAACACTGGGACTTGATCTCGGCGTCAGCGAATGGGATACTCTGCGCTCCTGGCTAATTCTGACAAACACGAGAGACATGACTTCGCGCGAGCCAACTACTAATAACGACACTGAAATACTCTCGATGCTCGACATCTTATACCGGGAGCAATCACGACGCGTATATGCAACCTTGGTGCGATTACTTGGGGATTTTGATCTTGCGGAAGAGGCAATGCAAGAGGCGTTTGCAGCAGCGGTAACTCAATGGCGAACTGAGGGTATTCCAACAAATCCAAGATCATGGCTAGTTTCAACAGCAAGATTCAAAGCAATCGATACAATTCGCCGACGGGCAAAATTCGACAAAACGATTGAAGAGCACGGAGATTTTCTGGCGCCTGGAAGCACAGAACCAGAGCTTTTTGATGAGGACACCTTTAAAGACGATTTGCTTCGTCTTATCTTCACTTGCTGCCATCCGGCTTTATCATCGCCTGCACAAATAGCTCTAACACTCAGAGAAACATGCGGATTAACAACGGAGGAGATTGCCTCAGCTTTTCTCACATCGGCTGTAACGATCGCACAAAGAATAGTTCGTGGAAAGGCGAAAATTCGCGATGCGAGAATTCCCTATGAAGTTCCGTCGCAAGCAGATCTTCCAGAGAGACTGGATTCGGTCCTCTCAGTTATTTATCTTGTTTTCAATGAAGGCTACTCTGCATCATCAGGAGCTCATGCAACACGTGTGGATTTATCCTCAAAAGCAATCCACCTTGGAGAGGTTCTTCTTGAATTGCTGCCCGACTCTGAGGTGATGGGTTTGCTCGCTTTGATGTTGTTGCATGAATCAAGGCGGACAGCGAGAACTGATCAAAATGGCGATCTAATACTCCTTGAAGATCAAGATCGCTCATTGTGGAATCAAAATCAAATCGCAAAAGGAATTGAACTTGTGCAGCGCGCCATGGCATCAGCAGACTTTGGCACGTACACAATACAAGCGGCGATCTCAGCCGCTCATGCTAATGCGAAGAGCGCGACGGAAACCGATTGGTCGCAAATAGTGGCACTCTACGATCTGCTCATGCAAGCAGAGCCGTCGCCAGTAATCGAACTGAACAGGGCTGTAGCAGTTGCCATGCGAGATGGACCGCAAATAGGGCTTAATCTAATAGATGAAATTCTGGCTCGTGGAGAACTAAAGGACTATCACTTAATTCATGCAGCTAAAGGTGAACTGAGTCGCCGTCTTGGAAAAAAAATTGACGCGCGCGCCTCTTATCAACTAGCGCTGGAACTCGCAAAACAAGAGCCTGAACAGCGTTTACTCCAAAAACGACTGCTAGAATTAAATGAGTAAGATCTCATAATCAGAATGTCGATCTGCCTCCCCTTCATTCGACTAATTGTTGAAAGAGTAAAATCGCAAAACTTGCGAGGAGGAAAAAGATGAAATTCATATGCTTGGGTTATGCTGATGAGTCCAAATTCGCCTCGATGTCAAAGGAGGAGATGGATGCGGCTGTAGAAGAGTGTTTCGCTTACGACGATGAGTTACGCCGAGGCGGCCACTTTGCCGGCGGCGAAGCATTGCAAAGCGCGACGAATGCAGTCACCATCCGGCAACGCGGTGGCAAGGTCGACATCACAGACGGACCCTATGCCGAAACGAAAGAACAAATTGGCGGCATTCTTTATCTTGAAGCTAAAGATCTCAATCAAGCAATTGCTCTGATGTCAAAACATCCTGGTGTTAAATTTGGACCTTTTGAAATTAGACCCGCCGATGAGGAATTCAACAAATTGATCGAGTCACGCAGTAAAGCGCTGCAAGCTACGTAAGAGGTTTTGTCATGAAATATATGTTGTTGATCTACAGTGATGAAAAACTTTGGTCGGATGGTGAACGTGCTGAATGCATGGCTGAATCAACGGCGATTTGCCACGAGCTACAAGCTAAAGGTCAATTTCTCGGAGCCTCTCCGCTTCATTCCGTCACGGCGGCGACAAGCCTTCGCATCCGCGAGGGAAAAAAGCTAATCACCGATGGACCGTTTGCAGAAACCACTGAGCAACTTGGCGGATATTACATTATCGATGTAAAAAATCTCGACGAAGCAATCGCAATTGCCACCCGCTTACCGCCAGCAAAAAAGGGCACGGTAGAAATTCGCCCGATCTTCGAATTAGAGAATTTGCCCGAGCCCTCAAATGAAGAAAAAGTAGTCGGACATAAGAACTAGTTCGCTTCACCCAGCTAGCAAAGTTCAACAAGACATCTGAACAGAAGCTATCAAACAGTTGAAATTTAAAACACGCAACAAGCAGAGGAAAAAATCATGAGAGTAATGGTAATCGTCAAGGCAAGCAGTGGATCAGAAGCTGGCGAAATGCCTACAGAACAGCTCCTTACCGAAATGGGTAATTACAACGAAGAGCTTGTGAAGGCAGGCATCCTGCTAGCCGGAGAAGGACTCCACCCGAGTTCCAAAGGATTTCGCGTTCGTTTTTCTGGAAAGGACAGATCTGTAATTAATGGTCCTTTTGCAGAAACGAAAGAACTAATTGCCGGTTATTGGATTTGGAAAGTGAAATCAATGGAAGAAGCAATCGAATGGGTCAAGAAATGCCCGAATCCAATGAACGAGGACAGCGACATTGAAATTCGGCAGATTTTTGAAGCTGAAGATTTTGGCGCAGAGTTTACGCCTGAACTGCGAGAACAGGAAGATCGTATTCGTGCCGAAGCAGCAAAAATCAAATAGACATCGCGTACACAAAAATATTGAGGACTAAATATCATGGCTAAAGCAACAAAAACGATTCCTGATGGAGTCTCAACACTCACACCCTATTTGATCATTAAAGGCGTTGCCGATGCGATCGAGTTTTACAAAAAAGCATTCGGCGCGGAAGAGATGAATCGCCTGGCCATGCCGGATGGTCGCATCATGCACGCGGCGTTAAAATTCGGCAACTCGACACTGTTCCTGTGTGATGAGTTTCCGGAATATGATTGCGGACTCAGTCCCGCATCACTAAAAAATGCGCACGCAACGATGCACCTTTTTGTTGAGGATGTTGATAAAGCATATCAACGTGCATTAGATGCCGGTGCAACCGGACTGATGCCGCCTGACAACATGTTCTGGGGCGATCGTTATTGCAGACTGGTCGATCCATTCGGACAACCTTGGAGCCTTGCAACACACGTAGAAGATCTCACACCGGAAGAAATTAAGGAGCGGATGGAGACCGGTTGCCCACCGGCCCAGGAAGCAGCAAAGGTATAATCGCGCCAAAAGTGGTCTATAATTCGCCCTGTTGTAGTCTCTCAACAGGGCGAATATTTTAAGGGTCATCATGAAAAAACTATTTGGTATTCTTGCCATTTCTCTGATTTCGTTTGGCAACTGTTCCCAGGCATTTGCTGGAGACATGAATGATCTTCGCAACAAACGATACGGAGAAGTCCTTCTGGGCAGGGGCGGATTAGTAGTTCCAAATGAATTCGATGTCTATAACACTATAGGACTTAATGACTGCCCTGAAGAACTTTGGAGCAAACTCGATCCAGAGAAAATAAAAGCGGATACTGGAGCCAAAGCTGTAAAACTCAATGGACCTCGATACTGGACTATAGATGGATTGCGAAACAGTGTTCTTCTAGACAAAGAGATCAAAAGCTTCGGCGGAATCCAAATGAGGCACGCCGGAACGCTCAAGTTATCGATTAAAGACAAACTCAGCATTGGAAAACCCTACGTCGAACATCAGGTTGCCCGCAAAACGATATGGGTGTTTCAAGCAAACAAACCAGTTTATCAACTCATCAGTCCAGACGGCTCCGTTTATTTTATGCAGTCTTATAGTGTGCAAAAGGAAAAGCAGGATCCAGACGGTTTGACAAAGCTTGCGAACAAACTGAGTTTGCAGAATGGCTGGAAGTTCAGAACGGTCACTCTCAAAAAGGACTTTGAAGTACAGGCGATAAACGGTGTTGCAGTTGTAGTTCAAGATGATCTCGATAATACGTATCAAAAATCGACAGCAAAAGAGTCTGACAATTTATAGGCGTACCTTGCTCTAACGCCATAGTCTCTCTCCGAACCAATAAGACACCAAACTCAATCTCAAGTAAAATCACGACTTTTGTGTACAAGAACGGAGAGTCAATGCATAATTCCACAGTTTCAGTAGAAACTGCTGTCGAAAGAAATTGCCCTTTCCGAATAACCAGACCCCCATCAGGTTATCGGGAAAGGGCAACGAGACCAGATCTTCGCAGGAACGGTCGTATCCTGACGAATGACTATTTGCGGCGAGCCTCTCGGCCACGTCCAGTAACTCTCCTAATTCCATCGCTATCGAATTCGATTTCGTCGCCGTTACGAAATCTGATCGTTGTGACCCCGTTGTCCATAGAAACGCCTACCTCATCCGCACCCTGAATGAGAAACGATCCATCCGGATGCAACATAAACCGGCTGCCGTCCTCTCGATCAATGAACTGGTTACCTCGCAACCTGAAGAATGTATCGCCCGTCACTAGTGGCTGTCTATCGCCATGGCGGCTGGGATCGAACGAATCGCTCGGAGGCAATCCAAGATCGCGAGTTCCCCATACATCAACGGCGGAAATTCGATTGCCATTTTCGTCCACCTCATAAAGCTTATTATCATCAGGCTGCTTTTCTGGTCCACCTTTATCACCTGAACCAGCGACACCGCCTTTCTCAGGAATTGCGACATTGCCGCTTATGCGATTGCCATTTTCATCAACCTCGTACAGCTTGTTATCATCAGGCTGCTTTTCTGGTCCACCTTTATCACCTGAACCAGCGACACCGCCTTTCTCGGGAATGGCGACATTGCCGCTTATGCGATTACCTTTTTCATCTACTGGATAAAGCTTGTTATCGTCAGCTTGCTTCTCTGGACCGCCCTTGTCGCCATCTCCACGCATGGCACCTTTTTGGCTAGCACCAACTCCCTTCTTCATCTCGTCCAAGAAGGTGAAGTCAGGAACTTTAGATATATACTTGCCAAACAGAGGAAGACTAGAACTTGAGTCTGTAGGCTTGCTAAATGATTGCTTCAAATCTTCGTTTCTCAGTTCATCTCTGAACCTATCACTTGCCTCCGCCGAGAAGTTCTTCGGTTCGCCTTCGCCCTTCTTATAATCGGCTTCTTTATCCGATGCTCTCTCTGACATTTGACCACCCTCTCAACAGCAATTCAATAGTTCATCCGGTTTCTACAACTTATCAAAAAGTTCTCCCAAGACTCTCCCGGGTTTTTATCAATCGCCGAAATCTTCGAAAGTGTGCGGATTTATGCAGTGAGCTAGTGATTGATCGACAGTTATCTGAGCGATCAATCACTAGAGACTTCAAAGCATTCAGCGCTGGAATTGGGTGTCTGATTCAAGACACCGGACAGACACGGAATTGGTGATTCTCAAGCAGAGTCGAAGCGAAGTCAGAATCCCAGCATTCCGTCGGCGCTCCCAGCCTCGAACCGAGCTGCTATCAGTTTCTGAATTATTCCTGGCGTCCGTCCGGACGTTGAATGCTGGTGCTTCCGTCCTTGTTAGTTACTTTAATGGAACCATCTGGTTCAACCGAAATATCGCCGTCTATTTTATCGATAGGCTTGCCGGAGCTGTCGTAGCGATTCCAACTCTCGCCTTCCTTTTTCCAGACATAAGTGTCACCACCCGCAGTGGTCGTGGTGATCGTATTCGGCTTCGAGTCCACTCCATACTCAACCCGATTACGAGTGCCATCAGGATACCCAATGTTCACCACTTGCCCATCTTTATTTGTTGTCGTTTGAGACTGATTCGGTTCAATGCGCGTTGTTGAACCATCCAGATGACTGATTTGCGAATGTCCGTCCTTCGCAATAAGTACAACATCGCCTTCAGGGGTGACTGAAATATCGCCTTCGAGCGTCTTCAGTTCTTTGCCATCCTTGTCAGTACGTGTCCAGGTTCCGTCCGCGTTCTTCGTCTGCGCTCCGCCATCAGGCAAATGGATTTTGTTCAACTGCCCTTTTTGATCGTACTCAAAAGTAGCCTTGTCGCCATCCGCTTGCGTGATCGCAACCACTTTGCCATCCTTATCAACCTTCATATCGGATTTGTCGGCATTTGTGATCGTCTTTGATCCGTCTAAGTGGCTAATCTGACCGCTTCCATCTTTCTTTTTCAGAACTAAATCGCCGTTGTTTTCAACTGTTATGTCGCCATTGACCTTAGCGACTTCTTTTCCGTTCTTGTCTGTGCGAGTCCAAGTTCCGTCATCGTTGCGTGTTTGCGCGCCACCATCGGGCAGACTGAACTTCCTCAATTTGCCATCTTTATCATATTCAAAGTTAGCGGTATCACCATCAGCTTGAGTTAGCGATCTCACTCTGCCATCTTTGTCATACGTAATTTGAGATTGATCTTTATTTATGAATGTGCGCGCTCCATCAAGATGACTAATCTGCGCCTCGCCGTTTTTATCTACGAAGACTACGTCGCCTTCTTTGGTGACTGAAATGTCGCCGTTTAGTTTCCCAACTTCTTTACCGTCTTTATCGGTTCGAGTCCACGTACCGTCTGCTTGCCTTGTTTGAGCACCACCATCGGGCAAGTGAATCTTATTCAACTGTCCTTTCTGATCGTACTCAAATTTGGCAGTGTCGCCATCAGCTTGCGTCAAAGAGGTTACTTTACCGTCTTTGTCAAACGTCATTTGCGATTGATCTTTATTTATGAATGTGCGCGATGAATCAAGATGACTGACTTGCACGTCGCCATTCTTATCGGCAAAGATAGTGTCGCCCGAATCAGTGACGGAAATGTCGCCATCCAATTTCCCAACTACCTTTCCATTTTTATCTGTTCGCGTCCATGTTCCATCTGGCTGCTTCGTATGAGAACCACCGTCGGGTAATTGTACTTTGGCAAGATTACCGCTCTTGTCATACTCAAACTTGGCAGTATCACCGTCCGATTGAGTCAGTGATGTTACTTTGCCATTTTTGTCGAATGTCATTTGCGACTGATCTTTATTGATAAACGTTCGTGATGCATCAAGGTGGCTTACTTGCACCTCTCCATTGTGATCAGCAAAAACAACGTCGCCTGATTGTGTGACAAAAATGTCGCCGTTTAATTTTCCAACTTCCTTGCCATCTTTGTCCGTTCGGCTCCAAGAGCCATCAGACTGCCTCGTTTGCGAACCACCGTCGGGCAAATGCACCTTTGTAAGATTGCCGCCCTTGTCATATTCGAATTTTGCAGTATCCCCATCAGCTTGAGTTAGCGACGTAACCCTTCCCGACTTATCTTTTGTCAATTGGGATTGATCAGCGTTGATGATAGTTTTTGATCCGTCTAAGTGACTGACCTGGGAGTTGCCATCTTTTCCGACAAAGACGACGTCTCCGTCTTTCGTAACTTGAATGTCACCATTGACTCGGCCGGTTTCCTTACCATTCTTGTCCGTAGTTACCCAGGTTCCATC
The DNA here is from genome assembly GCA_019747875.1 of Candidatus Obscuribacterales bacterium. Classification (GTDB taxonomy): domain Bacteria; phylum Cyanobacteriota; class Vampirovibrionia; order Obscuribacterales; family Obscuribacteraceae; genus JAIEPM01. The sequence continues at coordinate 96,469 of JAIEQI010000001.1, forward strand.
GGATTTTTTTGTTTGTGCACCACCGTCCGGAAGCTGGATCTTCTCAAGATCGCCATTCGGATTGTACTCAAATTTGCCAGACCTTCCATCCGCTTGCGTAAGAGCCACAACTCTCCCATTCCTATCTACAGTCATCTGGGAGTTATCATCGTTTAGATATGTCGTTGATCCATCTGAGTTCGTAACAGTCTTGCTGCCATCGCTCTTATTATCGACAGCTCCATCACCTGTCGGTTTACTTGCATCGGCCGGGTTCTGTCCTACGTCAGCTTTCTGTTGAGACGCAGCAGAATCAGAAGGAGCCATATCTGCCCCCGGCTTATGATTAACAGCAGCCTTTACTACCTCGGCAGAATACTTGAACATCGGCTTGCCGAACTCATCGGTAATACCGCTTGTACCACCATTTTTTAGATAGTCAATGTAGTCCTTCTGCTTTTGAACGAGGTCCTCTTTGCCAGAGTTTGCCTCATTCGAGGTCTTCTCCGAAGTTTTCTCGGAGGAGGAATCGCTATTCTTTTCAATAGTCTGTTCAGCGGGCTGTTGATTGTCTGCCATGTTTCCCCCACATGAGCTCAAGGCAATTTCCGACATGAAGTGCTCATCAACTTACGTTGAAAGTATGAAAATTAGCAGGATCGCCAAAATTTCTCCCGTCTATTTTAATATATAGACTATGCTGCTCAATGGCGGAACCATCCAGAACCCCGTCCCGTCTCATCTTTCGGGATAGGGGAGAAGAGTTGCTAGTACAAAAATGTCGGCATTAACAATTGATGCATGCAACATTGTCGCGAAAGCATGTGATCAGTTTCCGTCCGATTTGACTATGCAAGCTTGTGCAAACGAAGTTCGAAAATGCGTAGGCAATTTGCAGAAGATCGCATCGAAATAGCAACGAGACCTTAATTGCTCAATGGCTCTCAAATCGGGGATGAGAAGCATCACATGTTTGACTTGGGCTTGGACCGGGCGCCTAATCGGAGATTTTTTAAATCATTTTGATCTCCGCATTCACACTGGCATCTCGGCTGTGAAGCCCGGGACTGAAGGACTTTGTGGCGCCTAAAAGATCTCAAGATGATATCCTCTTGAAGTCGTGAGAACCACTCCACGGCGCAAGGGAGGAACAATGAAAATGCTCAACGGGCACACGCTTACAAGTTTGTGCTGGTGCTTAATAGGTGTACTCTTTGTTCCGGCGGCTTATGCGCAAATGAGTCCGACAGCGGATCCATCCAAAATTTCCGAAGCAAATGGCGGCTATGTCTTCTTGAATTCAAACGTTGCAGCCATGGCTGAGCGTGCATACGGACTGCCGAAAACAACACAGACATACCCATTGGCGGGTATGACTGTGTTTCCTTACTATCAAGCCTCTGAACCATTGAAAGCCTTTTTGAATACGACAACATTCATGGGCAAACCAATTACAGCCTTTCCCTTCCAGCCAAACATTCCCACGATATCGCTGCCTATGACAGATCTAGTACGCCGCAGCATTCCGCTTCCGAATCCGTCCTTTCAGAAGTCCGGCGCGGTAAAGATGGCTGTTATCGATAAGAAGAATCGCGATGAAGTACCGTGGATGGTGGCACATCAAGGCGGACAAGCTTTCCAGATTCCGGGCGATGCTGATGCGTTAGCTTTAGTTGCTCAAGGAAGTATGTTCAGCGCCTGCGCAACTAGAACAATGGTGCTCCGTTGTGGCTTGATGTGGGTGATGACCGGCGCTCGCCCGGCAGCAGTCTTAACTAAAGACGCGGCAATAGTAGTCAAACCCTATGGGATAGCGGCAGTTGAGACGACTTGGACCAACCAAATGCGCGTCATAAACTTCGCGGGGCAACCTGTTGAAATGCAACTCGCTTACGACGGCAAAACAGACAAAGTTACTGTCGAAAAAGGCATTGAATTAGCTGTGTCGGAAACCCTTGCCACCAAAAATGCAGTACCTGGAACGACCGACAGTAGTGCAAGCGAATCAATAGAAGCGCTCAACCCAACAAATCCCGAAGTCGTGAATCCAATTCTGCAAAAGATGGCATCCCCGTCACCGGTACCAACGGCGGTGTCCGGGTTAAGTGTAAGTTCAGGCGCAATCGACGCTAAGGCAAACGATTTGCTTAAAGAACTAACTACGATTAGCCCTCCTTTCAGCAATCCGAAAATGTCGACAGACTTCACTCGCATGTTTGCCAGCTACGGCATTACAGCTGCGATGCGCGGCGAAGCTATCAGGAAACGAACCCTGGCGAAACATAACATTGCGACAAAAACAGCTATTAGCAATTTGGGTAAAACAGTCCCACCAGTTTCCGTCCCAGCAGGAACTACAAATCTAGCGACTTCACACGGATTGACATTGCCTCCAGCAGTACAGCGTCCAACAAGCGAGGAACTCAAGTCACTTAGACTTGCAAAAGGTCGCGCTCGCGTTTTTGCCAGTTCGGAAATAAATATTGAACAGAATGGACGTCCATATCTTGCACTCGGAGAAGGTATCTTCATCGCGCAAGAGCCTATGGTGATTCGCACAAATACTTTCAGCGTGCATCTGCGCGCTGGCGCAACCGTGCAGATGGTGGCACGAAAGGAAGTAATACTTGTACGAAACCTTGGTGAAGAGCAGCCAAACAGCGTGAAGATCCGCATGGGCGACCATATTTTTGATTGTGGTGTCGGTGGAGAACTCGTCGCAGGCTCCAGCGCGCCGGCGATATTTGATGAGATGCGCGTCGATGGAATAGCCAGACGTAATGTACAAAGTACAGAAGCAATGCATGGCACAGTGGTGATAAATAAAGGCGAAGTCTCACTTACGTCCCTAATTCAGCATAGCCCTATCATGCGAAAACTCTACAAGAGTCATGACGAAGGCGACAAGCGACTGATGGCTGATCTTATGAAAACGATCGTCGCCATGAACATCGTCACGTCAGGACGTGGCAATTACCGAACGATGTCAGGATTATCCGGCGTACACTAGTTCAGCAAGAATCAGCATTGTTTGCTTATTGCACCTTCCAGCTCCTTGGCGCATTCAATGAGTGTTTGGCTGACGGTTAGTGGCGTCCCATGAGTTTGAGAGAGGTTATTTAACAGCTTTTTGTGGCTACGCCAGAGAGCAGATGGATCAGCCGAGTCAACAAAATTCTGTTCCTTTGATTTCGAAGAATTCTTTTGATTAGCCCTGTTATTTGAAGTGCTAAGAGAAGTGCCATCGGCAAATGAGCTCTGCAATTCAATCTTCGGATCATCGTAAGCTGCCTTGTACCAGAGCAGCAACGTTGAAGCTCCAGGCATTTGAAAAAATCTAAAAACGAAGCTGTCAAGGACCGAACAAGCTAAATCTCCGATGTGTTTTGCTTCCAACTCCATGATCTCTTCAAAATCCTCTATCGCTTCATCCTGCTCATCTTCATCGAATGATGCGATGGTTCCTATGGTGTAGTTTCGTTCACCAGAACTCCAGACAGTGGTCCGCGAAGCTTCCTGTTGGGCTTCAAATTTTCTAACAGCTGCAATAGTTTCTTCATCGTGCGAGGAAGTTTTTATCGACTCGCTGTATGCAAACTTAACGTACTCCTCCAGGAGCAGGAACTTTTCAGACAAGTCCGCCTCAGGGAATTTGATTTGTGCTCCAACCATGCTTGGCAAATTTTTCATGAAGATTGGCTTCCATTGCACCATCCAATATGTGAGAGCCTTTCGAGCAGCCTCAAGATTTGCGAATCCGAGTTCCGCACATTCATCGTCACCGACCTCCAAGGCAAGCTTCATCGCTTCACCGAGTAGATCACCGCCAACTTTTGGATAAACTTTCTGAAGAACTAGTTTTTTTCCTTGTAAGATGCCAGCGAAACAAAATAGTTCTTCAGCATTACTTTCATCAGCTCCACTTGCTTCGTTAAGGCGTTCTACAGCGAAAAACTTCCAATGAATTTGGACAGGAATCGAAACATCCGCAAAAGCTTGAGCAAATTTGCGCACCTCAGTAACATATCCCCATCGACTATGGTTCTCTGCAAACAAGACGTTGAGCTCATCTTTCCCATCGCTCAACTCTAGCTTGATCGTCTTTGGCAAACTTGCGAGTTTCTCGCACAGCACCTCGCAGTCTCCACCATGAAACTTAAGCTGCGGATAGGCATTCTCATTGATGGCTCGCGCAACAAAATATGGAGCATATATTGACGACAACTCCATTTCCTCAAGTCCCAAAAAATCGGCAAGCGAAGCATTCTCAGGAAAGGAAGCAGCAACATCTACATAGTTATACGTTTGCTCAGCAGGTAGCCGTTCCGGCATACCTTTTAGGTCAACGGTACTAAGACCCAAGGGACAGTTCGTTGGCTTGCGTGATTCCATCGCTGCCCAATTCACAAACTCTCTTTCGGTAGGAACAGACTGCTTCAGGTCCTCTTTCAAAGGAGTTAGATGTAATAGAAAATCGATGCAATAGGTTTCACGAAAGGCAACTGTTACACCGACCCAGTCATCACCGTGTGTAGGATCTTTCTCTGGCTCACCTGCGCACCACCTATACAGCCACTCTGGAAAGTCCTCGGTTCCTAGATTTCGTGTACGCCTAAAATAGGTTCCCAGGGGTTCAAGGTGAGAAGCAGATTCTGTGTCCATTTCAATGTCATAGAGGTCTTCAATACCTTCGGCCTGATACATTAATGCCAATCCGTTCGGGGAAGTAACATACGAGTAGAGGTCGAGCTGGTATTCGCCCGGAGGAATGTTCACCATTCGGACATAATTGCAAAGATGTTTCTCGGTCCATTCAGAGATTTCAGTGATGTACTCCCTGCCACCGACAATTACAAGCTCTCCGTTGGGAACATCAATCCTGAAACGAGCCTTTCCGACCCACTCATCAACTTCAGCTTCCGTAAGTTCGTCATTGACCACCACTCTTACGACAAAGGAATCATCCTGCCTTAGCTCAATCGGAATGAAAGCACCCTCTAAGTAGCGAGCATTCCACTCCGGCTCGCCAGGCTGTACTTCCAACCCCTTTGCGGCAGTCGAAGTAATCAAAAAGCCAGTTGAATCGTTATACACATAATGATCTGCGCGTGTGGCTTCTTGAGTAGGAGATGCATTTGGATTAATGGCACTACGTTTCTGTTCTTGCTTTTTCTTGGTGGGCATAGAAGACTCCGCTCTGGATCACTTCAGAAATCAGCTCTAAAGATCAACTGCCCAAAGAGGATTTCCTGATAACACCAACTTATTCAATCTGACCACCCAAAGAGCACGAGACATATTGAAAACCCAAGAATTCGCACAAATTTTGAACTACTTTATCCAGGCTGTGGCACAATAAACCCAGAGTGACGCTCACGACCGAAGAAGTCAAGGGAACGTCATTGCAATTTTTCAGACGCAGAGAAGGTTAAAAAACGTGGCAGTAAAAAGTGATGTGGTATCGCAACTCGAGTGGCGCTATGCGACAAAGAAATTCGATTCAACAAAAAAGATCGATAAAGAAACTTGGAATCAGATAGAAGAAGGCTTGCGCTTGACTCCATCCAGTTTCGGGCTGCAGCCGTGGAAATTCGTTGTGGTTACAGACCAGAAGACGAAAGAAGAACTTGTTTCAGTGAGCATGAACCAATCGCAACCAGCCGATTGTTCGCATCTCGTAGTAATTTGCCGGGTTGAAAAACTGGATAAGGAGTACGTGGAGCACTACATAGATGCAATCGCAAACACCCGCGGTGTAACTCAAGACTCATTGGCTGGATTTAGAGACATGATGGTTAATTTCCTTGCCAAAAAAGATGCAGAACAATTGCAGGCTTGGGCAAGCGCACAGTGCTACATTGCGCTTGGAACGCTGATGTCTACCGCATCGGCACTCCACATTGACAATTGTCCGATGGAAGGTTTCGCTAAAAATGAATATGATCGTATTTTGAAATTAGAAGAACGCGGACTGCGCAGTGTCGTGCTTTGCGCCCTGGGTTTCAGAGCGGAGGATGACAAATACGCGCAGGCAAAGAAGGTTCGTTTCCCGGCGGACGAAGTGATAATCCATGTATGATCGCCAGGAAGTTTAACTCGGGACAGGCAGATGAATAGACTTGAGACGATTGCTCCAAAACTTTCGCAAACGCTGCGAAATACGGACACTGCGAAGTTGCAGTCGGTGAAGCTTGCTGCATGCAACTATGTTATTCAAAATACTAACGAACCACCCAGTGAATTAGTGTCGCATGCGCTCCAACAGCTTAATGAGAGTGGCTCATTAAGCAAAGACATCCGCGACAAACTGGCTGCCATTGCCTACGGTCTTGACGAAAAATATTTTCAATTCTACGAAGAAGATCCCGAAGACGAAGATGCATATCTTCCGTTCCTGACCAAAGCTAGAACGCTGAATGCGATTGCATACGCTGGGGAAGACGATCCATATGATTCTGCTGTAGAAGCGATCTACGAGATCTGCATGGTGACCAGGGATCGAGATTCCTTCATTGCGTATCTGGAATCGCTCCTCTAAGAAGTAGTATCGCTTAGATTGTGAACAGCATTAGGGGAGTGCGAAATCGTGCTCCAGAGATAGAAGCCGGCAAGATGCCGGCGCTTCCGGGATCGAACCAAACTCTGAGACCAAATTGCTCCCAGAATAGAAGCCGGCAAGATGCCGGCGCTCCCGGGATCGAACCAATCCGAATTCAGCGCCACGAGACCGGTCTTGTCTTGCCAGCAGCCGATCGATAGGTTCACCTAAGCTCTTGCTGGCTGCAGTACATTCAATGCAGGAACAGATTCACCTTCAAGGAATACTTCCAATTGATCGAGTGAGAATTGAACTCCAGAATAGAAGTCACCGAAGTCGCCGTACTTCGCGCTTGCTTCATCGAAGCGCATTTCATAGATCAGCTTCTTGAACACAGCCGGATCATCAGCGTATAGATCGACGCCCCACTCGTAATTATCAAAACCAATGGATCCAGAAATTACTTGCGTAACAAGACCGTGGAATGTGCGACCAATCTTTCCGTGCTCAAGCATGAGGCGAGCGCGATCTTGGAACGGCAACATGTACCAATTAACATCTTCTCCACGCTTCTTGTCCATCGGATAGAAACATACATATCTGCGCTGCGGAATGCGAGCCCACAATCTTCCGGCATGATGTGGAACTTTTTCTTGCTCCTTTAGCAGCTCATCGAAGCCTTCGTTCCACTCTGTGGAATGCGGCTTCAATTGGCGTTCAGCTAACGCAGCATGAATCTTAGCAGTGGCGTCGTAAAGTCCCAGTTCCAAAATCGAGACATAAGATGTCGTCGGTGTTAAATAGTCGAAGAGACCAAGCTTATCTGTCACGGTTTGCGCGTAAGCTAATCCATCATAACTCTTGCTGTAATGTGTGAGCATAAAATCGGCTTTGTGCCCAAGCAATTGAGCGAAGCCAATATCCGTATCCGCGTGATCCTTCAGTTTCTTGAACTGCGCCGTTGCTTCGCGAACGAGTTCGGCCCGCTCGTCATGAGCGAGTTTGTCCCAAGCACGCCGATTGAGCGTGAACATACGGTGAAGAATCCACCAGCTGTCCAAAGATTCGGGTACATCAGGATGACGCATAATTCACTCCTTGAAATCAACGAAGAACCGCTTAAGAAGAGAAAACTAGCACAAAATACGGTACAGGATCAATGATCCGCTTCACAATTAGGCATTGAACACGGAATTCCAGGACCGGAGATCTCGCTCAGCAGCACAGATAAGGGCTTCCTCTAGCAGGCAAGTGGTTCTTATCACGTTGCATGAAGCACGGACCTCTAATCCGTCCAATCCGCCCATAAGAATGCGAAGGGAACTCTCCGCTATTTGCCACTTAATAGTGCTGTGTGAGCAATTCCGCCCTTAAGGACGAGAGCTGTCTGAACCTTGCGTCCAGCTGCCACACGCTTAATTACGCTGGGAAACGGATTCTTTCTCTTTGGCTGTCAGAGTCATCATCTGTGTGTTGACGCCGCAGGCTTGCTGAATGCGCTGGCATGAGAGCGGCGCTGGCAGCTCAATCCACTCATCGACCCCCGTTTGTTCACGTCGTGCATCCATGATTGCATGCTTGATTGCGAAGTAAACAGAGTTGCCTAACGATAAGGTCGGCTCGCTGGTCGACTTGGACGCCTTCACCGCCAACAATCCAGCTTGCTCTTGTTTAAAGCAACTTGCAGTGTCGCGAGGAACGAGGCTGACGCGCAAATCCAAAGGAATTGACTTCGAACATGGCGGCTTGTATGTCCAGATATTGTCCGTTACCAGATGTCCCTCTTCATTGAAGATGGTCTCTTCAGTGGTGACAAAACCTAGACCTTGAACGAAGCCGCCTTCAATCTGCCCGATATCGATGGCCGGATTTGGCGATTTACCGGCATCATAGAGCAAGTCAGATCGAATAACGGTGAACTCACCAGTAAGCACATCAATTTCAACCTCTGACACAGAGAATGAATAAGTGAAGTAAGCAAAGAACTTACCATACTCGTAGTGGTCGACGGGTGTGTCGTAGTGTGGTGCTTGATATAGCTCGGAGGATGACAGATTCACTCTTTGTGTCCAGGCATGCTGAACAATGGTCTGCCATTTCTCGCGCCACTGCAAGCGCAGATCGCCCAATTCCGGTTTGCGCCTGCGGACTTCATCACAAACCGCATCAAGTCTCTTCTTGAGCGTCCGACACGCCATCACGACGGCGCCACCATTAAGGTCAAATCCAGTTGAGGCAGCTGTGGCTGGAGCATTCACAATAACATCCGTGTTATTTCTGACTATGCGCACCAGTGACAGTGGAACGTTCATCTCATACGCAACCAATTGCGCCAGCTTGGTGTTAAGTCCCTGCCCCATCTCCACGCCACCGTGAACGACAGTCACCGCGCCATCATCTTTGTTGATGTGAACGAGAGCCGTCGAAGTATTGAGCGCAGGCATTTGCTTGAAACCAATTCCATATTTCAATGGAACCATTGAGATGCCGCGTTTTCTCCAGCGGTGATTCTTGTTGAATAGCTCAACCTCTTTCAATCGCTCTTCAAACTCAGAGCTTTCGTACAACTTATCCCACTGTTCACGAAGATCGCAGTACCAGAGAGGTTGTCCAAAGTGCGTTGCATCTGCAGTTTCGTACTCAGATGACTCATACATATTAATGCGTCGAATTTGCTCCGGAGTAACTCTCTTTCCTGTTCGTTTGCTCAGGTCAAATGCAACATGCTCAATCGCATCTTCAACAAGCAAATGCGGTTGGACCTGTCCGAAGGTACGCATGGCCGAGTTGCTTTGCTTGTTGGTTTGGTAGACACGTCCGTAAGCACGCATCGTAGGTGTGCGGTAGCAGCCATCCGACATCATGACGCCGCCCTTCATAACAGCTAGAGAGCAGTCGATGGTATTTCCACCATCAGCGCGCAATTCCAAATTCATGCCAGTGATAACGCCGTCATCGTCATAACAGATGTGGTAGTCGCTATGATGAGGGTGGCGTTTTCCAATCATTCTCATATCTGTTTGTCGGTCCAACTTGAGCATGATCGGCCGGCGAACCTTCTTAGCAGCGATTGCTGCCATTGCGCCGATGAATACAGCACGATTTTGTTTGCCACCGAATCCGCCACCAAGCTGGTTCACCATAATAGTGACTTGGTTGGATTTGATTCCCAGTGCTCTTGCAATTTGAACCTGATCTCCATTGGGATTCTGCGTCGAGGAATGGATAAGTATCTCGTCGTAGTTCCCAGGAATCGCCAATGCGCAGGAGGTCTCCATGTAGAAGTGAGCTTGGGCATGAGTTCGCATTGTTCCAGTCAAAACAGTTTGTCCCGGCATCGGCTTGCTCGGATCTTTCAACCACTCCTCATTACTGCCCTGGCGAGTAACTTCAATTACTTTGCGCTCCGGCTCGCGGTCCATGTTATAGCCGAATGGCATTGTATTCTTCTTCTCAATCGCTTCTTCAAAAGAAACGATTGCTGGGAGCACCTGATACTTGATGCATTCCTTGCCGAAATAATCCGCAGCCCTTTTCGCTGTTACAGCTCGATCTGCCAGCACCATGCACAATGGAGCACCGGAATAATCCGCAACTTTGTTGTAGAAAATCTGATCGTCGCCGCCTAATCCAATCAGATTGGTTCCACCTTTGGGAATATCCCTGGCTGTAATAACATCGGCGACGCCAGGAAACTCTAGTTTCAATTTGTCTATGGCAGCGGCCAGCCCATCTACATACTCAAACTGAGCATGAGCATGCCTGCTCAGAACAAGTGCTGCGTGGTACCCACCAGGAGGAAGCGCGAGGTCATGAGTGTATTTGACTTCACCAGTTGCCTGACTTATCGCCGTACGTTTTGCAATCGGACTTGTAAGCGGCAGCATAATATCTTCGACTTCGAAACTTTGCATACCACTGGAAAGTGGACGATATTGAGGTTCACCTGCTGACTTTACGATTCTGCTCATAGCAGCCTGAGCGTTAGTTTGCATAGCAACGTGCACAAAGAACTTATAGAAGAATCCTTCTGCAACTTGCGCGCGATATTCGTTTGTAAATCCTTCCTCTTCCATGGGAATGATTATCTCGTCTATTTCCGCACGCAGCACTTCCAGCGCTTCGTTCAGCGTTTTCTCATCCACGGTTTTTCCTAGCATCCATGCAGAAATTTTTGGCATGTGTCTATTGCAGCTTGCCAGTCCGCCGAAGTACGCCCAGAACTCTGAGAATTGATTATTCTGATCGACGATGCAACGGAATCCGCCATTAACAACAGGATGTGCCATCTGAGGGCGGCGAGCGATTCTGTAAGTGTGGACGTATTCATTTTCCTTAGTGTGCGGAATTAGGAACGAATGCATAATCGCATCGGCAGGCAAGTCTTCCGCGATTGGCATTTCCGAAAGTTCAAAAGTCTGCTTTCCACCATCGTATTGCTTTGACGCAATGGTTACGGTCGCACCAAGTGCGCTCAGAACGGTGAAGAGATCGGACGGGAAAGGCGTGCCTTGCTTGGTATGACTCTTAGTTATAAACACGTTTCCGGCAACGCTACCTGCATTTCGGATCTGAATCCCGGCGATGTGTTTTGCATGCTGCACGAGCTGATGATAGCCATGCGTTTGCCATTTTGGTCTTGCTTTGATTTCAGATTCGCAAAACTCCATCAAATCTTGAATGCATACGGCAGCACCACAATTGATTCCTTCAGGAGAAGAGGAGATTTCCGTCAACTCCTTGATGCGCGAAATATCAATAATGTAGTGACCTTGCTCCTCCGGATAGATGCCTACCGCTGTGTTACCAACAGCGAGGCGAACAGCGCCTTTTCCAACTACCTCTGATAGAGAGCGTTTCAGGTCCTGAACTTCTTCCAAAGTGTTCGGACGGATCCAATGCAATCCTTTTTCTGAGAAATGCAGTTTCGCCGGTGCATGGGTCGGATCGTCAAATTTCTTTTCATCGATCTGCACCATATTTTCACGAACGCGCAATTCAAAAAATGGATCTAGCGCGCAGGGAGAGGTCTGATCTCTATGCGGATTGTAGTCGCAAGCAAAGGTCCTCATACCGTGTAGGATTGGTCGATATCCAGTGCAACGACACAAATTGCCGCCAAAAAGATCCTCGATTTGCTGTTCAGTTGGCGAGGGATGTTCTTGCAAATAAGCGTGCATGTTCATAACGAATCCAGGAGTGCAAAATCCGCACTGAGTTCCGTTATAAACAGCGATGCGATGTTGAATTGGGTCTATGCCATCGTGCAGATTGCCGATGCCTTCAACGGTTGTGACTTCCATGTCGGCAACACCGACAAGGGGACGCAAGCACGAGTTTATGGATTTGTGTTGGACACCATCGGCAGTGCGCTGACTTACCATAACGGTGCAAGCGCCGCATCCGCCTTGCTCACATCCGACCTTTGTTCCAGTCAATCCGATTTCATGCAGGTAATGAACAAGTAATTGACTCGGCTCGGGGTCGCGAATCGTCACTTGTTTTCCATTGAGCCAGAATTTCAGCTCGTTGCTATAGTCATCCAAACGTTTTCTCAAAGTTTCTTTTAGATCTTCTGACATGAGTTCTCCGTTACCTGCAATTCATAGATAGCAGCGAAAGACCAGCCTTCCGGTCGACTTATGAATCATGAGATTCTATCGTGATATGACACTGAAAGATCGCGGGCTCCGAGCATTTCCCACTCAATTAATGGATTGGGAAGCGCTCGCAAGACTTTCTAGGGTTTGAAACCGCCAAACTGGATAAAAATCCCTATTGACGCCAGAAACAACGCAGTCAAAATCAACGCCCCTTTCAGGCTTGCCAAATGGTCTTCTTTCTTGGGAAAGAGCCACCACTTAAAGCTCACAACGAAATAGGGCATGGTTAAAAACGAAGTAGCAGCGACGCTGCCAACCAAACTGACAAAGGTTTTTATGACAGGGTGCAAGCCGTGCAAGAACGGAGACAAAAAAATCTGCTGCAACATAACCACTGGAAACAAGCCCAGCAACACAAGCAGAGCAGTCTTCCAGAGCTTCGGAGCATTTCCCTTTTCATCTAGAGGAACCCATCCCGGAAAAACGCTGGGGACCCGCCGCAACTCCGATTTGTGCACAAGGGCATCGGCCTCGGCGATTAACAGGCGGCGATCTTCAGATGAAAACCACCCTTCCAAGCTTGCCGGTGAATCAAACCTGACCATCGATGTCCATTGATGTGGCTGACTTGGAGGTGGAGTCTGCAATTGCAACGAACGATAGCCTGAACGCTTCGCTTGCGCGGCAATAATCTTGGCTTCCCAGTCAAAGAATAAATCAGTTGCATCGGGCTTGACGTAAGTGACAATCGATGTAGAAACCTCAGTTAGCGTACCGCTGTTGAGCTCATCTGAGATCGGAATCGATTCACCAGCCAAAACAGTCGGCAATTGCTCCAAGAACTTCCGCCGCTCCGAAGAGTTGAGCCATTCTTGCGCCTGCTCGACGGTTTCGAAACGTTGAATAAGCGTCCAGGTCGATCCATTTGCGCCAGGCGCAAGCAACTCGCCACCCCAGAACCCGGCAGCTTTCGCACTCATCATAGTTAATTCGGAAATGAATTTGGTGAAGACGGAAAGGTTTTCCGACTTTGGGCTCCCGAAGCGCGTTTCGAGAGCACAAACATGTGTAGCTGTTGTCTCAGTTGGTTGAGCCGACATTAGAGATCCAGATTCAATCGAAACAACTATTGTACTTGTATATAATGATGAGTTGAATGAACGCTCACATGTCAAGGAAGCGAAACGATGACGGAAGAACCAAAACCTTGGAGAAAGTCGCCGTTTGAGCGGAACAAGAAATACATCATCCGCCGCGATTTTCGTGCGATACGGGATGCGTTTGGTTGTAATGAAGTGCTCACTTATGACGCTGATCACTACAGCCCTCAAGACAACTGCACCGCTTATGTTTTTTATGACGCATACAACAAACGCCGGATTTGGGACGTAAACGACGATACGGATTTGGCTATTTGGCAAAACTATTTCAGTATGCTTGAGATTGGAGACAGCAACTAGCCGGGCGCACGGACCCGGAAGTCAAGCGAGCAAATGAACTGAATTTCGCATCCGCTAGTGCTAGAATGCCCGTTCCGGAGAGTATCTTGCCGAGCCCACTGTTTGGGTTCGACAACGGCAACATAGGAGAAGCAAATGTCGGAGCAGGAAAAACGGCTCACATCAGAATCAGGCGCACCGGTTGTTGACAATCAGAATTCGCAAACTGCAGGCGCAAACGGACCAATCGTTATGCAAGATCATCATTTGATCGAAAAGCTTGCCCGCTTCGATAGAGAGCGCATTCCCGAACGTGTCGTTCACGCCAGAGGTTCCGGCGCATACGGATTTTTCGAAGTCACTAAAGACGTATCAAAATGGACAAAGGCGAAATTCCTCGGTCAAATCGGCAAGAAAACCGAAGTATTCGTGCGATTTTCCACCGTCGCTCTAGAAAGCGGATCCCCCGACACCGTTCGCGACCCGCGCGGATTTGCCGTGAAATTCTACACAGAAGATGGCAATTACGACCTCGTCGGAAACAACACACCGATCTTCTTCATTCGCGATCCGCTTAAATTCCCCGATTTTATTCATTCACAAAAACGCGATCCATATAGCCACGTACAGGATCCAAACAACGCCTGGGACTTTTTCTCACACTCTCCAGAGTTGATGCATCAGTTCACGATCCTGCATGGTGATCGCGGTATACCGTACAGCTACCGTCATATGGATGGTTTCGGCTCGCATACTTTCCAGTGGCTAAATGCCGATGGCGAAGCCTTCTGGGTGAAGTACCACATCAAGACAGATCAGGGAATCAAAAACCTGACTGCAGAGGAAGCGAAGAAGATCGCTGGAGAAAATCCGAATTTCCACCATTTGGATCTGCTCAATTCAATCGATGCCGGCGACTATCCGTCATGGACGGTATCCGTACAAATCATGCCGGTCGCCGAAGCCGACAACTACAGATTCAATCCGTTCGACCTAACCAAAACATGGTCGCAGAAAGATTACCCGCGCCATGAAATCGGCAAGTTGGTTCTCAATCGCAATCCCGACAATTACTTTGCGGAAGTAGAACAAGCGGCGTTCAATCCTGGCAACTTCGTTCCAGGAATTGGACCGTCGCCGGACAAAATGCTTCAAGGACGATTGTTCGCATACGGTGATGCGCAGAGATATCGACTCGGCGTCAATCACACGCAGCTACCTGTCAATCGTCCGCACGCATGCGAAGCAGCCAATTATGGACGTGATGGCGCCATGCGTTTTGATAACTGCGGTCGCCAGAAAAACTACGAGCCCAATAGCCATGGCGGTCCAGTTGAGTCGAAAGAAGTGCATTACAAGCCAATTCCAGTAAGCGGCGAAGTTGCTGCGCAAAAACAGACCTTGCACAAAGAAGACAACGACTTTGTACAGGCCGGCGATCTGTATCGACTGATGCCGGAAGATGCGAAAGAGCGCCTGATCGAAAACCTGGCAGGTTCTCTATCGCAAGTTGTATCCGACGAAATTGTCGAACGCAGCCTGGGATACTTTAAGCAAGCTGATGCCGATTACGGTGATCGCCTCGCCAGAAAAGTAGCATTGCTGCGTGCCAACAGGGCCATAGCTGCAGTCACGAAGTAACTGGTTTTGTTCGAGGGTTCCGCAGGGAGACGCCATACCGTCTCCTAAGAATCTGAGAACCTCGATCAACTATTTACGGCTTAGCAAAAGAAATTAGGCGCGATCGAAGAACTCGGTCGCGCCTAGTCTTGCTTCGCATGAGAATTGTAATTAAATGCTACTTGCGCATCCGCTATTCGGCGGAATTTTACTGATCGCACCCCACTTTCGGAATCAAAACCAAAACGGCGAAGTCATTTGTCTTGTGAATGGATCAATTTGGAGTTCGTCAATGAAAAAACTTAAGTCTGGTACCGGATTGCTTCTTGCTGCTGCAGTTGCACTAGCTGTTGCAGCCGTGCCTAGCGCGGCACACGCCAAAAAGGATCCTCATGGTTACGCCGCAAACCAAGCAGCGGTTAGCATGTTCTTGCAACAACAAGCGCAAGCTTCAGGTCAAGCCTACAATCCCTATCTGAATGGTGCTGCCTTAGGATATGGTGCATACAATCCTAACCTGTATAACTCTAGCTTATACGGGCCGTATTCAAACCCGAATGCTTACAACGCATACAATCCGTACAATCAATACAATCAGTTCAACCCATACCTGGGCAATAACCTATTGGGAGTTAACGGTAACCTGAATGCGTACAACGCCTATGGCTACAACCCATACCTCAACAACAGCACCTTTGTTGATCCCTACTATGGATACAACCAACAACAGTTCGGGAACCCACGCATTTCGAATCTAAGCAATCTACTCAGAAACCTATTCTAGGTTTTAGATAAATCCGAGACGTTCAATCAATCACCCACCAAACAGTCTCGAGTTGAGGTTCAGCCGCAAGGGCTCCCCACAGTCCCAGTCAGACCAAATGAAGATAGTCTGTTTCTTCATCGGATCTGGCTGGGACTTCTCAATTTACTAAGTCTCAATCAAGTACGATTCGGACGGGCTTGTCTTCCTACCGAAGCTCTGGTTTATAAGACTGGCAATCTGCGAGCGGCGAGCCCACCTTCAAGCGATAACCAAAATGCACCCTACTAATAAAGGGAGCAAGATCAAACCTGCTCCCTCTCTTTTATTCCACGGTCGCTAACATACTTGGAATGTTATTCGACCTTAGAATAACCAGTTCAGAATTCTTCCTGATGTTCTCATCTGTGTTCCATATGGATATGGAAATGCTGTAGGCGCTACCGTATATGGTGACGCATAAGGATTCGAAATAGCTGATTGCTTAGCTAACTCTCTCATTTGAGCATTATAGGTATCATTGTATTTCTTTTGTATCGAGATCTGGTTAAAGGCTCGAGGAATACCCATAGACTCACCTAGAGCAGCTTCTCCTTCAGCGGCTTCTTGAGCATTGAGTCTCGCTAACGCTTCACCTTGAGCTGTCTGCGCCTCTGCTGATGGAAGGAAGACAAAGCCAGCGAGCATAGCACTGGCAGCAATTGTAATACCTAAAACTTTCTTATTCATACTTTTTTCTCCGGTCCGCTCCGCAACTGGATTTATAGACGCAAACAACAACCATTTTGCTCCCGCGTTGAATTAAAGCCTTCCAGAAATGGCGCGCCATAAGCTTTTTGAGAAACGATGACATCAACAAAAACAGCACGCGCTTGCAGAAAACTTACTGAAGATGCTCGCTATAACAACTCACCAAACAAAAAAAATGCAGGAAGAGCTGAAAGAGAGCTGGAGGGTAGGGCATCGACTGCAAACAGTTCAGAAATTGTCTGCCAGAGTCCTAACTTGTTTGTAGTCGTCGTAAGATATGCACAGGATCACCGCAATAGCTTTCAACATCCGGCGCTATAAGTGTACCTGAGAGAGTGCAAAGAAAATAAAACGAGACACCATTAGACACAAAAGAGAACGACTAAGATGAAAGCACACGTTTCTAAGTTAGCAACGACACTTATCACACTTACATTAGCAATCACACCGGCAATGGCAAAAGAAGAAGTTATTATAGTTCAGCCTGTTGGCGAATACGCGAAGATCAATATGAAACCGTGCATGGAAACATTGCGCGCGCTCGATACGGGAAGCACATCGCTGCAAGATAGAACTATTGATGAGATCAAAGCGAATCCATCAAAATACAATCCGGTTGTTTTTTATCATATGTCCAAAGTGCTCTTCGACAAGAATCAAAAAGACGACGCAGCCTTCTGGTTTTATGCAGGCCAGCTCAGGGCACGCTACGACGCCAATCGATGTGCTGATATCTCGGCACGCTCCGCCGTAGCCGTCCTCAACCAACAATTCGGCAGCCCAATCAATCGCTACACGATGCAAGATCTTCCAAAGCTGGAAGAAACTGTCAATAAAGTGCTAGCGTTCGACGAGAAAACCGCCCACGATTACGACAACAGATGGATAAACTTGCACGGAATGAATTCCATGATCGATTCGATGGAAGGTGAGCAGAACAAGAAGCAAGAGCTCAGCCTGCCTCAATCACAATGGGCGAGCATAGCGAAACAAACACGAGACGACTATTTGAAAGGCTTCAAGGAAGCAATGGTAGAACTTAAAGCACGAAAATAGCTGATAGAACAGCTCAGAACCAGGTATCCTGATTGTTGCGACAACACACAAGTCCTTGACACTTCAGGAAACTGACATGTTAAAGTAGAACAAGCTTTGCAGAAATCAAATACCGAGCAGCGATATGTTATTTACAACCTGCCACTACACCTTGAATTAATGAACGCAACAAGCGAACCTAAAGACATTCACGATCTGATTAGTAACGGCACGAAATATCTTCGCTCAGCTAATTTACCGATATTCAAAATCGAAAATTTAGAAATTTGCGGTTACGAACTTTTGATCAGAGGAACAGGCAAGTTCAGATCACCGG
Source organism: Candidatus Obscuribacterales bacterium (assembly GCA_019747875.1). Taxonomy (GTDB): domain Bacteria; phylum Cyanobacteriota; class Vampirovibrionia; order Obscuribacterales; family Obscuribacteraceae; genus JAIEPM01. The sequence goes on from JAIEQI010000001.1 coordinate 114,533, forward strand.
CAGAACTGTTTCCAGCGGCAGCAGCCGTCGGACGGCTGGAAGAGCTGGACCTCGCGGCACTTGCAATATCACTTGAGGGAATGCGTGAACTTCCTCACAACATGCAGATTCACGTAAATCTATTTGCAGAAACAATTCTCGCAACTGACATCAACAAACTTATAATGGTCCTCAAGCAAAATGACAAAAACGGCGCCAATCATTCAATGTGCGTTGAGTTGATCGAAACGCCGATTATGCCTCGCCCCGAAGATCTGTTGTTAAAGATCAGAGCACTGCAAAATGCAGGTATTGAAATTGCAATTGACGATGTAGGTTGCGGTGCGAGTTCAGTTGAAGTTCTTGTGCTCCTGGAGCCAGCGATTTTTAAGATCGATCGCAACTATGTTACTCGCGCATATGATACGCCAGAGAGCCGGCGCCGGTATTTGCGCTTAGTAAAAATAGCAAAATCGCTAGACTGCAAAATAGTGGCTGAAGGTATCGATACAGATGAAGATCGCCGCCACGCATTCGAGCTTGGAATTGAAATGGGACAAGGACTCCTTACGGGTCCACTTCCGCAATAGCACCGATACCATGTCGTGTAATAATTATGACACTCACGTGGCGCTAGAACGCTCTATCTATGGCTTGCAAAAACTCATGAACGAGATTGAACAGCCCTTCATCGTTACCTGTTCGGCTAAGCAAAGACAATCCAATGGGCGCGCCGTCAGCAGTCCCGATCGGCATCGATATCTGAGGGAGTCGCCCGATTCCCGCGATTGAAGTCATGCTCAAAGCGCGCTGGTAATAGTCGCTCTTTTGCCTGTTTGCAGGCAGGGAGCCTTTTAATGGTGCAACACAGGGAGCGGTCGGTATACAAATAAAGTCGTTCACGGAGAGGAAATTGTATAAGCGTCTAAAATATAGATCGCGACGCTTACCATGTGCGGCCAGTTGTGTACGCGACTCGCTCTTTGCTAATTCAAAGTTTGCTGATGTTAACGGACCGAGCTCAGGCTTTTCACTTTCCACCCAGGAGCCGAGGCAGCTCCATATCTCAGCGCGCTGAACGCTATTGTAAGTTTGTAGCCAATTTCCCATCCCCGTAATTTCTTCGGATTCCTGATCTATTTCCCTGATGGAAATCTCTTTGATTGCAGCGATTTTTCGCAAAACCTCTGTGTGTTCCTGTAAACCATCAACAACCGTTTTATCTGCTAAATCCCAGGCTTCCCGCACAAAATAAATGGTCTTCGCGGAGTTGCTCGCCACTGCTAGCTCGTTAAAGAACACCCGACCCAATTCTCTCAGCACAGAAAACTTGCTGGCGAAGAAACTGACAGTATCGAACGTCGGAGAGAGCGGATTCACCCCTGCAACTGAAACGAGCCCATGTGTCGACCGCCAGCCCCAAATGCCGCAGTTACTGGCTGGTACTCTCACCGATCCCCCTGTATCCGTGCCTATAGCGAAGTCGCACAATCCTTGAGCAACAGCAGATGCTGAGCCGCTAGACGAGCCACCCGAGACTCGCTCAGGTGCGCGGGGATTTAGTGGCGAGCCATAAAAGTAATTCTCGCCATGAAGGCTGAACGCCAACTGATCAGTAACGGCCTTGCCAATGCATGTAGCGCCTTCAGCAAGCACTTGATCAACACAGACAGCGTTCGCAACCGCGGGCGGATGAGAAGCCAACCAATCCGGATTACCACAAGAGGTTGGATATCCGGCGATGTCGATGAGGTCCTTGACCGCAAATGTTAAGCCGGAGAGACGCCCCTCTCCATACGGCGCAATTGTCAGCGTCTGCGTCAAAGCTTCTGTGCTAGTGGATGGCAGCGTGGATTCGTTATTCACAAGTCAAGATACCTGGAAGGAAATAAAAAACAAGTTTATCGCGAATTGAGATCCTTCACACAATCCCCACCCGAACCCACAATTCACGCCTAGTCTTCGGACCTGCGCGATCATTATTCATCAAAGGTTCGTAGCAAGTGCATGGATTCTTGCTTAGTTATTCTTTGTATATGACCAGCTCTTGTTTGACGGTCTCGTAACTGAGAAAAAAAGCATGCCGCCACCAACGCTTAGGAAGACTAGTCCGAGAATTCCAAAAATGCCAGTCACTAGAAAGAGTTCTAACGGATCATCAAGGCGAAAGTCTTCCGGGGAATCTGCACGGTACAAAACGGTTACAGCGTCCGAAACTTTGTGGGCTGGTGGATTTGAACCTACCTTGGAAGCCGCAGTGATTGTCTTGTGGTCAGCAGTTTCGAACTGAACTACAGGAGCATAGGCACCTTTGCTGGTCGGACGCAGCTCAATGACCTTGCCGGTAGCGCGGGAGCCGGTTGATCGAAGGTTCTCAGTGCTCCAATAGCTATATCCGCACGCAGTGAGCGCAAGCAATCCTACCACCGAAAAAATTGTGCCGAGCCGCTTGACCATTCTTCCACCATTGGAAAGATTCTATTCTACCTAAAATCTTGCCCAAGTCACTCACGGTTTCATCACATTGCGCTGGTACCATCCGACTTGTAAAAACAAAAGAAACAAACACAAAGGAGAACATCATGATTAGAAGAGAACAAGTGCGAAAAGGTTTACCGAAACTTCGCAAGCTAAGGAACACACAAGGGTTAAATGGCAACGGTGGAAATCTGATACCACCATCGGCTCTGGGACAACCCCCTTCTGCACAGGGGATCCCACCATCCGCTCTAGGACACCCGCCGTCGGCCCTCGGAATACCACCATCGGCACTTTAAACTAGATGATGATGAAGACGCAGTGAGTCCCGAGAGCGGTATAGCGATCGGGGCTCAGCAGTTTAAACCAAGCGCGCTTCGCATGGTATAGCGATCGGGACTTATCGTATAGAACCAAGCGCGCTTCGCGCGGTATGGGCGGACGGGACGTCCGCGCTCCATACTAAGAATTCTCTGAAGAGTTCGACGAAATGCGCCACCCTGCTATCGAATTCTTCTCTTCCGGGTGACGCATGGCGTCACCCATACACAAGAAGCCGAGAACTCTACTTGACCGAAGCGAAGTAAACGCTGCGAAACTACCCGAAACGAAGCGGCTAAACGCTAGTCAGATTCATCTACTTCACGGAATTGGCGGTGGTGAAGATTGGTTCGATGTCGCTTGGAATGTCTTTCATTCCTGCTAGGACTTTTTTGAGATTGGGGCGGATGATGCCGTATTGTTTCAGCAGTTTCTGTGCGCCGGCGTAATCGCCTTCGGCCTCGATGGTTAGCAGTTTTCGATCTAGATCGGCTACGGCGGATTTGATCTTCGCCATGTTCACAGAATAAGTTCCATCCTTGTTCTGAACGAAGGCTCCGCGGTCTTCAAGGTAATTGAACTGAACCGCCATGCCTTTTCCATGCGCTTCACCAATCCCGAATCTTAAAGTTCGAAAAGCCGAGGCAAGGAACGTGACGTAGAGCTGTCGCCGAGCCTTTTCGTCAGTCGCTAAAATCTTCGGATCGATCTTCATTTCCTTGGCGTGATCCATCATGTATTGCAAAGCAAATAGACCAGTGATATCTGCCTTTGCTTCTTCAATTGCACTGTTCAACTCCTTTAGCTCGTCGCGTGGAGTTGTCTCGCGTCCTTTGACTTTGATTTTATGAGGACCCAATCCATGCATAAGCTCATGCGCAAGAATGTGAGTAAAGAAAAGATTGAAATTTACATCCGCCATTGACGCCTTCGGCAATGTTCGCTTCGCAATCGGAATAAGAACGGACTTGAATTTCGCTTCCTGTATGTTCTTCAACATGACTCGCTTCGATCCCTTCTCTTGGACCACTTTGTCATCATTCGGAAGATTGTAAGCCGCAGTTTGCACACCGTGGTTACCGTCACCTGCACTCAAGATTTCATCCACTACGCGAATAGCAGTATCCGCTCCCAACTTTGGGTTTCTATACTTCGGGTCCATTGGAAGGTTATTCTCGATCTCTTGCAAATGCTCTGCAAAAACTGACAACTTCTCGCTTTCGCGATCATCGCGCAAATTCACATAAGCTTCGAATCCCGCCTTGTATCCGAAGATCTCATCATTATAGGTTTCGTAAGGACCAATTGTCACATCCAGCGGGGCATCCAGATCCATCCAATCCTTATCACTTTCGTAATAGTTGTTGGACAAAAATGCATCTGCTCGCGAGTTGAGAAACTTTCTGAGGCTTGCGTTATCCGTCAGCGCGGCAGCTTCTTTCAGCAGCTTCGCAGCTTTGCTCAACTCCTTCTTATACTCAACACTAAAGGGTACAGAAACTAACGTGCGCTTACCTGATGAATCAGTCTTTCTTCTAATAACTGTGAAAAAGCTTTTTGCTTCTTCCTGCTCTTTCTCCGAAAGTGTCTTTAGCCAGCGTTCAAACTCGGCTTTAGTCATGTCCTTTGGATAGAAATTTGCACCAGGTAACTTGCGCGGAGGAACGTCAGGTAAAAAAGCTTTGTAGTCGTCAAGATCAGACCACGGACCTTTATTGATCCTGAAATAATGAAGTCGTGCCTTACCCAACGGTGTAAGGTCTTTTTCCAATTTTTCTGACAAAGCAACATTCTTGTCCCAGATTTGATTCATGAAAATCGTATTCATCAAACGTGCACTTTCAAGCAACTTTGGCAGCGCCTTTCGATCACCTTCCGATAGCTTAGAAAGATCCACATTCAAAGGCGTTGGCTCAAATCGTTTAGTCATTTGAATCAAAGATTGCAGATTAGGCACACTTGTAGGCTTTGCTGTTTGCTGTGCATAAGCTGGCATTATCAAAACAGCAAGGACAGTTAGCGGCAACATGCGACGAGTGATCATGATACACCTTGAAAACGCGGTAACGGCAAGGGTCATGATATCAGCAATCGCTTGTTGATTTAAGTATTTCAATACCCGCAGACTAACTCGATATGGGATCAGCTGACTACGGAACTTGGCTACACATGTAGACTACAACGATTTTTGTTGAATATTTTTTCGGGAACAAAATATGATTCAAATCATCATAGCCTCAAGACCGAATTCCCTTCCGGTCCTCTAAAACTTTAGGAGCCATGACATGATTCACATAAATCAGGTTGTGCAACCGTTCTTGTGTCTGAAAGTTATTGAACCTGTTCTCTACGATCCAAGTTTTCTTGAATGTTCAGATCGCGCTCGCCTCCTCTCACTGCGTTTGAATGGTTCGAAACGCGCAAAGAAGAGCACTGATGCAGGCGATTTCTGGCAGAAAGTTCACTCGAATGATTCGCCGATACAACGTCAGAAATCAATTCAACAAGGTATGCATCATTGGTTCTCAAATTCCAATGATGATTCAAACGCACGAACCAGATACTCGCAATCATCCATCTCCAATATTCAAGATCTAAGATCATTTTGGAGTGAAGGCGACAAAACAAGACTCGATGGCGAGGATGATAAAAAGTATTTGTCGATCACCACTTCGCTTAAGCACATAAGCTAGAGAGTGTGCCATCACACACTTTATCGAACAAAAGAAGAATCCCGGTTATGCTGTCGCAATCTAAACAAACGAATCCCCGTTAAAAGAATCCCCGGAAACTCTCTCGACATCTATGTAAGGTGGAAGCATTCGCTTCAGTCTATGTCTCATAGTGAGCAGCTGAGCAGAATGCTAGCGCATAAACACAGGTTGATTTTATGCAGAGAAGAAACACAGGATCTAGTATTGCAGAAGCTGCTGCCGCGATGGGCATCATGCTTCCTCTGATATTCATAGTTATCTTTACCGTAATCGAAATAAGTCAGGCGTATTTGATACGTGAATGCTTGGCGCAAGCAGCCAGATCAGCAGCTCGCCAAATGGCAATCGCTTATGGGCAAGACAACCAGATCAAAGATAGTCGCACGCTGCAAAACAAGCTGGTTTTCGACAGTATTCGAATTAACAACATCATCAACTCATCACAACAATTTGAGAATCCAAAGTGGAACGTGACTGGATCGCCCCCCACGGTAACAGTCACCGTTCTCTACACAAGCGGAAAAAATGGACTCCCCGTTTTTCCAAGCACCGACCCACTTAACTTAGCCTCCAAACTCACACTATCTGCCAAATCGGTTTACCGAGTGGAGTAATCCAGACTCGCAACTGAACTTGGTCGCTCCCGGAGAAATTGCCATGAACAGAACAAAAGTCAGATCCCAAACAGGACTTCTAGCATCAATGCTTTTATTGGTTCTGCTTTTCATAGTTGGAGTGGTTTGCGTAGTTGCTTTGGACGTAGGTCACAGTACCATGGTTCAAACCGAACTACAGAACGCCGTCGACGCAGGCGCCCTTGCTGGAGCGCGCGACTATGTCGAAGGACGAACAGGCGCGGTGTACACCGACGCGCTTGCCACCACAAAACTGAACACGGCCGATGGCATCAATATCGCAAGCAACAACCCAGGGGTCTACGTAAACGTAGCGAACAGACAATCCGACACGCTCTTCGGAGGCGGTATCTGCGACGTTAACGCCACCATGAATATTAACAGCATCATGTCCAAAGTTTTGGGACGCGATATGCCATTAACCGCAAAGGCGACAGCTCGTGGTTATGCTTCAGTCGTTGAGATTCCGACATCCTCGTTATTCCCGGTCGCAGTCAGTGTAGATACGCAAACTGGACACCACAAGCCACTTTACGCGTGCACTCCTGGCGATACGGTTACCTTCTTTATTAACTCCCGCCGACACAGTAATGCTGCATTCACAGGCTTCGATCAGCAAGCAGACAGTGATTTGATAAACACCGCTATCGACCAACGCTTGAGCGGCGCATATAAAATCTCAGATGTAGCATGCACAAAAATTGGCGATCGCATTAGCCTTACTCAGGGCACCTACGATATCCGCGACCTCTCCCGCGGCTCCTACAACGCAAAACTTCTGGCAAAAGGCGCGGTGATTTTGCCGCTGATCTCCGGTGACGGTCCTTACACACAAGTTCGCCCCGTTGACGGATTCGTCGGGGTGCACATCAACAGAATCACAAGAGCTGAGAACGGCGAGGTAAGCATCAATGCCACCATAGCCAAGCCAGCCGTAAAGGGCAAACCAGGCTTGATCGGCACCCCAACGGGCATTGCGTATATAGACGAAGGGATTCAGCGACTCTCGCCTGGATTGGTAATGCTGACTCCGCACGCCCACTCAAACGAACCGCTCCCAGCGACCGATGTAATAGCCGCTAACTTTCTTGCAGCACCGAATGCATCCGGTCCATCAACAACCGAACCTGGAGATCCTATCCAACCCACATCCGGCAATGGCGCGATAGCATCAAATTTCAATTCGAGTTCGGTTAACGGCACCATGTGGTTCAACGCGCTCGGAAGAATTACAGCCAATCCTCTCCAAAATCGCGACACAAGAATTCGCTTCACGAATCAACGCATCCGCTTCACAGCAGGAAGCCGAACGGTAAACATCGAGCTACCAGATTCGAGCATCATTCTATCAACATCAGCTGTTACAACATCGTCAAGCTTCAATCGAGATACGAATACATGGACGACAATATTGCCTGCAAACTTCGGTGAAAGCTTCTTCCTGAGCGGACTTCCCGTCCAGATGAATATCCCGGGCAACTTGAGCAATGTTGTATGGAGCGGCATGTTCACTACCGATAACCCGGGAATCACACTATCCTGGCAATGGGGCGCAGCTCCATACTCATCAATGAGCGCCAACACAAATCTCAATTCACTGGGCGTTGTTTCATCCGGACAAAATGCAGGCGTTCCAATAACTTTCTTAAATTTTCTGCGTAACAACGGTGGAGGCACCAGCGCCGGTGGGCAAAACTTCACAGGCTCGTTCTCAACCGCCAGCAACGAAATTCCGATGTTCCAATCAATATCGCCTGCACAATCCGGCAATTCACGACCAGGGTCAAACTATGGACAATCAAGCACTGGCCAAACCCAAAATCAGAGAACGTCTGGTCAAGGAATATCATCAGCACAATCCGGCAATTCCTCACCATATTCTACCTACGGTCAATCAAGTGCCAACTCCTCACAATCAACCGCAAACTCCGCACAGTCCAGCGCAAACTCGTCTCAGTCGAGTTCAAACTTCGGACAAGCGGGAAGCAGCTCCCAATTCCAACCAACCACATCCGGAAGCAACTCAGGGTCCACCAGATCACAGAGCATGAATAGCGATCCGTCGGTATCAAGTACAAACACAACCTTTGGACCACAGAACACCAGCATTTGATGAATCCCGAATCATTCAAATGACTCTTGCAAAAGGGCACTTCCCAGAAGAGTGCCCCTTTTGTTTTATTGGCGGAAATGACAGGATTCGAACCTGCTACCGCATCGCGGTGACTCGTTAGCACCGAGCTTGCTTCCACTCGCCTCATTTCCATTCTGCGAACATGCATAGCAAAAACACTAACGATCATGTACAAGCACGAAATACGTAAAAATGATCGCGCAAACTAGGATTCGAACCTAGAGTCATCACTTTGGAGGCGATAGGTTTGCCAGTTAACCGATTTGCGCATGTCAAATGACCAGTCACGATCACAAACCATCGCCACCATCGCATGTTATGTCGCATCACTATTCTCATCTTCATCATTGTTGGTCACCTCCGTTCTTTCGAACCTTTATCTTTGTGTTTTTTGCGCAGCAAATTGCGAGCCACCAATGGACGCATCCGGGCAGCTTGGAAAAAATTGGCGGACGATGCATGGACTCGAACCTGCAACCCTTTCGGGCATCTGTTTTCAAGACAGACCGCTTTCCAATTCGCTTATCGTCCTAAATTGCATAGGCAGGAATCGAACCTGCAACCGTTCCGTTATCAACAGAATGCTCTACCAGTTGAGCTACCATGCATTCTCTCTTCCGTGGACGACTTGAACGTCCAACCTCGTTCTTGTAAGGAACTTGCGCTACCAATTGCGCCAACGGAAGCCCTTCTAGCTAAGTGTTACCCATAGGTTTCATCTGCAATTTTTGAACTTATGAGGTCCACTTGATAGAGATAACCCATTAATAACCGCACCGAGAACCACTGATCTTGCTCCGGATGATGGTGAAGCAACATCAACGTCGGACAATTTCGCCTTACTTGGATTCGAACCAAGGACTTTCTCGTTAGAAGCGAGGTGCTCTTTCCGCTGAACTATAAGGCGACAACTGACCCCAGTTGGATTCGAACCAACGACTAAGCGCTTAAGAGGCGCGTACTCTACCAGCTGAGTTATGAGGCCACAGCCTTCGGTCAGAGTCGAACTGACAAATGAGAACTTACAAGGTTCTTCCTGTACCAATTGAGGCACGAAGGCAATAACTTGGAGACGGTGAGAATCGAACTCACCCCACGGAGCTTGCAAGGCCCCGTCGCCGTCCTTGGTAACATGCATCCCCGGATCAAGCTTACGCTCGGGTTCTTGTTGCCTTATTGACTCTTCTGCTTTGTTTATTAGGGACATCATTACCGTATTCCTCGTTTGTCGTAATTACCAGCGCGCACACGCGTGTCTTCGCCGACCAGCTAATTTGTCTGCTGGCGACGGATGACTTACTTGCGAGCTGTAACGAGAAAAACACGACTAATGTCCTAAATATGAAACCTACTCTTTTCAAGTTATAACAGTATGCAAGATTGGTCAAGTGGGAATCTTACTGAAGTAAATGAATTTTACGCCATCGCTGGGCACCAGATTCGGTGGCGCAGGGCTAGCTTGTCGGGCGTACACACCACACGCGTACGCCCGGCACCACGGGGAGCGGCTGAGGGAGCGCTCAGCGCATTTTTTCGAAGCGGCAACATCTTGATCGAACAATCAATGTTCTCTTCAGACTCTCTTCCCCAAAGAGCCCGTACAATGCATCCGGCGAAAACGACAAAACAGCTACCTGCTATCCAGTCATTTAACCCTGGCTTAATTCAGACGGGGATCTAAATCGCAAGCAAGACTTGTAAGATATTCAAACCAGAAATCTATATAGACTCCTCGCCAACAGACAAGATTCGATAAGGAAATCCACAATGATAAAAAACAACGCCGTCAAGAATTCCTTGCTCTTGCTTCTGCTTCTAGGCGGCGCAGGTTCAGCTCAAGCCGAGGAAAGTAAGAAGAACAGCAGCGAGGCAAAGCAAAACACATCGAGTTCTGCTGGCAAAGGCGAAAGCAAAAACGTGGAAATGGAAAAATTGGGATTTCTGACTGGCTCATGGAACTACACTGCGACCCATGTGAAAAAGGACAAAAACGGAAAAGAAGAAGTGGAGACCGGAAAGTTCATCTCTCGATTCGGTCCTGGAAACAATTCGTTGATCATTGAATTGCACGGGAGCAGTTCTCAAGGTGAGGACGTGATTATGGATCTAATCGGCTGGGATCCTAAAACGAAGTCATATGAGACCATAACAACCGGCAGCTCGTTCCCTACGTTCATGCACGGAAAAGCCTACTGGAACAAGGATCTCTTCACTATGGAAATCAATTCCAAGAGGAACAATATCCCAAGCCAAGCTCGCATCATTTATAAGCGAATCCGGGATAATGAGATGCAAGTTGAGGAATGGTTCCAAAGGGGAGCGGAGCCTCACAAACACTCGATGACAATGAAACTTTCAAAGGCATAGGAAGCGATTAGCGCGAAGGAGATCCCGATGATCGGCAAACAAGTAATAGTTTGGGCAGTGCTCTCTTTGAGTGTGCTCAGCACAATAATCAGTACTCCAATGCTTGCCGCATCAACCTGGACAACTTTTAAATCTGCTGATATCACATTCGACTACCCCACAACTAACGGTTCGCCGACCATCAAGAAGATCAAAGCTGCGCCGCTGGCAAATCCCGATGAGAAGCCGGATGGAGTAGCGCCTGAGCACTGGGAACTTTCCTTCGCGAAGTCGTCCGGCAAAATCTGGATCATTCCCACTGAAGAGAAAGGAAATAAAAAGTTTCACGATGCCTATCCGCCCATTGATAATGCCGTGAAATCGCTAGGTCCAATTCTCCAAAAGAAAGCTGCGTCTCCAAAGGACATCCCGTTTCTCCCGTGGGGCGATTGGTCATCACCATTTTTTGCGCATGTGAAATACCTCAATGCAAAAAATGCAAACCTGGTTCGCTTCATCGCGGAATACCAAATCGAACCCGACGTGCTTTCTAACGACCGCTTGATTTATGCGGCGCAAGGACTAACGACGGACGGAAAATACTACATCTCCATCAGCATGCCGGTGAAAGCGAGCTTCCTCCCAGAGAAGAGCGACTTACCGAAGTGGAGCAAAGACAAAATCGAGAAGTTCAATGCGGACTACGAGAAATATACAGCATCGCAAAAAGCAAAGTTAGAGAAACTTGCTGATACAGGGTATTCTCCGTCTCTGGTTGAACTCGACAAACTTGTTCAGTCGATCACAGTAAAGAAGTAGGATAAGAGAAGCACGATGAACTCGAAGAAAAGCGATAGCAACCAAGAGATCCAGCGTCCACCTGCAGAAATGCTTTACGCAGATGAGTTGAAAATGCTGGCTCAGGAAGATGCAAAACAAGCAAAACCTGAGGGGTGGTTGCTCTCTCCCAGATCCGTGATTCGATTCATAACTGGTGATAAAAAAGCCGGACTGCAGCCGAAGTTTGTCGGCAATAGAAGTTTCCTCGAGCGTTGCGTTGTCGCGTTGGCGACCAGCCGAGGACTTATGCTTATCGGAGAACCCGGCACCGCCAAAAGCTATTTAAGTGAACTTCTATCTGCTGCAATTTCAGGCGACTCCACTCTGACTATTCAAGGAAGTGGTGGCACAACCGAGGACAATATTCGCTATTCATGGAATTATGCATTATTACTGGCAGAGGGACCGAGCCCACGCTCTCTAGTTCCAGCGCCGCTCCACCGAGGAATGCAAAAGGGGAAGATTGTACGGTTTGAGGAAATCACCCGCTGCCCATTGGAGATTCAAGATACCTTGCTATCCGTTTTGAGCGATCGCGTTCTTGCAATTCCTGAGTTGCCTGATGACGAGAGAATGCTATTCGCAAAGCAGGGTTTCAACATAATCGCCACAGCAAACACTCGCGACCGCGGCGTGAACGAAATGAGTGCTGCTCTAAAACGCCGTTTCAATTTCGAAACGGTGCAAGCAATTAGAGATATCAACGAAGAAATGGAACTCGTGCAGCGCGAAACTACAAAGCTGTTTAAGCGTGCATCGATTCCAGTTGAAATGCCAGCTGATGTCACGCAAGTTTTGGTGACAGCATTTCACGAATTGCGGAATGCAAAAACGGTGGAAGGACAAGCGCTCGAAGGAATGACTACGGTAATGAGTACGGCCGAGGCAATCTCGACCGGATACGCAGCTGGTCTGCACGCATACTACTATTCTTCCGGAAGTCCAACCGGCGATCATCTTGTGCATAGCCTTCTTGGCACTGCACTTAAGGACAACCCTGATGATATCAAAAAGCTACGGCACTACTTCAATCACGCTGTTCGCGGTCGCAAAGGAAAAGTATGGCAAGAGTTTTACGAGGCGCATAAACATTTGCCATGAACCCCCGCATACTAGACAGCGCTGCCGACATAGTCTTCTTTCCAGTCCGCCATCACAGTCCAACCGCGGCTTTATTACTATCATCCCTCCTGAAGCAAGTGAAGCCAAGCGCTGTCTTGATCGAAGGACCGTCCGATTACAACGAACAGCTTAGCGAATTGCTTCTCGATCACCAATTACCAATCGCTATCTACAGTTATTTCGAAGATGCACTCGGCGAACGCAGCGGGGCATTCTATCCATTTTGCGAATACTCACCAGAATGGCAGGCCGTAACTCAAGGACTACGGCAAGGGGCAAAAGTAGAATTTATTGATTTACCGTGGGCTGACCTTTCTAATTACAGCCGACGGCGTAATCTGTACTCAGACGAAGACCAGGGTTCGATTCCTTATATCAAGGAACTCTGCAAGCAGCTTGAGGTGGACGACTTCAGCGAACTCTGGGACAAAATCATTGAAATCGAAGATCCCCCTCTGCCAGAGTACATGAGACGCTGCCATTATCTCTGCTATCACATGCGTGTTTTCGGAGGCAATGATAGTGAAACAATCGCACGCGAAGAATGCATGGCCAACTTCATCAAACGAGCCGCAGAAGAGACAAAAGGAAAAGTTGTAGTTGTTACCGGTGGGATGCACTCATATGCTCTTTATGCGCGCTTGCTCGGCACAGAGGAAGAGAAGCATGAGTTCACGCATTTGAAAGAACAGGTTGAGCCTGATCGCCTTCTACCATGGTGGCTCAATTTCGATTCCGGCGACCTAAGCACTAATGACAGCGAGCAGCATGCTAGTGATGGCAATGTTGAAGATCACGAAGTTGAAGATCACGAAGCTGATCAAGGAGACGAGGATCACGATGAAGTAGAGCGTGCTGACGAGAAAGCCTGCACTCCACCGATCTCCAATCCGACAGCGGCCGTAAGAGGACTCGCTTTGACGCCATATTCATACGAACGGCTAGACAGCCTTACGGGCTACGAATCCGGAATGCCAACACCAGGATTTTACCACCAGGTTTTCCACGACCGAAAGAAGAACAAAGCCGATAGCTACCGCGTTCTTCTAATGAACACCATCACAACACTGCGCAAAAAAAAGAAACAACAAATTTCCAGCGCGGATCTAATTGCGGTCGAAACCAGCTCTTGTGCGCTTGCGGCTTTGCGCGGACATAAGGAGGTCTGGCGAACAGATTTGATCGATGGTGTAATATCCGCAGTCTTGAAAGACGAGCGAAACTTCGACATTCCCCATCCATTTCTCCTAGCAATTGAAGAATCCTTGCGCGGAGACATTGTTGGTCGGTTGTCCGAAAAAGCGAAAGTCCCACCGCTTGTCCAAGAAGTGGAAACAACACTACGCCAATGGAACATTTATCCAGAAAAAGCGGAGCGCATTCTCCACTTAGAATTGGGTGACGAACTAGCCTCAAACCAGAGCATGTTTCTTCATAAACTTGCCGTGCTGCAAATTCCCGGAATTGTATTGAAAGCGTCACCTTTCGATGATGACTTTGAAGACATTCAGCCGATCGAAACCTGGTCAGTCCAGCAAACGACCGGATTTCATGCAGCTGTCATCGAAGCATCAATCTACGGCAACACTCTTAAGGAAGCTGCTATGGCGAAGCTTCTGGAAGATACACAGCGAGATAAAAACACAGCAAGCGCTGCAAAGTCCTTGCTTGCCGCATGTTTGATGGGCATTAAAGAACTAGCAACGGAATTACAAGCTAGCTTGCTGGAACAGATTCAGCAAGACAGCGACCTATTGCGAGTTGGCACGGCACTCAATCACACTCTTTATCTAGCTAAATATGATCGTGTTCTTCGTTCTAAACCTCTTGAGTCAGTGCAAGAATTACTGCTAGCATTTTTCGAGCGCTGTTTATGGCTTCTCGACTCTCAAGGCGCAGCCAGCTACGAGAACCGCCCAATCGAATTCCTGATGAAATCGCTCATGGAAACCGACGAGCAACTCAAGTCGTCTAGCCCAGCAGCTAGAGCATATTTTCTAGACGTGCTAAAACGCCTCCGTACAGCTGCAAATACAGCCGCATTTATTCGCGGTGCTTCCTGTGGAATTCTTTGGACGCGAAACGAAATTCAACAAGAGGCACTAGTGGAGGATCTCACTTATTTCTCCAGTCCAATCACAATTGGTGAGTTTTTGAATGGATTGATTGCTCTTGCAAAAGAAAGCCTTAAACAAAGAGATGACCTGCTCAAAAGCCTCGACCAGTTTTTGCTTTCGTTCTCAGTAGATCAATTTCTGGAAGCACTGCCAAAGACGCGCTTAGCCTTTTCCGCATTTAGCCCACGCGAAAGGCATATGCTCGCGACGAAAATTCTAAAGCTGACACAAGCAACTAGTTCGGATATTGACCTCGAATCTGACTTAGATATGGAATCTGCGACTCAGATGCTGATTCTTGAAGATCGCATTAGCGCTAACTTGCGAAAATATGGTTTGCGGGGATTAAACTGATGGATCCGGATAATCTGCAAAATCCTACGGACGGATCGCCCAACCAAGAACAGGAAGCAAGGAAGCTTCGTTGGCGAATGGTGCTTGGAGAGTCCGCCGGTGCCTGCATGGGTGGACTAAACGATGAGACCTGGCAGAAACGCGAAAGGACCATTCGATATCTATACGATCGAGATAACGCTGACAAGCGCGGAAAGAACATACGGCAATCTACCACCGGTGGCTTGGAAGATTCACAGCTAACCGTGCAGGATTGGATCAATGACGTTCACGAACTTTTCCCAGAAAAAGTAGTCGAACAAATTGAAAAGGATGCGCTTGAGAAATATCAATTGAGTGAAATGGTCACCAATCCAGAAGCACTTTCACGAGCAAAACCAAGCGAGGATTTATTACGCGCCGTGCTGCGCACGAAGCACCTCATGAATCAAGAAGTACTAGAGATTGCCCGTGTACTGGTAAGAAAAGTTGTTCAGGAAATCATGGAAAAGCTCCTGCATGAAATTCGAGCACCATTCATCGGAGCAAAGGATCGACGCCGACGAAGCAACATAAGAATTGCAAAAAACTTCGACACGCGCGCCACAATCCTGAAGAATCTAAAGCACTACGATCCAGAGAAGAAACGGCTATTCATAGAAACCCCTATCTTCATTTCCCGGGTCAGAAAGCACAATGAGAAATGGCAGTTGATCATTCTGTTAGATGAATCCGGAAGCATGCTCGACAACATAATCCATGCTTCGATAATGGCATCTGTGTTTTGGGGAATCAAGAGTATTCGCACCCACCTTATTATTTTTGACACAAATGTTGTTGACCTTACTAATGAGTGCAACGACCCTGTCGAAACCTTGATGAAAGTGCAGCTCGGCGGCGGAACCGACATTGGCAAGGCAGTTCACTATGGCGCCGGACTCGTGGAAAATCCAAAGAACACAATTGTCATTTTAATTAGTGATTTTTTCGAAGGTGGAAGTCAGAATTTTCTTCTCAGTCAAATTAAAGGCTTAATCGAGAGTGGTGTAACGATGCTTGGATTGGCTGCGCTTGATCGGCGAGGACAGCCAGTCTTTGATCACGATTTGGCAAAGAAGATGGCCAACCTCGGAATGCATGTAGCCGCAATGACACCAGGAGAGTTAGCCGCGTGGCTAGCGGCACGAATCAAATGAAACGAGAAGATCTACTAGTTCTGACTGATGAAGATCTCGCTCTGCTGTCCAACAAAGGGACGGTTAAAAGAGCGCGCCGTGAGATTGAAGAAAAGTCCGTGGACGGGACCATCACAGATAGCGACGATGGAACTGTAAAGATCGAATGGACCGACGGAGTTGTTTGCACACTTAGCAATAACGAGCGCTTGTCAGAACGTCAGTGTACTTGTAGCGCAGTGGAGGTGTGCCGTCATCTTGTTCGCGCAGTCATTCTCTATCAGCAGTTGCATTCAAAGGTCGGGGCTAAAACGATCGGAGATCAGCTGCCAGACAAAAAGACCCAGCCGACCGCTGCTGAAACGATCACATTATCGGAGCCAGAATTCGCCCATGAAGCGGCGGGGGCCGACAGCATCCCACCGGCTCAGCCTCCTGCAAATGAGCCGGTTTCCAATACCGCTGAATCCGAGGCAGACCTCACTCCGCAAAACCTGGAGGCAGAATATTGGAATCCAGGGGAAATAAGCGACGAGAGCATTGAATCGATAATGAAAGCGGCCGTGCTCAAGCGCGCGCGAACGCTATTTGACCAGGGGCAACTTGTGCAACTTGTAAAAGCAAAGAAACCTCTTGCCACTTTTCTCAGCCTCGGTACAAGTATTCGTTTTTTAGTCAAGAACGATATTCGCTATACTTTTTGCAACTGCAAAGAAGAGCAGCCCTGTGTTCATGCGCCCCTTGCCGTATGGTCCTTTCGCAAACTCAAATCAAATTCCGGGATTATCTATTCTGGTTCAAAAGCTGAACAAATAGAACCAACTCTAATTAACTCTGTAGAAAACGAATTAATCAATCTGATCAAGGTTGGACTGGCACAAGTGAGTGCAATGGGGATCGCCCATCTGAAGGATGGGATAAACAAATGCGCGAAAGCTAAGCTCTATTCGTCCGCTGAAATCCTAGAAGAAATCGTTGACGATTGGCAAAAGTATCAGGAAGTCGATTCTCGCTTCAGTGAAGAAACGCTGCTGGAAAGCATCGCGGAGCTGATTATCCGCCACGACTTCCTGCTTTCTGGTTCCGCCGCCCTTCCTTTTCTGATGGTGAAAGGACTTTCTTCAGAACGCAATAACCTAATTGCTAGTGCTCGACTCGTTGGCATCGGCTGTGGTGTTGCACAAAAGAAAAAGCACACAATTATCTCCGCCTACTTTCAGGATGAAGCAAATGGTTCGTTGTGTGCGCTGGTCCAGAGAAATGCTGAGAGGGAAAACAACGAAGAGCAGCGACTATATCATGCTCTGGCCTCCCGATTGCAATACAAATCCCAATCAATAGCAGGATTAGGAAAGAGCGCGATTTTCGCAAAAGGGCTCAAGTTGAGTACAAGCCGCGAAATCTCATTCGGACGTAATCCATTTTTGGCGGGTGCACAAACCTTTGATTGGTCCCAATTAAAGGCACCGATATTTGCAGAGAGTTTTTCAGAGTTAAGACAACTCGCCTCTTTGACCGCACCACCATATTTGGGGCTGCGGGCAATCGGAAGCAAAATACACGTGGTTGCGATCGATAGAATCAACTTCCCTACCTTTTCGATTCTTGACCAGGCCATTACCGCCCAACTTATTGATCGCGCAGGCGAGGTGGCAACCCTACATCATCCCTACATGAGCCGCGGTGCCGCTGGAACCGAAAAGGTCCTGAAGGAATTGCTACGGCAAGATCAGCGCTGTGTGTTCATTTCTGGTGAGGTTATAAACCGAGCGAGCGGATTACAAATTCGCCCCATCGGAATTGTATTCGAGGACAAAGAAGGAAAACGTCACCTTTGCCAACCTTGGGTCGACAAGGAAGAAGGTTCCAAGAAAGAAACTGACGACGAATTTGGCGGCACGCTGGACGAACGGCAGTCTGATCTGGCGGATTTAGTGCGCGATGTCGGAGAGTTTCTTTCCAATATTCTACTGATAGGTCTTAATAACACGAACGAGGATCTTACAAAGCGGCTCAATTTTTTGACGGCGCGCTCCAACAATGTTGGCTCGCAATTAATTCGCACGCACCTTCAATTACTCTCTGCAGAAATGGAGCGAAAACTCCACGATCCGCAATGGGATTCCACGCCCGCCGCGCAGCGATTTCTAACGCTAGGAGTGGTTTGGCGCATAGCACAAGACGAACTCGCAAGACTAAACTGAGCATAACCTCTCAAGGCGGAGTAGCATTAGGATGTCTCAAAAGACGGTGGCAATCTTTGCCGAGCGCAAACAATGCGTTTCTGCCTGATTGGGAAGCATATCGTCCCGGTTTCTAAAAACGGTCGCAATGGTGCTCAACGCAGCAGCTCTCGCAGTGGTTGCGATGGAGGATAGACACCGTATGTTTTGGGGTTAGGAAGAGACTTCTGCTGATTATAAGCCTGGAAGATTAGCAGATCTAGCTTGAAAGCGTCAGGCTTCACAGCCAACTCGCCAGTGAAAGGCGAACCATACAGAAATACCAGCAGTACATTCAACGCCAACGTCAGTGATACCAAGGTCGTCATTAATAGTTGTACTTTCAAGTTCTGCACGGCAAAGAAGTAGGTGAATACAACAGTGAACGCACCGCCAACGATCAGAATAAACCACATTGCGGGCGCGACTCCGTGAGCAGCACTCACAATTCTAATGCGTCGATTGTCAGATAACTGGGACAATTGATCCAGTAGCTTATCATGCAATGTTGTTTCTTCCGGTGTGCTGGGCTTCAGCTCAGTGAGATTTGTCCAAAGCGCCCATGCACTCTCCAAAGCAGCTGGACTATAGGTTCCAGAATTCATAGCTTCCCATTCTTGATTAATCACAGCAGAAACATATTTTGCACAACTCTTTTGAATGACTTCGCGCTTATCGGCTGACAATCCATTCGCCAACAAGAAAACATTGGCGACTCCGTTAGCTTCCTGCTCCACGATGACTCGCAGCTCTTGTTGCCTTTCCATAGCATCAACAATTACAAATCCAAGCAAAACGGCATACAGTGTTCCGATAATCGACAGCAGATTTCCAGCAACTTCGTGATATGACGTGAGCCTTTCCACGCCATAAATTCTGCGCACAATCAACATGCCACAGATAGCCAGAGCGGTGCTTATGGATACAAAGATAAGTCCATTTAGATATGAATTCATTTCGAATTTCAACTCCCACTTTCGCCAGCGCGGTATGCACATGATTGCAAACGCCGATTCCACAGTATTCTACTGTAAATCGCAATGTTCGTTTTGAATTCCCTGGACATAGGGAACAGATTATGCGGTGGAATAATTTGAGGTGGACGATGCCCGAATTAATGGATGGCGAAACCACGGAAGTTAAGGGATC
Organism: Candidatus Obscuribacterales bacterium; assembly: GCA_019747875.1. Taxonomy (GTDB): domain Bacteria; phylum Cyanobacteriota; class Vampirovibrionia; order Obscuribacterales; family Obscuribacteraceae; genus JAIEPM01. Next base: position 134,098 of record JAIEQI010000001.1, read on the forward strand.
GGCCAAGGATCCTTACATCCTCAAAAATACCGGCGGTGTGTATTCTTGCACTTGCCCGGCATGGCGGAATCAATCCGTTGCAATCGAGTCTAGAACATGCAAGCATCTCCGCCAATATCTCGGTGAAGAATTCGAGAAGCAGCGACTTGGTGGCGAAATTCCTGCAAGATCTGGACGAGCACCTGGCAGTTCGACGACAAGAAAACAACAGGCTATGGATGGTGCCGAGGGAACCGCCGAAGATGCATCTACCCCTGGTCTGCTATTAGCCCACTCATGGGACGGAACCCATGACCTAACAGGCTGGTGGATGAGCGAGAAACTCGATGGGGTACGAGCATACTGGGATGGAAGCAAATTTATAAGTCGCCAGGGTAACGTTTACCATGCGCCTGATTGGTTCATCGAAAATTTGCCAAGCGACGTACATTTGGACGGAGAACTCTGGTTGGACCGAAAAGGTTTTCAACGAGCCGTCAGCATTGTTCGACGACAAGACAAAAACAACGACTGGAAAGACATAACTTTTGTAGTCTTTGACGCTCCACTTTTGGAGGATCCTTTTGAAGCGCGCATGGCTTTCATACAAACAACACTAGACGAAATCGGATCAAAATACGCGCTTGCGCACCAGCATGTGCGATGCAACAGCATCGACCATCTGAGGGAGGAACTTCGACGAGTTGAGGCGATAGGCGGTGAAGGTTTGATGCTGCGTCAACCATCTTCAAAATATGAGGTCGGACGCTCATTTACACTATTGAAAGTGAAAACATTTCATGATGCAGAAGCAACAGTGATTGAGATCTTGCCGGGAACAGGCAAACATAAAGGACGGATGGGCGCCCTGCAAGTAGAGTTAGCAGATGGTACGCGATTCTCTGTTGGAACAGGTTTCGCTGATGCCCAACGAGAGAATCCACCGGAGTTGGGGTCAACGATCACATTTCGGTATCAAGAACTGTCGGACCGTGGTGTGCCCAGATTTCCTTCCTTTGTCCGAGTACGAACGGATGCCGATCAGCTGCCTTCTGCGAAACTTAGTGCTGCTGCACCTGGTGTTAAAGTTGCAAGCGGAAACGATACCAGAGACGAGACCGAAAGGGCAGAAAGGAGTTCGGAAGCTCGCGGTGCTTTGCACTCGGACCCAGAGTTCAACAATAAAACGAGTTCTCTGAATGAAGGCTCCTGGCGAGAGTTTCAATTTGTCGAAGGGACATCAAGTAAGTTCTGGAAGATTTCTTGCTCCGGGAACGAAGTAATCGTATGCTTTGGAAAAATAGGGACGCAGGGTCAAGCGAAACCGAAATCGTTCTCTACTCCGGCAGAGGCAAAAGCTCATATGGAAAAGCTTATCGCCGAAAAGACCGGAAAGGGGTACCTCGAAGTCTTCAACTGACTCGATAACAGCGCTCCCACGAGAAAGAACTGAGATCGCCAGCAGCATCAGTACTTTCGGGCTCCATTCTTATCAGTTAGCATGTTCGCAGATTAGTAAAAATAAAATTTCGACATTTTCTGGTATTACTGAAATAGATCAGGGCAATCACAGTTCAGGAAGCACGAACCTGCGAACATCTCCCGGTTTCGCAGCCATAATACGAACTTCGACGCAAACGAGCCCGTGGCTGCGTATGTCTATGCATTCGCGCGCTCGGCTTAGTAAACAAAGTTGCTCCGTCCGTGCGCAGAACGCTCGGAAACTTTGTGTCGAGCAGGGGTGGGGAAAAAATGAATACCTTTACGTTGTCGCCAAAAGCTACATTGATGTATTTCGACATTACACTTTTCAGAGGAAAAGCTAGTTTAGAAGAGGTGTCCGTCAAAAGGCTCCCTGAAGCTATAGAAAGTTTGAATCAGACAATCGCTCGCAATCCTAAGGCAGTAGATGCGTACCTCCAACGCGGTCGCATCTACTGCTTACTTGATCAATACAAGGAAGCAGATAAAGATCTCTCGGCAGCAATTGAACTTGATCCCGAGTATGCAGACAACTACAGAATGCGGGGACTCATACGCATCCTAATGGAACGCTATGATGACGCTACCGAGGATCTGACAAAAGCAATTGCACTATATTCATGCGCAGCGATTGCATATGGCTATCGAGCGATTGCATACTCGGCAAAGAAAGACTACAAAAACGCATTGAATGATCTTGAGCAGGCTATTGCATTGGAACCAAGCAATGCAAGATGGCAACGAAAAAAATCAGACGTTCTAAGACGCATGAACGAAATCGTTTTAGACTGATCTCCAAGCTACAAAAAGATTTGGTCAGCGTTAGGTGACTCGTCCCACGAAAAAAAGCTATTGAGGCAACTCAGTGGAAAACTCTTGCAGCCTTGATCGCAAACGACCATATAATGGCGTAACCCAAGTTAGCAGCGACTTATTAGGCGAAGTAGACTTCTGCTGCACCGTGCTAAAGATAGTCCTAAGCTTAGCCTCTGAAAGAGTCGAGTTCTTGTCGCCTTCGCTCTTGGTAGCGGTCGATTCTTGATCAGGAGACTTTTTTAACAGATTGCATGGAGCAAAAATCAGTTCTATGTTCGAGCATCCCATATCGTAAGCAAGCGTGAACAGCTCTTCGATAGGTTGATTTCCCATGGCTAGACAGCCAGTGGACCAGCGGCTACCGTGAATCAAAATGTCACCACCAAGATTCTTTCGTCCCTCATCTTTGGCATGAGCTCTGTCCTCAGCATTTGGATAATCGACGGCCAGTCCTAAATGCGCTATGACATTCGGACGGAATCCAACAATCTTGTAAAACCCCTCGGGAACTTGCTTGTCTCCTTCTTTAAGCTTCGGTCCTGCCCTGCCACTTGCACCAATAATCGGATAGTTTTTCAGGCAACGAAATTTACCGTGAGAATCCCTTACGAAGATCAATAATTGTCTTTCCTCCTTTAGGCATATCCAGACAGATGACGCAGGCGGATAGGTCATCTTTTTGTCAATCTCACTGATTCGTATTTTCCATGCAGCGCGAGCTTCGGGTCCATATGTCGCAATCACTTGATTAACAGTCATCCACTCGGTTTTCTTAGGTTTATCTAGAGGCTCAGCCTTCGTGTGGTCGAGCCCATTTCCTGTGCTATGTGAGAGATTGTTCAAGTGCAACGCATTTTGCGGGGCTGCTTCGTGTTTGCTACCTGGCTTTGATTCGGCAGCGAGAGCGGCGCTACAAGTCATTGGTCCCAGCATCGTAAGAACAGCCAAGCGGCAGACTAGAGCGTTATTTCCTTGCCATTTCATTGAATATCTCTCAGCAATCTATGTCAGCTTAAGCCCATTATATGTGCAATTGCGGGTTTTACCGCTGCCCCCGGACCCGCTTTCGACTATTATATAAGCCTCTAATCATGGGCGCAGGGGCGATGGAAGGGAAGATTTACGACACCATTATCATCGGAGGCGGTTCTGCTGGCTGTGTTCTAGCTAATCGGCTTACAGAAGACGCATCACACAAAGTTCTAGTTCTTGAGGCAGGACGCCCGGATTCCCTCTGGGACATCTTTCTGCATATGCCCGCCGGCTTGATGTTTCCTTTAGGAAACAAATGGTACGACTGGTGCTATAAGTCCGAGCCAGAGCCATTCATGAACGGACGCCGAGTAGCTCACGCAAGAGGAAAGGTCCTCGGAGGCTCCAGCTCCATTAACGGTATGATTTTTATTCGCGGCAACCCGATGGACTACCAAAAATGGGCAAGAGACCCCGGCATGGAAAATTGGGATTATGCACATTGCCTGCCGTACTTCATCAAATCTGAAACCAGGATTGCAGGGAAAGATGATTATCACGGCGACAAAGGCCCCTTGATCCTCGAGCCCGGTCCGTGCACCAATCCACTGTTTCAAGCATTCTTCCAGGCATGCAAGCAAGCTGGTTATCCGTTAACGAGCGACGTAAACGGAGAGCAACAAGAGGGCTTCGGCATCTTCGATCGCAATATCAAGAACGGTCGTCGATACTCCGCGGCTCGCGCATACATCCACACAGTTTCAAAAGAGCGGCCCAATCTTAACGTGCTTTGCCATGCGCTAGTTCACCGAATAATTTTCGAAGGCAAACGCGCCGTTGGTGTCGAGTTTGAGATTAATGGCAAAGTTCAACAGGTAAAAGGGAATGAAATCATCTGTTGTGGCGGAGCAATCAATTCTCCGCAATTGCTGCAACTATCAGGCATTGGCAATGCACGCGAATTGAGCGCGCTTGGAATTCCGGTAGTAAATGATTTACCGGGGGTAGGCGAGAATTTGCAAGACCACCTCGAAGTTTATATTCAATACGAATGCAAACAACCTGTAAGCATGGTGCCAGCAATGAAGTGGTGGAACGCACCTTGGATTGGCTTCCAATGGCTGTTTATGCGATCCGGTCCCGCCGCCACAAACCATTTCGAGGGCGGTGGATTCATTAGAAGCAACGAGGATGTCGAATATCCGAATCTGCAATTCCACTTCCTTCCGCTTTCTGTGCGCTATGATGGCTCAGGGCAGTCCTCCAAGCATGGCTACCAAGTCCACGTTGGACCAATGAACTCTGATGCAAGGGGCCACATCAAGATAAAATCCACAGATCCTCGCGTTCATCCGAGCATCCTCTTCAATTATTTATCGACGGATCAAGATCGTCGGGAGTGGGTTGAAGCAGTCCGCTGCGCAAGAAAAATACTCAACCAATCCGCTATGGACGAATTTAATGGTGGCGAAGTATCTCCTGGACCTGAAATCGAAACGGACGAGCAAATCCTGGAGTGGGTGAAGAAGGATAGTGAAACAGCACTGCATCCTTCATGCACCTGCAAGATGGGCTTAGATGCAAATTCCGTTGTCGATCCCAACTCGATGAAAGTGCATGGAGTTGAAGGATTGCGAGTTGTCGACGGCTCAGTTATGCCTTATGTCACCAATGGCAATTTATATGCACCGATAATGATGATCGCAGAGAAAGCAGCAGACATGATCAAGGGGAACACGCCCCTAGCACCAATGCCAGTCACTTTCTACAAACACAAGAAAACGCGCGAAAAAGAAAACGCTCAAGCGGTAATTTCATAAGAGGAATGCCGCGATGGCTGAAGGCATGTTAGTGAACAGTATGGTGATTCTAACTCTCCTCTTTTGGGGCGCCTGGGGAATCTTCGACAAAAAAGCCTTAGGACACACGGCGCCACTTGGACAGCTTGTCGCAGTTTACTGTTTCTCCCCCCTCCTCGCAGTTATCGTTGCATTGGTTTTGCAAGTTTGGGTGCCCGGCTGGCATCTGACTGAACATACGCTCTTCTATGCACTCCTTGGTTCGATCTCTTATTTCGTAGCCACCATAGCTTATCTAGTCGCCATGACAAAGGGCGAAGCAAGCCTGATTCTTGGAGTCACTGCGAGTTATCCATTAATCGCACAAGCGCTCGCATTCATCATGCTCGGTGAGCCGCTAAACATACTTAGAGTGGTCGGATGCGTTGTTATGATTGCGGGGATTATAGTCTTAAGCGGATCTGGTAACGCAAAAGAGAAGGCTTCAACAGAAGAAGAAAAAGACTCAAATTTTAAGAGCAAAACAGAGGAGAGCATTTCTCTCGTAGATCATAAGTCTGTGGCATCTAACTTGAATCAAGTAATTAAACCTGCTGATGATAGAAGTGTGCTAACTGCAGTGAATAACGCTACTGGAACCATTCTTTCAGAAGCCAGCGGGACGCCGGCGCTCCCAGGAGCGAACAGGAGCACAGCTGTTGCGATTGGACCGGGAACTGTTCCAGTAGCGGCGCTTCAATTAGCAGCAGAGCATCAGCCACAGGGGTCGGATCGCCAACAATCCGCAAAACCTTCGCACTTGTCGCTCGCCTGCATTGTTTGCGTTTTGATTGCAGTTACAGGTTGGGCTGTTCGCGGGATGTTTGACAAAATCGCATTGGAGCATCCAGCACATCCACATCCATTTGAAGTTTACCTGGGCAAGTTTATCTGCGACTCCGTTCTTGGAATTGGTGCACTCATTTGGCTACTGAAAAAACGTCCCGAAGTAAATGTCTTCTCGCGATCGCTACGTCCATGGGCAGCTGGCTCCGCAATCTGCCTGGCAGGCGGAAGCGCTGCGTACTATGTAGCACTATCAAAACTTTCAGCGTCATACGTAATAGCAATAACAGGTTGCTACCCCCTGTTCATGTATCTGCTGGCCGTTTGGGTGCTCAAAGAAAGATTCAACATGACTCGCGCTATCGGAATTGTTCTCATCACGCTAGGTGGAATTATCACACAATGGACGCAAGGATAGTCGATTCTACCGAACCGGTACGCGCTCAAGAGCATCGCTAAGCCACCACATCAAGTCCAAAGCATCATAGACGCCTTCGTATTCTTGCTGAATTTCGCAGTCCAAAATCAGTTCCATGAAGGTCTTCTGCAGAGTCAACATTTTCTGCTCGACAAGCAATCTACAGACGCATTCATTAACGTCAGGATTGTTAAAGTAGCTTCTGCACGCAGGTTTGAACTGATCAGGAGTCGAGATCCACCGTTTCTGCGAGCCGAACTTTACTTCCTCTCCAAAAAACATCATGGTCGTCTCAAAAGTAATAGGAGACTCGCACTTTGTTCTAATCTTCAATGAAAAGTCTTGTTTCGGTAAGGCATTTGCAACTAAATCAAAAGCAATTGAGGCCGCAAACCCTGTAAGTCCGCCGCCTGTGTAAGTAGTCGAGTAATATTCGGGAGGAGCAATTTCCACTACAACCGGCCTGGACTTAAACAACCCAGAAACAGAATATTCCGAACGCATTCCAAAACTTGTATCGATCGCACCAGCAATTTCATCGAGCGCTGCTCTAGGTTTTAAACGCATAAATCTACTCCGCAAATAGATGAATGACAAATTCTATTGAACTTCTACCCATTTTAACGACGTACTCAGTGCTTACTTCGAATTGCCTAGAAGCACTTCGCGAATGATCTTAATAGGTGGTGCACCGGTGCGGAGAAATGCATTATGGAAATCCACAAGAGAGAAATTTGCTCCCTTGGCTTTCTTATAGTCTTCACGCAAAGACATGATTTGCAACTTGCCTAGCGTATAAACCAAATAAGTCGCATCAATCGCTCCACGTCGAGATTCACGCTCAGCATTCGCTCGCTCTTCATGAGCTTCAGTCATAAAAAAGTTGATCGCTTCATCAAGCGTCATTCCTTTTGTGTGCATCTTCAGTGCAACAAGATATCGGCAACAGCGGCGAAGCGCCTTGTGGAGCATAGCAAGCTTAAGGCGCTTATCGCCATTCTCCAAACCTTGCTCAACCATCATCTGCTCGCCGTAATGTGCCCATCCCTCAATGTTCGAATTGCAACCAATTATCTTGGTTGTTTTAGAAGGCGCAACGCGCAACCACAATCCTTGTACATAATGCCCAGGAAAGACTTCGTGCACGCTCGTGTCCATCAAGCTGAATTTGCCATAAGAGCGCATGTGCTGCTCAACCTTTTCGGCCGACCAATTCTTCTCGGGCAAGGTCACGTAATAATAGGATTCCTTAGCCTTTTCTTCAAACGGTCCCGCCCAACTCATTGCCGCAAAGGTAAGGGCACGCATGAAAGGAGGTGTTTCCTCGACTTTCAAGTCTCCTTCCCACGGCATCGTTATGATCTTATTTTTGAGACAAAAATCGCGCAAATCACTCAACATCGCCCGCGTCGAATCTAGCAATTTATCAGGTGCGGCGTGATCTAGTGCAATTGACCGGAATACTTCGATAGGAGTTTTGCTGGAGTCAATTTCCTTTGCAGTCTTATCGAACTCCGACTGCAATCGTTTCAATTCTTTCTCCCCGTCCGCTATAAGTTGATCGACAGGAGTGTCGACCATTTCGTCGTAAAGCAACTTTTTCGCATAGAGGTCCGCTCCATAAGCGAAATTGTTAGTGGATTTTGGAAGTACCTCTTCTTTCAAGAACTTTCCGTACTCTTCGAGCTTGGCCAATGTCTGGGTGTTCGCTGCGCGCAGCTCATCCACCAATGTCTTGTCCGCTACTGAGGAAAAAGTGTTCGGCACATCAGTCTTGAAGAAATCAATAATTCCACTTAGCTGATCGATCGCTATCTCTGTGTAGATCTTGGGCGGGTTCTTGAGATTCCGTTTTGCCGCGTCCAACATTGCGGGAATCTTTTTCTGCCGGGCCGTTACAGATTTGATTCGCTCATTCAAAGGAGCAAAATTTCTGCTCATCAAATCGTAAATCATTGAACTGGCCTGAGAGCTATACATATCGGGATTCCGCTGCCATTCCTTCAGCTCATCCAGCATTAACAGACGCCCTTTGATATTGGACGTAATCAATTTGAGATCGATTTTCGCTTGCGATGAAAGATTGTCTGCTTTTACCGATTCAAACTCATTCAAAAATGACTTCAGCTGACCCACAACATTCGCAATTGCAGACGAAGACAAATCCGGAGCTTCCTTGTCATATTCATGCAATCCGAGCTGTGTTCCCATTGCCGGATCAACGCTAAACAGATAAGCGAAGTATTTGTCGACGAGTTTTGCAAAATTCGCGTCAGCACTTGCTGCGAGTTCAGATGTCGCAATCAATCTTTCTGCACCATTTTTCTTCTGGAGAACGCCCTCGGGCACCCCTACATAAGATTGCGCTGAACTTTCAGACGAAGAAGCAGCCGAGGAGGCTGAATTTACGGAGACACATACGTTCAGGGTACTAGCAAAAAAGCTCGCAGCCATAGCCAGAGACACAAATCTTGCGGAACGACCGAATATTTTCACCGCACCGCTATATCTTCTATTACGCACAACAGACCTCCAGCACCGCATTCGATATCACGAACTCGATCAAAAACGAAAAAATAGGCCCATAAAAAATCAGCTCCGGGACAAAGCTGTCCCGGAGTTAATACTTTGTCAGCACACTGCCATCCACAAAAACTTGAACATTTGCAAAGGAGCTGGGCTCCAGAGCTTCTCTATCAGATCTTGGGCTGCAGCTAAAGCCGCAACACGCAGGACTTCAATTACCTGCCGCGTCCGCCGCCGCCTCCGCCGCCTTTCGGCTTTGGTTGGGACACGCTGACTGCAATCTGGCGACCTTCGACATCTTTGCCGTTGAGGCCTTTGATTGCTGCTTCTGCTTCAGCTTGGCTTGCCATTTCTACGAAAGCAAAGCCTCTTTTCCGTCCGGTATCACGGTCGGTTGGGACTGAGCAAGAGACAACGGTTCCATACTGAGCAAACAAGTCTTGCAGATCTCTGTCCGAGAGCTTGAAAGATAGGTTTCCTACGAAAAGTTTGTTATTCATCCAAAAAATACCAGTGAAAGGAGTGTGAGCCGACAATTATCGCATAAGCTGCCCTCGCTTCAAGTCAATCTTGACATCCATGTAAACCAGATTCCTCTTGAATTTACAGATGATAAAAGATTTGCAAGCATTGGCATCGACGGAAAAGCTTGACAGGGCGGGGCTTTCGCCGCTATCCCCGCGCATCTTTTCAAGGCAAGACAGCAGCCCTCGTATTAACAGCGTTTAGCAAATCTCTCTTCAACAATCTTTGAAGACTAAATGCCAGTTAATCGACTACTTGGTCTATCCCTACATACGTCTTGGCACTCGTACCGTAAGAGGTCCCTCGGAACTCGGCAATTTTGAGCCCTTCCTCATTGGTGATTGCAACGTCATAAAGTCCTGTACGCCCTTTGAGGGATTTCTCCACGGCTTCTGCTGTAAGTTTCGTGCCAACATTGGCCGCGTTCAAAAAGTTGATGGTGCAATTGAGCGCGACCGTCCTTATATTTCTGGAATTGCAAGCAAATGCGAAAGCCGTATCGCCGAGCGAAAAGATTAAACCACCGTGGCAAATTCCCAAACCATTGACCATGTCATCCCTGACAAGCATGGACATTTTGCAATACCCTTCACGAATCTCGACTAGCTCCATGCCCAACTGGGCCGAGGCGCGATCAGCGAGCAACATTGCTTGAGCGATTTCAGCTGGTGAGAGGGATTCGCTGCCAGTTTTCTCCGCACTTGTCATCAAACTATCACCATATCTAGTGCACAAACAATCGACATATCAGCTCGACAAGATCCCTAACCTTTTAAGCTTTCGGTTACAACCTGCCGAACCAGGTTTCCGTCTGCGACATCTTTGAGTTGAGGCATAACGATCTTCATCACAGCGCCCTGATTGCGCTCTTCTGGCTTCAGCCCATCAATAACAGTCTTGATGATTTCTCTGATTTCGGCTTCCGATTTGCGTGCTGGCAGATACTTTTCGAGAATCTCTTTCTCTGAGGTTTCCTTATCGACAAGCTCCTGCCTACCGGCTTTTGAGAATTGCGCAATCGAATCAGTGCGTTGCTTGACTTGTTTCTGCACAACAGCAAGCTCTTCCTCTGGCGTCAGCTCTCTGCCCAACTCCGTCTTTTTATACGTGAAGGCCGAAAGCACGGAACGCAAAGTATCAAGACGAAGCTGGTCGCGCGATTTCATGGCGTCTTTCATATCAGCTGAAATAGATTCCTTAATACTCATGCCTCAGTCCTCGTAATCTTGCAAAGCCAACGGCTTCTCGGGCGCGACGCAATGCCTATAATAGCCACGGGCTGCCGATAAGTCAGCCGCCTTTCAAAAACTATTGACAAATCGCAAACGATTAAGCTTTCACCTAACGGGATCTAGATACCACTCAACAGTGTCGATATTCTTGCTAAAGTGCAGCAGTTCCGGTGCTCCCTCGCAGCGCTTACGCAGCGCGCCTGGCAGCATCGTATTAGCTCTTATCTCCGCATTCGCCTTTTGCAATGGCCACGGGACATGGTGGATAACACCGCGAAACAATTTACCGGCAGGATTGGCGGTATAAAGACAATACCGTTCAGTCAAGAAATGTTCTATAGAATCCGTAGAGGTCTTCATCAACGAGCCTTCTGCACAATAGATTGCTTCAAATTTCTCGCCGGTTTTCCGCCGTTCTGATTTGTATACGATGTCACTATCCAGGTTTTGCAAACTCATTTGCGCATCGTAATAGGGCAGATGAAAAAATTGCCTGGCGGCATAAACAGCGACGGGATTGGAGCAATCGAGACTGAAGAAGTAAACACCGGGGATGGAATTTTTGCGTACGTAGGTACGCACATTGAGTTCGAGGAAATTTGAAATCCACGGAAGTGACGGCACGAAACGAGGACAGACATCATTCATGGAAAAGGGCACCACAGCAACCCAAGCATAGCCATCAAACGTATCTATTTCTAATGCAGCCGGAATCAGATCCCTCAGCATCTCGGCGGGGACGGGCCAGTGTGCAAATAACAGATTCCGCCATGATTGCCGCATAATCCACGGACCAGCAGGCAACGGAAAAGGGCGGTGCGCTACTTCCTGCAAAAAACCGGTCAACTTCAATTGCTCCTATTCCATGCGCCTCCACAAATAATAGCGATTCGTTTTACCATCTTGCAACTTTTCTTTTACCTTTCAGCAACTCATGCGAAATATAGTTTCCTCACACAAACGGAAACGCAATCAATTCGTAAGACGGACCACACAGAGGATAGAAAAATGAGATTAATGACAGCGTTGGCAATTATCGCAGGTTCCATTTCACTCTGGACTCCGGCTGGCTCTGCGCAGGAGCTAGGCGCTCCTTCCGGTATTGAAATGATGGCGGCAAAAGAGCGGGCACAGAAGTTAGTGATAGTTATCAGAAAGAAACCATCAGACCTGGCTACGCGGCGTCAACTTGTCCAAGCTCTTCTTCAGGCGGGATTTGCTGAAAGAGCCGCAGTAGAAATGCAGGGGCTGGTCAAATGCGGACTGCGAAGTGCAGACGACTTCTGCTTACTCGGTGATGCTTACCGATTCGCCGGGAAGGTCACAAGCGCAATATCAAATTACATGGAAGCAATCAATATCTCCCCCTATCACGCTCATGCCAAAGCCGGCTTAGCGATCTGCTACATGTCAGCTGGGCACGCAAAAACTGGCGAGAAAGTTTGCAAAGACGCGCTCGCCACAATCCGAGATGTTAACGGCAGAAAGGAGCTGTTTAACACACTAAAGACAATAAAGGATAACGAGCTTCAAGCTAGCATGGAGCGGCTTGCTGCAGCTAATCAAAAGATGGATATCTAAAAGTTTTCTCCTCCACAACATCCCAACAACAACGGAAGACAGAGCTTGTCCCAGCTCTGTCTTCTGTTGTAAGCATGAAGCTATATGCAAAATAGGAGCAAAAAAACGACGCAACAAAGTGCATATTCATGTAGTTGAGAAATGTTGCAACTACACACGATTCTGCGATCTAAAACATGGTACTTGAGGGCGGAATAAGGAATGATACTTGAGTCCTATTACTAGCCTAAACTATCTAAACACCTACGAATCTGTATTCGGCAACAGATTCACCGCACGGGTGTAATGGATATTGTCTCGCAAGAGCACGATATCTTTGGCATTTCTCATGGAGCACAGCCATGGCCGAATCTGACTCTGATAACGACTCAACAAATAAGAATGACAAAGTTGAGCAGAAGCATGAACAGGAAAAGTCTGCTTCCGAACTTTCGTCCGACATTTGGAAGAGCATGGAAAGCCGCGAACGAAAGAGCGAGCAGATAAAACATGACCAGGTAACGAAGAATGAGAAGAGTGATGCCTCAGAGATCTTTGGCAATTTTAAGATCGTAGACAACAATAGCGAGCGGGAAGGAAGCGCTTCAATACAAGATAAGAACAAGGCCTCCCAAACAAGCGACATGGTCGCAGACACTGCGCAAGAAAAGATTTCAGAGCGAAGTGCCGAATCGACAAAGAAGCTCAGAGATGAAATAGCAAAACACTATGGGCTGGAGATCCGTGACAAAGACGGGCGCTACGAATTCATGCTCAAGGCCGATGGCACAGAGACCGTTCTAGTTGAAAGTGACTCATCTCCAGAAGGCTTGAAAGAAATTGAGAAAAAGCTGGCAGAAGCATCAGAAAGGAAAATCAAAGAACTGGAAGAAACCTATAAAGTAACGATCAAAAGAGAAGGCGAAGAAGTCACAGGTGTAGGTAGAGGAGAAGATCGCAAGATAACGCTAACGGCAAGAACACCAACATTCAGAGACCTAGCAGCCCTTGAAAGCGCGTTGAAACGCTCTCCAGACGTCGTAATTACCAACAATCCGTCCAAGCCTCTGGAAGTTTCCTTCGTCAAGGAAGACGTTCCAATGGTCGGTTACTACAATGAAGATGACAACAAGCTGTTCATGTTCACAAGTAAGGAAGGCAAAGACAAAATGCCACCGACTCCGGCTGATGCTGAAAGAGAGAGACGTGACGGACCTACGGGCAAAGTTAGCCTTCAGGAAGTAATGTTGCATGAGTTGGCTCATCACTCGCAATACACCTTCTCGTCAGATTCAGAACAGAGGCAAAAAGAGTACAGCCAGATGGGTTGGACAAAAGTAGATCACCCAGAGAGAAAAGATAACTACGAGCTGCTCGGCAAGGATGGCTACCAGTATGAAATGTATAGTCCGGCACCCGCTCCTGGTCAAAGAGCCGAAATACCGCGTTGGTATCGAAAAGATGCCGACGGCAACTATATTGATAAAGACGGAAAGAAAGTTAACAGAATAGAAGATGCGCACAGCATGGATCAAAAAGAAATGAGAGAAGAGGCCTTGCGCAGACCACCAACCACTTACTATCTCCATCCCTTCGAAATGCAAGCCGAAATGCTAACACAACTGCGCGCAGGCACAGACAAACGCGGGGTCTTCTTGCGCGACTATCCCGAGCTTTATGCTAACGCGAAGGAAACTGACCAGCGCCAATTAGATTCCCTCTATGGAAAACGAGAAGACGGCACGTCAAAAATGATCCGCATGCCTGATGGCACCGTTGCAGAAAATAACAAAGCAAATCAAGATAAGGTGAAAGACTTTGAGAGCTGTTGGCCGAAGGATAATCCGAACACAGCAGAAAAACCGCATACGTTCAGCTCCTGCAGTTGCTGTCGCGGTCGCTAAACAGCACTTTAACCTTGATGAACGCGAGAGGTTGTATACTGCAGATCTCCTGGCTGGATGCAACCACGTTGGACGAAAAGAAACTCAAACTGCTGAGGTTTGCTGCGTTTTCCACGCTTGTTCTATGGCAACTCAGTCTGATTTTCAATTACATCGTACATTTCCTCTCTAAAGATGCATTTGCGTGGCTGGGCGTAAAAAACATCGTTTACACGGCGGATTTCGTTCGTTATTACGTAGCTGGACAGATGGCAAGGTCAGCAGACCACCTTCGAATTTACGATATCCCAGCGCATCTTCCCTACGTAAATGCAATAGTGTCGCCATTGGTCGTGACACAAGAATCGTCACTAAACTTTCCGCCGACATCATTCTTGATTATGAGTGCTGTAAGCCTGCTCCCCTTCATCCCAGCTTTTTTATTTTGGATCATCGCTTCTGCCTCTTTCGCCTTCGCAACGTTGACCTTTGTTTTGCGAAGACGCGCACATTCGCGAATCGATTGTGCGATGTTTTGCCTGGCAGTCGCGAATTCGGTTCCCGCCGCGATTTGTATACGAATCGGTCAGTGGTGCTTTTGGCTCGTGGGACTTTTCTCTTGGTTCTTTTACTTTGCCGAAGCTAATCGTCCAGTTATAGCTGGAATACTGTTAGGTTTGCTGACGATAAAACCTCAATTTTCACTGCCGCTTCTTGCGATGACAGCGGCTCGCAAGCAATGGCGAACTTGCCTAAGCGCAGCAATCACAATCGCCTTGATCAATGCAGCGGCAGCAATGCTGATTGGTTTTCAAAACGTTCTCAACTACCCAAAATTCGTTTCAGAATTAGAAAAGACATTAGGTCTTGGCGTTTTTGGAGAAACACACGCCTCGCTTCGAGGATTGATATCAAACGTATTTGCAGAGCCAACTGGCTTTACAATTTCGACCTCTGTTTATTGGATCTTTCTGGTCTTGTTCACGATTATGTGTGCCCGAGAAAAAAGTAGGGACGCACAAATCACTCGGCTGTATTGGTCAATGGCAATGTTAGTCGGTGTAATCGCAGCCCCCGCAATGCATCCCTATGACCTCGTGTTGCTTAGCGTGCCTGCGGCTCTAACCCTGACGACACTTAGCCCGCGACTAGCGCTAAAAATTAAGTCATTACCCCAGCGAATTTGGCATTTGGTATTTTTGGCATACCCTTGCATAACTTGGATCAAAGGCTGCCTGCCCGGAAATCTCAACTATATATATGCACTGATAAATCTGGGACTGTTTGTTTGTGCTTTTTTGACGGTACAGGAACTAAAACGCGGACCAAATTCCGAAACTGTTTAGGACGCGGCGATTTACCTTTTTGCAACTATTGATTTACCGGACCGCAACCTCGGTCACATACATTATGTGAGTCAAAGGGATAACGAGGGATTTCAAATGTTTGGTCAATGTGTTGGGAATCATCTGAGAAGCAAAAAAGGGCTAGCTGTAGCGCTGCCGATGATAATCATTGCGCTCACAATTATTCTTGCGATCGGCCTATTTGCGTTTGAAATAGCACGAATGGCTATCTCCAGAGACCAGCTCCAAGCCGCCACCGAATCGGCAGCCTTGGCAGGCGCTGCAGCAATGGCTGGATCATCTAATACTGATATCGCAGTTTCACAGCAGGAAGCAAAAGAAGCCGCAAAGCGGGTTTTCAGACAGAACTTCATTTTTAACAGCCCACTGCTCTTCTCCACGGAAAGCACCAGCCCACCTGTAATAGCGGGGTTTTCAACATTCTCATTTCAATTCCTCGATCCCAACAATAACAATGCCCCGGTACCAGAAGGCGACCCACGCGGCAAAGCCTTTGAAGTAAGAAGCATTTACGCATTACCCTCCCTTGCTGGATCAGCCCTCGGCTTTGGCAATACTTTTTCCAAACTGGAAGCAAAATCCTCGGGCGGGGTAGGAGAATTGGATGTCGTAATGTGCTTCGATTGTTCAAATTCGATGCGTTTTAGAACATTTACAACGTCCGTCAGCAGAACATTCAACGTAAGTACAGGACAAATAAATTACAACGTACTTGCACAACGTGAACTCAGCCCGACAGGAGGCATGCGTCCGCAAGACATCGGAAACCTCTCAGCCCAATTGAGAGGGGCGACAGACAATTCTATGCCAGGCAACACACCGCCAAGTTCAGCCAGCCAAAATCCAAACGGGCTCACAGACATAGTAGTCAACTTGGACGAAAGACTTGCATTCGCTGGTTTTACTGAGGGAGATTTCACATTCCCGAATATTGCCGCTTTAGTCGAAGCATCGCGTGGAAACTTGGAAAACGAATCCGTCTTCCGAAGCAGTGGAGCAGCCCTCGCATTAGAAGGCGTCGTCACGCCGAAAAGCGGCTATCAAGCTAAGTATTTTGAATTAGCCAGAAAGCATACTCATCCATGGGCTGAAGCTGAGAAAGCCGCCACTGATTTCTTCACTCTGATGAATAACAACACGCGTGCACATTTCGGCCTAGTAGCATTCAATACCATCGTCGGAAACAACGCTGCATTCACATTCACCCAACCAAACGTTGCTAATAACTATCCGGTCGGCGGCCAGGGTGTCTTCCCGCTGCCATCAATTCCCCTTAACGCCACCGAGGGAGAAACAAACTTCCAAGCAACTAAAGACGCAATCGCAACGCTGGTTCCTTTCGGTAACACGAATATGGGAGGCTCCCTTGACAGAGCTCAACAGTTTTTCACTTCGTCAACAAGCAGACCAAACGCAAAGAAAGCAATAATCATGTTCACCGACGGAATCCCCACAGCGGGAGTACCTTCACCTGAGCAAGCCTGCTTCTCAGCAGCCAATGCCTGCCGCCAGAAGGGTATAGCAGTGTTTACTGTCGGTCTGAATCTCGCCCCGCAAGAGCGTCAGGAACAAGCTCAAGTACTGAATCAAATCACCGGCATTGCCGGAAACGGCGGACGCTTCTTCCAAGTAAATGACGCATCAAAACTGAATGGCGCTTTCTCAAGCATCGCACGCAGCCTCACGCAGATAGTTCAGTAAATCAATCTCGAAAAACAGCCAAAGGTTGTAGGTCAGTTTACCAACCTGCAACCTTTGGTTTACGAAGATGCAACCAGCTCGCCATACACTAGGCGCATAAGAAAGGGGAACGCGACGCAGTAGCCGAACCCGACTAACTCGGATGGTATAGAGAAATGAACAGACATCAGCTTAACAAGGCAACCACTAATAAGAACTCAAGCGAAAATCGAAGGTCCGGCAAGCGCAATAGCAAAGGTAGCTCGTTACTGGAAATACCAGTCAGCCTTTGGATGGTTTTCGTGGTCTTCTTCGTACCGATGCTGGCTCTAGGCTCAATAACCTTACGAGCGACACTTCTGAGCCTGAGCGTGCACGACGCCATTCAAGCGGCTGCAAAAGCGCGAACCTTCAACCAAAGCTCCGCTGATGGAAAGAGTGCCAAACAGATAGCGTCGGAAGTATTCCGAGCACACTTGCAATTGTTCCCGGTGATTGCTTCCAGTGAAATTGATCTGGACATCCTCCAAACAAATTTCACAAATCAGCAAATCACACGTTCGGAAGACACGCTCACCAGCAGCGCTGACACAAGCCGAAATGTCTATCAAATTGAGGGAACAGCAATCGCAAGTATCGACCCACTGATTCCTTTCAACAGCAGTATCTTCGGATCGATTCAAGGACTAACAGAACCGCTAAATGTAAGTTTTTCTTCGCGACAAATGTTCGAGAATGCACAAGGGCTCAATCGCTAACACTAAAACGCACTACAAAAACTGCTTAATCAAATTCATAAGGAACAGAGCAATGACACTACTCAAAACAATCAGAGAAACCAGGTCTCAAGGAAAGCGCCACATCTCAAATCGATCGAGCAGAGGCTCTGCAGCATTCGAGTTGGCAGCAGGGGCGTTGATCACAATCGCAATCGTCGCCTTCGCCCTAAACACCTGTTTCGCAATGGTAGCTTATGGTATTAACGATCATGCCTGCCGAGACGCCGCTCGCGCCGCCGCTCAAGGTACAACTCCGCCTGAAGCCTTCATGATGGCAAATGCCATCGTGAAAAGCTATAACAATACTGCAGCAGGAATGACACCAATCACATTGGTACTTGTTAGCTACGTTGACTTCAATGGCTCACCTCCCCCCGGATCCGCTCCTACAGTCACGGTTATTACTCGCACGTCGACGAAGCTACCGGCACCGATTGAATTGTTCGGAAAGAAACTTTTCGGTCAACAAATACCGCTTGAGAAAACGTACACATTTCCGATCGTCAGATTGAAACCAGCCGAAACTTAGATTACAAGCCGTCGAAACACAAGGAACAGAGCTAGATCCACAAATCTAACAAGCTCATCGTCAAATAAGAAGCCGGCAAGATGCCGGCGCTCCCGGGATCGAACCAGCTCAGGTAAGCGGCGCTCCGGATCGAACCAGCTCAGGTAAGCGGCGCTCCCGGGATCGAACCAGCTCAGGTAAGCGGCGCTCCCGGGATCGAACCAGCTCAGGTAAGCGGCGCTCCCGGGATCGAAGCAAGCTCAGGTAAGCGGCGCTCCCGGGATCGAAGCAAGCTCAGGT